>JAYRUX010000004.1:114928-253744 GCA_041918855.1 Luteimonas sp.
CCCGGGCGGCCCCCCCCCCACGAAATGATCTTCCGTCTGCTCGGTCTGCGGTGGCAAGTCAGGTTCAGGGTGCGCAACCTGCGGCGCCATGGCGGGATGTGGTCGCTGGCGCCGTTCAAGTACCGCCCGTTCCTGCACGACGTGGGGCCTGGCGGCGCGCGCTAGCCGCACGATCGCCACGCGCACAGCCGACCCCTGATGGAATTCACATGACGCCTGCCGACGCAGCCATCACAGACCTGGTTCCCTACTCGAGCCACGTGTCCCGCTCGGTCCTCAAGACCCGCGGCGGCGACTATCTCCTGAGCTGGTACATGGGCGGGCTTCCCTTCGTCGGACGGGACCCGGCCGATCTCGAGCACCGGCACGCGACCTTCAACCGGTTGCTGCAGTCGCTACGGGCGCCCGACTTCACCAACGTCGCGTTTTGGGTCCACGACGTCCGCAGGCGTGGCCGGATCGAGTCGAATGGCTCGTTCCCGCACACGTTCAGTCGGCGCCTGTCCGAGGACTATTTCAGGTCGCTGTCGAACGAGAAGATCATGCGGAACGACATGTACCTGACCATGATCTATCGACCGGTCGTGGCCGGGCGGCGCATGGTGGAGAAGTCGGCGGACGTCGCCGCGCTCACCTCACAGCAGGCGCAGTCCCTCGCGAAGGCAGAGGAGCTCGCGTCCAATGTCGAGGCGGTGGTCCGGGACTATGCGCCGTACCGCCTGTCGATGTACGAGGGCAAAACCGGGGTAGTGTTCTCGGAGCTGCTCGAGTTCCTCTCCTACCTATTGAACAGGGTCGACGAGCCTGTTCCGGTGCTCCGGGCGCCAGTTCACGACTACCTGCCGGTAAGTCGGCACACGTTCTCGGGCAGGTCGGGAGATTTTATGGTGAGCACGCCCGACGGGCAGCACCACTTTGGCGCGATCCTCAACATCAAGGAGTACGTGGACGGGACGTGGCCCGGAATCCTCAATGGGTTGAAGTACCTCGATCACGAATACGTGGTCACCCATTCCTTCAGTCCGATGGGTCGCGCAGACGCGCTGAAGGTCCTGGACCGGACGAAGGGCATGATGATCTCGTCCGGCGACCGGGCCGTCAGCCAGATCGTCGAGCTGGACCAGGCCATGGACCAGCTCGCATCGGGCAGCTTCGTGCTCGGCCAGTACCACTTCTCGATGACGCTGTACGCAGGGAGCCAGGAGCAGCTGACCAGGGACGTCGCCGCCGCACGCGCGGAGCTGTCGAATGCGGGCTTTGTCTCGACCAAGGAAGATCTGGCGGTCGCGTCGGCGTTCTACGCACAGCTTCCGGCGAACTGGCGGTTCCGGACGCGCCTTGCCAACGTCAGTTCGTTGAACTTCCTCGGCCTGTCGCCCCTGCACAATTTCGCGACCGGCAAGCGCGATGGCAATCCGTGGGGCCCCTGTGTCACCACCCTGCAGACGACGAACCGGCAGCCCTACCATTTCAACTTCCATGCCACGCATCCCGCGGAGGCCTCTTTCGGTGAGAAGGCCATCGGCAACACGATGGTCATCGGCAAGTCTGGGACGGGGAAGACCGCGCTGGTCAACTTCCTGTTGAGCCAGGTACAGAGGCTGCGACCCGAACCCACAGTGTTCTTCTTCGACAAGGACAGGGGTGCGGAGATCTTCGTGCGCGCATGCGGCGGGAACTACCTGGCACTCCAGGCAGGCCGTCCGACCGGCTTCAACCCGTTCCAGTGCGGACGCGATGACCGGAATGTCCAGTTCCTCGTGGAGCTTGTCCACATGCTCGCCGGGAAGGAGCGCTACACCGCGCGCGAGGAGGAGGACATCTTCCATGCCGTCGAAAGCGTCCTCGATACGCCGATGCACCTCCGGGGCATCAAGGCGCTGCAGATGAGCCTGCCGAACATGGGCGATGACGGTCTGTTCGCGCGTCTCAAGCGGTGGACCGCGGGCCACGCGCTGGGATGGGTCTTCGACAATCCGGTCGACACGGTTCACCTGGAGAACTCCAGGATCATCGGATTCGACTACACGGAGATCGTCGAGCATGCCGAGGTTCGGGCCCCGGTCGTGGCCTATCTCCTGCACCGGCTCGAGTCGCTCATCGACGGCCGGCCGCTGATCTACGTGATGGACGAGTTCTGGAAGGTGCTCGAGGGGGGTGGGGCGCTCAAGGCGTTCGCGCGCAACAAGCAGAAAACGATCCGCAAGCAGAATGGCCTCGGGATCTTTGCGACGCAGAGTCCGGAAGATGCTCTGGCGAGCGATATCGCTGCTGCGCTCGTCGAGCAGACGGCGACGCTCATCCTGCTGCCAAACCCGAGCGCGAGCCGCGCCGACTACGTGGACGGCCTGAAGTTGACCGAGGCGGAGTATCGCGTCGTCCTCGCGCTCGATGAACGTTCGAGGTGCTTCCTGGTGAAACAGGGACACGCCTCGACGGTGTGCCGGCTGGATCTGTCCGGGATGGAGGACGCGCTGGCGGTGCTGTCCGCGTCGACCGACAACGTCGAGATCCTCCACCTGACGCTCGAAGAGGTGGCCACTGCCGCCGGGGTGGCGGTGGAGGACCTGAGCCCTGAGCAGTGGCTCGAGCAGTTCCAGGCACGTCGCCGGGGCAAGCGTTCCCAGCGGCGGGATCCACGGGACGCCGCCGACGCGGCGTGACACCCGCGCGGATCGGATAGACGGGTCCGGCACCGGCCGGTCCCGAAGCAAGCGACATGGAGGTCACATGAGCAGCAAGGCATGGAAAGGAGCCCGAGGTCCCGGCGTAGCGGCGGCGGTGGCGCTGGTCGCGCTCGTCGCCGGAACGGGGGTGGCGCAGGCGACGGTGCCTGTCATCGACCTGCCCCATACGGTGAAGACCGCGCTCGGCTGGGTGGCGCAGTACCAGCAGATGCTGGAGCAATACAAGCAGCAGCTCGAGCAGACGACCACGCTGAACCAGCAGCTGGAGCAGATGTACGTGAAGGGTGAGGCGTATGACGGCCAACCCGGGCATCGCCAGCAGTTTTCTCCCCGTGGCCCGGAGGTCGGGGTCGTGGAACGGTGCGGCACGGAGCCGCGGAAGCACCCGCGGGGCGCGGAGCAGTTCGAGTACTGCGTCGCGATCGTCCGCACCGAGAACCATCGTTTCAATGCGGTGGTGACGATGCTCGAGGACGTGGAGCGACGCGACCAGGAGCTGCAGGCGGCTTATGCGGAGCGGTCTGCCATCGGCCAGGAGGAGCAGGGCAAGCTGGAGTCCAATACAAACCGGATCCTGGCGATCCAGAGCCAACTGCAGAACGACGTCCAGAACTCCGCCACCCTGATGGATGCGTACGCGGCAGCCATCGCCAAGCTGGAGCAGGACCAGGAGCGAGTCGCGAGACAAGCGCTTGGGGGCAGCGGCGGCATCGGCGGCGACCTGGCTCAGGGCGTGGCGCTACGGCTGGCCTTGCAGGCGGCGCGAACGCGGGAACGTTGAGCGGAAGCAAGGAGCAGGAGCGGGCCATGGATGAGTCGTTCACAGCTGCCGGCCACATGCTGGAGCTAATGCGCGTGCAGGACGGCCTGCCGAACATGGTGTTCTTCCACGAAATCAACAGCTTTCTCGACGACGAGATCAGCGAGTTCGCGGGCAACCTGCTGGGACGGACGCTTGCTGTCGCAGGGGCGGCAGTATTGTCATTGATGACGCTCTGGATCCTGGTACAGGGGTACCGGATCGCCACCGGACAGTCGCGCGAGCCGATGATGGCGCTGGTCGCCAGCACGCTGCGGGCCGTGCTGGTAATTGGCATAGCTACTGGGGCAGCGGCAGGCTCCGGCTCGATCTACCACGCGCTGACAAACGGCCTGACGGACGTGGTCCAGGAGGTCGTGACCGGCGACGACGACGGGGGCACGTACGAGGACATCGACCGGACACTTGCGATCCTCCAGGTCGCGCTCGAAGTCATCGACTCGGTTGACGTGGGGGACGACCTGGTGACTGCGGAGAAGAAGGATCGCGCACTCTGGTTCGCCGGCGTGGGCCTGGGCGGACCCGCGGTCATGGCGGCCACGATGCTGCTCCTCAACAAGGTGGCGATCGCGCTGATCGTAGGGCTCGGGCCCTTGTTCATCCTCTGCCTGCTCTTTCCGGTAACCAGCCAGTTGTTCCAGAAATGGCTCTTCTACGGCATCGGCACCCTGTTTTCCCTTGCCCTGCTCAGCGTGATGGTCACGCTCGCGCTCGACATGGTGATCGCGGTAGGGCTTGCCTTCTGGATGACAAGCTGGATTCCCGGGGGCGGCAGCGAGGAAAGCCTGACCGCCATGGCCATGCAGCAGGGGGGGCTGGGGCTGATCCTGACGATGCTGATCGTGAGTGCGCCTCCGATGGCGGCCGTCTTCTTCCAGGGGGTGATGGGGCAGTTCACGCCCTACAGCGCGTTCAGTCGCGATGCCGGCGCGGTCGTCCCGCCAGGGCAACCCGGCGCCGGTACGCCACTGGGTCCAGCTACGGTGTCCGGCAGCAATCCCGCTGCAGTCGACCGGGCGCCAGCGGTCTTCGGCGTGAGAGAGGCGACGCCGCCTGCCGCGGTAGAACCGGGCAGCGGACGACGGGGTGCTGCCAGTCCCGGCTAGGCCACAGCCAGCGTCGTGCTCACCACCAACCCCACCACGGCCAAGGCGCCGGCCGCGTCACCACGTGCACGTGGTCGCGCTTGGGCCACAGGTAGATCACGTCCGCGGCCACGTGCGGAAAGCGGTAGTCGTAGCCGCCGATCTGGCGGTTCTCGTAGCCGTCGATGGTGCCGGTGAAGGTGACCTCGCGGTTCTTCTCGAACACCGCCGGGTCGTAGAAGCCGGAGCGGCAGGCAATGAAGCGGCCGCCGGTGTCGTCGCCGCGCCACATCGGGCGGCCGTACGCGTCGAGCCGGCCGGAGACCATCTCGAAGCAGGTCATGTTGTCCTTCGGCTCCACCTGCACGATGCGGCCGCCCCAGCGCACCACGGCGCCGGTGCTCTCGCGCTCCACCGCCTCGCGCGGGGTCAGCGGCAGGTACTCGCCCTGCAGCGGCCGGGGCTGCGAGGCGCAGGCCGCGAGCACGCCGGTGGCGGCCAGGGCCAGGAGGAGGGGGCGCAGGGGCATCGGGTGTCTCCGGTCGATCGGTTGTGGGGGCTGCAGGCTCACGGGCGGTGGCGGCGCAGGTCGCGCACCAGGTCGCGGGCGTCGGGCCTGCCGCGGCCTTCGCGAGCGTACCGCCAATCGGTGAAACGGGCACTGAGCACGCGAAGCGCTTCGCTGGGCGGGCGCGCGGCCGCCACGCGCGCGGCCCACTCGCCAGCGGGCTCGTGTGCGGCGCGGCCCAGGCCGAGGCGGGCATAGCGCGCGCCCAGCCGGTGCCAGGCGCGCAGCACCGGGTCGCGCTCGCGCTCGCCGCGCGACACCAGCCACAGCATCGCGGCCAGGGCCAGGCCGCCGAGGAGCGCGAACAGCGCCACCAGTTCGCCCGGGTCCAGCTCGTCGATGCCAAGCGGCTGCAGCAGGCGCGCCTGGCGCCCGGCATCGAAGCCCAGCACCAGGTCGTTCCAGCCGCGGCGGATCCAGTCGCCCATGTCCAGCACGGGGGTGAACACGTCCGGGCCTTCGCCGCCGCCGGAGGCGCGGTCGGCGAGGGTGTCGTAGATGTTCTCCGGCGCCACCGCGGCGGTCGGATCGGTGCGCACCCAGCCGCGCCCGGGCAGCCACACCTCCACCCAGGCGTGGGCGTCGGAACGGCGTACCTGCCAGTAGTCGCCGTAGCGGTTGCGGTAGCCGCCGACGTAGCCGGTGACCACGCGCGTGGGGATGCCGGCGGCGCGCATCAGCACGGTGAACGCGCCGGCGTAGTGCTCGCAGAAGCCGGCTTTCTGGTCGAACAGGAACTCGTCGACCGCGTGCCGGCCGAGCAACGGCGTGTCCAGCGTGTAGGCGAACTCGGCGCGGATCCAGCCCAGCGCGCGGTCGACGATTGCGGCGTCGGCGGCGGCACCTTGCCCCGCTTCGGCGCGCCATTGACGGGCCAGCGCCACGGTGCGCGGGTTGAAGCGCTCGGGCAGGCGCAGCGCGGCGTTGCGCAGCATCGGCCGCAGTTGCGGTTCGAACTGCGCCGGCGCCGCGGATTCCATCCGCCAGCGCGTGGCGCTGGTGAGCGGGCGCACGCTGAACAACCCGTGGTCGTGCGAACGCTGCAGGCCCTCGGGCGTCTCCAGCGGCAGCTCCAGCGCGACCATGAAGCGGCGCTCGGTGGGCTCCACCTCAAGCTCGTAGCGGTACACGGTGTCGCCGGGCACGGTGGGCGCCGGCGGCAGCGCGCGCAGCATCTCGGCCTGCGACCAGGTGCGGCCGTCGTAATGCCACAGCACCGGGCCGCGCCAGTACATCTCGGAGGTGGGCGGTGCGGGGCCGTCGAAGGTGGCGCGCAGGGCGACGCGGTCGTCGGTGACCAGGTCGAGCCAGTCGCCTGGGGACATCTCGCCGGAGAGCCCGGGCCGCGCCAGCATCCGCTCCGGCACCCCCCACAGCGGCGTGCCCAGGCGCGGGAACAGCCAGAACGCGGCCAGCGCGAGCGGCAGCCCGATCGCCACCAGCCGCGACACGGTGCCGAAGCGGCGCAGCGGCGGGGTCGCGTGCGCGATGTCGCCGGACTCCAGCTCCGCCAGGCGCAGCAGGGCGGCCAGTGCCAGGGTGGCGCCCAGCAGCCCGAGCACCAGCGACAGCGGGCCCTGTTCGAGCAGGAAGGTGGCGAACGGCGCAAACAGCGAGAAGCCGATCAGGCTGCGGCCGTCGCGCAAGGTGGCAAGCTCCAGCGGTTTGATCGCGAGCATCGCCGCGAGCAGGGCGCAGCCGGTGTCGCGCCCGAAGGCGAAGCCGGCCTGCGCCAGCACCCCGCCGATGGCGGCGACCGCCAGCAGCAGGCGCAACCAGCCCGGCACGCGGCGCCGCCACGACAACGCGGCAACGATGAGCCCGGTGCCGGCGATGCCCGCGGCCATGCC
This sequence comes from Luteimonas sp., assembly GCA_041918855.1. GTDB lineage: Bacteria > Pseudomonadota > Gammaproteobacteria > Xanthomonadales > Xanthomonadaceae > Luteimonas. The sequence goes on from JAYRUX010000004.1 coordinate 121,939, forward strand.
CGGCGGCAATTGCAACAGCAATGGCAACAGGCACACCGCCGCGGCCAGCAGCGTCCACGCGCGGCTCTGCCCGTCGAGCGGCGGACTCGGGGTGCGCGTGCGGGTGGGCGTGTCAGCGGCCATGGCCGTGTCCCGGCGCGGTCGGCAGCAATGCGAGGCTGCGCAGGCAGGCGTGGCGGTGGCCGGGGCCGCGATCGGGCCCGATGGCCGGTTGCGCCGGGAGTTCGAGGCGATAGCGGCGGCCATCGCGTTCGGCCTCGTCCACCCACCGCGCGAGGCGGCGGATGCGGTCCTCGTACGCGAGCGACGCGACCTCGCGCCAAGCGAGCACCACGTCCGCGCCCTGCGGCTGCTCGTACTCGCGCACCATCAGCGTGTCGCGGCGCGCGGAAGGTTTCCACGCGATCGCGCGGCGGGCGTCGCCGCGGCGGTAGGCGCGCAGGTGGTGCACGTCGTCGCCGGCCGGGTGCACGCGCACGTGGCTGTCGTCGCCGCGTCCTTCCGGCAGCGGCGGCCCGTTGGCTTCCGGCGCCGGGTACACCAGCAAGGGCTCGGCAGGCCACACGTAGGCCCAGGCGCGCGCGAGGCCCAGCGGCCGCGTGGTCGACAGCCGCAGGCGGCCCAGGTCGAGCCAGCCGCGATCGCGGGTGCGCAGGTGCAGCTCGGCTTCGCCGGCGCCGGCGTCGAGTGACAGCGGGCCCGCGACGCCGTCGGTGTCCACGTGCAGGCCGCGGCGTTCGCGCCCCGCCTCCGCGCGCGCATGCACGCGCACCGTCATCACCGCGCCGGCAGGCACGGGCTCGGCATCGATCGCCACCACGCGCAGGCCGCTCAGCTGCAGGTGCGCGGCGAGCAGGCTGGTGTTGGCGGCACCCGCCAGCAGCAGGGCCAGGAGCAGGGCAGGGTTGTTGTTGTAGTTGAGCGCGCCGACGCCCATCACCAGCAGCAGCACGAGGAAGAACGCGCCGAACGCGGTGGGCAGGATGTAGATGCGGCGGCGGTCGAACGCCACCGGCAGCGCTTCGGGCTCCCGCGGCCGGGCCAGTGCCTCGAAGCGTGCGCGCAGGCCGGCGCGGGCTGCCGGCACGCGTCAGTCCACCGGCACGCCGTGCAGGATCGCCTTGGCCACCGCGGCGGCATCGCCGTCGGCGTCGGCCACCAGGCGGTGCGCGGCGACGGCGACGAACAGCGCCTGCACGTCTTCCGGCAAGGCGTGGTCGCGGCCCAGCAGCAGCGCGTACGCGCGCGCCGCGCGCAGCAGGGCGATGCCCGCGCGCGGCGACAGACCCACGCGCACGCCGGCCTGGCGCCGGCTGCGCGCGAGCAGCGCCTGCACGTAGCCCACCAGCGCGTCGCTGGCGTGGATGCCAGCCACCGCGCGGCGCACTTCAATCACGTCCGCTTCGCCCAGCACCGGCAGCGCCTGTGCGATCAGATCGCGGCGGTCGGTGCCGGCGAGCAGCTCGCGCTCGGCGTCCTCGTTCGGGTAGCCGAGCGTGAGGCGCAGCAGGAAGCGGTCGAGCTGCGAATCCGGAAGCGGGTAGGTGCCGGAGAGATCCACCGGGTTCTGCGTCGCGATGACGAAGAACGGGTCCGGCAGCCGGTGCGTGGTGCCGTCGATGGTCACCTGGTGCTCGGCCATCGCTTCCAGCAGCGCGCTCTGCGTGCGCGGCGGCGCGCGGTTGATCTCGTCGGCCAGCAGCACGTGGGCGAACACCGGGCCCGGGTGGAACTCGAAGCGTCGCGACTGCGCGTCGTACACGGACACCCCGACGATGTCCGACGGCAGCAGGTCGCTTGTGAACTGCACGCGCTGGAAGCCCAGGCCCATGGTGGCCGCGAGTGCATGTGCCAGCGTGGTCTTGCCCAGGCCGGGCAGGTCCTCGATCAGCAGGTGGCCGTCCGACAGCAGCGCCACGAACGCCAGCCGCACCTCGTGCGCCTTGCCCAGGACCAGGGAATTGACCTGGTGCTGGGCCGTTCGCAGCGATTCACGGAGGTCGTCGGTTAGCATGTGGCGGCTGGCGGGGGATGCGGACATGCGTGGCTCCGTGACGATGATTCGAGTGTAGCGAGGTCGCGGGCCGATGCGGAACCACACACCCATGGAGCGGCCCGACGCGCGCGTGGTCTTCATCACGCTGTGGGCGGGCCTGCTGCTGGTGAAGGCGGCGATGGCGGCGCGCCTGCCGCTGTTCGTCGACGAAGCCTTTTACTGGCAGGAGAGCCGCCACCTGGCGTGGGCGTACTCCGACCTGCCCGGCCTCACCGCATGGATGATCCGCGTCGGCACCACGGTGTTCGGCGACGGAGTGCTGGGCGTGCGGCTTCCGTTCCTGCTGGTCGCCGCGGCGCTGCCGTGGCTGGTGGTGCGCATCACGTCGCGCGAGTTCGACGCGCGCACCGGCTGGATCGCGGGCACGGCCACGCTGCTCTTGCCGCTGGTCAGTTCCCTCGGCCTCATGGCCTTGCCCGACGCGGCGATGGGGCTGGCGACGCTGTTCTGCATCGACGCCGGTGCGCGGCTGGTGCGCAAGGTCACCCATGGCGCGGCGCTGCAGCTGGGCGCGGGGCTCGCGATCGGTGCGCTCAGCCATTACCGCTTCGCCGCGGTCATCGGCGTGGGCCTGGTCGTGCTGCTGGTCTTGCCGGCAGGGCGGCGCGTGCTGCGCGACCCGCGGGTGCTGATCGCGATCGCGTTCGGCGCCGCGGCATGGACGCCGCTGCTGGCATGGAACGTCGAGAACGCCGAGGCCGGGCTCCGCTTCCAGCTCGTCGACCGCCATCCGTGGGCCTGGCAATCCGAAGGCATCCTGTTCATTGCGATCCAGTCGCTGCTGGTGACGCCGCTGCTGTTCGCGGGCCTCCTGTGGGCCGGATGGCGCGCGCGGAACGCCGAGCAGGGTGTGCGCTTCCTCGGGTTGCTGGGCCTGCTCGTGCTGGCGGGGTTCTTCGTCCTGGGGTTCTTCGCCGACACCGAGCGCGTCAGCTTCCACTGGCCCCTGCCGGGGTACCTCGCCCTGTTGCCCCTGCTGCCGGTGGCGATCCGCGCCTGGCCGCGGTGGCTGCGGGTGGCGACGTGGGCGCTGGCCGCCTGCGGCCTGGCGGCGGTGATGGGTTACTACGCGTTCGTGTCCACGCCGGCATTGCGCGCGCAGGCGGCGGCGGCGAAGTGGTACCCCGCGAACTTCGCGGGGTGGGACGAGCTGGCCGTTGCCGCGAAGCAGCGCCTGCAGGCGATGCCGGCGGGGACCATCGTCGTCGCCGACAACTTCAAGATCGGTGCCGAGCTCGGCTTCGCGATGGGCAACGCCGGGATCAAGGTCCTGGAGCATCCACTGAACCGCGCCCACGGACGCGCGCCGCAACTCCAGCTGTGGGGGCTGCAGTCGCGCGGCCGTGCCGACTGGGGCGACGCGCCGGTGTTGCTGGTGGTGGGCGCGAGCGACGTGAAGTTCAGCGCCCTGGTCGACCACTACCAGAGCCTGTGCAGGCGCGCCGGTCCACTGCCGCCACCTGAGGTCGTCTCGGTCGACCACGGCGCGCGACGCTTCCTGCTGCTGCCGTTGCCCGGGACGCCCGTGCCCGGCGACGCCCCCTGCGTCGCGCCGTCGGTCGCGTACGTCAATGCCCCGCAGCCGGGCGCGCACGTCCCGCGCACCTTCGACGTGCACGGGTGGGCGGTGAAGGACGGTGTTGGCGTCCGCACCGTGTGGATCACGCTGGACGGCGAGCGCGTGGCGGAAGCGGAGTACGGGCGCGCCAACGGCTGGGTCGCCGCGTTTTTCCAGGGCCGGTCCACCGACCCGAACCATCCCGACGTCGGTTTCAGCGCCACGGTGGACGCCGGGGACCTGTCGCCGGGAATGCACTGGCTCGGCCTCGAGATCGAAGGCGCCGACGGCAGCGTCGAAACCTGGTCGGAGCACCAGATCCGGATCGGCCGGGAATGAGCCAGGCCGCGACGGCGCCGCTCCCGCGACCGGCTGCCGCAGGCGTCGCATGGGGCAGCCGTCGCGAAACGGCGTGCTTCATCGCCCTCGCGCTGGCGCTGCTTGCCGCCACGATGCACTGGCACATCCCGATGATGCTGTGGGACCACCTGGACCTGGTCCCGCTGCAGGAAGGCTGGAAGGCGGGGACGGTGCGCGCGCGGGATCTGCTGGACGTGCACCATGGCAGCCACGTGCATGCGCCCGCATACGCGGTGCTGCTGGTGACGACCGAGCTGTCCGGCGGCAGGCCCTGGCTGGATTGCCTGGTGAGCTGGGCCGTGCTGGTGGCGTACGCGGGCGTGTTCCTGCACATCGCGGCGCGGCCGCTCCAGGGCGCCGGCGGCATGCGCTGGCGGCTGGCGCTGGTGTTCTTCGCGCTGTTCCCCGGCCACCTGGCCAACCTGCAATGGGGATGGCAGGTCGCGGTGTTCCTGAGCCTCGCCGGGACGGCCGGCGCCATCCTGGCGCTGACACGCGGACCCCTCGACTGGGCGCTGAACCTGCTGGCGCTGGCGGCTGCCTGCCTGGCGGCCATGAGCTTCAGCACGGGCCTGGCCGTGGTGCCGGTGGCGGTGCTCCTGGTCGCCATGCGCGCGGAGATCCCGGCGTCGAAGCGGATGGGCCTGGTCGCCCCCTGGCTCGTGCTGGGGCTGGTGCTGGCCCTGCACCTTCAGCCGGCGTCGGTCGACGGACGCGCGGAATGGCCCGGGCTGCTGGAGGTCTCGCCGTATGCGCTCAACTTCCTCGGCGCGGGCGTGGCGCGCTTCGCCACCGACGCCTCGCCGGTGCTGGCGCTGGCGGCACTGGCCACCGGAGCGCCGCTGGCGTGGCGCCTGCGACACGACCGCGCGGCATGGCCCTGGGCGGGATGGATGGCGTTCGCCGTGCTGGCGGCATTGCTCGTCGGCTTCGGGCGCGTGGCGGCGTATGGCGGCGACCAGGCGTTCGTCAGCCGCTACGTCAGCGTGTCGTCGACCTTCTGGCTGGGCTGGTTCGGCCTGGTGGCGGTCTGGCTGCACGCGGCGCGGCCGTGGCGCGCACGCGGCGAGACGCTGCTGGGTGCGCTTGCGGCGGTGTTCGTCGCCTCGGCGCTGTTCAACGCCGTGCACCTGGCGAAGAAGGCCCACGCGGTGTCGGCGCGGGCGGGCGACACCGCGCGCGAAGTGCGGGAGACATGGCCGGCCGTGCGCGAAGGCCTGCTGCGCGAGATCTACTTCGATCGCCCGGACGACGCCCGGCAGCGCCTCGAAGCGCTGCACGCGGCGGGCGCCTCGCCGTTCGCGCCCGAGGACTGAGGTCAGGGCAGCCGGAAGCCCGCGTCCCGCAGCAGGCGCGCGGTGGCGATCAGCGGCAGCCCGACCAGCGCGGTCGGGTCGCGGGTCTCGATGGCATCGAACAGCGTGATGCCCAGGCCTTCGGACTTGAAGCTGCCGGCGCAGTCCAGGGGCGACTCGCGGTCCACGTAACGGGCGATCTCGTCGGCGGTGAGGGCCCTGAAACGGACCACCGTCGTATCGAGGGCCGCCAGGACACGGCCGTCGCCGTGGGCGAGGGCGACGCCGGTGTGGAAGACGACGGCATGTCCGGACATCGCCGCCAGCTGCGCGAGCGCGGCCTCGCGCGTGCCCGGCTTGCCGAGCGGGGCACCGTCCAGGTCGGCGACCTGGTCGGAGCCGATGGCCCAGGCGTCGCCCATGCCGGTGGCGACGGCGCGCGCCTTGGCGTCCGCCAGGCGCGCGGCCAGGCTGTGCGGGCGCTCGCCGGCGCGCGGCGTCTCGTCCACCTCGGGCCGCGCCACGTCGAACGGCAGGCCCAGCCGCGACAGCAGCTCGCGCCGGTACGGGGAGGTGGAGCCGAGCAGCAGGCGCGCCATCGCCTAGTGCAGCGGTGCGCGTGCGCGCTCGATGCGCAGCAGCTGCTGGTCGATGCGCGCGCGGGCGGCGTCGATCGAGCCGCGCACGGCCTCGATCTGCTGCAGCGAGGCGTCGCCGCCGTGCTGCTGCAGCCACAGGCGCTGGCGCAGCATTTCCTGCATCGCCTCCCGCACCGGGTTGCCGTCGCTGCCGGCGATCGCCTCGATCTCGGCGCGCGCCGTGCGCAGGCGCTCCTCGAGGGCGTCGGCGGCATCCAGCAGGCCGGCAACGGCGCGCTGCCGCCGGCGTCCGCGCTGGCGTGCCAGCAGGGCCACGGCCACGGCCAGCCCGCCGGCGAGCAACAGGATCGGGATCAGGGTCACGCGGGCCGCCGGTCTGGGGGCAGGGCAGTCTGCCGCGCCGGCAGGGGCGGGGCAAATCGGCGGCGGCACGCGGGTTCCGGCGGGTCCCGCGGTTTGACAGGAGGGGGGTCGAGGCCTAACATTCCGCGGCTTATGTCCGCTGACGTGCCCGAAGTACTCGACGCCTGGCGCATGGTCACGGCCCGTCGCGGGTTCGAAGGCCGGCTGCCGCTGTCGTCCATGGCGCGCCTGCGCGACGCGTTGTTCGATACCGAGGGCGAGGTGGCCTACTCGCTGGAGTTCGACCGCGACGCGCTGCAGGTGCCGTACGTGGAGCTCCGCATCGACGCCCAGCTGCCGCTGCAGTGCCAGCGGACGCTGAAGCGGTTCCTGTACCCGGTCAACGTGGTGCAGCGGCTCGGGCTGGTGCGGGAGGATGGCGACGAGGCCGACGAGGCCGCGCTGCCGGAAGGATACGAGGCACTGCAGGTGCCCGCCGATGGCGAAGTACGCCCGGCGGACCTGGTCGAGGACGAACTGATCCTCGCGGTGCCGGTGGTACCGGTCGGCCCGGACTCGGAAGTCGTCGAACGCGACTGGCCGGTGCAGGCGGACGAAGAGACACGCGCCAATCCGTTCTCGGCGTTGGCGGCATTGAAGAAAAAGAACTGACCTCACCGAATTTGTTGCTGGAGCGATCCCATGGCTGTGCAGAAGTCCCGCGTTTCCCCCTCCCGTCGTGGCATGCGCCGCGCGCACGACGCCCTGACCGCCAAGCAGCTGTCCACCGACCCGACCACGGGCGAGACGCACCTGCGCCACCACGTGACCGCCGACGGCTACTACCGCGGCCGCCAGGTCGTGCAGCCGAAGTCGAAGGTCGTCGAGGAAGACTGATCCACGCGATCGGCCCCCGGCCGATCCACCTGCCGCCCGCGGGCGGCACATCGGGCCGCCGCCGTCGCCGCATGCCGGCATGTCGCGCGGCCACCGGCAGGCATGCCGCCTGTGGCCTGACAGCGAGGGCATGACCTGACATGAGCGATCCCGATTCCACCGTGCCTGTCCCCGCCGTGCCCGCCCCGGCCGCAGGCCGCATCTACGCCCGCATCGCGGGCACGGGCAGCTATCTCCCGGAACGGGTGCTCACCAACGCCCAGCTGTCGGAATTCGTCGACACCAGCGACGAGTGGATCGCCTCGCGCACCGGCATCCGCCAGCGCCACGTGGCCGCCGAGGGCGAGACCACCGGCGACCTCGCCTACCACGCCGCGGTGCGCGCGCTGGAGGCCGCGGGCGTCCGTGCCGACGAACTCGACATGATCGTGCTCGGCACCACCACGCCCGACATCATCTTCCCGTCGACCGCCTGCCTGCTGCAGCACCGCCTCGGTGCCAACGGCTGCGCCGCGTTCGACGTCAATGCCGCGTGCTCGGGTTTCGTCTACGCGCTGTCGGTCGCCGACAAGTTCATCGCCTCCGGTGCCGCGAAGACCATCCTCGTGGTGGGTGCGGAAACGCTCACGCGCATGGTCGACTGGAGCGAACGCACCACCTGCGTGCTGTTCGGCGACGGTGCCGGCGCGGTGGTGCTCAAGGCCGATACCGAAACCGGCATCCTCAGTACCCACCTGCACGCCGACGGCGGCAAGAAGGAACTGCTGTGGAACCCGGTCGGCGTCTCGGTCGGCTTCAAGGAGCACGAGAAGAACGCCGGCGTGCGCATCAACATGGCTGGCAGCGACGTCTTCAAGTACGCGGTCAAGGCGCTGGATGCGATCGTCGAGGAAACGCTCGAGGCCAATGGCGTCGACCGCCACGACATCGACTGGCTGATCCCGCACCAGGCCAACCTGCGCATCATCGAAGCCACCGCGAAGCGGCTCGACATGCCGATGGACCGCGTCGTCGTCACGGTCGACCGCCACGGCAACACCTCCTCGGGTTCGGTGCCGCTGGCGCTGGACGAAGCGGTGCGTTCGGGCCGCGTGCAGCGCGGCCAGCTGGTGCTGCTGGAAGCCTTCGGCGGCGGTTTCACCTGGGGCTCGGCGCTGCTGCGCTACTGAGCGCGCGCGGCGCGACATACGCCCGGGTACAGACAGCCTGAACCCGTCGCCCGTATCATCGCCGCTCGCTTTTTCCCGGAACGCCGCGTGAGCCCACTCCGTCCCGTCGACCCGACGCTCGCCTTCGTCTTCCCCGGCCAGGGGTCGCAGTCGGTCGGCATGCTTGCAGCCCTCGCCGCGCGCGCGCCGCAGGTGCGCGAGGCGTTCGCGGAAGCATCGGAAGGTGCCGGCTTGGACCTGTGGGCGCTGGCGCAGGACGGCCCCGAGGACGCGCTCAACCGCACCGAGTTCACGCAGCCGGCGCTGCTTGCCGCGGGCATCGGCGCGTGGCGTGCCTGGGAGGCGGCAGGCGGCGCGCAGCCGGCGCTGCTCGCGGGCCACAGCCTCGGCGAATACACCGCGCTCGTTGCCGCCGGCGCGCTGCCGCTGGTCGACGCCGCGCGCCTGGTGCGCCTGCGCGGCCAGCTGATGCAGGAGGCGGCGCCCGCGGGCACCGGCGCCATGGCCGCGATCATCGGCGCCGACGATGCGCTGGTGGCCGAGGTCTGCGAGGCCGCATCGGCCGACGGCGTTGTGGTTCCCGCCAACTTCAATTCGCCAGGCCAGGTGGTCGTGGGCGGCCATGCCGCGGCCGTGGATCGCGCGCTCGCGCTGTTCGCCGAACGCGGCATCCGCAAGACCGTGCGGCTGGCGGTCAGCGTGCCCTCGCACACGCCGCTGATGCGCGACGCCGCCAACCGCCTGTCCTCGGCGATGGCCTCGCTGCCCTGGCGCGATCCGGTACACCCGGTGGTGCAGAACGTCGACGGCGAGGTGCACGAGGGCGTGGCGTCGATCCGCGACGCGCTCGCGCGCCAGCTGTACCTGCCGGTGCAGTGGACCGGCTGCATGCAGGCGCTGGCGGCCGCCGGCGCGACTCGCATCGCCGAATGCGGGCCGGGCAAGGTGTTGGCCGGACTCGCCCGGCGCATCGACAAGTCCCTGGACGCACGTGCCATCGGCGCGCCCGAGGATTTCGACTCCGCCCTCGATGCCTGGAGGCAATCGTGAACGACGCAGTGCTGAAGGGCGAAGTCGCCCTGGTCACCGGTGCCAGCCGCGGCATCGGCGCCGCCATCGCCGACATGCTCGCGGCGCAGGGCGCCACCGTGGTCGGCACCGCGACGTCGGAGGCCGGCGCCGCGGCGATTGGCGCGCGTCTCGCCGGCGGCCATGGCCGCAGGCTGGACGTGTCCGAAGCCGGCGCCATCGAGGCGCTGGTGGACGAGGTCGCGAAATCGGTCGCGCCGATCTCGATCCTGGTCAACAACGCCGGCATCACCCGCGACAACCTGCTGATGCGGATGAAGGACGAGGACTGGCAGGCGATCATCGACACCAACCTCACCAGCGTCTACCGCGCCTCGAAGGCGGTGATGCGCGGCATGATGAAGGCGCGGCGCGGCCGCATCATCAGCATCGCCTCGGTGGTGGGCGTGACCGGCAACGCGGGCCAGGCCAATTACGCCGCCGCGAAGGCCGGGATCATCGCATTCAGCAAGTCGCTCGCGCAGGAGATCGGCTCGCGCGGCGTCACCGTCAACGTCGTCGCGCCGGGCTTCATCGCCACCGACATGACGCGCGACCTCCCCGAGGACGCGAAGTCCGCGCTCACCGGGCGCATCGCCCTGGGCCGCCTCGGCGAGCCCGCCGACATCGCCCATGCCGTCGCCTTCCTCGCCGGCCCGGGCGGCGCCTACGTCACCGGCGAAACCCTGCACGTCAACGGCGGCATGTACATGCCCTGAGGGCATCGCCGGCGTGATCCGCCGGCCGCCGCCCTCGCGCGACCCTGCCAGCCGTTTCCCTTACACTACCCGCCGCAACTGCCTTCACCGGAGCCATACGCCAATGAGCAGCATCGAAGAACGCGTCAAGAAGATCGTGGTCGAACAACTGGGCGTCAAGGAAGAGGAAGTGAGCAACAGCGCCTCCTTCGTCGACGACCTCGGTGCCGACTCGCTGGACACCGTCGAGCTGGTGATGGCCCTCGAGGAAGAATTCGAGTGCGAGATCCCGGACGAAGAGGCGGAGAAAATCACCTCCGTGCAGCAGGCGATCGATTACATCAACGCCCACGTCAAGAGCTGACCCGTCGTGGTCGCGGCGGCCGGGTGCACGCATCCCGGCCGCTGACCGGCACGGCGCCATGCCTGCCGGCGGGCGACCGCCACGCGCAATACCCCCGGGGCCGCGAATGCGGCCTCGGGCATTTCCGAAGGCGCATCGTGGTTCCGGTGCGCACGCCTAGGCCAAGGAGCCTGCAATGTCCAAGCGTCGCGTCGTCATCACCGGCCTCGGCGTCCTCTCGCCACTGGGCAACGACCTGGCCTCGTCGTGGGACGGCATCGTCAACGGCCGCTCGGGCATCGGCCCGATCACCCATTTCGACGCCTCCGGCTTCGCCACCCGCATCGCGGGCGAGGTGAAGGGCTTCGACGCGAGCCCCTGGATCGCGCCGAAGGACATGAAGAAGATGGATCCCTTCGTCCACTACGGCGTCGCCGCGGCGATGATGGCGATCGCGGACGCGGGGCTGGAGATCGAGGAGCGCGATGCCGACCGCATCGGGGTGGCGATCGGCGCCGGCATCGGCGGGCTGAAGGGCATCGAGGAGACGACGCTCAAGTACGCCCAGGGCGGCGCGCGCAAGATCTCGCCGTTCTACGTGCCCAGCACCATCATCAACATGATCGCGGGCCAGGTCTCGATCATGACCGGGGCCAAGGGCCCGAACATCGCCGTGGTCACCGCCTGCACCACCGCCAGCCACAACATCGGCCTGGCGATGCGCATGATCCAGTACGGCGACGCCGACGCCATGATCGCCGGCGGCGCCGAGTTCGCGACCTCGCCGACCTCGGTGGGCGGTTTCTGCGCGATGAAGGCGCTGTCCACGCGCAACGACGATCCGCAGGCGGCATCGCGGCCGTGGGACAAGGGCCGCGACGGCTTCGTCATGGGCGATGGCGCCGGCGTGCTGGTGATCGAGGAATACGAGCGCGCGAAGGCGCGCGGCGCGCGCATCTATGCCGAGCTCGTCGGCTTCGGCATGAGCGGCGACGCCTACCACATGACCGCACCCAGCGAGAACGGCGAGGGCGCGGCGCGCTGCATGACGCACGCGCTGCGCGATGCCGGCATCGACGCCAGCGAGGTCGGCTACATCAACGCCCACGGCACCTCCACCCCGGCCGGCGACCTCGCCGAGACGATGGCGATGAAGGCCGCGCTGGGCGCGCACGCGCACGAGGTCATGGTCAGCTCCACCAAGTCCATGACCGGGCACCTGCTCGGCGCCGCCGGCGGCATCGAGGCGGTGTTCTCGACGATGGCGCTGCACACCGGGATCATCCCGCCGACGATCAACCTCGAGGACCCGTCCGAGGGTTGCGACCTCGACTACGTGCCCAACATCGCACGCCAGGCCCAGGTCGACATCGCGCTGTCGAACTCCTTCGGCTTCGGCGGCACCAACGGCACCCTGGTGTTCCGGCGCCTCTGAGCGCGCCGCAGCGCCGCGTCGCGCCCGCATGATCGTCACGCGCGCGCTGCCCGCCGGGCTGGACCTGCTCGCCTGCCATCGCGCGGCGCCATCGCGCTACCCGCTGCTGCTGCAGTCGGTGGCCGACGGCACTGCACAGGCGCGCTGGGACATGCTGCTGGCAACCGATGGCGGCGTGCTGCGGCTCGACGCCGACGGCGTCGCGCGCGATGGCGAGGGCGGCGAATCCGGCGGCGGCTTCCTCGAAGCGCTCGACGCCTGCTGGCGGCCCCTGCGCCAGCGGCGCGAGGAGCCGCGCTGGCCGTTCCGCGGCGGCTGGGCATTGTTCCTGGGCTACGAACTGGCGGCGGAAGTGGAGCCGGTATTGCGCCTGCCGTCGGCGACCGGCGCGATGCCGGTGGCCGTCGCGCTGCGTTGCCCGGGTGCGCTGCTGCGCGACCGCGCGACCGGGGAATGCGTGGCTATCGCCGAAGCCGGATGCGACGCGCTGCTGGACCGGATCGCTGCCGACGCCGCGGCCGCAGGCGACGCCGTGCCCGCGGCGCCGTGGCAGCCACCGGTGCGGGTCGAGGAGGACCCGGACGCGCGGTTCCTGGACGGCGTGGCGCGGATCCTGCGCTACCTGGCCGCCGGCGACCTGTTCCAGGCGAACCTGTCGCGCGGCTGGCGTGCAAGCTTCGATGCGCCGCCCGATGCCGCGACCCTCTACGCGCGCCTGCGCGACGCCAACCCGGCGCCGTTCGCGGGCCTGTTCGCCGGCGATGGCTGGGCGGTCGCCAGCGCGTCGCCGGAGCGCCTGGTGTCGATCCGCGGCGACGTGGTCGAGACCCGGCCCATCGCCGGGACGCGGCCGCGGCTGGCGGGCGACGACGACGTCGCGCGCGTCCGCGAACTGGTGGGCCACCCCAAGGAACGCGCCGAGCACGTGATGCTGGTCGACCTCGAGCGCAACGACCTCGGGCGCGTCTGCGTGCCGGGCACGGTGGAGGTGGACGAGCTGATGGCGGTGGAAAGCTACGCCCACGTGCACCACATCGTCAGCAACGTGCGCGGCCGCCTGCGCGGCGACGCCGGCCCTGCCGACGTGATCCGGGCCGTGTTTCCCGGCGGCACCATCACCGGATGCCCGAAGGTGCGCTGCATGCAGGTGATCGCCGAACTCGAGGATGGTGCCCGCGGCGCGTATACCGGCGCCATGGGCTGGCTCAACCGCGACGGCGACATGGACCTCAACATCCTGATCCGCAGCGCCGAAGTCGCCGGCGACAGCGTCCGCTTCCGTGCCGGCGCGGGCATCGTCGCCGACTCCGACCCCGCGCGCGAACTCGAGGAAACCCGCGCCAAGGCCCGCGGCATGCTCCAGGCGCTGGCGGGCCCCGGCGCTCCCGGGGCCGCCGCCGGCGCGGCCACGGTATCCTGAGCCCCATGCAGTCTCCCGATTCCGCCGGCGCCGTCGCGCACCACCCACGGTGCGTGCGTTGAAGCGCGCGCTCGCCATCCTCTTCGTGCTCTCGGCGCTGGTCGCCGGTGCCGTGGCCCTCTGGGGCTACACGCGCTATGCGGCCTTCACCGATGGTCCCCTGGCCGGGCTGGAAGCCGGCGAGAGCCTGGTGGTGGAGCCGGGGGATTCCTTCCGCCGCGTGCTCGGCAAGCTGCGCGAGGCGGGCGTGCGCGACGGCCACGAGCTGGAATGGCAGGCGCTGGCGCGCCAGCTCGGTGCCGCGGGCCGCATCCAGGTCGGCGAGTACGCGCTGGACCCGGGGACCACGCCGCGGCAGCTGCTCGAGCGCATGCGCGACGGCAAGGTCGTCAGCCACCGCTTCACCATCGTCGAAGGCTGGAACATCCGCGAGCTGCGCGCCGCGCTCGCGCGCGCGAAGCCGTTGCGCCAGACGCTGCACGGGATGGACGATGCCGCGCTGATGGCGGCGCTCGGGCACGGGGGCGTGCATCCCGAGGGACGCTTCCTGCCCGAGACCTACGCCTACACCAGCCTCGACACCGACCTCGACGTCCTGCGCCGCGCCAACGTCGACCTCGAGCGCGCGCTGGACGCGGCATGGGCCGCGCGCGCCGACGGCCTGCCGCTGAAGGACCGCGAGGAGGCGCTGGTGCTTGCCTCGATCGTGGAGAAGGAAACCGGCGCCGCCGGCGAACGCGCGCAGATCGCCGGCGTCTTCGTACGCCGCCTGCAGGCGGGGATGCGCCTGCAGACCGACCCGACGGTGATCTACGGCATGGGCAGCGGGTACGCCGGCAACATCCGCCGCAGCGACCTGCTCCGCGACACGCCGTACAACACCTACACCCGCGACGGCCTGCCGCCGACGCCGATCGCCATGCCGGGCCGGCATGCGCTGGAGGCGGCGACCCGGCCTGCCGACGGAGACGCCCTGTATTTCGTTGCCGTCGGCGACGACAGCGGCCGCCACGTGTTCTCGCGCACGCTCGACGAGCACAACGCGGCAGTGCGCGAGTACGTGCGCCGGTACCGGGAGCGGCACGGGCCGTGACCGCCGGCCTGCGCACCTGGCCACGCTTCGTGTCGCTGGAAGGCGGCGAGGGCGCCGGCAAGACCACCGTGCTGGCCACGATGCGCGCCGCGCTCCAGGCGGACGGCGTAGAAGTCGTGACCACGCGGGAACCGGGCGGCACGCCACTGGCGGAGATGATCCGCGGCCTGCTGCTGGATCCCTCGCACGAGCCGCCGGCGCCCGAGACCGAGCTGCTGCTGATGTTCGCCGCACGTGCCCAGCACGTGCGCGAAGCGATCCTGCCCGCGCTTGCGCGCGGTGCATGGGTGCTCTGCGACCGCTTCACCGATTCCAGCTACGCCTACCAGGGCGGCGGCCGCGGCCTCGACACCGGGTTGATCGCGGCGCTGGAGCAGGGCGTCGTGGGCATCGCGCCGGCGCTCACGCTGCTGCTCGATGTCGGCGTCGCCCAGGGCCGCGCCAGGATGCAGGGCCGCGACGGCACGCCCGACCGCATCGAGCGCGAGCGCGACGAGTTCTTCGAGCGCGTGCGCGCGGCCTACCGCGCCCGCGCCGAGGCCGACCCGGTCCGCGTGCGCATCATCGATGCCGCACGGCCGGCGCAGGCGGTGGCCGCCGACGCGCTGGCCGCGCTGCAGGCCTGGCAGGCACGGGCATGAGCGGCGAAGAGTTCGCGCCCTGGCAGCAGCGCGCCTACGCCCGCGCCAGCGAGGGGATCGACGGCGGGCGCATGGGCCATGCGCTGCTGTTCGCTGGGCCCGCGCTGCTCGGCAAGCGCCTGGTGGCCGAACGTCTCGCGCACCGCATGCTCTGCCATGCGCCTGTCGGCAACCTCGCGTGCGGGCATTGCCGCGCCTGCCAGCTGCTCGCCGCGGGCACGCATCCCGACTACCACCTCGTCACCCTGGCGATGAACAGGGAAGGCACGCGCCTGCGCACCGAGATCGTCATCGACCAGGTGCGCCAGCTGTCGGAGAAGCTGTCGCTGACCCCGCAGTACGGCGAGACCCAGGTCGCGATCGTGGACCCGGCCGACGTGCTCAACCACGCCGGCTGCAATGCGTTGCTGAAGACCCTGGAAGAGCCGCAGCCCGGGCGCTTCCTGTGGCTGCTCGCCGCCAACCCCATGCGCCTGCCGGCGACCATCCGCAGCCGGTGCCAGCGCCTCGAGTTCCGCCTGCCGCCGCGCGCGGAAGCGCTGGCGTGGCTGGCCGCGCGCGGCCACGGCGCGGACGCGGCGGCCGAGGCGCTCGACGCCGCGCGCGGGCATCCGGGGTTGGCCGACGCCTGGCTGCGCGACGGCGGCATCGCCCTGCGCCGCGAGGTCGCGGCCGACCTCGCCAGGGTGGCGCGTGGCGACATCGGCGTGGCCGAGACCGCGCAGCGCTGGACCGCCGACGACGAGGCCGCGATGCGCCTGCGCCATGCCGCTGAGCTGGCGCTGGCCACCGCCACCGGCTTGACCGACCCGCAGCGAACCCGGAAGCTGGCGCAGTGGTTCGACGCCGCGAACCGCACCCGCGACCTGCTGCGGACCACGGTGCGCGCGGACCTGGCGGTGGCGGACCTGCTGCTGGCCTGGCGCGACGACCACGACACCGCCGCCGGCGGCAAGGCACGAGGAGGCAGGGCATGAACGCAACCGCAGGCGGGGCACGGCAGGGCATCCTGTCGCTGGCGGTCAAGGACAAGGCGGCGCTGTACAACGCCTACATGCCGTACCTGAAGTACGGCGGCATCTTCGTGCCGACCCCGAAGCGCTACTTCCTCGGCGACGAGGTGTTCGTGCTGTTGACCCTGCCGGAATCCAGCGAGCGCCTGCCGGTGGCCGGCAAGGTGGTCTGGGTGACGCCGCCCGGCGCGCAGGGCAACCGCACCGCCGGCATCGGCGTGCAGTTCGCGGAGACGGCCGAGGGCGAGCAGGTGAAGGGGCGGATCGAGACCCTGCTGGCCGGCACCCTGGCCTCCGACAAGCCCACCCACACCATGTAGCGGCGGCGGCCGCGCCGCACCGCCAGTCTCATGCCGGTCTTCCGCTGTCGGCACCTTCGCCGCCGGCCCCCTGCGTCCCGCCAGCGCCGTCGCGTGGCGATGCAGCGTCGCCCACCGGTCCATCCTCCGCCGCCGAGCCGGTGTGCTCGGCGATGACCCCGCCCGCGGGAAACGCCACCGCCGCGCGCAATCCGGCCACGGTCGAGGCGTTGCGCACGCCGCGCCGGGCGACGTTGAGGATGTGCTGCAGCATCTGCCCGCGCGGCACCTCCCCGACCTCCTGCACGAACGACAGCCGGTGCAGCGAGTACAGCCCCAGCGCCGCCGAGATCAGGAAGAAGAACTGCCACCAGCCCACGGCGATGCTGACGAGGTCCAGTGCCTCGCCGGGCGCGCTCCAGCTGATCCGGAAGCGCAGCTCGCGCGCGGCGAAGAAGTCGGCGTAGGCACCCGCCAGCAGCGGCGCCACGCCTGCCGCGGCGGCGGTCACCAGGGCGTTGGTGCCGACGTAGGCGCTGGCCGCGCCGCGCGGCGCCAGCTTCAGGCCGATGGCGACCGAGGCCAGGGCCACGCCCGCCGATGTCAGCCCCATCAGCACGTGCAGCACCACCAGGTAGGCGATGGTCCAGCTCGACGGGCCGACCTGGCCCGCCAGCGCCATGGCGGCGATGCAGGCGATGAACAGCGGTGCGGCCAGCGTCAGCACCGACTTGTTGGTGAACCGGTCGGTCAGCCGTCCCCAGGCCCGGACCACGGCGATGTTGCTCAACTGGCTGACGATGCTCAGCAGCAGCACGAATCCGGCCGAAAACCCCAGCTGCTGCATGATGAAGACGCTGAAGAACGGCGCCGCCAGGTTGACGGCGAATTGCCACGAGGCGAAGAAGCGGATCAGGCGCACGAAGTTCGGATCCCGGAACGGTTGCGCCAGCATCGACAGCAGCGGTTGCCGGGCGGTCCGCCCGGGGCGCGTGAACTCAGGGACGCGCGTGAGCTGCCAGGTGCTGGCCAGGCTGGACAGGAACCCGAAGCCGTAGAGCAGGGCGAACACCAGCGGCTGGCCGCCGCCGCCCGGGTCGGCCACCTGCAGCGCGGCGGCGGCGGCACCCGTGCCGAGGATGCCCGAGGCGGTGGCGTAGACCGTCCGCCGCGCGAAGAACGCGCCCATGCGCGCATCCGGGACGAGGTCGCGGATCCAGGCATTCCAGGCGCAGCCGGCCACGGAATTGAAGGCGCAGTGGATGGTCTCGCCCACCACCAGCAGCGCCAGCGCGAGGTTGCGGTCGGGCAGGTAGCCGAGCACGGCCATGAGCGGCAGCGCCAGGCGCGCGACGAACAGGCAGGTGACGGCAACGAGCCGCCGCGACTGCAACCGTTCCACCAGGGCAACCGTGGGCGCCTGCAGCAGCTGGGTCAGGAACGGGATCGCGGCAAGGACGCCGATGGTCGTCGACGAGGCGCCCAGGAACAGCGCATACGCCACCAGCACGACGCCGCTGTTGAGCGTGCCGACGATGGTCGCGAACGCCGCATCCAGCATCAGGCGCCGGCTGCCGCGCTCCAGCTCCTCCGGCGAGATCTGGTCGGATGTGGTCGAAAGCCCCATCGATGCACCCGCGTCGGCGGCCGACGAGTGCAGCAGAGACCGCGTGACGCGGGCATGGACACGGCCGCGCGAAAGCGGCGCAGTCGCTCACGCCACCCTCGCCCGTCGCGGGCAGGCGTCTAGCCGCGCAGCGCGGGCGCGTCCCAGCCGGGACGCGGTGCGAAACGGTCGCCGTGCGTGGCCTGCAGTGCCGCCAGGCGCGCGAGCACGGCCTCGACGCCGGTCTCGCGGACGTACTGGATCGGGCCGCCCCGGAACGGTGCGAAGCCGGTGCCGAAGATCACGCCGGCGTCGAGCAGGTCGGCATCGGCGACCACGCCATCGTGCAGCGCCGCCACCGCTTCGTTGACCATCGGCAGGATCAGCCGGTCCTCGAGGTCGGCCGGCGCGGCATAGTCCTTCGGCACCTCCGGCTTCTTCGCCTTGCCGTCTTCCCACGTGTAGAGGCCCTGGCCGTCCTTCTTGCCGCGCCGGCCGGCTTCGGGGGCGGTCGCGATGGCGTCCGGGATCTGCAGGCCGAGGAAGGGCGCCAGCTCCTGGCCGACGCCCGCGGCGACATCGAGGCCCACGGTGTCGATCAGTTCGATCGGGCCCATCGGCATCCCGAAGGCCACCGCCGCGCGGTCGATGACCGCACCGGGGATGCCCTCGGCGAACGCCGTCGCCGCCTCCAGCATGTACGGGAACAGCAGCCGGTTGACCAGGAAGCCCGGCGTGCCTGCCACCGGCACCGGCAGCTTGTCGATCGCCTTGCAGAACGCCGCCAGGCGACGCTCGGTATCGGGGGACATGCCGTCGTGGCGGATGATCTCGACCAGCGGCATCAGCGCCACCGGGTTGAAGTAGTGCAGGCCTGCGAACTGCGCGGGCCGCTGCAGTCCGCCGGCAAGCTCCGCAAGCGGGATCGACGACGTGTTCGTGGCGAGCAGCGCGTCGGCCTTCAGCCGCGGCTCGACGTCCGCGAACAGGGCGCGCTTGGCGTCGGCGCGCTCCACGATCGCCTCGATCACCAGGTCCGCCGAGGCGATGCCGTCCCCAACCAGGTCGCCCCTGAGCCGCGCCGCCACCGCCGGGCGCTTCGACTCGTCCTTGACCTTCTTCGCGAACAGGTCCTGCGCGCGCGCCAGTGCCTTGTCGATGAAGGGCTGCTCGCGGTCCTGCAGCGTGACCTCGAGCCCCTTGTAGGCCGCCCACGCCGCGATGTCCCCGCCCATGACGCCGGCGCCGACCACGTGCACGTGCGCGATCCCGGCGTCCTTGCCGCCGAGGCCCTTCAGCCGTTCCTGCAGGAAGAACACCCGCGTAAGGTTGCGCGCGGTCGGGGTGCCGGCCAGCTTGACCACCGACCTGCGCTCGGCGGCCAGCCGCGCCTGGATGCCGCCGCCGCTGCGCCGCCAGGTCTCGATCAGCGCGTACGGCGCCGGGTAGTGCGCGCGCCGTGCCTTGCGCGCGACCTGCTTGGCCAGCATCGGCGCCAGCGCCTGGCGCGCGGGCCAGGTATTGCTGGCCCAGCCGAGCGCGCGCTGCCGGAACGGCCGCACGGTGCCGCGCAATGCCAGCTCCACCGCGGCCTCGACGAGCGCCGACGGCTCGACCACGCGGTCGACGAGGCCGATGCCGCGCGCGGCCGATGCCGACAGGGTGCGCCCGGTGAGCATCATGTCCATCGCCGCGGGTGCGCCGACCAGCCGCGGCAGGCGCACGCTGCCGCCCCAGCCGGGGTAGATGCCGAGCTTCACCTCGGGCAGGCCGATGCGCGTGGAGGCATCGCTGCTGGCCACGCGGTAGCGGCAGGCGAGCGCGATCTCGGTGCCGCCGCCCATGCAGAAGCCGTGGATGGCGGCGACCGTGGGGCAGGGAAGCTCCGCGAGGCGCTGGAATGCCTGCTGCCCGCGGCGGATGGAATCGCCGATGGTGCCTTTCTCGTCGAAGGCCTGGAACTCGCGGATGTCGGCGCCGGCGATGAAGCCGCGCGCCTTGCCCGACCGCAGCACCAGGGCCTTGGGCGGGTCGAGCGCGAGGCGCTCGAGCATGGCGTCGAGCTCGATCAGCACGTCCTGCGCGAAGGTGTTGACCGACTCGCCTGCGCGGTCGAAGGTCAGCAGGACGACGCCGTCGGGGCGCTGCTCGGCTTGCCAGTGGCTGAAGCGCAGTCCGTCGAGGCCAGCGATCATGCGGCACCATCCGTTACGGTACGGGAGACTGCTTATGATCCAGAGTCTGTTTCCCCGGCGTCAAATCGCGTCGTGGCCGCCTGCGTGCTTGTACCCGCGGCGCGTCATCCCCAGATCCCCCGGATCGACGGCGGGAACTTCCATCCCCGCCGACGGTCACAGAGCCCAGCCAATGGCGGCGGGGCGACAAGGAGCGCCGGCCCCATGGCCGAAGACGAGACCCAACAGCTCGACCAGGAACTGGTCAGGCGCGTGCAGCGCGGGGACGGTGCGGCGTTCGACCTGCTGGTGCGCAAGTACCAGCACCGGATCGCCGCGCTGATCGGGCGTTACGTGTCGGACTGGAGCGAGTGCCAGGACGTTGCCCAGGAGACCTTCATCCGCGCCTACCGTGCGATCGGGAATTTCCGCGGCGATGCGCAGTTCTACACGTGGTTGCACCGGATCGCGGTCAACACCGCCAAGAACCACCTGGTGGCCGGCAACCGGCGGCCGCCTACCGACGACATCGACGTCGACGACGCCGAGCACTTCGATTCCGGCATCCGGCTGCGCGACAACGACACGCCCGAACGTGAACTGATGCGCCAGCAGCTGGAACAAACGGTGATGCGCGCGGTCGAAGCGCTGCCGGAGGAACTGCGCATCGCGATCACCCTGCGCGAGGTCGACGGCCTCAGCTACGAGGAGATCGCGCAGCGGATGGACTGCCCCATCGGCACGGTGCGCTCGCGCATCTTCCGCGCACGCGAGGCGATCGACGTCGAGCTGCAACCGTTGATGGAGTCCGAACAGGCGCCGGCACGCGCCACCCGATGACAAGGCCCGAGATGACCCGCCAACACGACATTCCAGACGACGCCACGGACGAGTTCGAGCTCGCGCCGCCGGACAAGCTCTACGCCCACCACCGCCGGCAGTTGTCGGCGATGATGGACGGCGAGCTGTCGCCGGACGCGGCCAAGTTCATGCTGCGACGGCTGGAGCACGACAGCGGCCTGTCGGGTTGCTGGGAGCGCTGGCAGGTCTGCGGCGACGTGCTGCGGGGCCAGCGCAGCAGCCTGCTGCCGGCCGACTTCCCGCAGCGGGTGGCCGCGGCCATCGCCGCCGGAGACCAGGCTGGCGTCCGCGACAGGACGGCCAGCGCGAGGCCGCGCCGGTTGCGCTGGGGCGGCAGTGCCGCGCTTGCCGCGTCGGTGGCGGCGGTGGCGTTCCTGCTGGCCCGGCAGATGCCGGGCGAGGTGGCGCCGGCGACGCCGGCGGAGCCGGCCCGGGTGGCGGCCAGCCAGGGCACCGGTGCCGGCGGCCCCGCATCCCCGGGCCCGTCGGCCGCAGGCCCCGGGCTGTCGCGCGTGGCGTCAGCCACAGAACGTGCGCCGGCCCTGCCCGCCACGCCCGCGGCCGAAACCGTCGCCGCCGCCGCACTCGCGAGCGCGGTCGCGGTCTCCGAAGTGCCGCGTCGCGCCACCGCCCGCCGGTCCAGCGGCCAGGTCCAGCGCGCCGCCAGCAACCTCAGGGCGCGCAACGTGCCGGAGGCGGTCGTGGCGGCGTCGGGTGCCCAGCCGGTACTGGCGTCGCTGCCGGCGCCGTTGCCGCCCATGGCGCTGTCGGATCCGTTCGCGACGCAGCCGATCGCGCCGGCGCGGCCATGGCCGCGGGCGGCGTTGCCGGCGCTGGGGAATGGCGAGGTCTTCTCCGCGGGCTACGGGCCCGCCGCGTCGAGCTTCGAGCCGTTCGTGCCGCGGTTCGCGCCTCCGGCGCCCGAGGGTCCGGAGGCGACGTCCGCTCCTGCGGATGGCGCCGGGCCGGTCGGCCCCGCCGATGGCGGTCCGTCCGACGACGCCGCGCCGGGCAATATCAGCCCCGCGCAGTGATTCCGGCGGCGCCCGCGCGCCGCGCCACCCGCCAACAGTCCAGATCGAGGTCGCAACCCCGATGAAAACGCCCCTGTACGCCCTTGCCCTCGTGGCACTCACTGCCGCCGGGACCACCGCGGTCGTGCTGCCCGTCGCCACCGCGCAGTCCGGCGCTGCCGCGCCGCTGCCGGCGCCGCCTGCCGGCGAGCCGCCCGCGGCACCCGCTGGCCGTGGCCCGTCCATGGTGGCGGGCTTGCCCGACTTCACGCGGCTTGTGGAGCGCGTCGGACCCTCGGTGGTGAACATCGAGGCCAGCATCGGCACGCGCGTGGCGCGGACCCAGGGCCAGCCGATGCCCGACGAGATGCCCGAGTTCTTCCGGCGTTTCTTCGGTCCGGGCACGCCCTTCCCGGGCACGCCCGGCCCGCAGGGGCCCGGCGGCCCGCGTGGTGCCTCCATGGGCACCGGCTTCGTGATGTCGCCCGACGGCTACGTGCTCACCAACCACCACGTCGTCGACGGTGCGGACGAGGTCACCGTGCGCTTCTCCGACCGCCGCGAGTTCGCCGCCGAGATCGTCGGCAGCGACGAGCAGTCGGACGTCGCCCTGCTCAAGATCGACGCCACCGGGCTGCCGGCGTTGCGCGCGGGCGACTCGCGCACGCTGAAGCCCGGCCAGTGGGCGGTGGCGATCGGCTCGCCGTTCGGCCTCGACCAGTCGGTCACCGCGGGCATCATCAGTGCCGTCGGCCGCGCGAACCCGTATGCCAACCAGCGCTACGTGCCCTTCATCCAGACCGATGTCGCCATCAATCGCGGCAACTCGGGCGGGCCGCTGCTCAACACCAGTGGCGAGGTCGTGGGCATCAACTCGCAGATCTTCAGCAACTCCGGCGGCTACATGGGCGTGAGCTTCGCGATCCCGATCGACGTCGCCATGAACGTGGCCGACCAGATCAGGACCACGGGCGAGGTCCGTCGCGGACAGATTGGCGTCCAGGTGCAGGAGATCAACGCAGAGCAGGCGCGCGGCCTCGGCCTGCCCGACACCCGCGGCGCGCTGGTCGCCGACGTGGTCGCCGGTGGGCCGGCGGAACGCGCCGGCGTCGAGCGCGGCGACGTGATCCGCACGGTCGATGGCGCGCCGGTGAACCAGTCCAGCGACCTGCCTCCGATCATCGGCGCCATGGCGCCGGGCAAGCGGGTCGAGCTGGGCGTGTGGCGCGAGGGCCGCACCCGCACCCTCGACGTCACCCTGGGCGAGCTGGACGAAGGCCGCGCCGCCGGGATTCCCGGCGGCGGTGCGCGTCCGCCCGCGGCCGCCAAGGCCAGCAACCCGCTGGGCCTGGCTGGCCAGGCGCTCAGCGACGACCAGCGCCGCGAGCTGGGGCTGAAGAAGGGCGAGGGCGTGGCCATCGCCCGCGTCGACGGCCTGGCGGCGCGCAACGCCGGCCTGCAGCCGGGCGACGTGGTGCTGTCGGTGGGCCGGACCGCCGTCGACAGCCCCGAAGCCCTGGACCGCGAACTGGCCCGCGTGCGCGCCGGCGAGACCGTGATGCTGCTGGTCCGCAGCCGCGGCGGTGCCACCCAGTTCGTCGCCGTCACCCCGCGCGTCGACGGCGAATAGCCGCCGGGCCGGCCTGGACGGCACCGACGCCCACCGCCGGCATGGGGTGGGCGTCGTGCTGTGCGACAATTGCGTGTTTTTCACCGTAATCGCCGCCCAGACGGCACGACAAAGCCGCCCATGCCTCCCGATTCGATGCGGAACATCCGCAACTTCTCCATCATCGCCCACGTCGACCACGGCAAGTCGACGCTCGCCGATCGCATCATCCAGCTCTGTGGCGGCCTCCAGGCCCGCGAGATGGAAGCGCAGGTGCTCGACTCGAATCCGATCGAGCGCGAGCGCGGCATCACCATCAAGGCGCAGTCGGTGTCGCTGCCCTACGTGGCGAAGGATGGCCAGACCTACCACCTGAACTTCATCGATACCCCCGGGCACGTCGACTTCAGCTACGAGGTCAGCCGCTCGCTGGCGGCCTGCGAGGGCGCGCTGCTGGTGGTCGATGCCGCGCAAGGGGTCGAGGCGCAGTCGGTCGCCAACTGCTACACCGCGGTGGAGCAGGGCCTGGAAGTGGTGCCGGTGATCAACAAGATCGACCTGCCCACCGCCGACATCGACAAGGTCAAGGCCGAGATCGAGGCGGTGATCGGCATCGACGCCGAGGACGCGGTCGCTATCAGCGCCAAGACCGGCCTGAACGTCATCGACGTGCTCGAGGCGATCGTCAGCCGCATCCCGCCGCCGACCCCGCGTGGCAGCGACAAGCTGCAGGCGCTGATCATCGATTCCTGGTTCGACAACTACCTGGGCGTGGTGTCGCTGGTGCGGGTGATGCAGGGCGAGATCGTGCCCGGGCAGAAGATGCTGGTGATGTCGACCGGGCGCACCCACCAGATCGACTCGGTCGGCGTGTTCACGCCCAAGCGCAAGCCGACCAAGCGGCTGGGTCCGGGCGAGGTCGGCTGGATCACGGCGTCGATCAAGGACGTGCACGGCGCGCCGGTGGGCGACACCCTCACGCTCGCCGCCGATCCGGCCACCGAGCCGCTCCCCGGCTTCCAGGAGATGCAGCCGCGCGTGTTCGCGGGTCTGTTCCCGGTGGACGCGGACGACTACCCGGCGCTGCGCGAGGCGCTGGACAAGCTCAAGCTCAACGACGCCGCGCTGCGCTTCGAGCCGGAGAGCTCCGAAGCCATGGGCTTCGGCTTCCGCTGCGGCTTCCTCGGCATGCTGCACCTGGAAATCGTGCAGGAGCGGCTGGAGCGCGAGTACGACCTCAACCTCATCACCACCGCACCCACGGTGGTCTACGAGGTGCTGAAGACCGACGGCAGCATCCTCGAGCTGGACAACCCGGCGAAGCTGCCGCAGTCCAATCTGGTGGAGGAGATCCGCGAGCCGATCATCCGCGCCAACATCCTCACGCCGCCGGACTACGTCGGCAACGTCATCACGCTGTGCGAGGAGAAGCGCGGGCGCCAGCTCGGCATCAACTACATGGGCTCGCAGGTGCAGATCAGCTACGAGCTGCCGATGGCCGAGGTGGTGCTCGACTTCTTCGACCGCCTGAAGTCGGTGTCGCGTGGCTACGCCTCGCTGGACTACCACTTCCTGCGCTTCGAGGTCGGCCCGTTCGTGCGCATCGACACCCTGATCAACGGCGACAAGGTCGACGCGCTGTCCCTGATCGTGCACCGCCAGCACGCCGACCGCCGTGGCCGCGACCTCACCGAGAAGATGCGCGAGCTGATCCCGCGGCAGATGTTCGACGTCGCCATCCAGGCCGCGGTCGGCTCGCAGATCATCGCCCGTTCCACGGTCAAGGCGATGCGCAAGAACGTCCTGGCCAAGTGCTATGGTGGCGACATCTCGCGCAAGAAGAAGCTTCTGGAAAAGCAGAAGGAAGGCAAGAAGCGCATGAAGCAGGTCGGCCGCGTCGAGATCCCGCAGGAAGCGTTCCTCGCCGTGCTGCAGGTCGACAGCAAGTGACCGCGATCGCGGCGTCCATCGGCAGCCAGCCGGTGCGCCGGCCGCCGGCCGCGCCCGGCGCCGCGGCGCCCGCACCCGCCCACACAACCCCGCCTGGGAGCCCGCATGCGCTGGTTTGAAATCGCCCTGGTCGTCCTGACCTTCGCCACCGGCATCACCTGGCTGCTGGACCGGCTGGTGTTCGCCAAGCGCCGCGCCGCGCGCAGTGGCCTGCTCGAGGCGCAGGAGCCGGTGGTCGTCGACTACGCGCGCGCGTTCTTCCCGGTGCTGGCGGTGGTGCTGGTGCTGCGCAGCTTCGTCGCCGAGCCGTTCCGGATCCCGTCGAGCTCGATGATGCCGACGCTGCTCATCGGCGACTTCATCCTGGTCAACAAGTTCGCCTACGGCCTGCGCCTGCCGATCAACAACCGCAAGGTCATCGAGATCGGCAAGCCCGGGCGCGGCGACGTGGTGGTCTTCCGCCCGCCGCACCATCCCGACCAGGACTGGATCAAGCGCGTGATCGGCCTGCCGGGCGACACCGTCGCCTACCGCGACAACACCGTGTTCGTGAACGGCGAAGCGGTGGAGTACGACCGCCTGGGCACCTTCCAGGGCAAGGGCCGGGGCCTCGAGATGACCGGCGCGAGCCTGCTGGTGGAGAAGCTCCCGCGGCGCCCGCACCAGGTGCTGGAAGTGGACCGCTCGCCCTTCATCGACCAGGGCGACGGCGAGTGGCAGGTGCCGTCGGGGCAGTATTTCGTGATGGGCGACAATCGTGATAGAAGCGACGACAGCCGGTTCTGGGGCACACTGCCCGAGAGCCAGCTGCGGGGGAAGGCGTTCCTGATCTGGATGAGCTGGGACCGGAGCGCCGGGGGCGTGGGCTTCGACCGGATCGGCAACAGGATTCCATGATCGACATGCGCATCGCGCGCACCAACGGTTCCAAGGGGAAGGACATGAAGGGCAGGCAGAACGGCATCACATTGCTGGGGTTCGTCATCGTGCTGGCCGTGGTCGGCCTGTTCGCGTACGTGGGCATGAAGCTGTTCCCGATGTACTCGGAGTTCTACAGCGTCAAGGCCGCGCTCAAGGGCCTGGCCAACGAGCCGGGGATCGGCAACACCGACCCGCGCAAGATCCAGGACCTGTTCTTCCGTCGCCTGTACATCAGCTACTCGGAAAACGTGAAGCCCGAGCACGTCAAGATCAAGCGCGTCGACAACGGCTGGCAGATGGACGTCAGCTACGAGGTGCGCAAGCCGGTGATCGCCAACCTCGACGTCGTCGGAAAGTTCGACGCCACCCAGATGCTGACGCGGACCGGTGCAGTCGACTGATCCCCGTCCCGCGACGTTCGCCGGCCATGTCTTCCGCGACCCGGGGCTGCTGGCACAGGCGCTGACGCACCGCAGCGCCGGCGCCCGCCACAACGAGCGCCTCGAATTCCTCGGCGATGCCCTGGTCGGCATGATCGTGGCCGAGGCGCTGTACCTGCACTGGCCCAAGGCCGACGAGGGCGCGATGACCCGCGCCCGCGCCGAGCTGGTGCGCGAGTCGTCGCTGGCGCAGCTCGCGCGCGACTTCGACCTCGGCCCGCGCATCACCCTGGGCCCTGGCGAGATGAAGTCCGGCGGCCACCGCCGCGATTCCATCCTCTCCGACACGCTGGAAGCCCTGGTGGCGGCCATTTACCTCGACGGCGGCTTCGAGGCCTGTCGTGACGCCGTGCTGCCGTGGTTCGAGCGCACCATCCTCGAGCTGCCGGCCGGCCGCATCGGCAAGGATCCGAAGACGCGGCTGCAGGAATGGCTGCAGGCGCGCCAGCGTCCGCTGCCGGTCTACGAACTGCTCGGCGAGAGCGGCGACGAGCATGCGAAGGTCTTCCGCGTCCGCTGCACCATCGTCGAGCCGCCGCTCGCCGCGGAAGGCGAGGGCAGCTCGCGCCGCGTCGCCGAACAGGCCGCGGCCGCGGCCCTGATCGATCAACTGGAGCCACCGAAATGAGCGACACCAAGCCCCACCGCAGCGGCAGCGTCGCGGTGATCGGGCGCCCCAACGTCGGCAAGTCGACGCTGGTCAATGCCCTGGTCGGCGCCAAGGTCAGCATCGTCTCCAACCGGCCGCAGACCACGCGCCACCGCGTGCTCGGCATCGCCACCGTTCCAGGCGGCCAGCTGCAACTGGTCGACACGCCAGGGCTGCACCGCGAGCAGAAGCGGGCGATGAACAAGATGATGAACCGCGCCGCGCGCGGTGCGCTGGAGGGCGTCGACGTCGCCCTGCTGGTGGTCGAGGCGGGGCGCTGGAGCGACGACGACACGCTCGCGTTCGACGCGCTGCGCGACGCCGGCGTGCCGGTGGTGCTGGCGGTCAACCAGGTCGACCGGTTCACCGACAAGTCCGCGCTGCTGCCCTACCTGCAGCAGGTCACCGAAGGCCGCGACTTCGCCGGCGTGCATCCGATCTCGGCGCTCAAGCGCAAGGGCCTGGAGGCGCTGGTCGAAACACTGCTGTCGCTGTTGCCAGAGCAGGAGGCGAGCTACGGCGAGGACGAGATCACCGACAAGAGCCAGCGCTTCCTCGCGGGCGAGCTGGTGCGCGAGCAGTTGATGCGCCAGCTGGGCGCCGAGCTCCCGTACGCGACCACGGTCGAGATCGAGTCCTTCGTCGAGGACAGCACGCCCAAGGCCGGGCCGCTGTTGCGCATCGGCGCGGTGATCTGGGTCGAGCGCGACAGCCAGAAGGCGATCGTGATCGGCAAGGGCGGCACGCGCCTGCGCGAGATCGGCAGCAAGGCACGCCTGGGCATGGAGCGCCTGTTCGACAGCAAGGTGTTCCTGGAGACCTGGGTGCGCGTGCGCGAGGGCTGGTCGGACGACGAGGCCGCGCTGAAGACGCTGGGCTACGACCAGTAATCGCGATTGCGCATCTGTGGGAGCGGCCATGGCCGCGAGCTCTACCCGCCGCCGCAAGCGCTCGCCGCCATGGCGGCTCCCACGGGTGCCGCTGCCGCGCGCTGCCCTGCCGGATCCCGGAGGGCGATCCGCCTAACATGGCCACATGCGCTACGTCTCGCAGCCCGCCTATGTGCTCCACGCCCGCGCCTGGCGCGAGACGAGCCTGCTGCTCGAGGTGCTGAGCGAGGACCACGGCCGCGTCGGCATCGTCGCCCGCGGCGTCCACGGGCCGCGCAGGCAGGTGCTGCGCGCGGCGCTGCAGCCCCTGCAGCACATCCGCTTCGATGCCGTGCAGCGCGGCGAGCTGGCGCAGCTCAATTCCGCCGAGGCGATCGATGCCGCGCCGCGGTTGCAGGGCGATGCCGCGCTGGCGGGGTTCTACGTCAACGAACTGATGCTGCGGCTGGCCCCGAGGCAGGACCCGCGGCCGGAACTCTACGCACTGTACGCGGAGGTGAGGGCGCGCCTCCCGGACGCGGATGCGCCACTGGCGTGGACGCTGCGGCGGTTCGAGCGCGACCTGCTGGAGGCGCTGGGCGTCGGCTTCGACTTCGCCCATGACGGCGACGGCGCCGCGATCGACCCTGCCGCGCGCTACCGGCTCGACCCGGAACACGGGCCCCGGCGCCTGCTGGGCGAGCGCAGCGGGGACCGCGCCCGCAGCGCCACCGGCCGCGCCCTGCTGGCGCTGGCCGTGGATGCCACGCCGGAGGCTGCGGACCTGCCGGGCCTGCGCCGCGTCCTGCGCGAGGCACTGGCGGTGCAACTCGGCGGGCGCGGCCTGAAATCGTGGGAGCTGATGGCCCAGCTCGGCCGCATCGGCGCCGCGCCTGCTCAAGGCGACGACAGCGTGTCCTGAGCCGCGGCGAGGAAAGGCCCGAGCGCCGACGGATCCGCCTGCAGGGCCTGCACCGCGATCGCGAGGCGCCGGGCGCCGACGAAGCCGCAGCTCGCGCGCAGCCGGTGCAGATGGGCGCCGAGCGCGGCCCTGTCGCCCGCCGCGACCGCCGCCGCAACCGCGTCGCGTGCGCCGGCCAGCTCCTCGCGGAACAGCACGCGCAGGGCGTCGACGTGGGCCTGCTGGCCATGCAGGGCCGACAGCGCCGCGGCGTCGTCCCACACCCCGGTCTCGCCTTCCGCCGGCGTCGGCTCGGACACGCGCAGGGACGCTGCCGCCGCCGGCGGCGGCGCATGCAGTGCAGCCCGCATCGCCGCATGCAGCTCTGGTCCGGTCAGCGGCTTGCACAGGACGGCGCTGAAGCCGGCTGCCAGCAGCGCGTCGCGCAGGATTGGCTCGCGCGCCGCGGTATGGGCGATGGCCGTCGCCTGCTGGCCCTGCGCGCGCAGCGCCGCGAGCAGCCCGACGCCATCGCCGTCGGGCAGGTGGGCATCGACCATCAACAGGCCATAGCGGCGGTCGGCTGCGAGCGCCACCGCCGCGGCCGCGGTGCCGGCGGCATCGACGATGGCGGGGAATGCCTCGAGCGTCGCCACCAGGAACTGGCGCGAGGTCGGGTCGTCCTCGACCAGCAGGATGCGGGGCTTCATCGCCGGTGCCCTCCGACTCGCTAAGCTGGCGGCCATGCCGCGCCCGATCTTACGCCTGCCGTGCCTGGTGCTGGCGCTGTGCCTGGCGCTGGCCGCGGGCATGGCGCAGGCGCGCACCGCACAGGCGCGCATCGCCCGCGTCAGCACCCCGGTGGCGGTGCTGGAAGGCGTGACCGTGCGCCTGCACTGGCCCGCGGGCGCCGGACACGGCGAACTGCGCCTGGACGCGGCGCGCGTGGATGCCGCGGACCTGGGCTACGCCTGGCGCGACCTCGCCTGGACCTGCCCGCTGTCGCGCGACGCGGCCGGCTGGCGTTGCGACGGCACCCTGCGTGCCGGCGGTGGCGCGCCCCTGCGGCTGTCGGTGGACCTGGGCGATGCGCGCACCACGGCGGCGCTGTCCGCGGGCGACGCCCGCCTGGGGCTGGCCCGGGCCGCGGCCACGCCCGACCTCACCACGC
This sequence comes from Luteimonas sp., assembly GCA_041918855.1. GTDB lineage: Bacteria > Pseudomonadota > Gammaproteobacteria > Xanthomonadales > Xanthomonadaceae > Luteimonas. The sequence goes on from JAYRUX010000004.1 coordinate 152,389, forward strand.
TCGACCTCACCCGGGTGCCCCTCGCCTGGGCACAGGCCCTGGCGTCGCAGGCCTGGGCCGATGGCCGCCTCGGCGCCGGCACGCTGGATGGCGAGGTGCGCGTCCGCGCTCCGGCCACGGGTCCGCTGCGGGTCGACGCGGACCTCGCGCTCGAGGGTGGCGGCGTCGAGAGCGCCGATGCCACCATCGCCGCCGAAGGCGTGGGCGGCCGCGTACGCGTCGACTACCGCGCCTTCCCCGCACGCACCCTGCTCGCGCTCGACGCCAGCCTGCGTGGCGGCGAGTTCCTGTTCGGCAACGCCTACGTGTCGCTGCCGGCGACGCCGGTGGCGCTGCGCATCGATGGCATCGGCACCCCCGCGGAGGGCCGGCAGCTCCCCGCCTTCGCGTGGCGCGACGGCGACACCCTGCACGCGGACGGCTCGGCCGCCTTCGACGCCGACGGCAACCTGCGCACGTTCGATGTCGAACTCCACAGTGCCGATGCCCGCGCGCTGCCGGAGCGCTACCTGTCCGGGTGGCTCGGGCCGGCCGGCCTCGCGGGCATGACGCTCGACGGCGCGCTCGCCGCCGGCATCCGCCTCCAAGACGGCACGCTGGAGGACGCGTGGCTGGCGCCGCGGCGCCTGGCGGTCGGCGCCGCCGATGGCCGCTTCCGCTTCGATGGCCTGGACGGCGAGATGCGCTTCGCGCACCAGGGCAGCGTCGACAGCGAGCTGCGCTGGTCGGGCGGGGCGCTCGGGGCGGTGGGCTTCGGGGCGGCGCGGTTGCCCTTCCACAGCGCCGGCGGCGCCCTGCGACTGCGCGAGGACATCGAGATCCCGATGCTGGAGGGCCATCTCGGCATCGACGACCTGGTGGTGCGGCCGCCGGCCGGCGGCACCGGTCTGCGCATCGAAGGCGGCCTGGAGGTCGAAGCGCTCGACCTGGCCACCCTGGCCACCGCGGCGGGGTTGCCCGCCTTCGGCGGCAGCCTCAGCGGGCGGATCCCGCGCGTGCGCTACGGCGACCAGCGCATCGACTTCGAGGGCGGCCTGTCGATCTACGTGTTCAACGGCACCGTCAACGTGTCGGCGCTGTCCATGGAGCGCCCGTTCGGCGTGGCGCCGACCGTATCCGCCGACCTGATGCTCGACAACCTCGACCTGGCCGTGATCACCGACGTCTTCGACTTCGGCAGCATCACCGGGCGCATGGACGGCCATGTCCGCGGCCTGCGCCTGGTGGACTGGAGCGCGACCGCCTTCGACGCCGAGTTCCACACCGAGCCGAACCGCGGCGTGCGCCAGCGCATCAGCCAGCGCGCGGTGCAGAACATCTCGAGCGTCGGCGACGCGTCGTTCGTGAGCAGCCTGCAGGGGCAGCTGATCGGCCTGTTCGACGACTTCGGCTACCGCCGGATCGGGCTGTCGTGCCGGCTCGCGGAGACGGTCTGCAGCATGGACGGGCTGTCCGCGGCGGGCGCGGGCTTCACCATCCTCGAGGGCAGCGGCCTGCCGCGGCTGACCGTGGTCGGCTTCAACCGGCAGGTGGACTTCCCGACCCTGGTCGAGCGGCTGGCCGCCGCGGGTTCGGGCGACGTCGCGCCGGTCATCAACTAGGCGCCCGGTCGCGTCCCGTGCAGCCGGCTTCGTGTAGCGTTGGCGGCATCGATCCTCCGGAGACACCCGCAATGCGCATCGGACTTCCCCTCTGGACCGCCGCCGCGGCAACCGCGCTCGCGCTGACCGCATGCGTCACCATCAACGTCTACTTCCCGGCCGCAGAGGCGCAGGCAGCCGCCCGCGAGTTCGTCGAGGAAGTGATCGGCGACGAGGCGGCCACCGCACCCGAGCCCGCTCCGGACGGCGCCGGCGGCATGGCGGCGGCGCCGGGCGCCGGTGGATTCGACGCCTGGATGCTGCTCGGCATCGCCCCCGCGCACGCGCAGTCGCAGCCTGACATCACCATCCGCACCCCGGCGATCCAGGCGATCCAGTCGCGGATGGAAGCGCGTTTCGCCAGCCAGCTGCGGCCGCATTTCGACTCCGGCGCGCTGGGGTTCACCGAAGATGGCCTGGTGGTGGTCCGGGACGCGGCGAAGGTGGGGCTGAAGGACCGCGTCGCCGTCACCACCGCCGTGGCCGACGAGAACCGCGACCGCAAGGCCGTGTACCGCGAGATCGCGGTGGCCAATGGCCATCCGGAGTGGGAGGCGCAGATCCGCAGCGTGTTCGCGAAGCAGTGGGTCGCCAGCGCACGCCCCGGCTGGTGGTACCAGAGCGGCGGCAGCTGGAAGCAGAAGTAGCGCGCCGGCAGCGGGCGGCGCGGTCTGGGACAATGGCGGGCCGACCCCGCAGTCCCGACCCGTGGCCCGACTCGACAAGACCCCCTTCGCCGCCGACATCACCGCGCTGACCCACGACGGCCGTGGCGTGGCCCGCCGCGCCGACGGCAAGGCCGTCTTCGTCGCCGGCGCGCTGCCGGGCGAGCGGGTGATGGCGACGCAGGTCGCGCGCTCCCGCAGCTTCGACGAGGCGGCCACCGTCGAGGTGCTGGAGGCGTCGCCCGATCGCATCGAGCCGCGGTGCCCGCATTTCGGCACCTGCGGCGGCTGCGTCCTGCAGCACCTGGACGTCGACCGGCAGATCCTGGCCAAGCAGCGCGTGCTCGAGGACAACCTGCAGCGCATCGGGCATGTCACGCCCGGCGCCCTGCTGCCGCCGCTGGTCGACCATGCCTGGCACTACCGCCGCAAGGGCCGGTTCTCGGTGCGCCGGGTCGAGAAGAAGGACAAGACCCTGGTGGGTTTCCGCGAGCGCGATCCGCGCTTCGTCGCCGACCTCTCGGTCTGCTACACCGCGATCGAGGCGGTCGGCTCGCGGATCGAGGCGTTGTCGGCGCTGGTCGAAAGCATGGACGGGCGCCGCGACATCCCGCAGATCGAGTTCATCGCCGGCGACGAGACCGTGGCGCTGGTCTTCCGCCACCTGCAGCCGCTGTCCGCCGGCGACCAGGCCGCGCTGGTGGCGTTCGCGCAGGCGCAGGGGTTCGCGGTGTTCCTGCAGCCCGGGGGCGTCGATTCGGTCCACCCGCTGTGGCCGCTGGATCCGCCGCTGTCGTTCCGGCTGGCGCCGTGGGACATCGAGCTGGCGTTCCGTCCGCTGGACTTCATCCAGGTCAATGCCGGGCTCAACGAGAAGATGATCGCGCGCACCTTCGAGCTGCTCGAGCCGCAGCCGGACGACCGCGTGCTGGACCTGTTCTGCGGCCTCGGCAACTTCACCCTGCCGCTGGCGCGCCTCGCGCGCGAGGTGGTGGGCGTGGAAGGCGATGCCGGCCTGGTGGCGCGCGCCCGCGACAACGCCACCCGCAACGCGCTCGGCAACGTGCAGTTCCATGCCGCGGACCTGGCGCAGGACCTCGCCGGTCATGCCTGGATGCGCGCCGGCTTCGACCGCCTGCTGCTGGACCCGCCGCGCTCCGGCGCGGACGTGGTCCTGAAGCAGCTGCCGCTGAAGGGGCTCAGGCGCATCGTCTACGTCAGCTGCCACCCGGCGTCGCTGGCGCGCGATGCCGGCTACCTCGTCAACGGGCGCGGCTGGAAACTGCGCGCGGCGGGCGTCATGGACATGTTCCCGCACACCGCGCACGTCGAATCGATCGCCGTGTTCGAGCCTGGCTGATGGCACTCGAGATCGAACGCAAGTTCCTGGTCACCGGCGACGGCTGGCGCGCCGCCGCGCATGCGGTCGTGCCGATGGCGCAGGGCTACATCAACGACCAGGCCGCGCTCGACCGCGGCGACCAGCGCGCCTCGGTGCGCGTGCGCATCGCCGGCGACGACGCGTGGCTCAACCTGAAGTCGCGCGAGCTCGGCCACACGCGGCAGGAGTTCGAATACCCGATCCCGGTCGCCGACGGACGCGCGCTGCTGGCGCTGTGCGTCGGCGGCGCGATCGACAAGCGCCGCCACCTGGTGCGCCATGGCGCGCACCTGTGGGAAGTAGACGAGTTCCTCGGCGACAACGCCGGGCTGGTGGTTGCGGAGGTCGAACTGGCACGCGCCGACGAGGTCTTCGAGCGGCCGTCCTGGCTCGGCGCCGAGGTCACCGACAGCGCCCGGCACTACAATCTGGCGCTGGCCTCGCACCCGTATTCGCGCTGGAGCGACGCGGAACGCGCGGCTCCCGCTCCCGCTGCTTCGACGGCGTCCGCGCCGTCCCCCGATGCTCCCCAAGGAGGCTCCGCATGCTCGTGATCGGCATCGCCGGTACCGAACTCGACCCGCGCGAACGCGACTGGCTGCAGCACGACGCCTGCGCCGGCGTGATCCTGTTCGCGCGCAATTTCGCCTCGAAGGCCCAGGTGGCAGATCTCTCGGCCGCGATCCGCGCCGCCGCGCCGCGCCCGCAACTGGTCTGCGTCGACCAGGAAGGCGGCCGCGTGCAGCGCTTCCGCGAAGGCTACAGCGCGCTGCCGCCGCTCGAGGGCTTCGGCCGCGCGTACGCCACCGATCCCGATGGCGCGCTGGCGCAGGCACGCGAGCATGCATGGCTGATGGCGAGCGAAGTCCGCGCCAGCGGCGTGGACCTCAGCTTCGCACCGGTGGTCGACCTCGGGCGCGGCAACCTCGCCATCGGCGACCGCGCGTTCTCCGCCGACCCGCAGGTGGTCGCGGCGTTCACCCGCGCCTATGTCGAGGGCATGCACGACGCCGGCATGGCGGCGACGCTGAAGCACTTCCCCGGGCACGGGTCGGTGCGCGAGGACACGCACTTCGACGACGCGATCGACGACCGCACGCTCGACACGATCCGCAACGAGGACCTGATCCCGTTCGCGGCCGGCATCGACGCCGGTGCCGACGCGGTGATGCTCGCGCACGTGGTCTATCCCCAGGTCGCGCCCGAACCCGCGGGGTACTCCCCATTCTGGATCAACGACATCCTGCGCGCGGAAATGGGCTTCCGTGGCGTGGTGTTCTCCGACGACATCGGCATGGCCGCGGCGCACGGCGTCGGCGGCATCAAGGCGCGCGTGGACGCGCACCTGGATGCCGGCTGCGACGTGGTGCTCGTCTGCCACCCGGAGCTGGTCGACGAGTCGCTGGCGGCGGCCGAAGGCCGGGCGCTCAACACCATGGCGCTCGCCGGGCTGATTGGCCGCGGGCCGATGGGCTGGGACGGCCTGCTTGCGGATTCCCGCTACGGCAGCGCGCGCTCGCGGCTCGACGGGGGCGTGGCATGAGCGCGCCACGGCTCGCCGACGCCCTGGCCGGCGCCGACGTCATCCACGACCGCGCCACGCTGGAGGCCGCGATCGCGACGATGGCCGATGCGATCCGCGGCGACTACACCGAGGATGACGTGCCGCTGTACCTGACGGTGATGCATGGCGGCATGCCGTTCTCCGCGGCGCTGGCCTTCGCGCTCGGGGAGCGCGGGCTCGACCTGCAGTTCGACTACCTGCACGCCACCCGCTACCGCGGCAACACCACCGGCTCGGGCCTTGCGTGGCTGCACCGGCCGGCGACACCGCTGGCCGGGCGCCGCGTGCTGCTGGTCGACGACATCCTGGACGAGGGCCACACGCTCAAGGCCGTCACCCGCTGGTGCGAGGACCAGGGCGCGGCCGACGTGCGCGTGGCGGTGCTCGCGGTGAAGGTGCACGACCGCTGCGTCGACGGCGTCTGCGCCGACTACGTCGGCGTCGAGGTGCCCGACCGCTACGTGTTCGGCTACGGCATGGACTACAACGAGCAGGGCCGCAACCTGCCGGCGATCTACGCGTTGGGCGACGCATGAGCACCGCAGGCGACATCGCGCTGGCGGTGATCGGCGGCACCGGTCTGTACCAGCTCGCCGGGCTCGAGGACGTGGAGAGCCACCAGCCGGTCACCCGCTACGGCGCGTTGTCCGGCCCGGTGCGCATCGGCACCCTGGCGGGCAGACGCGTCGCGTTCCTCGCGCGCCATGGCGAAGGCCATTCCCTGCCGCCGCACCGGGTCAACTACCGCGCCAACCTGTCGGCGCTGCAGGCGCTCGGCGCGACCCGGGTGCTGGCGCTGAACACCGTCGGCGGCATCGGCGAGCGTTTCGGGCCGCGCGTGCTGGCGTGCCCGGACCAGCTGATCGACTACACCTGGGGCCGCGTGTCCACCTTCTGCGAGGAAGAAGGCAGCGAGGTGCAGCACGTCGACTTCGGCGACCCGTACACGCCGTCGCTCCGACGCGCGGTGCTCGACGCGGCGGCGGCTGCCGGCGTGGCACTGGTCGACGGCGGCTGCTACGGCGCCACCCAGGGCCCGCGCCTGGAGACGCGCGCCGAGATTTCGCGCATGCGCCGCGACGGCTGCGACCTCGTCGGCATGACCGGCATGCCCGAAGCGGGGCTCGCACGCGAACTCGGCGTTGACTACGCGTGCCTGGCGATCGTCGCCAACTGGGCCGCGGGCGCGGGCCCGGTGGAGGACGAGGTGATCACCCTCGACGAGGTGCTGGCCAACGTCGCCGCGGCATCGGCCGGGCTTCCGGCGCTGCTCGCGGCGCTGCTGGCGCGGTGATTGCCAGCGGCGCGGCCGCTTTGCATACTCCGGCGGTGCGCCGGGCGCCTTGCAGGCCCGCGCACGCAGACCGCATCCAGACGAGGTGGAAAGAGTCATGCAATACGGCACAGTGAAGTGGTTCAACGACGCCAAGGGCTTCGGGTTCATCGCACCCGAGGACGGCAGCGCAGACGTGTTCGTGCATTTTTCGGCGATCAACGCCAGCGGGTTCAAGAGCCTGCAGGAAGGCCAGCGCGTCAGCTACGAGGTGACCCAGGGCCCGAAGGGCGCGCAGGCGGCAGGGGTGGCGCCTGTCTGATCCGACGCATCAAGTCGCGTCCCTTGGCCCCGCACATGCGGGGCTTTTTTATGCGCCGGGCAAGGGGATCGCACTGCCGTCGACGCAGGCCACGAGCCGACCGCCGTCGTCCGGGGCGACCACCGCGCCGCCGGTGAATTCGGAGAAGGCCGGCAGTACCGTCAGCCCCGTCTGCAGCCAGAACGCGGGCCAGCGCCGGCGGACGCCGGGCACCACCGCCACCGGATGCAGGTGGCCGCAGACCACATGCCGCGCCGGGTGCCGCTCCGGCGCGTGCCGGAACGCAAACGGGCCGTCGTCGACGGCACTGCCCAGCAGGCGCACGTCGAGTGCCGCGGCAGGCAACGCACGGTCGTGGTTTCCCGTCAGCACGGCGACTTCGAGGCGCGGACGCGCCGTGCGCCAGCGTTCCCAGGCCTGGCGCCAGCCGGCGGTGTCGGTGGCACCGTGGAGCATGTCGCCCAGCACCCAGACGCTGCCTGCGCCGGTGGTTTCGAGCAGGGTGTCGAGCCGCGCGAGGTCGTGCGCGGTGCCGCCGCTGGGCAGCGCGATGCCGGCGCGGCGGAAGGCGTCGGCCTTGCCCAGGTGCAGGTCGGCCAGCAGCAGCCGCGCGCGCGCCGGCCAGTACAGCGCACGCCCGCCCAGGAGCACGACGTCCTCGCCACCGAGCGAAACGCGGAGGGCGGCATTCATGGCGCCTTCCCGGCGTGGCGCTTCTCGAGCTGCGCCGCGGCCCGCTGCACGCGCGTGCGCCAGTCCTCGGTGCTGAGCTGGCCGCGCATGCCTTCGGCCCACAGCGGGAACGACAGCGGCGTCAGCGACGCCGGGGCATGCAGCACCAGGCTGCGGCCGGCGCAGTCCTCCAGCACCTCCGCCAGGCGCACCACGTCGAGCTGCGCCGAGAACACTTCGCGCTCGGCCTGCGCCAGCAGCAGATGGCCGGGATCGAAGCGCTGCAGCACGTCGAAGATCAGCCCGCTCGACGCCTGCAGGTGGCGCAGCGAGCGCGGTGCGCGGCCGGGGAGCGAGGGGGGCAGCAGCCCGGCGACGCGGGCGATCTCGCGGAACTGGCGACGGGCGAGTTCGCCGAGGTTGAGGCTTTCGCGCAGGTCGTCCAGCAGTCCCTCGGGCGCCAGCAACCCACGCAGCGTGTCGACGTCGATGGCGGCCTCGCGCGCGGGCGACAGCACCAGTCCGTAGTCGTTGGCGGCGAACGAGAAGCTGTTGCTGTCGCGGCGACCCCAGCGCAGCGACAGCAGCGAGGCCAGGCCCTCGTTCACCGCGCGACCTGCGAAGGGATACAGGAACAGGTGGCGCCCGTCGCGCGCCTTCACCGTCTCCGCCAGCAGCGTGCCCGGTGCGGGCAACGCGGAGAGCCGCGCCTGCAGGCGCAACAGCGGCGACATCGCACGCAGTTCCGGCGAGCCATCGGGTGCGCCGAACATCCGTTCCACTTCGCGGCCCAGCTCGGACGACAGCGGCATGCGCCCGCCCTGCCACTTCGGCACCGCGCCGTTGCCCTTGGCCGAGACACGGACGTACGCGGTCATGTCCTCGAGCCGCACCAGCTCCAGCAGCCGGCCGGCGAACAGGAAGCGGTCGCCCGGCCGCATGCGGCCGACGAAACTCTCCTCGACCGAACCGAGCCGGCCACCGCGCAGGAAGCGCACCGAGACGCTGCCGTCGCTGGTGATGGTGCCGATCGACAGCCGGTGGCGGAACGCGACGCGGCGCTCGGTGACGCGGTAGGTGCCGTCGCCATCGCGGACCACGCGCTGGAAATCCGGGTAGCTCGCGAGCGCGGCGCCGCCCTGGACGACGAACTCGAGCACCGCCTTCCAGGTGTCGCGATCGAGCGCGGCGAAGGCGTGGGTGCCGCGCACTTCCTCGAACAGCGTGTCGCCGTCGAAGCCGCCACCGAGGGCGAGCGTGACGCAGTGCTGCGCCAGCACGTCGAGGCTGAGCCGCGGCGGCAGCCGCGACTCGATCGCGCCGCGGGCGATCGCGGCGCGCGCGGCGGCGTATTCGGCGAGTTCCAGCACGTGCGACGGCACGCAGACGACATGGCCGCTCTCGCCGGGCCGGTGCTTCGCGCGGCCCGCGCGCTGCAGCAGGCGCGACACGCCCTTGGGGCTGCCGACCTGGAGCACCTGGTCGACGGCGGGGAAATCGACGCCGAGGTCGAGGCTGGAGGTCGCGACCACGCAGCGGATGCTGCCGTCGCGCAGGCCCTGCTCGGCGGTCGCGCGCAGTCCCGGGTCGAGCGAGCCGTGGTGCAGCGCCAGCGTCGCCGGATCCTCCGGCCACACCGCCGCCAGCGCCTGGTGCCAGAGTTCGGCCTGCGAACGCGTGTTGGTGAACAGCAGGCTGGTGCGCTCCGCGAGCAGCCGGTCCAGCACGCGCGACAGCTGCGACAGGCCCAGGTGTCCCGCCCAGGGGAAGCGCTCGCCTTCGGCCGGCAGCAGCGTCTCCAGGGTGAAGCCGCGCGGCGCGGCCGCCGACACGATTGCCGCGCCCGGCGCATGCGGCAGCAGCGCGTCGCGCGCCTCCCCCAGGTTGCCGAGCGTCGCCGACAGCCCCCACGTGCGCAGCGCCGGCGCCAGCGCACGGAGCCGCGCCAGGCACAGCTGCAGCAGCACGCCGCGCTTGTTGCCGAGAAGTTCGTGCCACTCGTCGACCACCACGCAGCGCAGTCGCGCGAAGTTGGCGGCGGCCTCCGGGTAGGACAGCAGCAGCGCCAGCGACTCGGGGGTGATCACCAGCACCTCGGCGCGACCTTCGCGCGCCAGGCGCCGGTCGCGGGCGCCGGCATCGCCGGTGCGCATCGCCACCAGCCAGTCCAGGCCGAGCGCCTCGATCGGCTCGCGCAGCGCACGCACGGTGTCGACCGCCAGCGCGCGCAACGGCGTGACCCAGAGGATGCGCAGGGCCTCTGCATTGCCGCGTCGGCGGGGGCGCGGCTGCACTGGCTTCGCAGGCATCGCGGCCATGGCTGCAACCGGCGGGGACGGCGCCGTCGATGTCGCTCCCCGCGGGCGTGCCACCCCGGCGGCGACAGCCGCCGTCGTCGCGACCGCCGTGGCCGCACGGCGTCCGCGCGCCGGCGGCGGGGTCGCCTCCGCAAGCGCTTCCAGCAGCGGCCCGCCGAACGCCGCCAGCGTCTTGCCGCTGCCGGTGGGCGTGTGCAACAGGCCGGATTCGCCAGCGAGATACCGCGTCCACGCCTCGCGCTGGAAGGCCGCCGGCGTCCAGCCCTGGGCCGCGAACCACGCCGCCAGAGGCGCGTCGAACGCGGGCGCGCGCCTGCGCACCCGCGTGCCCGCGGAGCCGGCCGCGCGTGCGTTCACCGCGCCAGCGCCTGCAGCGTTTCCAGCCGGTCGGCCTCGGCCGGTGGCTTGTCGTGGCGCCAGCGCAGGATGCGCGGGAAGCGCACGGCGATGCCGGACTTGTGGCGCTTCGACACGTTCACCGCCTCGAATCCGAGTTCAAAGACGTGCTGGGCGGCAACCGACCGGACCGGCCCGAAGCGTTCGAGCGTGTGCGCGCGGATCCAGCGGTCGAGGGCGAGGATCTCCTTGTCGTCGAGGCCCGAGTAGGCCTTTGCCACCGGCACCAGCAGGTCGCCGTCCCAGACGCCGAAGGTGTAGTCGGTGTACAGCGTGCTGCGGCGGCCGTGGCCGGACTGGGCGTAGATCAGCACCGCGTCGATCGTCAGCGGGTCGATCTTCCATTTCCACCAGTCGCCGCGGCGGCGCCCGGCCTGGTAGGGCGCCGACAGCCGCTTCAGCATCAGGCCCTCGACGCAGCGCTCGCGCGCGCCCCCGCGCAGCGCGGCCGCCTGCGTCCAGTCGTCGACCTCGACGCGCGGCGAGACCGCGATGCGCGGATCGCCATGCGCGGCCAGCAGGGTCTCGAGTTCGGCGCGACGTTCCGCCTGCGGCCGCTCGCGCAGGTCTTCGCCATCGAGTTCCAGCAGGTCGTAGGCCTGCACCCGCACCGGCGTGTCCGCGAGCGTCTTCGGCCCCGGCTTCAGGCGCTGGATGCGCGTCTGCAGGGCGGTGAACGGCAGCGGCGCGTCCTCGCCCGTGCGCCAGCCGAGCAGCTCGCCATCGAGCACGCAGTCGCGCGGCAGCGCCGCCGCTGCGGCCTCGACTTCCGGGAAGCGCCCGTCCAGGCGCTCCTCGCCGCGCGACCACAAGGCGACTTCGCCGTCGCGGCGGATCAGCTGCAGGCGGATCCCGTCCCACTTCCATTCCAGCAGCCAGTCGCCGACGTCGCCCAGTGCCTCGGCCACCTGCGCCGCGGCGACGGGCGCGGCATCCTCGGCCGGGGCGCGCAGCGCCGCTTCGAGCGGCGAGGCCAGGAAGAACGGGTAGGGCTGGCGGCGGTCACCCGGCTGTTCGTCCGGACTCAGCAGGGTGGTCAGGAACTCCGGAGTCGGCGCCCAGCCGCCGAGCATGCGCTGTGCGATCCGCGCGATGTCGATGCCGCTCATCTCGGCGAGCGCCTGCTGCACCAGGCGCTGCGACACGCCCACGCGCAGGCTGCCGGTGAGCAGCTTGTTGAACACCAGGCGCTCGTCGAAGCAGAGGCTGCGCCAGGCGCCGACCACCACGTCGCGGCGCAGCGCCGGATCGGCATTCGCGATCGGCAGCAGGCGGTGCTCGATCCAGTCGGCCAGCGACACGTCGTCGCCGCGCTCCGCCGGGTCGTCGAGCAGCAGTGCCAGCGTCTCCGCGAGGTCGCCGACCTGGTCGTAGCTGTCGTCCACGAGCCAGTCCGGCGTGCCCGAAGCCTCGGCAATCCACTCGCGCAGCTCGCGGGTGTTCGCGATCTTCGTCTTCGGCCCGGTGATCTTGCCCCCGGACAGCAGGGCGAGGCCCCACGCGGCGTCGCGCGGCGGCGCGTCGCGGAAATAGGCGACCAGCGCCGCACGTTTGTCCAGCGTTGCGGTGCTGCGGTCGAGCTCGCAGTACAGGCGCGCGAACCGCCTCATGGCACGCCCCGCCTGCGGCTCATTCCTCGCCCCCGAAGTCCGTGCGGAAAGCTTCGGCGGCGATGCCGTCCTCGTTGAGGGCACGGATGATCGCGTCGGTGTTGCCATGGGTGGCGATGACGCGCCGCGCGCCCGTCTCGCGCACGGTACGCATCAGGTCGGGCCAGTCGGCATGGTCGGAGACCACGAAGCCGCGGTCGTAGTTGCGCCGCCGCCGGTTGCCGCGGATGCGCATCCAGCCGGAGGCGAAGCCCTGCTGCGCGCGGCGGAAGCGGCGCATCCATGGGCTGCCCGCCGCTGACGGTGGCGCGATGACCAGCTTGCCGGCGAAATCCGCCCCCTTCTGCGTCTCGCTCACCGGCAGTGTCTCGAGCATCGGAATGCCGGCCTGGCGGTACACCTCGACGCCCGCCGCGACCGCGCCATGCAGCAGCGCCGGCTCGTTGGTGTGTGCCGCAAGCTCCGCCAGCACCCGCTGTGCCTTGCCGAGTGCGTAGCAGAACAGCACTGCCGCCTCGCCACGCTCCGCGCAGTGCTCGCGCCACGCGACGATGTCCGCGGCGACGTCCGCCGTCGACGGCCAGCGGTAGATCGGCAGCCCGAACGTCGCCTCGGTGATGAAGGTGTCGCAGGGCACCACCTCGAACGGCGCGCATGTCGGATCGTGCTGGCGCTTGTAGTCCCCCGACGCCACCCAGACCTCGCCGTCGACCTCCACCCGCACCTGCACCGACCCGAGCACGTGCCCCGCCGGATGCAGCGACACGGTCGCCGCCCCGAGCCGGAACGCCGCGCCGTCTTCGTGCACCGCATAGTCCTGCTCGCCCAGCCGCCAGCGCAGGATCGGCAGCCCCGCCCGCGAGGTGTGGTAGGCGCCCATCCCGCCACGTGCATGGTCGCCATGCCCGTGCGTGATCACCGCCCGTTTCACCGGCCGCCACGGATCGATGTGGAAGTCCCCGGCGGGGCAGTACAGGCCTTCGGGCCGCAGCTGGATGAGGTCTTGCCCGGGCATCGACGCAGTCTGGCGGCGCACGCGTGGAGGCGGCGTGCGCCGCGGAACCTGCAAGCCTGCCGGATCCTTGTCGCAGTCCCTGCGACGGCCCGCTGCGCGGGGGTCCCGGTGTCGACGTGGGTGAAGTGCGGAGAAGCCCGGGCTTCGGACGGACGCCCGCCCTGTCGCGGGGTCCGGGCGCCGGCTCGGTCGGCCATCCATGGCCGACTCGCCTACCGCGCGCATCCATGCGCGCTGCGCCCGAACCCCGCGACTGGTCGTGCTCGCGGTGTGCGGATTGCGGTCGCTCCTGCCGAAGGGATCCGCGACCGCACGTGCTCCAGCGGCGGCCTGTCGGAGAGCCACTGCAGTGCGAGAATCGGAGCCCGCTGCCCCGGAGACCGGCCATGCCGCACGACGACCGCTTCCGCACCCACGAAGTCGGCAACCAGCCGCCGGAATTCGCACCGCGCGACTTGTGGATGGACGACGTGGTGCTGCGCGAGGCCGTCGAGCGCGAAGGTGCCGGCGCCTTTTCCGGGCGGATGGCCGCTTACGGCACGCTTGCCGGCGGCGAACTCCTCGCCCTGTCGCACGACGCCCATCGCGACCGCCCGCGCCTGCGCACCCACGACCGCGCCGGCCATCGCATCGACAGTGTCGAGTTCAACCCCGCCTACCACCGGCTGATGGAAAGTGCCATTGCCCATGGCGTCGCTGCACTGTCGTGGACGCAGCCCGGGCCCGGCGCCCATGTCGCCCGTGCCGCGCTGAGCTACCTGCACCACCAGGCCGATCCCGGCACCAGCTGCCCGCTCACCATGACCCACGCCGCGGTGCCCGTGCTGCGCCAGTCCGAAGCGGCGGGCGCGTGGGCTGCAAAGATCGCGGCCTGCCGCTACGACCCGCGCGACGTCGCGATCGCCGACAAGGCCGGCGTCACCGTCGGCATGGGGATGACCGAGAAGCAGGGCGGCAGCGATGTCCGCGCCAACACCACCCGCGCCGCGCGCGTCGACGACGACGCGTACCGGCTCGTCGGCCACAAGTGGTTCTTCTCGGCACCGATGTCCGACGGCTTCCTGGTGCTGGCGCAGGCGGATGGCGGCCTCGGCTGTTTCCTGTTGCCGCGCCGGATGCCCGACGGCAGCCGCAACGGGTTCGCACTGATGCGGCTCAAGGACAAGCTGGGCGACTGGAGCAATGCCTCGTCCGAGGTGGAGTTCACCGACGCACTCGCCTGGCGCATCGGCGACGAAGGCCGCGGCGTGCAGACCATCCTCGGCATGGTGATGCTGACCCGGCTGGACTGCATGCTGGGTTCCGCCGCGGAAATGCGCATGGCGCTGGCCCAGGCCGTCCACCACTGCCGCCATCGCAGCGCGTTCGGACGGCTGCTGGCCGACCAGCCGCTGATGCGCAACGTGCTCGCCGACCTCGCCATCGAAGCCGAGGCGGCCCTGGCGCTGTCGATGCGGGTGGCACGCGCGGTGGATGCCGCACCGCACGATCCGGTGGAAGCCGCGTTCGCGCGCGTGGCCACGGCCATCGGAAAATACTGGATCTGCCGCCGCGCACCCGCGTTCGTCAACGAGGCGCAGGAGTGCCTGGGCGGCGCCGGATACATCGAGGAGTCGCTGCTGCCGCGGTTGTACCGGCAGGCGCCGCTCAACTCGATCTGGGAAGGCAGCGGCAACATCCAGTGCCTGGACGTGCTGCGCGCGCTGTCGCGCGAGCCGGCCACGGCGGACGCGCTGCGCCTGGAGCTGCAGGATGCGACCGGGCTGGACACGCATTACGACGCCGCGCTGCAGTCGGCGACACCGCTGCTGTCGGCCGGTGGCATCGAGGAGGCGGGCGCGCGGCTGGCGGTCGAACGCCTGGCCCTGCTGCTGCAGGCCTCGGTGCTGCTGCGTGCCGCGAGCCCCGCCGCCGGGCTGTTCTGCCGCAGCCGCCTCGGCGGCGCGCACGGGCTCGCCATGGGCACGCTGCCGGCCGAGAGCGGCTTCGCGCCACTCCTGGCGCGCGCTTTACCGGAGACAGGCTAGCGCGGCATCACCACCTCGCCGTCCTCCTTGGTGAACGGACCGGCGATCGGCGGCAGGATCTCCAGCACGCGTTCCGAAGGACGACACAGGCGCACGCCCAGTTCCGTCTCCACCAGCGGGCGTTCGATCAGGATCGGCTCGGCGAGCATCGCGTCCAGCAGGTCATCGTCCGACAGGCGCTCGTCGCCCAGCCCCCGCGCCGCGAAGGCCGCCTCCTTGGCGCGGATCGCGGCGCGCACCGGGATCCCGGCGGCGGCGATCAGCGCGGCAAGTCGTTCGCGCGTCGGCGGCTCCACCAGGTACTCGATGACCACCGGGTCGACGCCGGCGTGGCGCATCAGCGCCAGCGTGTTGCGCGAGGTTCCGCAGCGCGGGTTGTGGTAGATCGTCGCCTTCATCGTCCTGTCCTGCTGCACGTTGCCGGCATGGTTGCCGGCCAACGTGTCGCGCGCAAGTCAGGCGAAGAGGTCCAACGCCGGCGCGCGCGCGCCTTCCAGCCGCAGCAGGAACGCCTTGGTGGGCAGTCCGCCGCCGAAGCCGGTGAGGCTGCCGTCGGCGCCGATCACGCGGTGGCAGGGCAGCACGATCGGTAACGGGTTGCGGCCGTTGGCCGCGCCCACCGCGCGCATCGCCTCCGGGCGGCCGACGCGCGCGGCGAGGTCGCGGTAGCTCCAGGTGTCGCCGTAGGGGATGGCGGCCAATGCCGTCCATACCTCGCGCTGGAACGGCGTGCCGTGCGGCGACAGCGGCAGGTCGAACACCCGCCGCGCGCCGGCGAAGTACTCGCGCAGCTGCGCGCAGGCCTGTTCCAGCACCGCGTTGCTTCCCTCGTGCCAGTCCGCTCCCGCGGGCGGGGGCCGTGGCGGCGGGAAGTCGATGCGGCGCAGGCCGTCGTCGTCGGCGGCGAGGGTGAGGATGCCGATCGGGCTGTCGAGGTGCAGGTAGCGCGTGCTCATGGGGTGCTCCGGGTGGCGCGCGGTGCGGGTGCGGTGGATGCAGGGGCGGCGGCTTCGCGCCACAGGTGGATCACGGCATAGGCGCGCCACGGCCGCCACGCCTCGGCGCGCGCAGCCAGCGCGCGCGCCGTCAGCCAGCTGCCGTCGGTGGGGACTGCCTTCTGCAGCACCAGGTCGCCGGCGGGGAAGGCATCGGGATGGCCGAGTGCGCGCATCGCGATGTACTGGGCGGTCCACGGGCCGATGCCGGGGACGGCCGTCCAGCGTGCGACGAAGTCGTCCAGCGTGCGGTCGACGCGGAAATCGACCGAGCCCTCCAGCAGTGCCCGCGCGACCGCGCGCACCGTGGCGGCACGGGCGCCGGTGAGCCCGATGTCGATGAGGTCTGCCTCGGCCAGGGCGGCAGCGGTGGGGAACAGGTGCGTGAGCCCGGGCGGGGCGCCCGCGGCGGACAGCGGCATCCCGTGGCGGCCGGCGATGCGCGTCGCCAGGGTGCGTGCCGCAGCCACGCTCACCTGCTGCCCGAGGATCGCGCGCACCGCGATCTCGAAGCCGTCCCAGCCACCGGGCAGGCGCAGGCCGGGGTGTTCGCTGAGCAGCGGCGCGAGGCGCGGGTCGTCGGCGAGCACCGGGGCGATCGCCACCGGATCCGCGTCCAGGTCGAACATCCGCCGCAGCCGGGTGACGATGTCGAGCAGGCGCGGCGCCAGCGCCGGATGGAGCTCCAGGCGCAGGGCGTTCCCGCCTGCGGGCGCGGCGCTCACCCGCAGCCAGCCAGCGGGCGCGTTGCCCTCGCCGGCGACGACACGCGCGTAGCTGCCGGTGTCGACGACCTCGACACCCGGCACCGCGCGTCCCCGCAGGAAGTGGAGCATCGCCGCGAAATCGTACGGCGGGCGGTAGCCCAGGCGCAGCGACAGCGGCGCGCCGGGTGCGTGCGTGGCGGCGCCTGGCTGCCGGCGCAGGTCGCGCGGCGCCATGCGGTAGGCGGCCTTGAACGTGGTGTTGAACCGGCGCAGGCTGCCGAAGCCGGACGCCATCGCCACCTCGGTCACCGGCATCGCGGTCTCGGTCAGCAACTGCTTGGCGAACAGCAGCCTGCGCGTGCCGTGCACCCCGATCGGCGGCGCCCCCAGGCGCTCCACGAACAGCCGGCGCAACTGCCGCTCGCCGATGCCGACGCCCTCAGCCAGGCGCGCCAGGGGCGCCTCCGCGAGCGCACCCTGGTCGATCAGCTTGAGTGCGCGTGCCAGCGCCGCATCGCCGCGGCGCCAGCTGCCGTCGCCGGGCGCCAGTTCCGGCCGGCAGCGCAGGCAGGGGCGGTAGCCGGCGGCTTCGGCGGCGGCCGCACTGGCGTAGTAGCTCACCCGGCGCGCGTACGGCGCCGGGCAGACGGGCCGGCAGTAGATCCGGGTGCTGTGCACGGCGGTGAAGAACAGCCCGTCGAAGCGTGCATCGCGGCTGCGGCGGGCCTGCTCGCAGACCCGCGGCTCGGGGATGGCGGTGGCGGGGGCGGACGGCATGACGGCGAGGCTAGCACCGGCGGTGCACGCGGACTCGCCGTTTTCGGACATCGGGTGCCGGCGCCAATGGCGCGTCGATGTGGCGTGCTGCCGGGAGGCAGGGGGAAGCCGGACGGCGGCGCGTCGCCGGATTGGCCGGGCTGGCAGGTCCGGCCGTTCCGGGCCGGTCCAGGCTTGCCGGGTCGCGCCCTAGGGCGTCGCGGGGCGCGCGGCAGCCGGCTCCCGCAGCGCCGGCAACAGCGCGCGCGCGTCGCCATCGTGCGGCGCGGGCGGGATGCCCACCAGCCGCGCCAGCAGCGGGTAGACGTCGACGTTGTCGAACGGCGCCAGCTCCAGGCCTTCGCGGAACGCCGGCCCGCGCGCGACGAACAGCGCGCGCATGGAGGGCAGCGCCGGGTCGTAGCCGTGGGAGCCGCGGTCGTGCGCCGGGCGCTGCGACAGCTTCGCGCGCGGCAGCGCGTCCCAGCCCTCGTGCATCTGGCACACGATCGGCGGGATGCGCGGATGCGTGCCGTAGCGCCAGTGCGGGGGCAGGTCCGCCTTGCGCCAGCAGTCGTACTGCGCGTGCGCGCCGAGCAGCCTGCGCTCCGCTGCCGCCTCGCGTCCCGGCTTCGGCACCACGGTGACCACCTGGCCGGTGGTGACCACGACGGCATCCCCGGGGGGAACCATGTCCTCCACCGCGATCGCATTGCCGGGCGGCACGGTCGCCAGCCCATGGTCGGAGACCACGACCAGGTTCGTCCGGTCCAGTCGGCCATGCGCGGCCAGGCCGTCCAGCAGGCGCCCGATCGCGGCATCGACCGCGCGCACGGCAGCAAGAGCCTGCGGCGAGTCGGGGCCGAACGAATGGGCCTCGTGGTCCACGGCTTCGAAGTACAGCGTCGCGAAGCGCGGCCGGGCGGCGTCGGGCTCGGCCATCCACCCGATCACGGCGTCGACGCGGGCGTCCATCGGCATCGCGTCGTCGAAGGGCAGCCAGCGCCCTGGCCGCACGCCGGCGATCTCGGCTTCGCTGCCCGGCCAGAACAGCGTCGCCGTGGGCAGGCCCGCCTTCTCCGCACCCACCCACAGCGGTTCGCCGCCCCACCATCGGCTGTCGCCGACGGCCATGCGGTTGGACAGGGTGAAGCCGCCGAGGGCGGCGTCGGACATCGTGTTGTGGACGATGCCCTGGTGGTCGGGCACCAGGCCGGTGACGATGCTGTAGTGGTTGGGGAACGTGAGCGACGGATACGACGGCGTCATCCATCGCGCGCGGACCCCTTCGCCTGCGATCCGCGCGAGGTTCGGCGTGATCCCGAGGTCGAGGTAGTCGGCGCGGAAACCGTCGATGGACACCAGCAGCACGCTGTCGTGCATGGCGGCTGCGGGCGTGGCGATGGATCCGGTCGCGGCGGTGGAGCGGGGTGCGGCGGCGCAGCCGGCAAGGACGCAGAGGGAGGCGAGCGCGGCAGCGCGCAGCAGCGGTATGGGCATCGGGCGATTGTAAAGGCGCGAGATGACATGGCGGCGGCGACGACGCAGCACCGCAACCCCGCAGCCCCGGCGGCGGCGCGTGAAGACGTGCGGATGAACGCGTCATGGCGGTTGACCTGCACCGCACGCCTTCCGGGCGTATCGTGCGCATTCCCAGGCGCGCCAGCGCGCAACCCACGAGGTGAAGCATGAAACGTCTCCTGATCGCCAGCGCCCTGCTCGCGTTCGCCGGCGCCGTCTCCGCGCAGTCGGCCGACATGGCCGAAGAGCCCGAGGAAGCAAGCAGCAGCCGTGCAGCGGCCCGGGCGCAGTCGAAGTCGAGCGACCGCATCTGCATCCAGCAGACCGGCTCGCGCATCACGCGGGCGCGCGATGCGCGCACGAAGGACGCGGAGCGCGAGTGCGTGGCCGGCGGTGGCCGCGTCTACACCCGCGGCGACATCGAGAACTCCGGCGAGACCGACCTCGCCGACGCCCTGCGCAAGCTCGACCCGTCCATCCGCTGAGGGCGGCCATGGTCCACGGAACGCCCGGCGCCGCCGGGCGTTCCGCTGTCTGGCCGTACACCGAACGCTGCGACCGGCGCCGGAGGTCGTACTGACGAGTGGCAGTGTCCCGCCGGTGGTGGCGCGGCGAACATGCAGGCTGCGACAGGAGACCGATCATGCGCACGATGCAGGCGTGGCTGTTGGTGGCGGCAGTGGCGGCGAGTGCGGGGCTGGCCGCGAACGGCGGGCGGGCGCCGCCGCCGGCGATCGCGCCGCTCACGGCGGCCGAGTGCGAGGTCTGGGCGCGCGAACTCGGCTTCGCGCGCAGCGTCGCCGAACACGATGCCGCCGCCTTCGCCAGCCACCTTCACCCGGGCGCCGCCTTCGGCAGCGGGCAGCCGCAGCCGCTGCGCGGCCGCGATGCCGTCGTCGCCGGCTGGGCGGACATCATTGCCGGCAAGGGCGTGTCGCTGGACTGGTACCCGACGCGGGTCACGATCGGTGGCGCGGAGGATGTCGCCTGGTCCAGCGGCCCGGCACTGTTCGACTGGGCGGCGACGGAGACGGCCCCCCGGCGCCAGGCGCTGGCCACGTTCCATTCGGTGTGGAGGAAAGACGCCGACGGCACTTGGCGCGTCCTGTTCGACGAAGGCGCCGGCATGAGGCCGGCCACCGCGGACGACATCGCCGCCTTCCACGCCGGGCGTCCCGCCCGCTGCCCGGGTGGCTGAGCGGCCGGTGACATAATCCGGGCGG
This sequence comes from Luteimonas sp., assembly GCA_041918855.1. Lineage (GTDB taxonomy): Bacteria > Pseudomonadota > Gammaproteobacteria > Xanthomonadales > Xanthomonadaceae > Luteimonas. The sequence goes on from JAYRUX010000004.1 coordinate 172,474, forward strand.
TCGCACTTCGCCCGGAGCCCCCATGCTAGACCCGCGCCACGATCCCGCCCGCCGCATCCGCGCCCCGCGCGGCAGCACGCTCACCTGCCGGTCGTGGCTCACCGAGGCGCCGTTCCGGATGCTGCAGAACAACCTCGATGCCGAGGTCGCCGAGGATCCGGCGCGGCTGGTGGTCTACGGCGGCATCGGCCGCGCGGCGCGCGACTGGGCCTGCTACGACGCGATCATCGAATCGCTGAAGACGCTCGACGACGACCAGACCCTGCTGGTGCAGTCGGGCAAGCCGGTCGGCGTGTTCCGCACCCATGCCGATGCGCCCCGCGTGCTGATCGCGAACTCGAACCTGGTGCCGCACTGGGCGACGTGGGAGCACTTCCACGACCTCGATCGCAAGGGCCTGGCGATGTACGGCCAGATGACCGCCGGCAGCTGGATCTACATCGGCAGCCAGGGCATCGTCCAGGGCACCTACGAGACGTTCGTCGAGATGGGCCGCCAGCACTACGGCGGTGACCTCGCCGGCAAGTGGATCCTGACCGCCGGCCTCGGCGGCATGGGCGGCGCGCAGCCGCTGGCGGCCAGCCTCGCCGGTGCCTGCAGCCTCAACATCGAGTGCCAGCAGTCGCGCATCGACATGCGCCTGCGCACCCGTTACGTGGACGAGCAGGCGGGCGACCTGGACGACGCGCTGGCGCGCATCGCGCGCTACACGCAGGCGGGCGAGGCGAAGTCGATCGCGCTGCTCGGCAATGCCGCCGAACTCCTGCCGCAGCTGGTGGCGCGCGGCGTACGGCCCGATGCCGTCACCGACCAGACCAGCGCGCACGATCCCGTGCATGGCTACCTGCCGGCCGGATGGAGCGTGGAGCAGTGGCTGGCCGCGCAGGTTGCCAAGCCGGACCGCGTGCGCGACGCGGCCAAGCAGTCGATGCGCGTGCACGTCGAGGCGATGCTCGCGTTCGCGCGCATGGGCGTGCCGACCTTCGATTACGGCAACAACATCCGCCAGATGGCGCTCGACGCCGGCTGCAGCGACGCCTTCGACTTCCCGGGGTTCGTACCCGCCTACGTGAGGCCGCTGTTCTGCCGTGGTGTCGGCCCGTTCCGCTGGGTGGCGCTGTCGGGCGACCCGGAGGACATCTACCGGACGGATGCCAAGGTCAAGGAGCTGATCCCGGATGATGCCCACCTCCACCGCTGGCTCGACATGGCGCGCGAACGCATCGCATTCCAGGGCCTGCCGGCGCGCATCTGCTGGGTCGGCCTCGGCCTGCGCGACAAGCTGGGCCTGGCGTTCAACGAGATGGTGCGCAATGGCGAACTGAGCGCGCCCGTGGTCATCGGCCGCGATCATCTCGACAGCGGCAGCGTCGCCTCGCCCAACCGCGAGACCGAGGCCATGCAGGACGGCTCCGACGCCGTCAGCGACTGGCCGCTGCTCAACGCGATGCTGAACGTGGCCGGGGGCGCGACGTGGGTCTCGCTGCACCACGGTGGCGGCGTCGGCATGGGCTACTCGCAACATTCCGGCGTGGTGATCGTCTGCGATGGCAGCGAGGCCGCGGACCGGCGCATCGCGCGGGTGCTGTGGAACGACCCGGCGTCGGGCGTCATGCGCCATGCCGATGCCGGTTACGACATCGCCAGGGCCTGCGCGCGCGAGCAGGGCCTGGACCTGCCGATGGTGGATGCATGAGCCCGGCATCCGGCGCGCCCGTGGCGTTGCGGATCGACTTCGTCTCCGACGTGGTCTGCCCCTGGTGCGCGATCGGCCTCGCCGCGCTCGAACAGGCGCTGGCACGCCTCGGGGGCGAAGTGCAGGCGGAGATCCACGTGCGGCCCTTCGAGCTCAACCCGGGCATGGGCGCGGGCGGCGAAGACATCGCCGAGCACCTGCAGGCCAAGTACGGCATGACCGCGGCGCAGCTGGCGGAGAACCAGGAACGCATCCGCGCGCGCGGGGCGGAACTGGGCGTTGTCTTCGGCGAGCGCAGCCGCACCTGGAACACGTTTGACGCCCACCGCCTGCTGCACTGGGCGGGCATCGAGGGCGGGCAGCTCGGGTTGAAGCGCGCGCTGCTGCGGGCGTACTTCACCGACGGCGACAACGTCTCCGACCACGCCACGCTGGCGCGCGTTGCGGGCGAGGCGGGCCTCGACGTGGCCCGCGCGGGAGAGATCCTTGCCTCGGATGCGTATGCCGCAGACGTGCGTGAGGAGGAAGCCTTCTTCCAGCGCAACGGCATCAACAGCGTGCCCGCGATCATCATCGACCGGACCCACCTGGTCTCGGGCGGGCAGCCGGTCGAGGTGTTCGAGCGCGCCCTGCGCGAGATTGCCGCCGCGAAGGCCGCCTGACCCGCGCCGCGGCATGCTGACCACGCTCGCCGTCGCGCATTACCGCTCGCTGCACGAACTCGTCGTGCCGATGGCGCGGCTCAACCTCGTCACCGGCGCCAACGGCAGCGGCAAGTCGAGCCTGTACCGCGCGCTGCGCCTGCTCGCGGAAACCGCGCAGGGCGGGGTGGTGCCGGCGCTGGCGCGCGAGGGCGGCCTGGCGTCGACGCTGTGGGCCGGGCCGGAGGCGATCAGCCGGTCCATGCGCCGCGGCGACGTGCCCGTGCAGGGCGGTCCGCGGCAGGCACCGGTGTCGCTGAAGCTGGGCTTCGCCGGCGACGAATTCGGTTACGCGATCGACCTGGGCCTGCCGACGCCGACGCAGTCGCTGTTCGGGCTCGATCCGGAGATCAAGCGCGAGGCGATCTGGGCGGGACCCTTCCTGCGCCAGGCCAACCTGCTCGTCGACCGGCGCGGGGCGATGGTGCGCGTGCGCGAGGGCCGCGGCTGGCGCGTGGCGGGCGAGCACCTGAGCGCGTTCGAGAGCCTGTTCGCGCAGATCGCCGACCCGCGCAACGCACCGGAAGTGCTGCAGTTGCGCGAAACGATCCGCGGCTGGCGCTTCTACGACCACTTCCGTGCCGACGCCGATGCACCCGCGCGGCTGCCGCAGCTCGGCACCCGTACGCCGGTCCTGAGCCACGACGGCCGCGACCTCGCCGCGGCCTGGGCGACCATCCGCGAGATCGGCGACCGCGAGGCGCTGGACGCGGCCGTTGCCGACGCCTTTCCCGGCGCCCGGGTCCACGTGCTGGTCGAGAACGGCCGGTTCTCCCTGCAGTTCAGCCAGCACGGCCTGCTGCGCCCGCTCTCGGCCGCCGAACTGTCCGACGGCACGCTGCGCTACCTGCTGTGGATCGCGGCCCTGCACACGCCGCGCCCGCCACCGCTGATGGTGCTCAACGAGCCCGAGACCAGCCTCCATCCCGACCTGTTGCCTGCGCTCGCGCGCCTCGTGGCGCACGCGTCGCGGCACACCCAGGTGTGGGTTGTCTCGCACGCGTCGAGGCTGATCGCCGCGCTGGAACAGGTGCCCGACTGCAATTCCATCCGGCTGCTGAAGGACCACAGCCAGACCACGGTCGAAGGGCAGGGCATGCTGGATGCGCCAGCATGGCATTGGCCGGAGCGGTGATGAGGCCCGATGCGTGCAGGGGGAGTCGCCGGTGCGCCCAGCGGTGGTGACTATCCGTCCTGCGGCCGCCCCTGCGCGAAGCGCTCCAGCGTGTCCGCGATGTCGAACCACGGGATGCGCGCCGCGTCCCAGATGTGGAAACCGGGCGGGAGGGCCTCGGGGGTATCGAGCGAGGCGACGGTGACGTCGGTGGTCGCGGGTTCGGCATCCACCTGCATGTAGAGCTGCGTCCCGCAGTCGCTGCAGAACCAGCGCGCCCCGAACGACGACGAGCGGTGGCGCCTGGGCGTCCCGCGGACCATGACCATGTCGCCGCGCGGAACGGTGGCGAACACCAGAACCGGCGCGCCTGCCGCACGGCGGCAGAGGCTGCAATGGCAATACCCGCAGTCGGTCGGCGGCGACAGCAGCCGGTAGCGGATGGCACCGCACAGGCAGCCGCCCTCGAGAGGGGTGTACGCGCGGTCGGTCATCTCATCCTCCATCTGCATGGGACGCGGCGGGAGGGGCCAGGGCGACGTACGCGGACTGCAGCAACCAGCCCCAGGGGCCCAGCAGGTAGACGCTGAGCTGGGCGTGCACCCAGTCGAGCTCCGGACGCAGCGCGTGCACCGACAGTGCGGCAGCGACGAACGCGGCCAGCGCGGCCAGCGCGAGCACGGCAGGTGTTCGTGGCGAGCGCACGTGCATATTCGGCGATCGGCGGCTGCGGAGACGGAGGTGTGCCCGGCACCACTGCGCCGGGCGCGTTCATCGGGGTTGCAGGGGCGGAAGCGTAGCCTGACCACAGGTCATCCGGGAGCGTGCACATGCGCGTCCTGTCCGTCGTTCTCGCCAGCGCGCTGTGCGCCTGGCATCCCGTCGCCACCGCCCAGCTCGGGCCGTCGCCGCCGGCGACCCTGTCGCCGCCGCCGGGCTCGGGCAGCCGCGGCCCCCAGCTCATACAGCCGCCGGCGCCACGGCCGACGCAGATCCCGAATGCGCCCGACCAGAGGCCGCCGCTGCAGACGATTCCCAGCACGGGGCCGTCGACGCCGGCCCTGGTGCAGCCTGCCGCGCCGCCGCCGCTCGGCCCGGTCGACCCGCATGGTGCGTCGAGGGTGCTGGACGCCACCGGGAAGCCGGTCCATGGCACGGTCCGGGTCGCGCCGGACCGGGTCTACGACCCGGCCACGGGGCGGTACTACTGGACCCGCCCCGTGCCCGAACCGCTGCCCGGCAACCCGCAGCCCTGACCGCCTACCGCGGGGCGTGTTCCCCGGGCGCGGCCTCGTCCTGCTCCTCGGGCAGCGGCTCGGCGGCCGCACCCGGGTGCCTGTGGGCGGGAAGCGCGTCGGCGTTGTCGGGGACCCGTGGATCCATGTCGGACGGAGGGATCGGACCTTTCGGCGACGAGGTCATGGGCGGCTCCTGCGTGACGTGTGCGGACATTGGCGCACGCGCGGGCGCAGGACAGCGAGAAGGGCGCGCGCCCGGGACGGCTCGCGCCGTCGGGGCCGAGCCCGCAGCGGCGTCTGCACCCGAGTCTTGGCGCGAAGGCACCGGCCCGCCGAGGTCAGCTGCCCAGTCGGTTGATCTCCGCGTTCTCGACCACCGCCGGCGGCTCCGGCTGCCGTGCGAGCGCGAGCATGGCGCGGCCGACGCGTTCGGTAGTGGTCATCAGCTGCGGCAGTGCGCGCACGCCGAGGTCCATCAGCGGCCCGCTGTAGCGATAGAGCATGGCCAGAGTGGGGTGGGGCGACTGCTCGCCGCCGACCGGCTGGATGCCGCCGGTGCGCAGCATGACCGTGCGCATCGGGAGTGCCGCCAGCGCCCGCTCGGCCTCGCCCTTGACCTGCAACGGCATCAGCGGGCTGTCCGGGTTCGACCCCGCGCCGGAGATGTAGACGAAGACCAGGCGCGGGTTGAGCCGGCTGAGCGTGGACGCGACCGCGAGCGTCGCGTCGATCGTCGTGCGCCGGTAGGCGTCGGCGGGGGTGCCCAGCGGCGGCGCGCCGGCGCAGTACAGGCAGGCGTCGAACGGCTGCAGCCGGTCCTCGACGCTGCCGATGTCGCGGACGAAGTCGGGAATCACCAGGTCCACCAGCCGCGCGTCGTGGCGGCCGCTGGGGCGGCGGCCCAGGGCCACGACGTGTTCGACGCCCGGATCGCGCAGGCATTCGCGCAGGACGCCCTGGCCGACGAGGCCGGTGGCGCCGGTGAGGAGGATGCGCATGGCGGACTCCGCGGAATGGGTGTCCGCGGAGCCTAGCGTGCGGCCCGCAACGGAGCCGTGCACCCGCCGGTGGCGGCCGTGGCGGTCAGGCCCCCAGCAGCACCCGGTTCATCCGCTGCACGAAGGCCGCCGGGTCGGCGAGCGGGGCGCCCGCGGCGATTTCGGCCTGGTCCAGCAGCAGCGTCGCCAGGTCTTTCGCCTTGGCCTCGTCGCCTTCCCCGTCGAGCCGCCGCAGCAGCGCATGCGACGGGTTGATCTCCAGCGTCGGCTTGCTCTCGGGCACATCTTGGCCGGCCTCGCGCAGCAAGCGCACGAAGTGCGGGGCCATGTCGTGGTCCGACAGCGCCAGGCACGAGGGCGAGTCCGTGAGCCGCGCCGAAACTTTCACTTCGCCGACCCGGTCGCCGAGCAGGCCCTTGAGGCGCTCGAGCAGCAACTTGGCACCTTCCGCGGCTTCGTCCTGATTCTGCTTCGCGGCCTCGTCCAGGGGCAGTTCGCCCTTGGCCACGTGCTGCAGCCTGCGACCGTCGTACTCGCGCAGCGAGCCGACCATCCACTCGTCGATGCGGTCGGACATCAGCAGCACCTCGATGTCGCGCGCCCGGAACGCCTCCAGCTGGGGGCTGCCGGCGGCCGCGGCGTGGCTGTCGGCGGTGACGTACCAGATCGTGTCCTGGCCTTCCGCCATCCGCTGCACGTATTCGTCCAGCGACACCGTGCGTGCCGCGTCCTCGCCGCGCGTGGACGCGAAGCGCAGCAGCTTCGCAATCCGCTCGCGGTTGCCGGCATCCTCGCCGACGCCTTCCTTGAGCGTGTTGCCGAAGGCCTTGTAGAAGGTCTGGAATTTCGCCGGTTCGTCGCGCGCCAGCTTCTCGAGCAGGTCGAGCACGCGCTTGACGCACGCTGCCTTGATGCGGTCCAGCTGGCGGTTCTGCTGGAGCAGTTCGCGGCTGACGTTGAGCGGCAGGTCGTCGGCGTCGATCACGCCGCGCACGAAGCGCAGGTAGTTCGGCAGCAGCTCCTCGGCTGCATCCATCACGAACACGCGCTTGATGTACAGCTTCAGGCCCTTGCGCTCGTCGCGACCGCCCATCAGCAGCTCGAACGGCGGCTGCGAGGGCAGGTAGAGCAGGGTGGTGAAACTCTGGTTGCCCTCGACGCGGTTGTGCGTCCACGCCAGCGCGTCGTTGAAGTCGTGGCCCAGCGACTTGTAGAAGCCCTGGTACTCCTCGTCGGAGATCTCCGACTTCGGGCGCGACCACAGCGCGGAGGCGGCGTTGACGGTCTCCCATTCGACGGCGGCGGCGGCCTCGCCTTCCGCGGCCTCGTCGCCGGCCTTGTCCTTCGGCATGCGGATCGGGAAGGCGACGTGGTCGGAATAACGGTGCACCAGCGAGCGCAGCTGCCAGCCCTGCAGGAACTCGTCCTCCTCCGGCTTCAGGTGCAGCACCACGGTGGTGCCGCGCTCCGGAAGCTCGACCTGCTCCAGCGCATACTCGCCGCGGCCGTCGCTCTCCCACTTCACGCCTTCGCCGGCGTCGGCGCCGGCCCGGCGGCTGAGCACGGTGACGCGGTCGGCGACCACGAAGCCGGAATAGAAGCCGACGCCGAACTGGCCGATCAGGCGCGCGTCGGCCTTCTGGTCGCCCGACATCGCCTCCAGGAACCGCCGGGTGCCGGAGCTGGCGATGGTGCCGATGTTCGCCACCACCTCGTCGCGCGACATGCCGATGCCGGTATCGCGCACGGTCACCGTGCGCGCCTCGGGATCCCAGCTGACATCGATGCGCAGGTCCGCGTCCCCCGCCAGCAGCTCCGGATCCGCGATCGCCTCGAAGCGCAGCTTGTCGCAGGCGTCGGAGGCGTTGGAGATCAGCTCGCGCAGGAAGATCTCCTTGTGCGAGTACAGCGAATGCGTGACCAGGTGCAGGACCTGGGCGACTTCGGCTTCGAACTTGCGGGTTTCGGCGGGTGCGTTCATGCGTCGGAGGCTCCAGTGGCGCGCCGGATGGCGGCTGCAGGCGCCCAATGTGGGTGGCGTCGCGCGGAATTCAAGGCGCGCCCGGCAGCGGCCGGCTCAGCTGGCGGCGCGCGCCCCGGCGCAATGCGCGACCTGGTTGCGGCCGGCGGCCTTGGCCAGGTAGAGCTGGCGGTCGGCCTCGGCGAGCATGTCGCCCAGGCTGCCGCCCGCGGTGCAGACACCGATGCTGACGGTGAGCTGGAGCGTGCGCCCGTCGCCCAGCGCCACCGGCGTGGCCTCGATGTCCGAACGCAGGCGCTCGAACCAGGCCTGGGCATGGCTGCTCCCGAGGCCGGGTGCGAGCACCACGAATTCCTCTCCGCCGAAGCGCGCCGGCAGCGCGTCGGCACCGGCGTGGCGCGCCACGGCGTTCGCCACCGCCTTGATCGCCATGTCGCCGGCATCGTGGCCATGGCTGTCGTTGACGTGCTTGAAGTGGTCGATGTCGATCATCGCGGTCGCGATGCCGTCGTCCACCCGGTCGCGGAACACTTCGCCGCCGCGTTCGAAGAAGTGGCGGCGGTTCGGCAGGCCGGTCAGGAAGTCGCGGGTGGCCAGGTCCTGCAGCGTGCCGATCAGGTCGAGGTTGTCGACGTTCTGCGACACGCGGCAGAAGAACTCCTCGCGCGAGTAGGGCTTGTGCAGGAAGTCGTTGGCGCCGTGCTTGAGGAACTGTGCCAGCAGCGACGGCGAGCGCGAGGACGACACGCCGATGATCGACAGCCGGTCGCGGGCGTGCGTGGCGCGCAGGTGGCGGACCAGGGCCAGGCCGTCCATGCGCGGCATCTCGTAGTCGGTGATGAGCAGCCGGACCGACGGGTTCGCCAGGATCGCCTCGTGCGCCTCCACGCCGTCGGCGGCCTCGATCACCTGGAAGCCGTACAGGCGCAGCAGCGAGGCCGCCAGCGCGCGCGCCGAGGGCGAGTCGTCGGCCACCAGCGCGCCGATGCGGCGGTTGCGGTCCAGCCGCTGCGCGAGCCAGACCAGGTAGTCGATGTTGCCGGCGGTGTTCTTGAGCACGCAGTCCACGACCGGTTGCGCAAGCACCTGCTGCCGGGTGGCCTCGTCATAGGCCCCCGACACCACGACCGTCGGCACCCCCGATCCGCCGAAGAACGCCAGGATGGCGTCGGCCTCGGCATCGGCCAGGACCAGGCCGGTGAGCACCAGGAAGTAGCGACCCCGCTCGGCGAGCGCATCGCGCGCGGCGGCGAGCGACGACACCACCGTGACCGGGACCCCCAGCCGCTCCTCGAACGCCGCCGCGACCACGCGCGAGAACGAGCGCGAGTTGTCGACCAGCAGGATGGCATTCGCCTGCGGCCCGTCTTCGGGGCGTGGGGGTCGGACGGTGCGGAAGGAAGGGTGCACGATGCTCGCCTGGGGGATCTGCCCCGACCCGGTTAACGGCCGTCGGCCCGGGATCCTGAGCCAGCGTTGCGCGGGCACGCTCACTGCGGGACGACCGCCCGGGCTGTAGCGTGCCCCGCGTCCACCCGACGCGAGGCCGCCATGGCGTACGCATGCATCTACCTGGCCGCGCCGCCGTCGGCGGCACCCCTTCCATTTCGGACGGATCCACGCCGGTGAGCGTCGGCGCGGACATCGCCGCCACCCTGGCACGGGAACTGGCGCTGCCGGACACCGCCACGCTCACCCTGATCCTGGTGCGCGTGCTGACCGCCGCGCTGCTCGGCGGCCTGATCGGCCTGGAGCGCGAGCGCAAGGGCAGGGCGGCCGGGCTCAAGACCCACATCCTGGTGTCGATGGGCTCGGCGCTGTTCGTGCTGGCGCCGCTGCTGGCGGGGATCGACGGTGCCGAGGTCACGCGCGTGATGCAGGGCATCGTGTCCGGGATCGGCTTCCTGGGCGCCGGCGCCATCCTCAAGCTCGACAAGGGCGAGCGCGTGGAAGGCCTCACCACCGCGGCCGGGGTCTGGATGACCGCCGCCATCGGCATGGCCGCGGGCATGGGCCAGGAGATGGTGGCGCTCGCGACCACCCTGGTGGCGTTGGCGGTGGTCTCGTCGATCCCCAGGCTCATTGGCGAGGGCGGTGGCCGCGCACGTCGTCCGCGGCGGGGAGATGGCAGCCCCGGCGGCGAGTGATCGGAGCCGGCCAGAGTGCCGCCGGCTAGAGCGCCGCCACCCGGAACCGGCGCCCCTTGATCTTCCCTTCGCGCAGCCGCGCCAGCGCATCGCGCGCCTGTGGCCTGGCAATGGCGACGTAGGCGCGGGTGGCGTACACGTCGATCTTGCCGATCACGGCCATCGGCAGGCCGGCGTCGCCGGTCAGCGCGCCGACGATGTCGCCCGGCCGGAGCTTGTCGCTGCGGCCGCCGTCGATGCGCAGGGTGGCCATGGCAGGTGCCGGCACCTCGCGGGGCCGGCCGGCCAGGGGCACTGCACGCTCCCAGCGCAGCGGCCGGCCCTGGCGCTCCTCGACCATCCGCGCGCGCGCGATTTCGGCAGGCGCCACCAGGGCCAGCGCCAGGCCACCGCGGCCGGCGCGCCCGGTGCGGCCGATCCGGTGCAGGTAGGTATCGGCGTCGGTCGGGAGTTCGTAGTTCACCACCGCGCCCAGGTCCTCGACGTCGAGGCCGCGCGCGGCGACGTCGCTGGCCACCAGCACGCTGCAGCTGCGGTTGGCGAAGCGCACCAGCACCTCGTCGCGGTCGCGTTGCTCCATGTCGCCGTGTAGCGCCAGGGCACCGAAGCCATAGTGCGCGAGCGACCCCGCGAGCTCGTCCGCCCCGCGACGGGTATTGCAGAACACCAGGCACGACTCGGGCCGGTACTCCAGCAGCAGCGCCGCGAGCAGCGGCGCCTTTCGCGCGGGCTCCACCTCGAAGAAGCGCTGGTCGATCGCATCCTGCGCGTCGCCGGCATCGACGCTCACCTGCACCGGGTCGCGCAGCATGGCGGCGGCGAGGGTGCGGATGGCATCGGGGAAGGTCGCCGAGAACAGCAGCGACTGCCGCGTCTTCGGCACCCGCCGCACCAGGGCGCGGATGGTCTCCTCGAAGCCCATGTCGAGCATGCGGTCGGCTTCGTCCAGCACCAGCGTGCGCACCCCGTCCAGCTGCAGTGCGTCGCGCGCGACCAGCTCCTCGATCCGCCCCGGCGTGCCCACCACGACGTGCGGCACGTGCACCAGCGAGGCCAGTTGCGGGCCGAGCGGAATGCCGCCGCACAACACCGAGACCTTGATGTTGGGGGTCGCGGTGGCGAGGCGGCGCAGCTGGCGTCCCACCTGGTCGGCCAGTTCGCGCGTGGGGCACAGCACCAGCGCCTGGGTGCGACCTGCCGCAGGGTCGAGGGCCTGCAGCAGGCCGAGTCCGAACGCGGCGGTCTTGCCGCTGCCGGTCGGCGCCTGGGCGATCACGTCGCGCCCGGCCAGGATCGGCGGCAGGGCCTGTGCCTGCACCGGGGTCATCGCGGTGAAGCCGAGCGCATCCACCCCCTGCAGCAGGGCGGGGGAAAGGGGCAGGCTGGCGAAACGGATGGATGCGGTCATCGCACCATGATCGCAGATGGCCGGGCTGCGACCGGCGCCGGTGTCACCGGGCAGGCCCCGCGGGATCCAGCAGCGGCGTGTCGGCAGCGGCTTCCGAGGCGGCCTCGCCGAGCGTCGGGCGGGCCAGGTCGCGGCCCACCTCGCGCGCCACCGCGGGGAGGTTCGCAGGATCGAGCAACCCGAGCGAGGCGGCATGTTCGGCGGCGGCCAGGCTGTCGCTGACGCGCAGCATCGGCACCCGGGTCCCGGCGATCGACTCGATGTGGTGGTCGACGCCGGCATCGCGCGGGCTCTCCGTATCCGGATCGACGTCGCGGATGTAGACGGCCGCGATGCGGTCGCCGAACTCGCGCGCGGCCTCCGCATACAGCTCGGCGTCGGCCTGGCCGGAGTCCCCGAGCAGCACCCACCGCAGGTGCGGCTGGCGCCGGATCAGCTCGCGCGCGCGCTCGAGCTTGTGGCCGTGCCCTGTGGTCTTGATGAACTTGCCGGCGTCGAGCCCGAGGTCGCGCAGGAAGATCGGGCCGGCGGGGATGGCGTTGAGCTCGAGGAAGTCGTCGAGCAGGTCGTACAGGTTCCACGGCGAGCTCGAGACGTAGAACACGGGATTGTGGGCGCGGCCGTCCGGTCCGGATTGCAGCGCCGCGTACAGGGCGGCGACCCCGCGCAGCGGCTTGCGGGTGCGCGCGTTGTGCAGGAACGTCAGCTGGGCGGCGGTCTTCCAGTCGGTGATGCTGCTGTGCAGGACCGTGTCGTCGATGTCGGAGATGATCCCGAGCCTGGCGCCGGCCGAGGCCTGCAGGACCGGCTGCGCGGTCATCAGGGTACCGTCGCCGAGCGACACCGACGCGTTGTCCCACGGCAGGTCCGACGGCGGCGCGCCCGGCGACAGCTGCGCGTGGTAATAGCCCTCCTGGTCGCTGACCACCTCCGTCTCGGCATCGCGGAAGCGGACGCGCAGTGGCACGCCCGGGACCTCGTCGCTCTCGAAGCGGCGGTAGGTGTCGAGAAGGTTGTCCCACCAGTCGTTGTGCTCGCCGGGGCCACCGCGCGGGCGCTCGGCAAGCACGCGGCCGCGGAGTTCGACCGTGCGTCCGTCGTCGTAGCCACGGTAGGCGGCGATGTGCCGCGGCCGCTGCAGGCCGAGCCGGGCGTGCAGCCGGCGGCGCGCGGCGTCGATGTGGTCGTCGGCGTCGATGATCGAGTCGCGGAGGAAGCGCGCGACGCCGTCGCGCCAGCGGGTGCCGGGGGATGCGCTCATGTCGTGCCGGGGCATGGAGTACGCGCAGTCTCCACGCGGGGCGGCAAAGGCCACGTGACCGCGCCACGCGAGGTCACTCCGGTGGTGTCGGCACGTGCTCGAGGAGTTCGCGCAGCAGGTCCACCTGGCGCGCGAGCTGGGTCGCGTCGCCGTGCAGGCGGGAGGGCGTGGCATCGGGATCCTCGGTGTCGGCATCGGCCGCCAGTTCCTCCAGCAGCATCCGCTTCTCCTGCAATGCCCGCAAAGCGCTCCACAGTGCCCCGTCCGAGGCCTCCGCCTGCGCGTGCAGGAGGCTGCGCAGGGTGAACCCGTGACCCGTATGGCAGCGGTATCGCGCCGGCGTCGTCCCGTCGAGTTTCCAGAGGCCGCCGTTGCAGTCGGGGCAGACGTACGGAGACGGGTGGGCGATATCGCGCAGGTGCTCCATGGCGTTGCCCTTCGAAAGAAAGAGGTCCAGTTCGCGTCGTTCGCGCGCAAGGCGTGCCCCCGGATCGGCCGGCGCCGGCTCGGCGGCCAGCCGCGCCAGCAGGCGCGGGATCGCGGCCAGCGGACGGCAGTGGTCGACGGCGACGTGGCGCAGCGCGCTGCGCGGCATGCCCGGCGCGACCGCGTCGTCCGGATCCTGGACCACGGCGATGCCCCCCGCGGCCTTCACCGCCTGCAGCCCGGCCGTGCCGTCGTCGAGCATGCCGGTCAGCACCACGCCGATGACGGCGGTGCCGCGGCTGAGCGCAGCGGACCGGAACAGGGGGTCCACGGCGGGACGGGCATGGTGTTCCTTCGGCCCCTGGCTCAGGCGCAGCAGCGGCCCGTCCACCAGCACGTGGTGGTCCGCGGGTGCGATGTAGACGTGGCCTGCCTGCAGCGTCTGGCCGTGCCCGGCCGCGTGCACGGGGAGCGCGCCCCGGCCCGCGAGGAGCCGCGGCATCAGGCTCGGCCGCGCGCCGATGTGCATGGCCACCACGATAGGTGCCGCGAAATCGGCCGGCAGCCCGGCCGCGATCGACTGCAGCGCTTCCACGCCGCCGAGCGAGGCACCGATCACCACCACTCTGGTTGCGGGCGCCATCGCGCTACCTCGTTCTCGCGTCGCCGCGGAGCGATCACGCTACGCCGCGTCGCGTGCCTCCGGCGTGCACGCGCGTGCGCCGTCTCGACGTGATGCGGCAGCGATCCTGCATCGCCGGCGGTGGCGTCATCTGCAAGGGGCGGACGCGGCGGACGCGGTGGCTCCGCCACCGGCAGGTGTCAAGGCTGTCGTGGCCGATCGCCCCAGGGCCACGCTGCATTGACGCGGGTGCCGGAGAATCAGGCGTTTCCGCCGCGAGGCACTGCCATGGGCAACTGGGTCACCAACATCATCGTCGCCATGGGTCCCTGGGGCGTGCTCTTCCTCACCCTGCTGGAAACGGTGTTCCCGCCGATCCCGTCGGAGCTGATCATGCCGTTGGCCGGTTATCTGGTGTCACAGGAGCGCATGGGCATGGTGGCGGTGATCCTCGCCGGCACGGTCGGCTCCGTCGCCGGCGCGCTGCTGCTGTACTGGTTCGGCGCGAAGCTCGGCGAGGAGCGGCTCAAGGCCTTCGCCGACCGCCACGGGCGCTGGCTCACGCTGTCCCGACAGGACGTGGAGCGCGCCGGTGCATGGTTCGGCCGGCACGGTGGCTGGGCGGTCTTCGTGTGCCGGCTGATCCCGGGGCTGCGGTCGCTGATCTCCATACCCGCCGGCATCCACCGCATGCCGATGGCGCGCTTCATCGCCTTCACCACGGCCGGCTCGCTGGCATGGACGGCGTTGCTGGTCTATGCCGGGTACGCGCTCGGCCGCAATTTCGAGCGCGTGGGCGAATACATCGGCCCGGTCACCAACGTGGTGCTGGGCGTCGTGCTGGTGCTCTACCTGTGGCGGGTGGTGCGCCACAAGGGCGCACCCCGCGCCTAGCCCGCGTCGGCCTCAGCCGCGGCGGCGGCGCGCCTGCCGCACCGCGAGCAGGGTAACCGCGCCGATGGCCGCCGCCCATCCCAGGGTGCTGGCGTGCCGGGAGCGGCGGACATCATCGGCGAGACCTTCGATGACATTGATGCGGTCGGCGCCGAGCAGCATCAGCCAATGGCGCAGGTCGTTCTCGCTGTAGCCGAAGGCGGCCCGGCGGAGGCTCCCACTGAGGCCCGATGGCGGCACGCTGGTGCCGAACACGGGCGGCAGGCCGGGTGGGCGCTCGATGGACTGCAGGATCTCGACGCGTTGCGGCTGTTGCTCGGGCTCGTCCCAGTGGACGTTCTCGAGGCGCGGCGGCGTACGTTCCATCGGCACGGCCGGCCGGTTGCGGCGGTCGAGGTCCGCGCCCCAGCCCGGGACGTGCGTGCGCGGGTCGAATGGCTGGTTCATCGTCGCTCCTAGTGGCTGTGGCTGTGCGTGTCGGCGTGGGTGTGGCCGTCATGGCCGGCGTCGGAGACCCTGGGATAGGGAACCTCCAGGACACCGTCCGTCCGCGGAGGCAGCAGCACGGTCTTGATGCACTCGTCTTCCTTGGCGGAGAAGATGTGGTACGCCTCGTCCACGTGCTCCAGCGGGACGCGATGGGTGATGAGCTCGCGGGGGTTCAGCCGACCCGCCTGGATGTGCTCGATCAGCCGTGGCAGGTGGCGTTTGACGCTCGCCTGGTTCATGCGCAGCGTGAGCCCCTTGTTGAGCGCGTTGCCGATCGGCACCGCGTTGAATGTCGGGCCGTAGACGCCGACGATGGACACGTTGCCACCCTTGCGCGCGGAGTTGATCGCCCAGTGCAGGGCGGTCGCGGCGCCCGCCTGCAGCTTCATGCGAACACCGGTCAGCCGCTGCGAGAAGTTGCCTTCGGCCTCGCAGCCGACGGCGTCGATGCACACGTCGGCGCCGCGCCAGTCGGTCATGCGCTTGATGTGCACCGCCATGTCCTTCACTTCCCGGAAGTTCACCACCTCGCACTGCGCATAGCGCTGCACGAACTCGAGGCGGTAGTCGACGTGGTCGACGACGATCACCCGGCCGGCGCCCATCAGCCAGGCGCAGCGCGCGGCGATGATGCCGATCGGTCCGGCACCGAACACCACCACGGTGTCGTTCTCCTTGATGTCACCCATCTCGGCGGCCTGGTAGCCGGTGGGCACGACGTCGGTGAGCAGTACCGCATCCTCGATGTGCATGCCCTGCGGGATGATGGTGGGGCCGACGTCGGCGAACGGCACGCGGACGTATTCCGCCTGGCCGCCGTCGAAGCCGCCGGCGGTGTGCGAATAGCCGAAGATCCCGCCCATCGCGCTGGCTTCCGGATTGACGTTGTGGCAGTTGCCGTAGAGTTCGCGCTCGCAGAAGAAGCAGCTGCCGCAGGCGATGTTGAACGGCACGATGACGTGGTCGCCAACCTTGAGGTTCTGCACCGAGGAGCCTACCTCCTCGACGATGCCGGTGAATTCGTGGCCGAAGATGGAACCGACGCGCGTATCGGGCACCAGGCCGTGGTAGAGGTGCAGGTCCGACCCGCAGATGCACGAACGGGTGACGCGGACGATGGCGTCGTTGGGGTGTTCGATCAGCGGGTCCGGCACCTGCTCGGCGCGGACCTTGTAGGGGCGGCGGTAGCTCGTTGCCAGCATCTCGGATCCTCTTGGCCATGCGCGGGCGGCGCGCCCGCTGGCAGCGGAGGATCGCAACGCCGGTGGCAAGTCCGTGCGAAGACGCGTCGAGGCGGCATCACGCGGCCCGCGCGGAGGGCGCGCGCGCGGCGACATCGCGTTCACGGACCGGGACGGAGGCGGGATGTAGCGTGAGCCTCCACTCGACCCGGAGGACCAGCACATGGCACAGCGCAAGATCGGACTCGTCATCGGCAGCCTGCGCCGCGAGTCGTTCAACCGCAGGCTCGCGCATGCGATGACGCGGCTCGCGCCCGAAGCGGTGGCGTTCCAGGAGCTGGAGATCGCGGACCTGCCGCTCTACGACCAGGACGACGACGACGACCAGGCCGCTACGGTCAAGCGGCTCAAGGCGGACATCGCAGGTTGCGACGGGCTGTTGTTCGTGACCCCGGAGTACAACCGGTCGATCCCCGGCGTACTGAAGAACGCGATCGACCACGCATCACGCCCCTATGGACAGAGCGCGTGGGCAGGCAAGCCGGCGGGCATCCTCGGGGTGTCGATCGGGGCCATCGGCACCGCACTCGCGCAGGCGCACCTGCGTCATGTGCTCGCCTACCTGGACGTCCCGACCCTGGGCCAGCCGGAGGCCTACATCCAGGCCAAGGACGGCCTGTTTGACGATGACGGCAACATCGGGCCGGACAGCCGCGGCTTCCTGCAGGGATGGATGGACCGCTACATCGAGTGGGTGGACCGCTTCGCGCGTCGTTGATGGACGCGCACGGAAAAGCGGCCGGTGTTGCCGGCCGCTTCCCCTGCGCGATCATCAGGCGGAGGTGCCGCCGCCGAGGGTGCTCCCGCTATCGCCTTTTGTGGACGAAGCCTGCGAGGGCTCGCCCATTTCCCGCACGGCATCCAGGCCTTCGCGGCCCTTCTCGCGCGCGGCGTCCGCCACTTCGCGTGCCTTGCCGGAGAGCTTCCCGCCCACCGGCCCGAGCATCCGGCGCTCGGGCTCGCTGGTGGGCAAGGCGGCGCCGAGGAGGGCCCCGACCGCCACCGCGATCGCACCCGCGGCCATCGGGTTGTCCTCGAGCATGTGCTCGAACCCGCCGCGCGCGGCCATGGCCCGGTGCTGCACGCTGTCGCGCGCGTGGTGCATGCCCTCGCCGAGGCGGTGGGTGGTGTCGCGCCACTTCCCGCTGGCGCTCTCCCGCAGGTGCGAGGCGCCCTCGCGCATGTGCCAGGCACGCTCCTTCAGGCCTTCACCCAGGTGCCGGCCGTGGTCCTGCCCACCGCGGTCCATGCCCGCCGACGGGTCGCCGCCATAGGCGCCGTCGTAGGCACTGTCATGGGCACTGCTGCCGGAGGACGACGCGCGATAGGCGCCGAACCGGCTGCGAAGAGCGGGGTTCTGCGGCGGCGGCTGGTTGCGACTGGAATACAGCCACAGCAGCCCCGTCGCCGCGAGCAATGCCGGCACGGGGTTGGTCTTGACGACGGCACCGAAGTTGCGCGCGATCTCGCCGCCATTGTCCTTGCCATAGGCCATGACCCGGTCGAAGACCTCGTGCGGGGACACCCTGCTTTCCAGCGCCTCGATGAGTCCGCCGATGTGGTCGCGCTGCTGGTCGATCTCGCGCTCCAGCCGTGCCGGGTCCTTGCGCGCTTCGGCGTCGATGGTGCTGCGTGTATCGTTCATGGGGTCCTCCTGCTGATGGCCGCCTTGTCTTTCTGCAGCGAATTCAATGTGTGGTCGGGGCGCATGGCGGTTGCGTCGAACTTCTTGCTCCCCGCCTTCACCATCATGTAGCCGACGAGCATCGCGACGATGCCGACGATGAGCGCGGCGAGCCACGGCTCGACGACGTTGCCAAGCGCGTACACGGCGGCAAGCAACAGGATCACCAGCCCCGCCAGCATCACGGCGCCACCGGTGGACACCGCGGCCACGCCGGCCTTGGCGGCGTGGACGTTCTCGCGGGTCTCCGCCTTCAGCAGCGCGAGCTCCTTGGTGACGAGTTGCGGCACCTCGCGCATCAGCTGCCTCAGCAGGCCGCCCACGCTCTGGTCATCCTGCCCGGGTGTCGCGACCGGATCACGATCGTACGGAGTGCTCATGGCGTCCTCCCTTTGCTGGTGTCATTGCGGTCGTCGCGGCTGCCGTCGAACGCGGGGGAGCCGCTGGACTTCGGGATGTCGTCGCCGGTGGCACCGGCGGGTGCGCCGGACGAGCCCGACGACGGGCCGTGGGTGCCCGGTGTGCCGGTGGGTGGGCTGCCGCCCCCGGTCGTCGAGTCCGTGTTGGCCGAGCCGTAGGTTCTCCCGGAACCGTAGCCACCGCCGGACCCCGCGGAAAAGCCGCCGGAGCCGCCGAGGCTGTCGCCCTGGGGCGTCGAGGTGCCGACCGCACTGCCTGCGACGAACGGGTCTGCGCCACCGGCGCCGCTGCTGCGACTGCCGAGGGGGTCCGTTGCCGGTCCCCCGCTGCCGGGGGCCTGGGTGGGGGAGCCGCCCTGGCTCGACGAGGGACGCACGGCCGACGCGCTGCCGGCACCGGACCCGCTGGTCCCGGCACTGGACGTCGATGATGCGGCGGTTCCGCCCGAAGGCTGGGGCGGCGCGGACGCGAGCGGCGAACGGCCGCCGGATGCACTGGCTGCGCCTGTGCCAGCGCCGGTGGCGCCAAGCCCCGGCGCACTGCCGCCGAACGGGTCGCCGCTGCCGGTGGCCGCGCCCTGCGACCAGCTCCCGGGGTCGCCATCGTCCGCCTGGTCATGGTCGTGCCGATGCCCGCCCGCCTGCGCGGAGACGCGCAGCAGCCGGGTGAGCGCGAAGCCGAGCGCGACGCCGCCGGTGACGAAGAGGGCGGGGTTGTTGCGTGCGAGCCGGTTGACGTCCCGGATCAGTTCGTCGGCGCTCTTTTCGCGCAGGCCCTGGGAGAGGCGCGTCATGCCGCCGGCGAGGTCGTTGATGTGCCGGGACAGGTGGCCGATGTCGTCGTCCTCGAGTTCGCTCGCGGCTGCCTTCACGCTTTGCGCAAGCCTGTCGACCTTGTCGGCCGCGGTGCCGCGGTACTCCTCCACGCGGGCCTTGCCTTCCTCCTTCGCCTGCTGCGCGAGGCGTGCGGCCTCCTCGCGCGCCTGGCCGCCGTCGGTGCCGCCGGCCTGCTGGCCGCCGGTGCCCGCGGGCCTGTTCATGTCGTCCTGGGTGGTGTTCATGGGGGTTCCTCCTGTTGGGGCCATGCTGTGGATGGCTGGCCGCGGTCGCCTGCAGGCGCTCCCGGCGTGTCGGGGCGGTCGCCGGGGGACGGCGCCATCGGCATCGATCGCCGCGGGCGCATGCCCTGTGGTCAGGATGCGACAGGCGCGGTGACCGTGACGTGGTCGCCTGCCGCGCCACGTGTCCCGTGGAGCGGAAGATCAGGCGTCGCCCGCGGCCATGCGGCTGTCGCAGTGCAGGCGCCCGGCGGTCGCACGGCGGGCGCCGACGCCTGCATCAGCGCATGTCCGCGACGAGGCGCTCGGCGTGCTCCAGGTGCATCGCCACGCTGCGGCGCGTCATGGTCAGGTGTTCGCGCACGGCCGCGGTCGACGCCTTCGGCAGCAACTGGGAGTCGATCATCGCCAGTGCCTCGCGATGGTCCTTGACCATGGCGGCCATGTACGCCGCTTCGTAGTCCTTGCCGGTCTTCTGGTCCAGTGCCTGGCGCTCGGACGCCTTCTTCGACTTCAGCGCCTGCATCTGGCTCGACGGCTCCGGCCTGCCCAGGGAGGCACCCTTCGCCTGGTTCGCCGAATGCTCCTGCTCCATCTGCTGGGCGTAGGCCAGGACCTGGCCGGTCACGTTCTTGCCGCGCGCCTGGCGCGAGGCGGCGATCTCATGTTCATTGACCGCCGAGACCATGCCCAGCACGAAGCCATCGCCGGTCGCGCTGGCGCCGGCGGCCTCGTTGCCCGAGGTCCGCGTCATGTCGGAACCCCTGTTGACGGGGTTGCCATCCGCATCCGTGGTGACCGCGGTGTCGTCGTTGAGGGCGGCCGGCCCGGTGCCCAGGATGCCGCTCGGCTGGGAGCCGTCCGTGCCGGTACGGGCGCCAGTCGACATCGTGCCGGTGCCGGTGCAGGCGCCGAGCGCGACGGTGAGCAGTGCGGCGAGAGGGAGCTTGCTGTTCATCATTGTGGTCCCTTGGGTGGCAATGGACCCGGACGATCCGTCGAAAGCCGTGACGAGCCCGCATCGCGCCCGCGCCGGGGGCTGACGGACCCTTCACGGCCCGGACGCGGCCCCGCCCGCGAAGACCCGGGGCAGGCGCCGGTGGCGGTGCCGTTCGCGTCTTCGAGGGCGTCGGGAGTGTGGGCCGAGGCATGACCAGGCGGGCCATGCCGGGTCGGCACGACCCTGCCGGTCAGTCCAGGTCGATGCTGCGCGAGGCGCGGGTGTCGATGCGTGCGCCACGCAGGACCGTCAGCGCCGCCGCCTTGCGCGCGTCGGTCATGGCCTCGGTGCAGTCGGACGGCACCAGGCAGTGCAGGTCGCGCATGTGCGCGTCGAGGGCAGTGGCGAGCACGCAGGAGTCGGTGGCGATCCCCGCCACCACCACCGTGTCGATGCGGTCCTGTTCCAGCAGCAGCTCCAGCGGCGTCTGGAAGAAGCCCGAGTGCCTGGGCTTGAGGACCGAGCGGTCCTCGCGGTCCGGGGCGATGCGGCCGGCGATGTCGGCGCCCGCGGTGGCTTGCACGTGCGCCTGAAGTTCGCTGAACTCCGACTGCCAGCGGCCGAAATTGTCGTTCACGTAGAGGCAGGCGCCTCCCGTTTCGCGGATGCGGGCCTTCAGCGCCAGCAGGCGCGGCACGATGCGGGCGGTGCGCGCGCGCAGCCGGCCCCCGCCCGGGAAATCGAACGGGTTGACCATGTCGAGGATCAGCAGCGCGATGCGCGGTCGGGCCATGGCGTCGGTCCGGTTCCGGGGGGCCGGCATGGTAGCGCCGCCGCCGGGATGGCTGCGTGGTTCGGGATGCCTGCGCCCGCCGCCGGAACGGCGGGCGCGACCGCTCAGAAGCGGTAGTTGACGCCGAGGAGGTACGTGCGCCCGTATTCGGTGAACTCGGCCGGCTGCTCGCTGAAGTTGTTGATGCGCCGGAACGGCTCGTCGGTGATGTTGTTCACCTGCAGCATGATCGACAGGTCCTGCAGCGGCCCGGACTGGAAGGTGTAGCCGACCTGCGCGTCCACCACCGCCTCGCCGTCGAACTGGTTGAGGGTGCGGTCGCCGCCGAAGCCCTGGACTTCGCCCACAAAGCGGGACCGGGTGCGCCGGCTCGCCCTGGCGGAGAAGCCGTAGCGCTCGTAGTAGATCGTGGCGTTGGAGACGTACTTGGACAGGCCCGGCAGCGGCTGCGGATTCCCCGGTCCCTCGGGCTGGATTTCGCTCGTGGTGTCCGAGTAGTGGCCCTGGATGCCGAAGCCCTCCAGCGGCGCCCACAACAGGTCGAACGGGATCGAGATCGCGAGCTCGAGGCCCTCGATCGTTCCGCCTTCGCCGTTGATCGGCTGCCGCGACCAGCCGATGGGGTCGAGGCCTGGCGGGAACTCGTCGATCGGCACCGGCGTATCACGGATGTCGAAGGGCACGTCGCCGTCGTAGATGTAGGTCTTCAGGTCCTTGTAGAAGTACGCCACGCTGACGTAGCCGCGGTTGCCGCCGAAGTACTTCTCGTAGGACAGGTCGTAGGCATTGGCTTCGGTGGGCTCCAGCAGCGGGTTGCCGCTGCTGCGCTCGAAGGTGCCGTCGACGCCGTTGGGGCTCTCGCGCGTCCCGTTGTAGGTGATGTTGCTGCTCGCGCGCATCTCGTCCATGCGCGGCCGCATCATCTGCTTGCCGGCCGCGACGCGCAGCACCTGGTCGGCCGGGAAGCGGAACGACAGGTTCATGCTGGGCAGGTAGTGGGTGTAGGACGCATCGCCCGAGAGCGGCTCGCCGCCGTCGTTGCCGAGGCTGGTGGCATAGCCCCTGGAATCCTGCTGCGCGTGCACCGCCTGCACGCCGACATTGCCGCTCACCGGCACCGGGCCGAGATCTGCGTCGATGTTCGCCTGCACGTAGTAGGTGTAGACGTCCTCGTTGATCTCCCAGTTCTTGTTGGCGATGTCGGGGTGGAGCTTCTGGTTGCGGACGTAGACGTTGTCGAGCAGTGCGTGCGGGTCGAGCGACAGGAACGAATCGAGGCCGGCGAAGCCCAGAGCGATCTCGCTCGCGTACTCCGGTGGGATCACGCCCGGCACGTTGTCCACGCAGGCCGGGGTGATGCACAGCATGGTTTCGGTCGACGCGCGGCTCTTGCTGCGCGTGGTCATGTTGGCGCCGAACTCCAGCGACCGCACGAAGCCGCTGTCGAAGCTGCGCTCCGCGTCCAGGCGCAGCGCGTTGATCCGGTCCTTGATCTCGAATTCCTTCCAGTAGCCCGCCTGGGCGCGATCACCGCCCCAGCCGCCCGGATCCATGAGCGCGAAGTCGGCGAGGTTGGCGAAGTCGTTGCCGAAGTCGAAGTCGAAGTAGCCGTCGGAGTTGTAGGTGTAGGTGAGCGGGGCGCCGGCCACGCCGACGCCGTAGGTCTCGAGGATGGTCTCGTTGCGCGTGCCCGACGAGGTGCTGACGTCGGAGCGCAGCGTCCAGGCCTCGCCGATCTGAAGCTCATTGGACCAACCCAGCGAGAACAGGTCGTCGTAGGACGCGTTGAAGTCGTTGCGCAGCACCAGCGGCGACGGGGTTGCAGTGCCCTGGGTGACGGCACCATTTGCTGCGGTGGCAAGGACCGTCTGGTCGACGAGCCCGAACTGCACGCCGTTCCGGTGCTCCTCGCGGTCGAACGTCGAGTAGAAGAGATCGAGCGCGCTGGTGAAGCCGTCGGCCGGCTTCCATTCCAGCGTTCCGGAAAAGCCGTCGCGCTGGTTGTCGGCGTCGATCGCGAAGATGTCGGCGCCATTGAGAACGTTGGTGGTTCCGTCGTAGCCCCAGGAATTGAACCTGTGGCTCTGACCCGGATTGTCCAGGCGCGCATACCCCAGGGACAGGCCGACGGTGTCGTCCAGGAACTGGTCGATGTAGGAAACGCTGAAGCGCTTGCCGTATTCCTTCTCGTCCTCGACCTTGTTCATGTCGCCGCGTACGTTGACGGCGAACACGCGTTCGGCGAACGACAGCGGGCGGACCGTCTTCAGGTTCACCGTTCCGGAGAGGCCCTGGCCCACGAGGGCGGCGTCGGCGGTCTTGTGCACGACAACCTGGCTCATCAGTTCCGACGGGTACTGGTCGAACTCGACGCCGCGGTTGTTGCCCAGGCTCACCTGTTCGCGGCCGTTGAGCAGCGTGGTGGCGAAATCGCCGGCGAAGCCGCGGATGTTGATCTCCTGCGGCCGGCCGCCGAAGCGCTGCGCGGTGAGGCCCGGAAGGCGGGCAATGGAGTCCGCGATCGAGGTGTCGGGCAGCTTGCCGATGTCCTCGGCGGAAATCGCCTCGACGATCGTATCCTCGGCCTGCTTGGTGTCGATGGACGCCTCGATGCCGCGGCGGATGCCGGTGACCACGACCGCGTCCAGGTCGGTGGCCGCGGTCCCGGTGGGAGCAGGCGCGTCCTGGGCCTGCGCCAGGGGTGCCGACAGTGCGAGCGCGGCGGCGAGCGCCACGCTGAGCGAATTACGCTTGGGTTGCGACATGTTCCCCTCCCGAGGGCGATCCGTTGCGTCCGCCGCATGCGTGCGATGCGAGGCTCGTGTCCCGCGTTCGGGCCAGGGGCCCCGCGATGTGGGGCAATAGTAGTCGCGGCCATGGCCGCACAATCCCGGCTGCATACGTATTCATGGCGGCCGCGAACGTCCGGCCGCCGGCCCCGTGTCGCCGCCCGCGCGCACGCCGCGACGGCGGAGCGCCGGCTACGATCGGGCCATGCCCGTCGTCTCCCGCGCCCGCTCCCTTGCCACCGGCCGCATCCGCCACTGGGTACTGAGTGCGTTCCCGCGCGGGCACAGCGGCATCGACTACGACACGCCGCAAGGCGACCACGGACTCTTCGGCCCGGACAGCGTCACCTGGCGCATCCATTCCGACTTCCCCGGGATGCTCGCCGGCGGACTCTCCGCGTTGATGCTGCAGGCCCTGCACCCGATGGCGCTGGCCGGCGTCTGGGACCACTCCAACTTCCGCGAGGACCTGGTCGGCCGGCTGCGACGCACCACCAACTTCGTCGCCGGCACGACCTACGCGGGCGAGGCCGAGGCGCGGCGGCTGATTGCGCGGGTGGCGGCGATCCACGGCCGCATCCGCGGCAGCACCGGTGACGGCCGTGCCTATGCGGCCAGCGATCCGGCGCTTCTGACGTGGGTCCACGTGACCGAAGCGCACGGGTTCCTGCAGGGGTACCGCCGCTATTGCCGCGACGATCTCCCGGCCGGAGTGGGCGACCGCTACTACGACGAGGCGCGTCGTGTCGCCGAGGCGCTGGGGGCGCGCGACGTGCCGCGGTCGGTCGCCGAGGTGCGCGGGTACTTCGCATCGGTGCGTGGCGAGTTGCGCTGCGACGCGCGGTCGCGCGAGGTCCTCGAGGTGCTCTCGCGCATCCGGCTGCCGGTTCCCGCGGCGGGCGCGTCGCGCAGCCTCTTCCTTGGCGCGGGTGCGGCCCTGCTTCCGGAGTGGGCGCTGGCGATGCTGGCGCGTCCGCCGCTGCAGCGGCTGGCTGACAGGGCCGCCTCCCGCGCCCTGGCGTCGATCGCCCCGATGTTCCGTACGGCGCTGGCCGACGGCGTGGCGCAGCGCGCCTGCCGTCGCGTCGGCGTCGATCCGGCGGCCCTGCAGCGGTTCGCGCCGCCCTAGCGCCGGCCGCGCAACGCGCGTCGCATGGCCTGCAGGCGGGCGATCTTCTATGCTCGCTGCCACCGGTCCCGCGCGCTCCGCGCCGGCGGCACAGCGAGCACGGACACGACATGGGCCAGCAGCCGATCCGGGACATCGTCATCGTCGGAGGGGGCACGGCCGGGTGGATGGCGGCGGCGGCGCTGGCGCGCATCCTGGGCGGCGGCTACCGCATCCGCCTGGTGGAGTCGGAGGAGATCGGTACCGTCGGCGTCGGTGAAGCCACGATCCCGATGATCAAGCTGTACAACAAGGCGCTGGACCTCGACGAGGACGACTTCCTCCGCGAGACCCGGGGCACGTTCAAGCTGGGCATCGAATTCGTCGACTGGGGCCGCATCGGCGATGCCTACCTCCACGGCTTCGGCAGGATCGGCCACGACCTCGGCCTGGTGCCGTTCCACCACTACTGGCTCAAGCTGCACCAGGCTGGTCGCGCCGGCCCCCTGTCCGACTACTCGATCAACACCGCGGCGTGCGCGCCCGCGAAGTTCATGCGTGCCGCGACCGACCGGCCGAACTCGCCGCTGGCGGACATCGCCTATGCCTACCACTTCGATGCCAGCCTCTACGCGGCCTACCTGCGGCGCTACGCGGAGGCGCGCGGCGTCGAGCGCATCGAGGGCAGGGTGGTGGACACCCGCCTGCGCGCCGAGGACGGCCACATCGAGTCGGTGCGCCTGGACGGCGGGCTCGATGTCGCCGGCGACCTCTTCGTCGACTGTTCCGGTTTCCGCGGGCTGCTGATCGAACAGGCATTGCACGCGGGCTACGAGGACTGGAGCCACCTCCTGCCATGCGACCGGGCGGTGGCGGTGCCGAGCGAGGCGACGCGGCCCATCCTCCCGTACACCCGATGCACCGCGCGGGCGGCCGGCTGGCAATGGCGGATCCCGCTGCAGCACCGCACGGGGAACGGCTACGTCTTCAGCAGCGCGTTCACGAGCGAGGACGAAGCCACGGCGACGGTGCTCGCGAACCTCGACGCCGCGCCGCTGGCGGAGCCGCGCACCCTGCGCTTCACCGCCGGCAAGCGCCGCCGGTTCTGGGACCGCAACTGCGTGGCCATCGGGCTGTCCAGCGGCTTCATGGAGCCGCTGGAGTCGACGAGCATCCACCTCATCCAGTCGGCGATCGCGCGCCTGGTGGCGTTCTTCCCGCACGCCGGGCTGGACCAGGCCGACACCGAGGAATTCAATGCCCACTCCGACGTCGAGTTCGACCGCATCCGCGACTTCCTGATCCTCCATTACAAGGCGACCGAGCGCGACGACACGCCGTTCTGGAACCACTGCAGGACGATGGACGTGCCCGGGTCGCTGCAACGGCGCATGGACCTGTTCCGCGCCAACGGCCGCGTCTTCCGTGAAGGCAACGAGATGTTCGCCGAGGCGAGCTGGCTGCAGGTGATGCACGGCCAGCGCATCGAGCCGCGTGGCTACCACCCCCTGGTCGACCTGCAGCCGCTGGAGAAGGTCGAAGCCTTCGTCGGCGGCATCCGCGACGTGATCGGCAACTGCGTCGAGGCGATGCCCACCCATGACGCCTACATCGCCGCGAGCCGCGGCCAGCGCGAACCCGCCTGAGTTCCGCGTTCGACCGGGCGCACCCGTTCAGTCGATGCTGGCGTAGAACACGCCATGCCCCGGCAGGCGCAGGATGCCGCCATCGACCTCACCCGACTGCAGTCCGTGCCCGAGGTCGGGCGCGCGCACCGACACCCCCGGCGGCAGCGTGACCGCCTGTTCGCCGGGGCCGAGGTTGAAGGCGACCAGCATCGCCTGGCCTTCGCAACGCCGTTCGAAGGCCAGCACCGGTTCGGGCGTGTCCAGCATCAGGAAATCCCCCGACACCAGCGCCGGCTGTGATCGGCGCCAGTGCAGCAGCCGGCGGCTTGTCGCGAGCACGGAGCCGGCCAATCGTTCCTGGCCTTCGACCGAACGCGCGCGATGCGCATCCGGGATCGGCAGCCAGGGCGTGCCGGTGCTGAAGCCGCCGTCGGCGGCGGAGGTCCACGGCATCGGCGTGCGGCAGCCGTCGCGGCCCTTGAAGTTCGGCCAGAACGTGATGCCGTAAGGATCGCGCAGCGCCTCGAACGGCACCTCCGCTTCCGCCAGGCCGAGTTCCTCGCCCTGGTACAGGCACACCGAGCCGCGCAGCGAGCACACCAGTGCCACCAGCATCTTCGCGTACGCATCGCTGGCGTCCGCGCCCCCCCAGCGGGAGACCGCGCGCTCGACATCGTGGTTGGAGATCGCCCAGCACGGCCAGCCGTCCTGCATCGTGTCCTCGACGCGCTGGATCGTCTGGCGCAGGTACGCGGCACTGTGGTCGTCGGTGAGGAGCTCGAAGCTGTAGCCCATGTGCAGCCGGCGGCGGTCGACGTATTCCGCCATCGTCGCCAGCGAGTCCTCGGACGAGATCTCGCCCAGCGTCACCGCATCGGGATACCTGTCGAGCAGCCGGCGCAGGTCCTCCAGGAAGACGAGGTTCTGCGGCTGCGTGTTGTTGTGGTGGTGGTACTGGAAGGCATACGGATTGTCGGGGCTGAAACCGCGCCCGACCCGCAGCTCCGGCGGCTTGGGCGGGTTGTCGCGCAGTTGCCGGTCGTGGAAGCAGAAGTTGATCGCGTCCAGGCGCAGGCCGTCGACGCCGCGGTCGAGCCAGAAGCGCACGTTGTCCAGCGTCGCCGCCTGCACCTCGGGGTTGTGGAAATTGAGGTCCGGCTGCACGTCCAGGAAGTTGTGCAGGAAGTACTGCCCGCGCCGCGGCTCCCACTTCCAGGCCACGCCGCCGAAGATCGAGAGCCAGTTGTTCGGTGGCGATCCGTCCGGCTTCGCGTCCGCCCACACGTACCAGTCGGCCTTGGGATTGTCGCGGCTGGAGCGGCTCTCCTGGAACCAGGCGTGCTCGATGGAGGTGTGGCTCAGCACCTGGTCGATCATCACCCGGACGCCGAGCGCATGCGCCTTTTCGAGCAGGCGGTCGAAGTCGTCGAGGGTGCCGAACAGCGGGTCGACGTCGCGGTAGTCGGCGATGTCGTAGCCGAAGTCCGCCATCGGCGAGCGGAAGAACGGCGAGATCCAGATCGCCTCGACGCCCAGGCTGGCGACATGGTCGAGGCGCTCGATGATCCCGGGAAGGTCGCCGACGCCGTCGCCGTTGGTGTCCATGAAGCTGCGCGGGTAGATCTGGTAGATCACCGCGCCGCGCCACCAGCGTGCCTTCGCCATCCCTGTCCCCGATCGTCGCGGCGCGCCCGGTGCGCGGGCGGGCGACACGATTCCCCAGACGCGGCCCCCCCCGCGGGCGACGCCGGCCCCAGCGGGAGTGAATACGTATGCAGGCGATGGTGCGCCGCACACGTGGCTACCATGGCTGCGCCCGTCGATGCGGCGGGCCGTCCGCGTGCGCGCCGCGCCCGCGACAGAACCGGGGACCGCACCGCATGGCCGCAAAACCGCAGCTGTCGTTCTGGCAGATCTGGAACATGTGCTTCGGATTCCTCGGCATCCAGTTCGGCTTCGCGCTTCAGAACGCCAACGTCAGCCGGATCTTCCAGACCCTGGGGGCCGAGGTCGACGACATCCCGATGCTATGGATCGCGGCGCCGCTGACCGGCCTGCTGGTGCAGCCGGTGGTGGGTTACTTCTCGGACCGTACCTGGACGCGCATGGGCCGGCGCCGTCCCTACTTCCTGTGGGGCGCGCTGTTCGCGACCGCGGCCCTGCTGGTGATGCCGAACTCGCCGGCACTGTGGATCGCCGCGGGCACGCTGTGGATCCTCGACGCCTCGATCAACGTCTCTATGGAACCGTTCCGCGCCTTCGTCGGCGACCAGCTGGCGCCGAGGCAGCGGCCGGCCGGGTATGCCATGCAGAGCTTCTTCATCGGCGTCGGGTCGGTGGTCGCCAGCATGCTGCCGTGGCTGCTCGCGAAAGCCGGCGTCGGCAACACCGCCGGCCCGGGCGAGGTGCCCGACACGGTGCGCTATGCGTTCTACCTCGGTGGCGCGGTGCTGTTCCTGGCCATCGGCTGGACGGTCCTGCGCACGCGCGAATACCCGCCGGAGGTGCTGGCTTCGTTCGACGACGCCCATCCGCCCGAGGCGGACGCGGCGCGCGCCGCGCGGGGCGAGCTGCCGCCGGCGGGCGTGGGCGCGGCCTGGCTGCTGGCCGGGATCGCAGGCGCGGTGGCGATCGCCGCGTTCGCACTCGACCGCCAGCTGTACGTGCTCGCCGGCGGCATCGCGGCGTACGGCGTGGCGCAGCTGCTGGCCCGGAGCGCGCGCCGCGGGGGAATGTTCGCCACCATCGCCCGCGACCTGCACGCGATGCCCGACACCATGCGCCGGCTGGCGGTGGTGCAGTTCTTCTCCTGGTTCGCGCTGTTCGCGATGTGGATCTACACCACGGCCGCGGTGACCGCCGTGCATTTCGGGAGCAGCGATCCCGCCTCGGCCGCGTACAACGACGGCGCCAACTGGGTCGGCGTGCTGTTCGCCGCATACAACGGCTTCGCCGCGCTGGCCGCGATCGCGATCCCGTGGATGGTGCGGCGGATGGGCCTGCGCCTGAGCCACCTGGTCAACCTGTGCCTGGGCGGCGCGGGCCTGCTGTCGATGACGCTGATCCGCGACCCGCAGTGGCTGTTGCTGTCGATGGCCGGCGTCGGCATCGCCTGGGCATCGATCCTGTCGCTGCCCTACGCCCTGCTGTCCGACAGCCTGCCGGCCGGCAAGATGGGCGTGTACATGGGCATCTTCAATTTCTTCATCGTCATCCCGCAGCTGGTCGCCGCCAGCATCCTTGGCTTCCTGCTCCGGACCTTCCTGGGCGGCGAGCCGCTGCAGGCGCTGGCGGTGGGCGGCATCAGCCTGGTCGTCGCCGGGCTGTGCGTGCTGCGGGTACGCGAACCACGGGTCCACGCCATCGGGAGTGCCGCATGATCACCAGGCTGCTTGCAACGGCGCTGCTCGCCGCCGCGCTGTCGGGCTGCGCGCACCGCGCCGCCACCGCCGATGGGGACGGGGAGGGCGTCGCCGCCGAGGCCTATTACGGCACGCTCGAACCCTTCGTCGCCAACGCCGTGTACTTCGTGCTCACCGATCGCTTCGTCAACGGCGATCCCGGCAACGACCACCGCGACCAGGGCGGGGCGCGACGCACGTTCGACATCCCGCTGGCGCCCTGCAACGGCGTCGCCGGCAACATCGGCTACCTCGGCGGCGACTTCAGGGGCCTCGCCGACAACCTCGGCTACATCCGCGACATGGGCTTCGGCGCGGTGTGGATCACGCCGGTGGTCGACAACCCGGACGAGGCGTTCACGGGTGGCGAGCCTCCGGGATGCAACAGCAGCCTCAGCGACCGTGGCAAGACCGGCTACCACGGCTACTGGGGGGTCGACTTCCACCGGCTGGACGAACACCTCCCGAGCCCCGGCCTGGACTTCGCCGGCCTGGCCGCGGCGGTGCACGCGCACGACATGAAGCTGGTGCTCGACATCGTCGGCAACCATGGCTCGCCCGCCTGGGGCATGGTCGAGCCGCAGCCGAAGTTCGGGCAGGTGTTCGACCGCGACGGGACCCTGGTCGCCGACCACCAGAACCTGCCGCCGACGGCACTCGATCCCGCCGGGAACCCGCTGCACGCGTTCTACAACGCAACCGGGCCGGTCGACGCCCAGGCGGGCTCGATCTTCGACGGCAACCTTGCGCAGCTGTCGGATTTCGACGCCGCCAACCCGGCGGTGCTCGACTACCTCGCCAGCGCCTACGGGCACTGGATCGCGCAGGGCGCCGACGCGTTCCGCATCGATACCATCGCGTGGATGCCTCCGGCGTTCTGGCAGGCGTTCAGCGCCCGCATCCGCGCCCGGCACCCTGGATTCTTCATGTTCGGCGAGGCCTTCGATTACGAGGCGCGGACGATCGCCACCCACACCTGGCCCGGGCACGGCGAGGTCAGCGTGCTGGACTTCCCGGTGAAGCAGGCGATGGACGAGGTGTTCGGGCGCAAGGGCGCAGGCTTCGAGCGCCTGGCGCCGGCGCTGCACCTGGAGCGGGGGCCCTACGCCAACCCCTACGAGCTCGCGACGTTCTACGACAACCACGACATGCCGCGCATGGACGCGAGCGACGCGGGCTTCATCGACGCGCACCACTGGCTTTTCACCGCGCGCGGAATGCCGGTGGTCTATTACGGCTCCGAGACAGGCTTCATGCGCGGTCGCGCCGAGCATGCCGGCAACCGCAACTACTACGGGCAGGCGCGCGTGGACGCGGCGCCTGAGAGCCCGATCCACGCTGCGTTGCAGCGCATCGCGCGGCTGCGCCGGGCGACGCCTGCGCTGCAGCGCGGCCTGCAGCTGAACATCCGGCTGGCGGGCGAGGAGGCGGCGTTCTACCGGGTGTACCAGCACGCGGGCACGGCGCAGGTCGCGCTCGTGCTGCTGAACAAGGGCGACGCGGCGCGTACCGTCGCGGCCGGCGACATCCTGCAGCCGGGCGCGTGGCGGGATGCCTTCACCGGTGACGCGCTGCGCATCGACGGACGCTTCGAAGCCCGGGTGCCGGCACACGGGGTGCGGGTCTTCCTGCACGACGGCCCGGTGCTGCTGCCGGACGCGCGCCGGCGCCTGCGTGCGGCGATGGACGGGAGGCTTGGCGGGCCGCAGGCCGGGGACTGAGCGCGCGCGGGGAGCATCGGGAACGGGCGTCGGCAGACGCGATCACCCGGCGCCGGTGGAGCCCCTGGCCACCAGCCGCACCGGGATCACGCAGTCGTCGACCTGCTGGCCGTCGACCAGGCGGACGAGGCTGTCGACCAGCAGGGCGCCCGCGTGCACGGTGTCCTGGCACACGGTGGTGAGCGCGGGCGTCGCGATCCGCGCCGCGGGGATGTCGTCGAAGCCGACGACGGCGACGTCTTCGGGGATGCGCAGGCCGCGGCCGGCGAGCGCGCGCATGGCGCCGATGGCGATCAGGTCGCTGGCCGCGAACACGGCATCGAACGGCCGTCCACTGTGCAGCAGGGCTTCGGCGGCGGCGTGGCCGTGGTCCTCCGAGCTTTCGGCGTCGAACTGCAGCGACCGGTCCAGGGCCAGGCCCGCCGCCTCGAGCGCCCGGCGGCAGCCGCGGAACCGGTCGTAGAACTCCGGGTAGTGGCTGGAGGCGTCGCCCAGGAAGGCCACCTGGCGGCGCCCGCACTCCACCAGGTGCTGCCCCGCGAGGACGCCGCCGTGGAGGTTGTCGCATCCCACCGAGACCCCCGGTTCATCCGGCAGCACCGCGCCCCAGCGCACGAAGGGCGTGCCCTGGAGGACGAGCTGGCGCAGCTTGCCCTGCTGGGCCAGGTAATCGCCGTAGCCGAGCAGGATCAGGCCGTCGGCCTTGTGGCTGTCGCCGTAGTCGGCGTGCCAGTCCTCGGACAGCTGCTGGAACGAGATCAGCAGGTCGCGCCCATGCCTGGCGCAGCTGCGCGTGATCGAGCCCAGCATCGGCAGGAAGAAGGGGTTGATGTGCGATTCGTCGGTGGTCGGATCCTCGAAGAACAGCAGCGCGAGGGTGCCCGAGTGCTGCCGCCGCAGGTTCGACGCGTTCTTGTCGACCTTGTAGTTGAGCTGCTCGGCGATCGCCAGGATCCGGCGCCGGGTGTGCTCGTTCACCATCGGGCTGCCGCTCAGCGCCCGCGATACGGTCGGCTGCGACACGCCCGCCAGGTGCGCGATGTCCAGGGATGTCGCCTTGCCCTTGATCGCCGTTCCCCGAAGCCAAGGTGGGCCGCATCATGCCACGGGCCCCCGCCCCGGAAGCGCGCGGGCGGTGATCCGCTGCGGGGAATGCGGCTAGAATCGTCGCCGGACCCGATCCGAGGTGGCCCGCGGCAACGCCGGCCGAGCGTGCGACATGGCGACTACCCGCTGCCCCTGCTGACGCACGCGAAGGCCCCGCGACCGCCGGCGCCCTCGTGGCGCCTTTTTTGTACCGGCGCCGCCACCGCGCGCCGCCCGCCACCCACAGCCAGCGAAGCCATGATCACGATCACCCTCCCCGACGGCAGCCGCCGCGAGTTCGAAGCCCCCGTCAGCGTCATGGACGTCGCCCGCGCCATCGGCCCCGGCCTGGCCAAGGCCACGGTCGCAGGCAAGGTCGACGGACGCCTCGTCGACGCCAGCGACATCGTCGACCACGACGCCGCGTTGCAGATCATCACGCCGAAGGACGAGGAAGGGCTCGAGATCATCCGACACTCGGCGGCACACCTCGTCGGGCACGCGGTCAAGCAGTTGTTCCCGGACGCGAAGATGGTGATCGGGCCGGTGATCGAGGAAGGCTTCTACTACGACATCCGGAGCGAGCGCCCGTTCACGCCCGACGACATGGCGGCGATCGAGGCGCGCATGGCCGAGCTGATCGAGACCGAGTACGACGTGGTCAAGAAGATGACCCCGCGCGCCGAGGTCGTCGAGACGTTCAGGGCCCGGGGCGAGGACTACAAGCTGCGCCTGATCGAGGACATGGCCGGCGACATCACCGAGATGGGCCTGTACCACCACCAGGAATACGTCGACATGTGCCGCGGCCCGCACGTGCCGAACACGCGCTTCCTCAAGGCCTTCAAGCTCACGCGCATCTCCGGCGCCTACTGGCGCGGCGATTCGAAGAACGAGCAGCTGCAGCGCATCTACGGCACGGCCTGGGCGGACAAAAAGCAGCTCGCCGCCTACATCACGCGCATGGAGGAGGCCGACAAGCGCGACCACCGCCGGATCGCGAAGCAGCAGAACCTGTTCCACCTGCAGGAAGAGGCGCCGGGCCTGGTCTTCTGGCACCCCAAGGGCTGGTCGGTGTGGCAGGTGGTCGAGCAGTACATGCGCAACGTCTATCGCGCCAGCGGCTACGGCGAGGTGCGCTGCCCGCAGATCCTCGACGTCGAGCTGTGGAAGAAGTCCGGCCACTGGGACAACTACAAGGAGAACATGTTCTTCACCGAGTCGGAGAAGCGCACCTACGCGCTGAAGCCGATGAACTGCCCCGGGCACGTGCAGGTGTTCAACCAGGGCCTGCACAGCTACCGCGACCTGCCGATCCGCTACGGCGAGTTCGGCGCCTGCCACCGCAACGAGCCTTCGGGTGCGCTGCACGGGATCCTGCGCGTGCGCGGCTTCACCCAGGACGACGGCCATGTGTTCTGCACCGAGTCCCAGATCGAATCCGAAGTGACCGCCTTCCACGCCCAGGCGATGCAGGTCTACGGCGATTTCGGCTTCACCGAGATCCAGGTGAAGCTCGCCCTGCGCCCCGAGGCGCGGCTGGGCGACGACGCCACCTGGGACAAGGCGGAGGCCGCGCTGCGGTCCGCGCTGGGGGCCGCGGGGGTGGAATGGACCGAGCTGCCGGGCGAGGGCGCGTTCTACGGGCCCAAGATCGAGTACCACCTGAAGGACGCCATCGGCCGCACCTGGCAGCTGGGCACGATGCAGGTCGATTTCATGATGCCGGGCCGCCTGGGCGCGGAGTACGTCGACGAGCACAGCCAGAAGCGGACGCCGGTCATGCTGCACCGCGCCATCGTGGGTTCCATGGAGCGTTTCATCGGCATCCTGATCGAGCACCATGCCGGCCAGTTCCCGGCCTGGCTGGCCCCGGTGCAGGCGGTGGTGATGAACATCACCGACGCCCAGGGCGATTATGTCGAGGGGGTCCGGAAAACCCTTGCAAATCAAGGCTTCCGGGTCGAGGCGGATTTGCGGAACGAGAAAATCGGATATAAGATCCGCGAGCACACGCTGCAGCGGGTGCCGTACCTGCTCGTGGTGGGGGACCGCGAGAAGGAAAACGGGGCAGTCGCCGTGCGCACGCGGGCGGGGGAGGATCTGGGGACGATGTCGGTCACGGAATTCGCTTCCCGTCTACGCGGCGAGCACGCCACAGCGTGAACCATGTTGCGCCGGACCCCTGACGGGGGGTGCGGCCGAGGCCCCGGGCGTCGTACGCGCCCGGCACGAGTCACACCGGAGATCGACACATCACTACACCCGAGAAGCAGAACCGAAAGAACCAGGAGATCCGCGTGCCGCGCGTGCGCGTCATCGGCTCGGACGGCGAGATGGTCGGCGTGCTGTCGCGCGACGAAGCGCTGCAGATGGCCGAAGACGAAGGCCTGGACCTGGTCGAGATCCAGCCGAACGCCGATCCGCCGGTCTGCCGGATCATGGACTTCGGCAAGTTCAAGTTCGAGCTGCAGAAGAAGGCCAACCTGGCCAAGAAGAAGACCAAGCAGGTCGAGATCAAGGAAATGAAGTTCCGCCCGGTGACCGACGAGGGCGACTACCAGATCAAGCTGCGCAACATGCGCCGCTTCCTGGAAGAGGGCGACAAGATCAAGGTCAACATCCGCTTCCGCGGCCGCGAGATGAGCCACCAGGAGCTGGGCCGCGAGATGGCGCAGCGCATCGAGGCCGACCTGGGCGAGGACATCGTGATCGAGTCCCGGCCCCGGCTCGAGGGCCGGCAGATGGTGATGATGATCGCGCCGAAGAAGAAGACCTGAGGGCAGCTGGCACGGGTTCCGCGGGAGCTCGCCGCCATGGCAGTTCCCACGGGGGCGCGCCAGGCTGCCGCTGCTCCCGCGGGAGCGGCCATGGCCGCGAGCTCTTCCTCCCCCGGCTGCGGCCGGCCCGAAACCAATGATTTGCAACGGTTTCACGGGCCCTGCATAATGCGCGGCCCGGTCCGCCGGGTGCTGCACCGTTTCATTGGACCCGTCCCGGCGCCGCACGCGGCCCCGGAGACCACAAAGCCGGCATGGGCAGGACGGAAAGCGTGGCGCAGGCCACCGCCCGGGCCAGTAGAAGAACACCCTCAAGGACACGCAATGCCCAAGATCAAGACGCATCGGGGCGCGGCCAAGCGCTTCCGGAAGACCGCTTCCGGCAAGTACAAGGCAGGCCACGCCAACCGCAGCCACATCCTCACCAAGAAAGCGACGAAGCGGAAGCGCAACCTCCGCCAGACCAACCACATCCCCGCATGTGACAGTGGTCGCCTCGATCGCATGCTGCCGTATCTCTGAGGAGGGCTGAACAATGGCACGAGTCAAACGTGGCGTGACGGCCCGCCGTCGGCACAAGAAAATCCTGAAGCAGGCCAAGGGCTACTACCACGCCCGCCGCAAGGTCTTCCGCGTCGCCAAGCAGGCGGTCACGAAGGCGCTGCAGTACGCCTACATCGGCCGCAAGCAGAAGAAGCGCAATTTCCGTTCGCTGTGGATCACCCGCATCAATGCGGCGGCCCGCGTCAACGGCATGAGCTACAGCCGCTTCATGAACGGCCTGATGAAGGCTGGCATCACCCTCGACCGCAAGGTGCTGGCGGACATCGCCGTGCACGACGCCAACGGCTTCGCCGCGCTGGCGGAGAAGGCCAAGGGCGCGCTCGCGGCGTAACGGTTCCACCGCGCCGCGCGGCCACGGCCGCGCGCGCTGCGGGAACGCTTCACGCATGGGGAAGGGCGCAAGTCCTTCCCCATGTCCGTTTCTGGCTGGCGGAAATCGCGCCGGCGCTGCCAGCGGGGTAGCGCGGCAGCGCGCGGAGAGGGGACGACGGATGGACGACATCGACACCACGATCGCCAGGGCTCTGGCGGACATCGCCGCGGCGGACAGCCCGGACGCTCTGGAAGCGCTCCGGGTGGGCCTGCTGGGCAAGGCGGGTTCGGTCACCGCGCGGCTGAAGGCGCTGGGCACGCTCCCCGCCGACCAGCGCAAGGCGGCCGGAGAGGCCATCAACCGGGCGCGCGACGCGCTCGGCGCCGCGCTCGCGGAGCGCAGGGCGGCGCTGGACGCGGCCGGGCTGGACGCGCGGCTGGCGACCGAGACCATCGACGTGACCCTGCCGGGCCGCGATGCCACCCGCGGCGGGCTGCACCCGGTCAGCCGCACCATGGAACGCATCGCGGACATCTTCGCCCGCCTGGGCTACGCCCAGGCCGACGGCCCGGAAGTCGAGGACGACTGGCACAACTTCGAAGCGCTCAACTTCCCGCCGCACCACCCGGCGCGCGCGATGCACGACACGTTCTACCTTCGTCCCGACGGCAGCGGCGTGCCGCGCCTGCTGCGCACGCACACCTCGGGCGTGCAGGTGCGTTACATGCAGGAACACGCGCCGCCGCTGCGGATGATCGCGCTGGGCAAGGTCTACCGGTCGGACTCCGACCAGACCCACACGCCGATGTTCCACCAGTGCGAGGGCCTGCTGGTGGACGAGCATGCGAGCTTCGCCGACCTCAAGGGGACGCTGGTCGAGTTCGTGCGCGCGTTCTTCGAGCGCGACTTCGAGATGCGCTTCCGCCCGAGCTATTTCCCCTTCACCGAGCCCTCGGCCGAAGTCGACATCGCTTGGCAGCAGCCCGACGGCAGCACGCGCTGGCTGGAGGTGCTGGGCTGCGGCATGGTGCACCCGAACGTGCTGCGCAACGTCGGCATCGATCCCGAGCGCTACACCGGGTTCGCCTTCGGCATGGGCGTGGAGCGCTTCGCGATGCTGCGCCATGGCGTCGACGACCTGCGCAGCTTCTTCGACAACGACGTGCGCTTCCTGCGCCAGTTCGCCTGAGGCCCGCCCGATGAAATTCTCCGAGAACTGGCTCCGGCAGCACGTGCCCGTATCCGCCACCCGCGACGAGCTCGCGGCCACGCTGACCGCGATCGGCCTCGAGGTCGAGGACGTGACGCCCCTGGGCGAGGGCCTGGACGGCGTCGTGGTCGCGCGCATCGTGTCGGCGGAGCCGCATCCGCAGGCCGACCGCCTGCAGGTCTGCCAGGTGGATGCCGGCGCGCACGGCATGCTGCAGATCGTATGCGGCGCGCCCAACGCGCGCGCGGGGCTGTCGGCGCCGCTGGCGACCATCGGCGCACGCATCGGCACGCTCGACATCGGCGCGGCGAAGCTCCGCGGCGTGGATTCCCGCGGCATGCTCTGCTCGGCGAAGGAACTCGGGCTCGACAGCGATGCTTCCGGCCTGCTGGAACTTCCCGCCGACGCCCCGGCGGGCACGGCGCTCGCGGACTACCTGGGGCTCCCGGACGCCACCTTCGAGCTCAAGCTCACCCCCAACCGTGCCGACTGCTTCGGCGTGCGCGGCATCGCGTACGACGTCGCCGCGGCCTGCGGCGGCACCGTCGCGCCGTACGCCGCCGACCCGGTGGCGGCGGAGTCGGCAGCGCAGCTCGTGGTCGACCTGCAGTCCGGCGCCGACGCGCCGCGCTTCGTCGGCCGCGTGGTCGAGGGCGTCGATGCCGCGGTCCCGACCCCGGCATGGATCGCCGAGCGCCTGCGCCGGAGCGGCGTGCGCCCGGTCGCGCTCCTGGTCGACATCACCCAGTACGTGATGCTGGAGCTTGGCCAGCCGATGCACGCCTACGACCGCGCGCGGCTCCAGGGCCCTGTCGCGGTGCGGCGCGCGCGCGCGGGCGAGTCGCTGCGGCTGCTCGACGGCCGCGACGTGGCCCTCGACGCCGACCTGCTGGTGGTTACCGATGCCGATCGCCCCGTCGGCCTCGCCGGGCTCATGGGCGGGTTCGACGCCCGGGTCACCGACGCCACCCGCGACGTCTTCCTCGAGGCAGCGCATTTCGCCCCGGCGGCAATCATCGGCCGCGGCCGCCGCTTCGGCCTGCACACCGATGCCGGGCATCGCTTCGAGCGCGGCGTCGATCCGGAGCTGCCGCGCACGGCGATCGAGGTGGCGACGCGCCTGCTCCTCGACATCGCCGGCGGGACGCCGGGCCCTGTCACCGAGGCCGAACTGCCGGCGCACCTGCCAACGCCGCAGGCGATCCACCTCCGCCGGCAACGACTGGCGCGGGTGCTCGGCCTCGCGATCCCGGACGCCGACGTCGAGCGCATCCTGCGCGCGCTCGGGCTCGCCGTGGACGTGGTCGTCGACGGCTGGCGGGTGGTGCCGCCGGCGCGGCGCTTCGACCTCGCGATCGAGGAGGACCTGGTCGAGGAGGTGGCGCGGATCCACGGCTACGACCGGATCCCGGCGACCCTGCCCTCCGGACGCGCACCCATGCAGCCGGTGCCCGATACCCTGGTCCCGGAAGCGGACCTCCGCCGGCAGCTGGCCGCGCGCGACTACCTGGAGGCCCTGAACTACGCCTTCGTCGACGCGGGCCTGCCTGCGCGCTGGGGCCTGGCCGCGGACGCGGTGGCGCTGGCGAATCCGCTGAGCGCGGAACTGGGCGTCATGCGGCCGCGCCTGCTGCCGGGGCTGGTCGACGCGCTCGCCCGCAACGCGGCGCGCCAGCAGGCGCGCGTCCGCCTGTTCGAGCTCGGCAAGGTATTCGCCGACGGTGCCGGTGGCGCGCCCCGCGAGACGCCGCGGCTGGCCGCCGTCGCACGTGGCGACGCCGCGGCCACGCAATGGGGCGTCGAGTCCCGCGGCGTCGATTTCCACGACCTCAAGGGCGACCTCGAGAGCCTCGCGGCCCTGTCCGCCACCCGGCTCGCCTTCCGGCCGTCCACGCGTCCCCACGGGCACCCCGGCCGCTCCGCCGACATCCTGACCGAGGGCGGCGACGGCGTGCCGGTCGGCTGGATCGGAGAACTCCACCCGCGCCTGTGTCGCGAACTCGGCATCGACGGCGCCGTGGTGGCCTTCGAGATCGACCTGGCGGCCCTGCAGCGGCGCCAGGTGCCGCGCGCGCGGCCACTGTCGCGCTTCCCGTCGGTCCGCCGCGACCTCGCGTTCGTCGTCCCGGAGG
Organism: Luteimonas sp.; assembly: GCA_041918855.1. Taxonomy (GTDB): domain Bacteria; phylum Pseudomonadota; class Gammaproteobacteria; order Xanthomonadales; family Xanthomonadaceae; genus Luteimonas. The sequence continues at coordinate 212,316 of JAYRUX010000004.1, forward strand.
CCGTGGAATGGGCCGCCGTGGCCGATGCTGTCCGCGCGGCGGCAGGTCCCGCGTTGCGGGAGGTGGGGCTGTTCGATCGCTACGCCGGCAAGGGCGTAGAAACCGGTTTCAAGAGTCTCGCGATGGGCTTGATTCTGCAGGATGATTCACGCACCCTGACCGACCGCGACGTGGATGTCGTGGTGGCCGACGTCACCGCCGCTCTCGAGTCGGCGTTCTCGGCGCGGATCAGGGGATGAGGCAGGGGAGCGGCGGGCGATGGCACTGACGAAGGCCGAGATGGCCGAACGACTTTACGAGGAAGTCGGCCTCAACAAGCGCGAGGCCAAGGAGTTCGTGGACGCCTTCTTCGATGCCCTGCGCGAGGCCCTGCAGGGCGGCCGCCAGGTGAAGCTTTCCGGTTTCGGCAACTTCGACCTGCGCCGCAAGAACCAGCGCCCCGGGCGCAACCCCAAGACCGGCGAGGAGATCCCGATCTCCGCGCGCACCGTGGTCACCTTCCGCCCGGGCCAGAAGCTCAAGGAACGCGTCGAAGCGTACGCGGGTGAAATCCGTGCTTGACCCCGGCAGCAACCGCGAACTGCCGCCGATCCCGGCGAAGCGCTACTTCACCATCGGCGAGGTCAGCGAGCTGTGCGACGTCAAGCCGCACGTGCTGCGCTACTGGGAAACCGAGTTCCCCAGCCTCAACCCGGTCAAGCGCCGCGGCAACCGCCGTTATTACCAGCGCCATGACGTGCTCATGGTGCGCCAGATCCGCGGCCTGCTCTACGAGCAGGGCTACACCATCGGCGGTGCACGCCTGCGCCTGGAAGGCGAGGGCGCGAAGCAGGAATCCGCGCTCAGCGTGCAGATCGTTAAGCAGGTGCGGATGGAGCTCGAAGAGGTCCTGCAGCTCCTGCGTCGCTGACGCCGGTGCCGGCCGCGCTCGCTCCCACATCCGCGGGCGCGGCGGCTATAATCCTCCGACCGGGGTATAGCGCAGCCTGGTAGCGCACTTGTCTGGGGGACAAGTGGTCGTCGGTTCAAATCCGGCTACCCCGACCAAACGTGGATCCCCGAAGCCCGGCACTGCCGGGCTTCGTGCGTTCCGGGCCGCGGCAACCATCCGCCAGCGGCGCGGCAGGACGGCTGCGGGCGGCGCGAGGGTTCCGACGGGGTGCCGAACGAATTCCTAAGGTGGCGGCGCTTACTCTCCCCGCGCCACTCCCCACAGGAACACCCGATGCGCCACGTGCTGCTGATGCCGATGCTCCTTGTCCTGGCGGCGTCGCTGCCCACGCATGCGCAGGCGCCGCGGGTCGACGTGCCCACGGCACCGATTGCCGCCGGGTCGTCGCCGGTGGAGCCCGGCGCGGACCCGGCGCAGGCCCCCGCACCGGACCCGGCGGCGCCGGCCGATGCGGCAGGCGCCATCGTCGACATGGACACGATGGTGGTCTCCGGCATCCAGCCCGGCCCCGGGATGTGGAAGGTGCGCAAGGGCGACAACGTGCTGTACGTGCTCGGCACGCTGTCGCCGCTGCCGCGGCGCATGGAATGGAATTCGGCATCGGTCGAGTCGGTGATCGCGCGTTCGCAGGCGGTGATCGATCCGCCGTACCTCAACGTCGGCACCGGCATGGGCGTGTTGCGCAGCCTGACGCTCGTGCCCTCGGCACTGCGCGCGCGGCGCAACCCGGATGGCGGCAGCCTGGAGGAGGCCGTGGGCCCGGAGCTGTACGCGCGGTGGACGGTGCTGAAACCGCGCTACCTGGGCCGCGACCGCGGCGTCGAATCCTGGCGGCCGATCTTCGCCGCGCAGAAGCTGTACGAAGGCGCGATCGAGCGCTCCGGCCTCGACCAGCGCAACATCGTCTCGAAGGTGGTCGCGTCCGCGGCCCGCCGGCACGACGTGCCGCGCGTGTCCACCCGGGTGGAGTTCCAGGTCCAGGACGCGAAGGCGCTGCTGCGCGAGTTCGCCGACACCACGCTGGCCGACACCGACTGCTTCGCGCGCACGCTGTCGCGCATCGAGACCGACATCGACGCCATGCGCGCGCGCGCCAATGCCTGGGCGGTGGGCGACGTGGAGCGGCTGCAGACGTTGCCGCTGCATGACCAGTACGCCGCCTGCATGAGCGCGCTGAGTGGCTCGGCCATCGGCAAGCGCGCCGGCATGCACGACGCGCGCGTGCTCATGACCACGAAATGGCTGCAGGCGGTGGACGAGGCGCTCGCGTCGAACGCCATGACCTTCGCCAGCGTCCCGCTGCAGGTCCTGCTGCGGCCGAATGGCTTCCTGGAGCGCCTGCGCGAGCGCGGCTACGTCATCGAAGCGCCCACCGACGCGGGCGGTGGTGACGCTCCGGTGGCCGGCGACATCGTGCCGCCGGCGGTCGCGCCGGGGCCTGGCGCGGCGTCAGCCGGCGGCGGTGCGGGCGCCCGGCAGGGCGGGCCGGGCGAGTAGCGGCCAGCGGGCCAGCACCGAGGCGCGGATCCCGGCGGCGTCGAGGCCGGCCTCGCCCAGCAGGTCCTCGCGGCTGGCGTGGTGCTGGAACACGTCCGGCAGTCCAAGGTGCAGGACCGGCAGCACGACCCCGGCGTCGCCGAGTACCTCGGCCACGCCCGAGCCCGCGCCGCCCATCACCACGTTGTCCTCGAGGGTCACGAAGCCGTCGTGGCTGGAGGCGAGCTCCAGCAGCAGCGCACGGTCGAGCGGCTTGACGAAACGCATGTTGACGACCGTGAGGTCCAGCTCGTCGGCCACGGCCGCGGCGGCGGGCACCAGCGCCCCGAAGGCGAGCAGAGCCACCCGCTGTCCGCGGCGGCGCAGCTGCGCCTTGCCGATCGGCAGGGTGTCGAGCGTGGGCCGCACCGCGACCCCGGGGCCGGTGCCGCGCGGATAGCGGACGGCGGCGGGGCCGGGGTGTCGGAACCCGGTGGAGAGCATCTGCCGGCACTCGTCCTCGTCCGCCGGCGCCATCACCACCATGTTCGGCACGCAACGCAGGAACGACAGGTCGAGGTTGCCGGCGTGCGTGGCGCCATCGGGCCCGACCACGCCGCCGCGGTCGATCGCGAACAGCACGTCGAGTTCCTGCAGCGCCACGTCGTGCACCAGCTGGTCGTAGCCGCGCTGCAGGAAGGTGGAGTAGATCGCCACCACCGGCTTCGCGCCCTCGCAGGCCATGCCGGCGGCAAGCGTGACCGCATGCTGCTCGGCAATCGCGACGTCGAAGTAGCGGTCGGGGTACTCCTTGCTGAAGCGCACGAGGCCGGAGCCTTCGCGCATCGCCGGCGTGATCCCGAGCAGGCCGGGATCGGCCGCGGCCATGTCGCAGATCCAGTCGCCGAACACGTCGGTGTAGGTCGGCTTCTTCGCCCCCGCCTTGGCGACGATGCCGAGCGTCGGGTCGAACGGCGACACCGCGTGGTAGCCGATCTGGTCGCCTTCGGCGCGCTCGTAGCCCTTGCCCTTGGTGGTGATCACGTGCAGCAGCTGCGGACCCTTGAGGGTCTTGAGGGTCTTCAGCGCCGCGGCCAGCGCGCGCACGTCGTGGCCGTCGATCGGCCCGGTGTAGTGGAAGCCCATCTCCTCGAACAGCGTCGAGGGCACGAACATGCCCTTCCAGTGCTCTTCCCAGCGGCGGACGAACTTCGCGGTCGGGTTGTTCTTGTCGCCCAGGAGCTTCTTGCCACCCTCGCGCAGCGCATTGAGGGTACGGCTGCCGGTGAGCTGGCCGAGCATCCGGGTCATGCCGCCGACGTTCTCGCTGATCGACATGCGGTTGTCGTTGAGCACCACCAGGATGTCGGGCTCCGGCGACATGCCCCCGGCGTGGTTCAGTGCCTCGTAGGCCATGCCCGCGGTGAGCGCGCCGTCGCCGATCACCGCCACCACCCGCCGCTGGTTGCCGGCGCGCGCGTTGGCGATCGCCATGCCGAGTGCGGCGGAGATGGAGGTGGAGGAATGGCCCACGCCGAAGGTGTCGTACTCGCTCTCCTCGCGCTTCGGGAACGGAGCCACGCCGTCCTTCTGCTTCACCGTGTGGATGGCGTCGCGGCGCCCGGTCAGGATCTTGTGCGGATAGGTCTGGTGGCCCACGTCCCAGACGATGCGGTCGTCGGGCGTGTCGTAGAGGTAGTGCAGGGCGGTGGTGAGCTCGATCACGCCGAGCCCGGCACCGAAGTGGCCGCCGCTCCTGCCCACCGACTCGATCAGGTACGCACGGAGTTCGTCGGCGATGGCGGGGAGTTCGGCCTCGTCGAAGCGGCGCAGGTCCGCGGGCGAGTCGATGCGCGAGAGGCGCGGATAGCGCGAGGAATCGATCATGGTGCGGTCATTGTAAGTCGCACGCGCCCGGCCGGCGGCGTGAAGCCGCCCGGGGGCGGGAGGAGTGGGGGGCGCGGGCCTCCGCGGACGGTGGGTCAGCGGTTGCGGAGCCGTCCCAGCAGCCCGCCGGGGCGCGGCGGCTCCGCCGGGACCTCCGGCGGCTCCGGCACGAACTCGGCGTAGCCGGTGGCCAGGTTGGCGTTGATGAAGTCCGCCACGTCGGATTCCGGCATGCCGCTGGCGGCGGCGATCTCCGGCAGGCGCGCCGGGCCTTTCATCATCGCGGTGGCGATGCGGAAGTGCTTCGGGTACTCGCGCTCGGTCTGCGGCCACTTGTTGAGCATGTAGCGGCCATCGGGCTCGTTGCCGGGCAGCAGGGCGCCGCGGCCCGACACCAGGCCGCCGAGCCAGCGCAGCCGGGTGAGCGGCTGGGCCGCGCCCGCCGCGGCGCTCTCGCGCGCCCAGGTGGCATCGTCCAGGGGTTCGAAATCGGTGGCCTGCACCGTGCCCTCGAAGTACGGCGCGACCGGCTTCAGCGGCGACGGGCCGTGCCAGGTCTGGTTGCCGGGATCGATGAACAGGGTCGGGCCGGTCGCGCGGCGATAGCGCACCCGTCCAGAGAGGGCGCCCGGCACCAGCCAGTCGGCCAGGACCGGGTCGCGCGGCGGGGCCACGGCTGGCGCCGGTGCCGGTGCGGCAGGCGCGACAGGGTCCGCGTCCGCGGCGACCACGCCGACATCGAGCGCGGCAGCCACGACCTCCTCGGGCACCGGCACGTCCCCGGCCCGGGGGGGCGTCGCGCTCGCGGCGGCGGCCGCGGGTTCCGCCGGGGGCGGCGCCGTCGCACCTGGCGCAGGCGGCGCCGCGGGCTCCGGGATCGCGGCCGCGGCAGGCGCGGCCGGCGGCGTCGCAGCGGTGGCCGCCGCCGGGGCCGTGCCCAGATCCACGCCCTCCTGTTGCGCGAGATCGACCAGCAGCCGTGCCACCTGCTCGCTGTCGAACGGCCGGCCCAGGCGGAAGTCGGTCTGGGTGCGCGCCGCGGAGGTGAGGCCGATCACGTGTTTCCCGGCCGCGTGCAGGCGCAGCCAGCTCATCGGGCCATACATGCTGTCCATGTCGACCACGACGTGGTCGGCATCCGCCTCCGGGGTCAGCCGCCACCGCGCATCGAGCCGCGCGTTGGCGTCCTCGAAGGCCGACTTGAGCGCGGCTTCGGTGGCCGGATCCATTCCGGTCAGGCCGAGGGTCAGCGACATGGGTGCGTCCGGTGAGAATCAGGCGCGAGTGTTGCGGAGCGGCTGGCGCGCGTCAACGCGCGTGCCGAGGCAGGATGCGACCCGTTGCGTCGCTGACTGCCCCGCGGCTATGCGCCGCGGCGGCGCCTGCGCGGCAGCTGGCTGCGCAGGAACGCCATCTGGTCGGCGAGGATGTTGCGGTTGGACAGGATGAGATGCTCGATCCAGCTCGGACGGTAGGGCACCGCCAGCAACGGCATCGACGCCTGTTGCGGCGTGCGTCCGCCCTTGCGCGAGTTGCACTGGAAGCACGCCGTGACCACGTTTTCCCAGATGTCGCGGCCGCCCTGGGACAGCGGCATCACGTGGTCGCGGGTGAGCTGCTGGCGGCTGCAGTCGCGGCCGCAGTACAGGCACAGGTGCTCGTCGCGCGCGAACAGCGCGGCGTTGGTGAGGACGGGCGTCGGGTCCAGGGCGCGCGCGCGCGCATGGCCGCGCGCGGCCACGATCGGGTGCAGGGCGATGACGCTGCGCTCGCCACTGGCCCGCGAGATCCCGCCATGGACGCTCAGGCAGGGCTCGCCGAGGGTCCATGCCACCGCCCCGCGGACGTAGAGGCAGGTCGCGTCCTGCCAGCTCATCCAGTTCAGCACCCGGCCGTGCGCGTCCAGGGACAGCAGGCGGACGGCGTCCAGGCGGGGCGGGGCGAGGCCCGACGCTTGCGGCACCGACAGCAGCGCCATCCCGTCGTTGCCGGGGTTGACCAGGCGAAGCTTCGCGCTGACGGACTCCATCGGAGTCTCAGGTTATACCGGTTCCGTGACCGTTGTGCAGGCCCCGCCGGACCGGCGCGGCGCGCACGAGCTCAGGCGTCGAAGCGCTCGGCGTCCATCGCCATCAGCGGCGCCGCGCCCGATCCGATCGCCGCGGCGTGCGCCAGCGTGCGCGGCAGCATGCGTGCGAAGTAGAAGCGCGCGGTCTCGCGCTTGGCCGCCTTGAACGCGTCGGGCCGGCTGGAGCCCGCCGCCGCCGCCACGCTGCGCGCCCACCAGTAGGCGAGCGTGACGTAGCCGGAATAGAACAGGTAGTCGTAACTGGCGGCACCCAGCTCTTCGGGGTCCTGCTGCGCGCGCGCGAGGACCTCCTGGGTCAGGCGTGCCCACTCCGCCGCCTTGGCGCGCAGCGGCGCGATGAACTCGGCGACGGCGGCGTCGCCATCGCTCGCGGCGCAGAAGGCTTCGATCTCGGCCAGGAACAGCTTCAGCCCGGCCCCGCCGCTGGCGGCGGTCTTGCGGCCAATGAGGTCGAGCGCCTGGATGCCGGTGGTGCCTTCGTAGAGAGTGGTGATCCGGGCGTCGCGCGCCAGCTGCTCCATGCCGTGCTCCACGATGTAGCCGTGGCCGCCGAAGCACTGCAGCGCGTGGTAGGTGCATTCGACGCCCCACTCGGTCTGGCAGGCCTTGGCGATGGGCGTGAGGAAGCTGACCAGCACGTCCGCCCGTTCGCGCTCGGCGGGGTCGGTGGCGTGGTCGGCAACGTCGATCAGGCTGGCGGCGTGCAGGCCCAGCAGGCGGCTGCCCTCGACCAGCGACTTGATCGTCAGCAGCATGCGGCGCACGTCGGGGTGCACGATGATCGGATCCGCCGGCCGCTCCGGCGCTTTCGCACCCGACAGCGCGCGCGACTGCAGGCGTTCGCGGGAATAGCGCAACGCATTCTGGAACGCCCGTTCCGACAGACCGAGCCCTTGCAGGCCCACGCCCAGGCGCGCCGCGTTCATCATCGTGAACATCGCCTGCAGGCCCTTGTGCGGCTGGCCGACCAGCCAGCCCTGCGCGCCGTCGAAGTTCATCACGCAGGTCGCGGAGCCGCGGATCCCCATCTTGTGCTCGATGGACCCGCAACGGAGCGCGTTGCGCTCGCCGACGCTGCCATCGCGCGCCACCTTGAACTTGGGCGTCAGGAACAGCGAGATGCCCTTGGCGCCCGCGGGTGCGTCGGGAAGTCTGGCGAGCACCAGGTGGACGATGTTGTCGCTGAGGTCGTGCTCGCCCGCGGTGATGAAGATCTTGGTGCCGCTGATCGCATGGCTGCCGTCGTCGCTGGGCTCGGCACGGGTGCGCAGCAGCCCGAGGTCGGTGCCGCAGTGCGGCTCGGTGAGGCACATGGTGCCCGTCCAGCGGCCCTCGACCAGGGGCTTCATGAAGGCCTCGCGCTGCCAGTCGGTGCCGTGCTGGCGGAGCGCGTCGATCGCACTGTGCGACAGCAGCGGGAAATTCGCCCAGGCGAGGTTCGCGGCATTCACCAGTTCGTTGAGCGGCGCGCCCATGGTGTGCGGCAGGCCCTGTCCGCCCATGTCCGGCGATGCCGTGAGGCCGGTCCAGCCACCCTGCACGTACTGGTCGAACGCGGCCTTGAAACCGGGCGGCGTGGTGACATCGCCGGTGGCGGGGTCGAAGGTGCAGCCGGCCTCGTCGCCGACGCCGTTGAGCGGCGCCAGAACGGTTTCCGACAGGCGCGCGGCTTCGTCGAGCACGGCGTCGAGGATGTCGCGGGTGGCGTCGTGCTGGCCGAGGCGTGCGAACAGCTGTTCCGCGCCCAGGACGTCGTAGAGGGCGAAACGGATGTCGTCCAGTGGAGCTTTGTAGGAACTCATGGGATGCGTGCTCCTCGCGGTGTCGAATGGATGTGGCCGCAGTCCGGGTGGCAGCGTGCGCGGTTCAGCGCAGCACGCCGGCCAGGCCGGGGACCGGACTCAGCGCGCTGCGGCGCTCGATGTCGTAGGGACGGCTTCCGCCGCGGTCGGCCGGGGCGGCGGTGATGGTGCCCTCCAGCGCATACGACACGCCGCCGCGGCCGGCCAGCGCATCGGCCACCAGCATGCGGGCGCCTGCGGTCGGCGCCAGGCGCACCGAGACCAGGTCGGCCGACTCCGGGCCCACGGTGATGCCTGGCTGCGCCAGCAACCGCCCCGCGTCGACGTCGCCGGTGGCAAGTCCGAGGTCGACGCCGTCGAAGCGCATCGGGACGCTGCTGTAGTTCTGCAGCCGCAGTTGGATCGACCACGCGCCATCGGCCCCCACCGTGAGCTGCTGGATGCTGGCGGCGGGCTCTGACACGCGTCGCGGCGGCCCGCTGGCGCACGCGGCGAGGATCATCGCCAGTGCCCCGGCGCATGCGAGGCGGAAGACGGTGCGGAGCTGGGTCATCGCGGAAGCCCCTGTATGCAGGCCCGGCAATATACCCGACGCACCGCCGGCCCCGGCGGCACCGTAGGGCACTAGAATCGGGGGCTGCGTGCACGACGAGCGTGCACGCCCACCGACGAGATGCCCCGCGGGGCGCAGAGGAAGCCAAATGAACGAGGCCACACGCAGCACGGGCATGCGCACCTACCTGCCCTGGATCATCGCCGCTGTCGCGGTTGCCGCGCTCGCGGCCAACCTGTTGTGGGACCGGCAACCGGCAGCCGGGGATGCGGCCATCGACCAGCTGAACGAGCGCATCGCGGCACTCGAGTCCGGAGGCGCAGCCCCGGGCGCTCGCGCGCGCCTGCCGGGCGCTCCGCGTGCCCGAGGTGCGCGCGCGGACGTGGCACAGGGGGGGCTGGGAGCGATGGAGCAGTCGAAGTCTCCCGAGGAAGCCGCGGCGGAGCGCGACCGGCAGTTGCGCCAGCTCGAGGCGCAGTTCGCGAGCGATGCAGCCGACCCGGCCGGAGGGCCCAGGACCGAGGACACGCTGGTCGACACGATCTCCAGCGACGCCATGGCGGGCACCGGCCTCAAGCCGGACGACGTCGACATCGCCTGCAAGAAGAACAGCTGCCGCATCGTCGGCACGTTCGAGCGCATGGGCGATGCCCAGGACTGGAGCCTGTTCTACATCACCGCGGCCGGCGGCGACGTCCTGTCGCAGACGCAGATGGTGTTCGTGCCCACCGCGGACGGCCGCACAGAGGTCCGGATCTACTCCAACCGCGCCGGAGGCTGACCACCGCCCACGCACGCCGTCCTCAGGCGGTGCCGCGGATCCGCAGGGTGACCCCGAGCGCGCCGATGTCGGCGGGCTCGCTCGCCAGGTCCGCCTGCAGCAGCGGCCGCGCGTCCAGCCAGTGCGGCGGCAGTGCGACCTCCAGCAAGTCGCCCTCCGCCCGGGCCTCGATGGGCGGCGTCGCCTGGGTCTCGTGGACCCGGTGCAGCACCACCGCCAGCCGCAGCAGGGCGGCCGTCCGCCGGACTGCGGCCAGCAGGCGGTCGGGCAGGGCTTCGAACGCGGATTTCGGTACCTTGCGGCGATGGGTCCGGACCAGCGCGGCGAGGAACTGCTGCTCCTGGCGCGAGAAGCCGGCGATGTCGGAGTGTTCGATCAGGTAGGCGCCGTGGACGTGGTACTGGCTGTGCGCCACGGCGAGGCCGATCTCGTGCAGGCGCGCCGCCCAGGCGAGCATCTGTCGGTCGTCGGGCCCCAGCTGCCACGCGACCGCCACCTGGTCGAACGCGGCCAGCGCACTGGCCTCGACGCGCGCGGCCTGGCCGGTGTCGATGTCGTAGCGCCGCATCAGCGCCGCCACCGAGTGCGCGCGCGGGTCGTCGTCGAGCGCACGACCGAGCATGTCGTAGAGCACGCCCTCGCGCATCGCGGCCTTGCTCACCGCCATCCGCTGCAGCCCGAGCACGTCGAAGGCGGCCTCCAGCGCGAGCAGGCCGCCGGCGATGATCGGCCGGCGCTCGGACGACAGGCCCGGCAATGCGATGTCGTCGACGTGCGTGGCCTCGAGCAGGCGGTCGCGCACGACCGGCAGCGCCTCGGCGGTCAGCGCGCCCTTGGTGAGCTTCATCGCGGCGCACACCTCGCCGATCGCCTTCACCGTGCCCGACGAGCCCAGGACCTCGTGCCAGCCGACGGTGCGGTAGAGGCCGGCGAATTGCTGGAACTCCACGCTCACCTCGACCAGGGCGTCGCGCCAGCGCCGGCGCGAGAGCCGGCCGTCGCCGAAGAAGCGCCGCGTGCTGGCGATGCTGCCCACCTGCAGGCTCTCGCGTTCGATGGCCTCGAGCCCCTGGCCGATGATGCACTCGGTGGAACCACCGCCGACGTCGATCACCAGCCGGCGCTGCCCGGGCTTCGGCGGCTGCGCGCGCGCCACGCCCTGGTACACCAGCCGCGCCTCCTCGCGGCCCGACACCACCTCGATCGCGTGGCCGAGCGCTGTTTCCGCCGGCACCAGGAAGGCCTGCGGCGCGGCCAGGCGGCGCACGGTGTTGGTGGCGATCGCGCGCACGCGGTGCGGCGGGATGTCGCGGATACGCTGGCCGAAGCGTGCCAGGCAGTCGATCGCGCGCCGGCGCGCGGCGGCATCCAGCGCGCCATGGTCCAGGCCTTCGGCGAGGCGCACGGTCTCGCGCAGGCGGTCGACGATGCGCAGCTGGCCCAGGGTGTGACGGGCGACGACCATGTGGAAGCTGTTTGAGCCGAGGTCGATCGCGGCCAGCATCTCGCCGTCCTGCAGCGGTGGCGGCATGGCGGCGGCGGGGACGGCGCTCACTGGCAGAGCTTCGCCAGCAGCGTGGCCTGCGCGGAATGCGTCGCCGCATCCACGGCCGGCACGAACTTGCGGTAGGCGCCGTCGGCCTGCAGCTCCCAGGCGTTGAGGTTGTCGGCGAGGTAGTTGTCCAGCACCTCGTCGAAGACCCGCGCCGAGAGTTCGGGATCGAGGATCGGGAAGCAGGTTTCCACCCGGCGCAGCAGGTTGCGCTCGAGCCAGTCGGCGCTGGCGCAGAACAGCTCCGGCTCGCCGTCGTTGGCGAACCAGTAGGCCCGGCTGTGCTCGAGGAAGCGGCCGACGATGGAACGCACGCGGATGTTCTCCGAGATCCCGGGGATGCCCGGGCGCAGGGTACAGGCGCCGCGGACGATGAGCTCGATCTGCACGCCTGCCTGCGAGGCCGCATAGAGGGCGCGGATCACCTGCGGCTCGTTGAGGGCGTTCATCTTGGCGATGATCGCGGCCGGGCGTCCCGCGCTGGCGTTCTCCGTTTCCCGCGCAATGCGCTCCAGGACGCCCGCGTGCAGGGTGAAGGGCGCCTGCAGCAGGCGCTTCAGCGCGATCTGGGGCGCGAGCCCGGACAACTGCTGGAACAGCTGGTGCACGTCGCTGCCAACGTCCGGGTCGCGGGTGATCAGGCCGATGTCGGTGTAGGCGCGCGCATTGCCGGAGTGGTAGTTGCCGGTGCCCAGGTGGACGTAGCGGCGCAGCTTGCGACCTTCGCGGCGCACGATCAGCAGCATCTTGGCGTGGGTCTTGAACCCGACCACGCCGTACACGACCTGCACGCCGGCATCCTGCAGGCGGTCGGCCAGGCCGAGGTTGGCTTCCTCGTCGAAGCGCGCCCGCAGCTCCACCACCACGGTGACGTCCTTGCCATTGCGCGCGGCCTGCACCAGGTGGTCGACGATGGGCGAATCCTTGCCGGCGCGGTAGAGCGTCTGCTTGATAGCGAGCACGTTCGCATCCTCGGCGGCCTGCTTCAGGAGCTCCAGGACCGGGGTGAAGGCGTCGAACGGGTGGTGCATCAGCACGTCGCCCTCGGCCACGCGCTCGAACATGGCGTCGCTGCCGCGCAGCTGCCGCGGCTGGAACGCGGGGAACTTCAGGTCCGGGCGTTGCACGGTGTCGTAGATCTGGATGACCCGGTTGAGGTTCACCGGCCCGTCGATCCGGTAGACCGCGTTGTCCGGCAGGTCGAAGTTCTGCAGCAGCATGCGCACGATCGGCTTCGGGCACGCCTCTGCGATCTCCAGGCGCATCGCGCGCAGGTAGCCGCGGCCCACCAGCTCGTCGCGCAGCGCGATCGCGAGGTTCTCCACCTCCTCCTCGTCGACGATCAGCTCTGAATTTCGCGTCACACGGAACTGGTACGCGCCCTTGACCTCCATTCCCGGGAACAACTCGTCGACGAACACCGACAGCACCGACGACAGGAACACGAAGTCGTATTCGCCGCCGGAGATGCGCTCGGGCAGCGGGATGATCCGCGGCAGCGAGCGCGGCGCGCGCACCACCGCGAGGTGGCCGCTGCGGCCGAAGGCGTCCTTGCCCTTCAGCACCACGATGATGTTGAGGGACTTGTTGAGGATCTTCGGGAACGGGTGCGCCGGGTCCAGGCCCAGGGGCGACAGCACCGGGAGGATCTCGTCGCGGAAGTACGCCCGCAGCCAGCGCGTCTGGCGGGCATTCCAGCGGTCGCGCGACAGCACGCGGACGCCGGCCTCGTGCAGCGCCGGCCGCAGCACCTTGCCCCAGCAGTGGTACTGCGCGGCCACCAGCTCCGCGGTGCGTTCGTGGATCCGCTTGAGCACGGTGGCCGGGGTCAGCCCGTCCGATGGCAGCGGCATGTCGAAATCCTGCGCGTGGCGGACGGTGGCGGCGCGGATCTCGAAGAACTCGTCGAGGTTGGTGCAGGAGATGCACAGGTAGCGCAGCCGTTCCAGCAGCGGCACCGACTCGTCCTGCGCCTGTGCCAGGACGCGGAAATTGAAGTCCAGCTGCGACAGCTCGCGGTTGAAGTACAGCGACGGGTCGCGCAGCGGCTCGTCGGGTCCCGGTTCGGCGCTGGCATGCATCGCGTCGGCAGTGGCGATCGAGGCCGAACGCGGCGGTGCCGCCGGCCCGGGCTCAGCCGGTTTGACGCGCTTGCTGCTGGACACGCTGGCCTCCGGGTTGGTCTTCGTCGCGCGCACGGACGCGTTCGCTGCCGAAATGGCAGGAGAACACGCTGCCGCGACCGATCTCGCTCTCGATGGCCAGGCGTGCCTGGTGCAATTGAAGCACGTGCTTGGCGATGGCGAGCCCCAGGCCGGTGCCGCCGGACTCGCGCGAGCGGCTGGTCGAGACCCGGTAGAAGCGCTCGGTGATGCGCGGCAGGTGTGCGGCCGGGATGCCGTAGCCGCTGTCCTCCACCGCCAGGATCGCGCCGCCGTCGTCCGCCGGCGCGAAGCGCACCGAGATGCGGCCCCCGGTGGGGGTGTAGCGCACCGCGTTGGCGACGAGGTTGGAGAACGCGCTGTGCAATTCGCGCGTCGACCCCACGAGGTCGGTGCCGGCCAGGTCCTCCACCTCGACCGCATGGCGTCCCTGGCTCAGCGCCTCGGCCTCCCGCTTGAGCGTGGACAGCATCGGTGCCATCGACACCGGGTCGTCGGCCACGGCGTCCTGGGCTTCGAGCCGCGACAGCGTCAACAGGTCCTCCACCAGTTGGGTCATGCGCTGCGACTGCCGCTGCATCTCCGCCAGCATCGGCGCCCACTCGGAATCGTCCGCCTCGAACATGTCGAGGTAACCGTGGATCACCGTGAGCGGCGTGCGCAACTCGTGCGAGACGTTGGCGACGAAGTCGCGGCGCATCTGCTCCAGCCGCATCAGCTTGCTGACGTCGCGCGCCACCAGCAGCCACAAGTCTTCCGAATACGGGATCAGGCGCAGGCTCAGGCGGACATGCGGGTCCGCGGGCGAGGCCACGTCGAGCAGCGGCTCGGCGTGGCGGCCGCCGGCGAGCCACCGCGACATCGGCAGCGGCTGCAGGCGCTCGCCCAGCGCCGCGCCGAGGTCGGCGGGGTGGCGCAGCCCGAGCAGGGTGGTGGCAGCCTCGTTGAACCACTGCACCCGCTGGGTATTGCGTTCGACCACCACGACCGCATCGGGCAGGGCGGTGGCGGCGGCGCGATAGGCGCGCAGCATCTGCACCAGGCGGCGCTTGCGCACCCGGGTCTCCTGCTGCTGGCGGTGGAGGAGGCGGTCGAGCTCGTTCCAGGCCCCGTCGCCGCGCGGTGGCGGCATGCGCCGGCGCGCCGTCAGCCGCAGCAGGACCGAGCGCAGGCGCAGGTGGTGCCAGGCCACCATGCCCAGGGCGACGATCGCCAGCACCGGCCACGGCTGCCCGATCGCCAGCCCCGCCGCCAGCGCGGCGGCGAGGATGGCGCCGAGGCCGGCCAGGGTGCGGCGCCAGGCGGTGCGGGTGCGGGAAGGCATGCCCGCGCAGTCTAGACCGAGGCGGAGAAGCGGTAACCGGCGCCGCGCACCGTCTGCACCATGCCGTCGAGGCCCACGGGCTCCAGGGTCTTGCGCAGCCTGCGGATGTGCACGTCCACGGTGCGCTCCTCGACGTAGACGCTGCCGCCCCAGACGTGGTCGAGCAGCTGCGAGCGGCTGTAGACGCGCTCGGCGTGGGTCATGAAGAAGTGCAGCAGGCGGTATTCGGTGGGACCGATCGCCACCGGTTCGCCACCGGCCGAGACACGGTGGGCCGCGCCGTCGATGCGCAGGTTGCCGACGCTGACGCTGCCGTCCTCGTCGTCGTCGCGGGAGCGGCGCATCACCGCCCGGATCCGCGCCAGCAGCTCGCGCGCGGAGAACGGCTTGACCACGTAGTCGTCGACGCCGGCTTCGAGCCCGCCGACGCGGTCGTTCTCCTCGCCGCGGGCGGTCAGCATGATGATCGGGACCTCGCGGGTGAGCGCTTCGCGCCGCCAGCGGCGGGCAAGTTCCAGGCCGCTGGTGCCGGGCAGCATCCAGTCGAGCAGGATCAGGTCGGGCACCCGGTCGGCAATGGCCGCCTGCGCCTCGCGGGCGTCGCCGGCGTGCACGGGGTCGTATTCGCCCTTGCGCAGCGCGAACGCCACCATGTCGCGGATGGCGGGTTCGTCGTCGACGATCAGGATGCGCTTCTGCATGGACTGCACGCGGCTACCGTGTCATTGCGGAGGGGGGCCGGGCAAGTAGACGACGGTTTGGTGACAGAGCGGTGACAGCGTCAGCGGCGGCGGAGGTCCGGGTCGCGGATGCCCTGGCGGCGCAGCTCGAGCACCGTGGGCGTGATCGCCGCGATCCGGGCATCGATCCGGGCGCGCGCGTAGTAGTCGAGGTCGTCGCGCTTGAGCAGGGTGTTCAGCTGGACCAGGGCCTGTTCCGCGCGGCCGCCGAGGAAGGCGGCCTCGGCATAGGCCTCCCCGGCGCGCACCGCGTCGCCGGCGATCTCGCTGGCGCGGGCGAAGGTGCGCTGGAACACCGGATCCTCCGCGGAGGCCGCCATCAGCGGGCGCAGCACGGCCTGGGCCCGCCGCCCGGCCTTGGGGGTATCGCGTTCGCCGAGGATCCCGGCATAGGTGAGGGCGGCGGCGCGGTGGGTCGGCATCCGCTCCAGCAGGCGGTCCAGGCGCGCATCCGCCTGCGCCCGCTGGCCGCTGCGGTCTTCGGCGTGGGCGAGCGCGAGCGTCAGCCAGACGTCGCCGGGGTGCGACTCGAGCAGGTCCGCGAACGCGCGCGCCGCCTCCGCCGCCTGGCCGGCCCGGAACTGCGCGAGGGCATTGCCGTAGCGCTGGGCGTCGTCCAGCGGCGTGGACCGCGCCATCTGCGCGTACTCGGTGATCGCCTGCTGCGGCGTGTTGGCGCTCAGGACCCGCAGCCGCTCCCGTGCCCACTGGAACTGGCCGCTGCCGGCGGCGCCCAGCGCCGGCGGCGGCAGGCGGAAGCCCGTCGGCAGCAGCGGGTTGGCGGTGTCGTCCATGTCGGGCAGGGAGGCCAGGGTGCGGTCGACCAGCCGCACCCTTTCGCCGGCCGGGGTCGCCGTGGTGACGCGGATGCTCTCGCGCGACAGCTGCTCGGCGCGCTGCTTGGCCTCGCTGACCCGGGTGGTGGTCACCGGGTGGGTCTTCAGGTAATCCGGCGTCCGCTCGCGCGCGCCGCCCTGGTTGGTCCGCGACAGTGCCGCCATGCGCTCGAACATGCCGGCCATCGCGTCCGGGTCGTAGCCGCTGCGCGACAGGGTGCGGATCCCCAGCCGGTCGGCTTCGGACTCGTTGGAGCGCGTGTAGTCGATCTGGCGCTGGGCCATCAGGCCCTGCGCGCTCACCATGGCCGCCATCGCGGCGTCGTCGGAGGAATTACCGTCCGACTGCGACGCCACCGCGATCGCACCCAGCATCGCCAGCAGGATCGGCACGCTGTCCTTCTGCGCGCGTTCGGCGCCGCGCAGCACGTGCGCCTGGGTGACGTGGGCGACCTCGTGCGCGAGCACCGCGGCCACCTCGTCCTCGCTGCCTGCCGTCAGCACCAGGCCGGCATTGGCGCCGATGTAGCCGCCGAGGGTCGCAAAGGCGTTGACCGAACGGTCCTTCAGCATGAAGAAGGTGAAGTCCTGGCCCGGCTGGTCGCTGTACGCCGCCAGGCGGGTGCCGAGCGCGTCCAGCCAGCCGTCCACCAGCGGATCGTCGAGGACGTAGTCGTAGTGGCGCAGCTGCGCGAGCAGCATCTGTCCGTATTCGCGCTGCTGCGTGGGCCCGAGCATGCTGTCCGCGGAGGATCCGATGTCCGGCAGCCGCGTCTCCTGCGCCGGCGCGGGCGCGCTGGCGGCGACGAGCGCGATGGCGAGGGCGAGGGCGGTCGGGACGATGCGCATGCAGGAGCCTCGGGGCGGAACGCGTGGGGCGGCGATGGGCGGCGGCATGACCCGAGGTTAACCGTTCACCGGCGAACATCGGCCGAACGGGGCATGGAATCGCCGTCATCCGCCCCCACTACGACCGCCGACACATCCCTGAAGTTTCCGGAGCCCACCTTGAACCAGACCCCATCCCCCGAATCCGGCGCAGGCAGCGCGCGTCCCGAGATCACCCTGTACACCAGCGCTGTCTGCGGCTACTGCGTCGCCGCCAAGAACTTCCTGAAGAGCCGCAACCTGCAGTGGAAAGAAGTCCGCATCGACACCGACCCGGCGGCACGCGAGCGCATGGTCAGCCTCGCCCGGCGCACCTCGGTGCCGCAGATCTTCGTCGGCGACACCCACGTCGGCGGCTACGACGACATGATGGCGCTGCACCGCGCCGGCGGCTTCGAGCCCCTGGTGGCGGGAGAAGCCCGATGAGCGATCCCGCCGGGGACCGCATCGCGGAATTCACTGCGTTCCGCCAGCGGATGAACGACCGCATCCTCGCCGAGCCCAACCAGGTGGTGAGGCGATTCTTCGCGCTCGACACGCAGGCCTACCAGCCGGGCGCGCTCGACGTGAAGACCAAGGAGCTGCTGGGGCTGGTGGCGTCGCTGGTGCTGCGCTGCGACGACTGCATCAGCTACCACGTGGCGCAGTGCCGCGACGCCGGCGCGAGCCGCGACGAGATGTTCGAGACCTTTTCCATCGGGCTGGTCGTGGGCGGCAGCATCGTCATCCCGCACCTGCGCCGAGCGGTCGACTTCCTCGATCGCCTGGAGCAGGGGGCGGAGGCGCCGGAAGCCCACGGGCACGACTGAAAGCGGCGGCGCACCCGGAGGGGCAAGCCGCGCGGGAATACGCGGTACGGCATAATAGGCGGCTCCCGACATCCACCCCGGGCGCGCCGGTCCAGCCGCGCGCCCGCCTGCACGGACCCCCAACACTATGCCCCAGACGATCACCGTCATCCGCGGCGATGGCATCGGCCCCGAAATCATGGAGGCCACCCTCGAGGTGCTCGACGCGATGCAGCTCGGCCTGACCTACGAGGAGGCGGATGCCGGCCTGGTGGCGCTGGAGCGCCATGGGGAACTGCTGCCGCAGGCGACCATGGATTCGATCCGGCGCAACCGGGTCGCGCTGAAGAGCCCGCTGACCACGCCGGTCGGCGAGGGCTTCAGCTCGATCAACGTGGAGCTGCGCAAGCGCTTCGACCTGTACGCCAACGTACGCCCCGCGAAGTCGTTCCCGAACACCAAGTCGCGCTTCCCGACGGGCGTCGACCTGGTCACCGTGCGCGAGAACACCGAAGGCGCCTACATCGGCGAAGGCCAGATGGTCACCGAGGATGGCGCCACCGCCACCCTGGTGCAGAAGATCACGCGCGCCGGATCGGAGCGGATCGTCGTCTATGCCTTCGAGCTGGCACGCGCGACGGGCCGGAAGAAGGTCACGGTCGTGCACAAGGCCAACATCCTGAAGTCGACCTCGGGCCTGTTCCTCAAGGTCGCGCGCGAGGTGGCGGCGCGCTATCCCGAGATCGAGTGCAACGAGATGATCGTGGACAACACCTGCATGCAGCTGGTGATGCGCCCCGAGCAGTTCGACATCATCGTGACCACCAACCTGTTCGGCGACATCATCTCCGACCTCTGCGCCGGGCTCGTCGGCGGCCTGGGCCTTGCCCCGGGCGCCAATATCGGCACCGAGGTGGCGATTTTCGAGGCGGTGCACGGTTCGGCCCCGGACATCGCCGGCAAGGGCGTCGCCAATCCGTGCGCCCTGTTGCTGGGCGCGGCGCAGATGCTCGACCACCTCGGCCTCGCCGAGCGCGGCGATGCACTGCGTGCGGCGATCATCGCCACGCTCGAGGCGAAGGACTCGCTGACCCCCGATCTCGGTGGCACCGGGACCACCCGCACGTTCGCCAGGGCGATCGCCAGCCGCCTGTGAGCGGCTGCGGCGGGGCTTGAGGCAGGCGGGCGCTTCGGCGCCCGTTTCGTTTCTGGAACGGCGGCATCCCGCGCCGCGCGTCGACACCCCGGTCGCGACAGCCCACAATCCGGGATCCTTCAATCCGGATAGAGCGATGGAACCACGTCCGTCCGCCCTGGCGCTGACGCCGCTGCTGCTGTTCCTGGCGCTGTTCTTCGGCGCTGGCCTATGGTTCACCGCCCAGGGCGACGCGATGGGCTTCTACCAGCTGCGCGCGCCGGTGGCGATCCTGCCCGCGCTCGCGCTCGCCGCGTGGATCGCCCGGCGGCGCGCCTTGCCGGCGGGCGAGATCCTGCTGCGCGGGATGGGCGACCCGAACATCATGCTGATGTGCCTGATCTTCCTGCTGGCCGGCGCCTTTGCCGCGGTCTCGAGGGCGATCGGCGCGGTGGATGCAGTGGTCGCGATCGGCATCGGGGCACTGCCGCCGGCGCTGATCCTGCCGGGGCTGTTCGTGCTGGCCGGATTGATCTCGCTGGCCATCGGCACCTCCATGGGCACGATCGCCGCCGTGGTGCCGATCGCGCTGGGCATGGCCGACGCCGCGGGGCTGGACCGGGCACTGGTGGTGGGGGCGGTGATCGGTGGCGCCATGTTCGGCGACAACCTGTCCATCATCTCCGACACCACCATCGCCGCGACCCGCACCCAGGGCGCGAGGATGCGCGACAAGTTCCGCGAGAACCTGTGGATCGCGTTGCCTGCGGCGGCCGCGACCATCGTCCTGCTCGCGTTCGCCGGCGAGCCCGCGCCGGTGGTGGCCGAGGGCGCCGCGTCCGGATGGCTGGTGCTCCCCTACGTGCTGGTGCTGGTGCTGGCGCTTGCCGGGCTGGACGTGCTCGTGGTGCTGGCGATCGGGCTGGTATTCGCCGGCGTGTCCGGCGCCGTGTCCGGTGCCGGCTACGACATCGTGGCGTTCGCCGGCGACATCTGGACGGGCTTCGAGGGCATGACCGAGATCCTGCTCCTGTCGCTGCTGGTGGGCGGCCTGGGCGGGCTGATGAAGGCGTCCGGCGGCCTTGCCTGGCTGGCGGCCGCGATCGCCCGCCTCGCGCGCGGCCATCG
Organism: Luteimonas sp.; assembly: GCA_041918855.1. GTDB lineage: Bacteria > Pseudomonadota > Gammaproteobacteria > Xanthomonadales > Xanthomonadaceae > Luteimonas. Next base: position 232,409 of record JAYRUX010000004.1, read on the forward strand.
TGGGCGGCGCACCGGCGAGGCCAGCATCGCGGCGCTGTCGGCGACCGCGGATGTGTTCACGGCCAACAACACGGTGGCGATCCTGGTCGGGGGTGGCGTGGCGAAGGAGATCGCCGCGCGGCACGCGATTTCGCCCAGGCGCGCGGCCAGCCTGCTCGACATCTTCGCCTGCGTGCCGCAGGGGCTGCTGCCCTACGGCGCGCAGATCCTGCTGGCGTCGTCGCTGGCCTCGGTTTCGCCGCTGGCGCTCAGCGGCACCGTCTACTACTGCTGGTTCCTGGCGCTCGTGGCGATCGCCGTCATCGCGTGGCCAAGGCGGCGCGTCGCCGCGGCACCGCCGGTCGACGGCACTGCGTCCTGAAACGACGAAGGGCGCCGCAGCGCCCTTCGTCCGCGACCCGGCGTCGCCGGCTCAGCGCGATTGCAGCTTCGACAGCAGGCGCAGGAATTCCAGGTACAGCCACACCAGGGTGACCATCAACCCGAAGGCGCCGTACCACTCCATGTACTTCGGCGCGCCCTGCTCGACGCCGGTCTCGATGAAGTCGAAGTCCAGCACCAGGTTCAGCGCCGCGATCACGATCACCACCAGGCTGAAGCCGATCCCGACCAGGCCGTTGTCGTGGATCATCGGGATGTTGATGCCGAAGAAGCCGAGCACGATGGTCGCGAGGTAGACCAGGGCGACGCCGCCGGTGGCCGCGACCACGCCGAGCTTGAAGTTCTCGGTGGCCTTGATGAGCCCGGTGCGGTACGCGAACAGCAGCGCGAACAGGGTGCCGAAGGTCAGCATCACCGCCTGCAGCACGATGCCTTCGTACATGTGGTTGTACATGGCCGAGATCGCGCCGAGGAAGAAGCCTTCCACCAGCGCGTACAGAGGCGCGGTGACCGGTGCCCAGGCCTTCTTGAACACGGTGACCATGGCGATGATGAAGCCGCCGATGGCGCCGCCCCAGACGTAGACGCCGAAGCCGGGCGCCAGCTCGCCCTGGGGCGTGAAGGCCTGGCCCCAGGCGAAGGCCGCCGTGAGCACGGTCAGCAGGAGCAGGAAGCCGGTCTTGTTGACGGTCCCGTTGAGGGTCATCGCCCCGGCGTCGCGGGAGACGACGGCACCGCTGCCGAGGTCGAGGAAGGTGGAGTCCTTGAGGGTTGGATTGCCGCTGCGCATTGGTGGCCCCTGTGAAAATGCTTGCGATCCGCGGAGGATACACGCGCCGGCCGTCCGGGGCGCGTTGACAGCGCTCCGGGGCGCCGGGACAATACCTGGCCCTGAACGGCTGCCTCGGCGCTCCGGGGGGCGGCCATCCGGCCGGCACGGCGGGGTATAGCGCAGTCTGGTAGCGCGCCTGCTTTGGGAGCAGGATGTCGGGGGTTCGAATCCCTCTACCCCGACCATTCGGCCCCCGTCCGTCGCAAGCTATGATGCGCGCCTGCGCCCGTAGCTCAACCGGATAGAGCACCGGCCTTCTAAGCCGGCGGTTACAGGTTCGAGTCCTGTCGGGCGCGCCAGCGCCGGGGGCGTGGTGTGTGTGTCCAGTGGTGGATGTAGCTCAGTTGGTTAGAGCACCGGATTGTGATTCCGGGGGTCGCGGGTTCAAATCCCGTCTTCCACCCCATTTCCAGCGTCGCGTGCCGCCCGGCGATTGTCGTCCGGCACGCGGGTGCGGTATCATTTTCACGTGGGGCCGTTAGCTCAGCTGGTAGAGCAGTTGACTCTTAATCAATAGGTCCAAGGTTCGAATCCTTGACGGCCCACCATCTTCGAGGCGCCCGGGCAACCGGGCGCCTTTTTTGTCGCCGGCCGCTGGCCCGGGGCGCCGGCCACGCCTATGATCCGGCGGCGATGCGAAAGTGGCGGAATTGGTAGACGCCCTGGCTTTAGGTGCCAGTGCCGCAAGGCGTGCGGGTTCGAGTCCCGCCTTTCGCACCATCGCGCCGCGCGCGGGCCGGCCGTGGGCGCCCGATGCTGGCGGCCGGGCGCCGAATCCGCCAGACTATCCCGTTCCGCCGACCGTACTGGCCCCGCGTGCATCCGCCGCCGGGGGCGCGGCCGGTCCGAACCATCAACATCATCGTTCCGCGGCCGGGCCGCGGCTGGCAGGAGTGGGTATGCAAGTTTCGGTCGAATCCGTCGGTAACCTCGAGCGTCGGATGACGTTCCGCCTCCCGGCCGAGCGCCTGGAGACCCAGGTGGGTGGGCGCCTGCGCGAGATGGCGCGCACGGCGCGCATCAAGGGCTTCCGTCCCGGCAAGGTGCCCACGCGCGTGATCGAGCAGCGCTACGGCGAGCAGGTCCGGGCCGAGGTGCTGGACGGCCTGCTGCGCGAGGGCTTCGACGAGGCGGTGCGCGAGAACGCGCTGCGCCTGGCCGGCGCGCCGCGGATCGAGCCGAGCACCGAGGGCTCCGACAGCGAGCTGGCCTACGTCGCCACGTTCGAGGTGGTGCCGGAGTTCGGCGACATCGACGTCGCGGCCCTGCAGGTGGTGCGCCATACCGCCGAGGTGACCGACGAGGACATCGACCGGATGATCGAGAACCTGCGCCTGCAGCGCCGTTCGTGGACCGCGGTCACCCGCGGCGCGAAGGCGGGCGACGCGGTGGATGTCGAGACCTGGTCCCAGGTCGGCGACCAGCGGGTGCCGGCCGAGGGCACCGAGAAGGGTGTCACGGTGGTCGGGTCGGGCGCGATGTTCGGCGAGCTCGAGGAGGCCCTGGCCGGCATGGCCAAGGACGACGAGAAGACGGTGACGGTGAGCTTCCCGGCGGACTGGCGGGTGCCGGACCTGGCGGGGAAGACGGCGGAGGTCCACCTCCGCGCCGAGCAGGTGTCCGAGCCGGTGCTGCCGGAGGTCGACGCGGCGTTCATCCGCAGCTTCGGGGTCAAGAGCGGCGAGCCGGAGCAGTTCCGCACCGAGATCCGCACCAACCTCGAGCGCGAGCTGAAGGGCGCGCTGATGAACCGCCTGCGGCGCGAAGTGGGCGAGCAGCTGGTGGCGGCGTATTCCGGCGTCGAGCTGCCGCCGAAGCTGGTCGAGAACGAGGCCCGTTCGCTGGCCGCCCAGGTCGCCGAGCAGGCGCGCCGCCAGGGCCGCCAGGTGCAGCCGCCGGCCGACGCCCACCTCCAGTTCATGGAGCCGGCGCGCAAGCGTGCGCTGGTCGGCCTGCTGGTCGGCGAGGTCGCGCGGCGCAACGAGCTGCGCCTGGACCGCAAGCGCCTGGAGGAGAGCCTGCGCCTCATCGCGTCGACCTACGAGGAGCCGCAGCAGGTCATTGACTTGTACCGCAACGATCCCCAGCTTATGTCGGGACTGCAGAACCGGGTGATGGAAGAGCAGGTGATCGACTGGATCGCCGAGCGCGCCCAGCACACCGAGAAGCCGATGACCTTCCAGGAAGCGATCGCCCCCCAGGGCTGACGCGACCCACTCCCGACGGCCGCGCCCTCCGGCGCGGCAGCGCGCACATGGATCCCCAGATGACCCACCAGACCACAGCCCTCAACCTCGTGCCGATGGTGGTCGAACAGACCAGCCGCGGCGAGCGCGCGTACGACATCTATTCGCGCCTGCTGAAGGAGCGGGTGATCTTCCTGGTGGGCGGCGTGGACGACCATACCGCCAACGTCATCGTCGCCCAGATGCTGTTCCTGGAAGCCGAGAACCCGGAGAAGGACATCAGCCTCTACATCAACTCGCCGGGTGGCGTGGTGACCGCGGGCATGTCCATCTACGACACGATGCAGTTCATCAAGCCTGACGTCAGCACCATCTGCATCGGCCAGGCGGCGAGCATGGGCGCGCTGCTGCTGGCGGCCGGTGCCCCGGGCAAGCGCTACGCGCTGCCCAACTCGCGGGTGATGATCCACCAGCCCTCCGGTGGCTCGCAGGGGCAGGCCACCGACATCGACATCCAGGCGCGCGAGATCCTGGCCCTGCGCCAGCGCCTGAACGAGATCATGGCGCGCCACACCGGCCAGTCGCTGGAAACCATCGCCCACGACACCGAGCGCGACAACTTCAAGAGCGCCGAGGCCGCGCGTGAATACGGGCTGGTCGACGAAGTCCTGGTCCGGCGCCCGGAAGACTCGATCCAGCCGTCCTGAGTTCCACCGTCACAACCCCGGCTGACCCCGCCGCCCACCCCGATTTGCCGGGATGGGCGCGGGTGCTATTCTCGATCCGCACCCCGCAGCACAGATTGGCAGAGGCATGAGCGAAGACCGACAGGGCCGTACCGGCGACAGCAGCAAGATCCTCTACTGCTCGTTCTGCGGGAAGAGCCAGCACGAGGTCCGCAAGCTCATTGCGGGCCCGAGCGTGTTCATCTGCGACGAATGCGTGGAGCTGTGCAACGACATCATCCGCGAGGAGCTCGAGGAGAAGGCGCAGTCCGCGCGCAGCTCGCTGCCCAAGCCCAAGGAGATCCTCGAGGTCCTGGACCAGTACGTGATCGGCCAGCAGCGCGCCAAGCGCACGCTCGCGGTCGCCGTGTACAACCACTACAAGCGCATCGAGAGCCGCCAGAAGAACGACGACGTCGAACTGGCGAAGTCCAACATCCTGCTGGTCGGCCCCACCGGCTCCGGCAAGACGCTGCTGGCCGAGACGCTGGCGCGGCTGCTCAACGTGCCGTTCACGATGGCCGATGCCACGACGCTGACCGAAGCCGGCTACGTCGGCGAGGACGTCGAGAACATCATCCAGAAGCTCCTGCAGAAGTGCGACTACGACGTCGAGAAGGCGCAGCAGGGCATCGTCTACATCGACGAGATCGACAAGATCTCGCGAAAGAGCGAGAACCCGTCGATCACCCGCGACGTTTCGGGCGAGGGCGTGCAGCAGGCGCTGCTGAAGCTCATCGAGGGCACCGTCGCCAGCGTGCCGCCGCAGGGCGGGCGCAAGCATCCGCAGCAGGAGTTCCTGCAGGTCGACACCCGCAACATCCTGTTCATCGTCGGTGGCGCGTTCGCCGGCCTGGACAAGATCATCCAGCAGCGCTCGACCGACGCCAGCGGCATCGGCTTCGGCGCCAAGCTCAAGAGCGCCGAGCGCAAGACCGAGATTGGCAAGGTGCTGGCGGACGTGGAGCCCGAGGACCTGATCAAGTTCGGCCTGATCCCTGAATTTGTGGGCCGCCTGCCGGTGGTCGCCACGCTCGAGGAGCTCGACGAGGCGGCGCTGGTCAAGATCCTGACCGAGCCGCGCAACGCGATCAGCAAGCAGTTCCGCAAGCTGTTCGAGATGGAGGGCGTGGACCTGGAGTTCCGGCCCGATGCCCTGGCCGCGATCGCGCGCAAGGCGCTGAAGCGCAAGACCGGCGCCCGCGGCCTGCGCACCATCGTCGAGTCGGTGCTGCTGGACACGATGTACGACCTGCCGTCGCTCGAGAATGTCAGCAAGGTGGTGGTGGACGAGTCGGTGATCGAGCACAAGTCCGAGCCCTACCTGATCTACGAGACCCCGGTCGCGCCCGCCAAGGCCGCGTCGGGCGACTGAACCACGGGCCCCCGGGCCCGTCCGCCTGGCGCCCCGGGGTGCCTGGCCGGCCGTTCCGCCGTCGGGTCCGTCCCCGGCCACCGTTACGACGCCTCCGCGCGCGCTCGCCGGGCCGCCCCCGTTTACGTGGCCGCCATGCCGGTTTCACGCCCTCCCGCTTGCATCGCCGCGGCGCCAGCCCCATAACCGGGACAGGCGGCGCGTTGCCGCATCCCCACGTCTTCCTGGAGTTCCAATGAGCGAACGTACCGCCCGCGAAACGCTGGACCTGCCGGTCCTGCCGCTGCGCGACGTCGTGGTGTTCCCGCACATGGTGATCCCGCTCTTCGTCGGCCGCGACAAGTCCATCCGCGCGCTGGACCTCGCCATGGAGGCCGACAAGCGCATCCTGCTGGTGGCGCAGAAGTCGGCCGAGACCGACGACCCGGAGGCGGCCGACCTGTACGAGATCGGGACGCTTGCGCACGTGCTGCAGCTGCTGAAACTGCCCGACGGCACCATCAAGGTGCTGGTCGAAGGCGTGTCGCGCGCGCGCGTCACCGAGGTGCGCGAGGTGGACGGTACGCTCGCCGGCCGCGGGGTCGAGGTCGAGCCCACCTCCGATCGCGAGCCGCGCGAAGTCGAGGCCGTCGCGCGTTCGCTGATGGGCCTGTTCGAGCAGTACGTCAAGACCAACCGCAAGCTGCCCCCGGAGCTGCTGCAGACGCTCTCGGGCATCGACGAGCCGGGACGCCTGGCCGACACCATCTCGGCACACCTCGGCGTGCGGCTCGCGGAGAAGCAGCGCCTGCTGGAGACCATCGAGATCGCCGACCGCCTCGAGCTGCTCGTCGGCTTCGTCGACGGTGAGATCGACGTGCAGCAGATGGAGAAGCGCATCCGCGGCCGGGTCAAGTCGCAGATGGAGAAGTCGCAGCGCGAGTACTACCTCAACGAGCAGATGAAGGCGATCCAGAAGGAGCTCGGCGATATCGAGGATGCGCCGAACGACATCGAGGAGATCGCGCGCAGGATCGCGGAAGCCGGCATGCCAAAGGCCGTGGAGGCGAAGGCGCGCAACGAGTTCAACAAGCTCAAGCAGATGTCGCCGATGTCGGCGGAAGCGGCCGTCGTGCGCAATTACCTGGACTGGGTGCTGGGCGTGCCGTGGAAGAAGCGCAGCAAGGTGCGCAAGGACCTGCGCGCGGCGCAGGACGTCCTCGACGCCGACCACTACGGCCTCGAAAAGGTCAAGGAGCGCATCCTCGAGTACCTCGCGGTGCAGACGCGCGTGAAGCAGATGAAGGGCGCGATCCTGTGCCTGGTCGGACCGCCGGGCGTGGGCAAGACGTCGCTCGGGCAGTCGATCGCCAAGGCCACCAACCGCAAGTTCGTGCGCATGTCGCTGGGCGGCGTGCGCGACGAGGCCGAGATCCGCGGCCACCGGCGCACCTACGTCGGCTCGATGCCGGGCCGCATCGTGCAGAACCTCAACAAGGCCGGGGTCAGGAACCCGCTGTTCATGCTCGACGAGATCGACAAGATGTCGATGGACTTCCGTGGCGACCCCTCGTCGGCGCTGCTCGAGGTGCTGGATCCGGAGCAGAACAACGCCTTCAACGACCACTACCTGGAGGTCGACCTCGACCTGTCCGAAGTGATGTTCGTGGCGACGTCGAACTCGCTCAACATCCCCGGCCCGCTGCTCGACCGCATGGAGGTCATCCGCATCCCCGGCTACACCGAGGACGAGAAGATCAACATCGCGATGCGCTACCTGGTGCCCAAGCAGATGAAGGCCAACGGCCTGAAGGGCGAGGAGCTGAAGATCGCGGACAGCGCGATCAAGGACATCGTGCGCTACTACACCCGCGAATCCGGCGTGCGCAACCTCGAGCGCGAGATTGCCAAGATCTGCCGCAAGGTGGTCAAGGAGATCGCGCTTGCCGGTGCGCCCCTGCCGGCGGCGAAGGCGAAGAAGGCGCGCGTGCTCACCGTCACCTCGAAGAACCTGGACAAGTACCTGGGCGTGCAGCGCTACGACTTCGGGCGTGCCGAGCAGGACAACGAGATCGGGCTGGTCACGGGGCTGGCGTGGACGGAAGTCGGCGGCGACCTGCTGCAGATCGAGTCGACGCTGGTGCCGGGCAAGGGCCAGCTGATCCTCACCGGCCAGCTCGGCGACGTGATGAAGGAATCGGCGTCGGCGGCGTTGTCGGTGGTACGCGCACGCACGGAACGGCTCGGCATCGAACTCGATTTCCTGCAGAAGCTCGACGTCCACGTGCATGTGCCCGACGGCGCGACGCCGAAGGACGGTCCGAGCGCCGGCATCGCGATGGCGACGTCGCTGGTGTCGACGGTGACCAAGATCCCGGTGCGGGCCGACGTGGCGATGACCGGCGAGATCACCCTGCGCGGAAAGGTCACCGCCATCGGCGGGCTGAAGGAAAAGCTGCTGGCGGCGATGCGCGGCGGCATCCGCACCGTGATCATCCCCGACGAGAACCGCAAGGACCTCGCCGACCTGCCGAAGTCGGTGACGCAGGCGATCAGGATCGTGCCGGTGAAGTGGATCGACGAGGTGCTCGACCTCGCGCTGGAGCGGCCACTGACGCCGGCGGCCGTCGCCGAGGGCATCGAGGAAGCCGCACGCGAGGCGCGCAAGGCACCGCCGCAGGCCGACGTCAAGCACTGACATCGGCTCCCGGTACTGCGAGAATGCCGCGCACCCGCCGCGCGAACAGGCGCAGCGGGGCGCGGCATCGTTGCGCTGCAAAAATGCCGCTGGTATAACGTCGCGTCCGCTGGCGCCCGATCCGGCGCGTGACGGCCTTTTTCCGAACCGGGCACGCCCGCGGCATTCCGCCGGGGCGACCGGCCATTTGTCCAGCGGCCCCGCGGCCGCAGAGGAGTCCTGAAATCCATGAACAAGAATGATCTGGTCCAAGCCGTTGCCGACGAGTCCGGCCTGTCCAAGGCCGATGCCGCGCGCGCCGTCGACGCGGTCGTCGCCGCCGTGGGCAAGGCGCTGAAGCAGGGGGAGACCGTGAGCCTGGTCGGCTTCGGTACCTTCCTCGTGCGCGAGCGTGCCGCCCGCACCGGCCGCAACCCGCGCACCGGGGACGAGATCAACATCGCCGCCTCGAAAAATCCGGTCTTCAAGGCTGGCAAGGCGCTGAAGGATGCCGTAAACTGATCAGCCGCAGCGGTCCTTGGCATCCTGGCAACAACGGGTGCTTAGCTCAGCGGTAGAGCGTCTCCTTTACACGGAGAGGGTCGGGGGTTCGACACCCTCAGCACCCACCAGGGACGCTCGCAAGGTTGCAGAAAATGCGGAGTGGTAGTTCAGTTGGTTAGAATGCTGGCCTGTCACGCCGGAGGTCGCGGGTTCGAGTCCCGTCCACTCCGCCACTTTTCTCGGAAGGCGCCCGCAAGGGCGCCTTCTTTTTTGCGTGTCCGCATGGCCTCCGCGACCGCGCCGCCGGTGCGCTAAACTGCGCGGCTACGTCCTTCGTGCTGCCAATCCATGCTGCAAGCCCTCCGAGACAAGACCTCCGGCTGGATCGCCGTCGTCATCGTGATCCTGCTCGCGATCCCGTTCGCGTTCTTCGGCATGGAGCAGTACCTGTTCCAGAATTCGGCCGACTACGCCGCCAGGGTGGAGGCACCGCCGTCATGGTGGCGCTCCGCCCCCGATGCCTGGCCCGTCCGGAAGGCGGTGTGGCAGTCGGAGGAAGTCAGCCCCGAGGCCTTCCGCAGCGCCTTCGAGCAGGAACGCCAGCGGCAGCGCGCGGCGCAGGGCGAGGACTTCGATGCGCGCGCGTTCGAGAGCATCGACAACAAGCGGCGCGTGCTCGACACGCTGGTCGACCAGGCAGTCGCGCGGCTGGCGGCACGCAACGCCGGCATCGCGATCGGCGACGCGCGCGTGCGCGAGGAAATCCAGTCGGTGCCGCAGTTCCAGGTGGATGGCCGCTTCGACCCGCAGCGGTACCAGCTTGCGCTGCAGTCCGGCGTGCCGGCGCGCTCGCCGCGCGAGTTCGAGCAGGTCGTGCGCGAGAACCTGCAGCAGTCCTTCCTGCCGACGCGCCTGACCGGCTCGTCCTTCGTCACCCCGACCGAGCTCGAGCGCCTGCTGCGCCTGCTCGGCGAGACGCGCGACGTCTCGATCGCGGTGCTCCCGCCGCGCGCGCCCGACACGGCGGCCGTGAGCGGCAAGGAAATCCAGGACTGGTATGCCGCCAACGCCGCGGAGTACATGGCGCCGGAGTCGGTCGCGATCGAATACGTGGAGGTGGACGGATCGACGTTGCCGTCGCCGCCGCCCGCCGACGAGGCCACGCTGCGCACCCGCTACGAACAGGAACAGTCGCGCTTCGTGGAGCCCGCGCAGCGCCTGGCCTCGCACCTGCTGGTGCGTGTCGAGGACGGTGCCGACGGCGCCGCGCAGGCGGCGTCCGAGAAAGAGGCGAACGCACTCGCGGCCCGGGCACGCGCACCGGGCGCGGACTTCGCCGCACTGGCGCGGGAGCATTCCGACGACGAGGGCTCGAGCGCCTCCGGCGGCGACCTCGGCTGGATCGAGGCGGGCACGATGGAGGGCCCCTTCGAGGAGGCGTTGTTCGCCATGGCGCCGGGCGAGGTCCGCGGGCCGGTGAAGACGGATTTCGGCTGGCACGTGATCCAGTTGCGTGAGGTCCGGGAGGGGTCGGGCATCCCGTTCGAGGAGGCGCGCGAGACGTTGGCGCAGGAGCAGGCGACCAGCGACCGCGAGCGCGCCTTCAACGAACTCATCGGCAGGATCGTCGACCAGGTCTACCGCAATCCGGAGTCGCTGGCGCCCGCCGCCCGCGAAGCCGGCCTTGCCGTGCAGAAGGCGGGTCCGTTCGCCCGTGGCGAAGGGTCCGGCGTCGCGGCCCACCCGGCGGTGCAGCGCGCCGCGTTTTCCGAAGCGCTGGTGGAGGACCGCACGGTCAGCGATCCCATCGAGCTCGAACCCACGCGCAGCGTGCTGATCCGCGTCACCGACCACCAGCCCGAGCGCGCGATTCCGCTGGCGCAGGTGCGCGAGCGCGTCATCGCCGCCATCCGTGCCGACCGTGCGGTCAAGGCGCTGGAGCAGGACGCGGAAGCGATGGCGGTCGCGGTGCGCGAGGGCCAGGCGCTGCAGGCAGTCGCTGCCGGGCGCGGAGTCGCCGTCGAGGACCTTCCGGGCGTGCCGCGTGGCGCGCCCGCGCCCGACCCGGTGGCGACGGAGGCCTACTTCCAGGCGCCCGCGCCGGCAGAGGGCAAGCCGTCGGCTGGCAAGGTGGCGTTGCCCGATGGCGGTTACGTGGTGTTCGCCGTCACCGCCGTGACGCCCGGCGATCCGGCGACGGCGTCGGCCCAGGACCGGGAGATGCTGTCGGAGCAGCTGGCGCGGATCATCGGCAACGAGGATGCGAACGCCCTGTTGCGGGCACTGCGCCAGCGGATGAACGTGACCGTGGTGGAAGCGCGCCTCTGACCGCGCGCGGCGACGTCCGCGGCCTCGGCCGCGGACGCCGTTGCGGCTATTCCTCGATGCCGGTCATGCCGACGATGTTGTAGCCGGAGTCGACGTAGGTGACCTCGCCGGTCACGCCCGAGGCGAGGTCGGAGCACAGGAAGGCGGCGACGTTGCCGACGTCCTCGATCGTCACCGTGCGCCGCAGCGGCGCGTGCGCCTCGACGTGCCCCAGGATCTTGCGGAAGCCGCCGATGCCCGCCGCAGCCAGGGTCTTGATCGGTCCCGCGGAGATCGCATTGACGCGGATGCCTTCCGGGCCGAGGTTGAAGGCGAGGTAGCGCACCGTCGCCTCCAGGCTCGCCTTGGCCACGCCCATGACGTTGTAGCTCTGCAGCGCGCGTTCGGCGCCGAGGTAGCTGAGGGTGAGCACCGCGCCGTTGCGGGCCTGCATCATCGGCCGCGCGGCCTTCGCCAGCGCCGCCAGCGAATAGGCCGAGATGTCCTGCGCCATCGCGAAGTTCTCGCGCGTCAGGCCGTCGAGGAAGCCGCCGGTGATCGCCTCGCGGGGCGCGTAGGCGATCGCGTGGACGAGGATGTCGAAGCCGTCCCAGTGCTGCCCGAGCTGCTCGAAGAGGGCCGCGATCTGGGCGTCGTCGGCGACGTCCAGCGGGAACGACGGGCCGCCGCCGAGGCGTCCGGCCACCTCCTCCACCCGCGACTTCAACTTGTCGTTCTGGTAGGTGAAGGCCAGTTCGGCGCCTTCGCGGTGCATCGCCTCGGCGATGCCGTTGGCGATCGATCGCTGGCTGGCGATGCCGGTGATGAGGGCGCGCTTGCCTTGCAGGAAACCCATGGCGTGTCTCGCTCGCGGTGTGGACAGCGGGCTAGTTTGCCACGGCGCCCGTGGCCACGGCGGCGGGCGCGGGCAGGGCGGCCACCTCGTCGATCACCAGCGACATCCCCGGGCGCAGCACCGCGCGCGGGTCCAGGCCGTTGCGCGCGAGGAGGTCGGCCAGGCGCACGCCGTACCGGCGCGCGATCGTCCACGCCGATTCGCCGCGGCTGACCACGTGGGTGCGCGGCGCCGTCGGCGCGGGTGCGCTGGCATCGGCGATGACGATGGGCTCGGCGTCCACCGGGGCTGCGGTCGCTGGCACGTCACGGGCCGCGGGCCCCCCTGCCTGCGCGGCCGCCACTGCGCCGTCGGGTACCGCCGGCGGTGGCGAAGCGGCCGCGACGGTGGCGGTCGCGGCACCGGGATCGGCAGTGGCTCCCGGCGCGGCGGCCGCCGCCGCGATGATGCGTCGGCCCGGGTCGATGCGCCCGGTCCCCAGCGCGGGGTTCAGGCGCCGGATCATTGCCGGGTCCTGGCCCCGGCGCTCGGCCCAGGCGTCGATGTCGCGGGCCGCCGTCGCCACTTCCACCCCCGTCAGCCGCGGCACCGGGCGATCGAGGGCACGCATCCACTCCTCGCCGTCGTCGGCTTCTGCGAGCAGGCAGGACAGGGCGTGCAGCTTGCGTACGTAGGCCTGGGTGATGCCGGCAAGGCTGGTCAGCTCCTCGGGGCGTGCGCCCATGGGCTTCTGCCCGTGGCGCTTCAGCGCCGACAGCACCCGGTACTCGCCTGCGTTGTAGGCCATCACCGCCAGCCGCCAGTCGCCCGCGAACATGCCATGGAGCGTCTTCAGGTACCGCACGGCCGCCCGCGTCGAATCCACCGGCGAGAGGCGGCCGTCGTAGGCGGGTCCCACCGGGATCCTGTGGTTGCGCGCGGTGAGCGCGATGAACTGCCAGAGCCCGGCCGGGCCCGCCGGGCTGCGCGCGCCGGGCCGGTAGCCGCTTTCCACGAACGGGATGAGCGCGAACTCGGTCGGCAGGTGCGCCTCGCGCAGCGCATCGACCACGTAGCCGAACAGCGGCAGCACGTCGCCGCCGCGGCTGCCCGCCATCTGCTTCGGGATATGGGCGAAGTGGCCGCGCCAGCGGTCGCTGGTCCCGGGCGCGCAGTGGGGGTCGGCGAGGCCTTCGCGGAAGCGCAGGTAGATCTCGCGGCCGCTGCGGCTGGCGCCGACCGGCAGGTCCGTGCCCGCGGGGGGCGGTGCGGTCGCCTCCGTGGCCGCCGCTGGCGCCGGCGCGGCCTCCAGTGCGCGAGCCGGCGGCGCGAAGCCAAGGCCGACCGTCAGCGTCGCGAGCAGCGACGCCGCCTGCCACCGGCCGGTCATGCGCGGAAGCCGTCCTTCCAGCGCCGCAATGCGGCGAAGCGCTCGACGCGCCCGGTGTCGGCACCGGCGTGGTCGGTCACCGCCGCGCGCACCGCAGGCGCATCGATGCGCAGGAACGGGTTGCAGTCGAGTTCGGAGGCCAGGGCGACAGGCAGGGTGGGGCGGCCGGACTGGTGCATGGCGGTGACGTCCTCGCAGCGGCGCATGAGCGCCGGGTTCCCGGGGTCGACCGTCCGCGCGAACGCGGCATTCGACAGCGTGTACTCGTGACCGCAGCAGACCAGGGTCTCCGGCGGCAGTGCCGACAGGCGGTCGAGGGCGGCCAGCATCTGCGCCGGCGTGCCCTCGAACAGCCGGCCGCAGCCGAGACTGAAGAGGGTGTCGCCGCAAAACAAGAGCCCATGTCCATGAAACGCGACATGGCTCACGGTGTGGCCTGCGACCGCGATCACATTGAAGCCCCAGCCGGCCACCTCCACGCGGTCACCATCGCCGACCTCCCGCACCGGGAACGGAATCCGTTCGTCCGCCGGCCCGAAGACCGCGAGACCGGGCCACCGGTCGAGCAGTGCCGGTACCCCGCCGACGTGGTCGTCGTGGTGGTGGGTGAGCATGATGGCGGCGGGTTCGACGCCGTCCCGCGACGCGGCCAGCACGGGGGCGGCATCGCCGGGGTCCACCACCAGCATGCGCTGGCGATCGTCCGCGAGCGTCCAGATGTAGTTGTCCGAGAACGCGCGCAGGGGCGTCGGCAGCATCGTCGGGCAGGGTCCGGGCGTCTAGAATGGCGACCATGCCCCTCCGTTCCCCGACCGGTCAACCCGGCACCCCCCATGCCTGGTTCGCCACTGCCCCCGGCCGGGCGCTGCTCGACAGCGAGGACGCGACGGTGGCGGACGCCTTCGACGAGCGCCCCGGCCAGCCCTGGCTGTGGCTGGGCGCCGTGGCGCGGACGCAGGTTCCGGAGCACCGGGGCCTCGCCCTGGCGCCCGATGGCGAGGGCTGGTCGGGACCGGTCTCGTGCGCGTTGCCACTGCCGCTGCCCAGCGACACCTTCGGGACGGTGGTGCTGCAGCACGTGGTCGCGGCCGGCGCGGGCGGCGACGCGCTGCTCGAGGAGACGGCGCGGATCCTCGTCCCGGGGGGCCGCCTGTGGCTGTTCGCGCTGAACCCGCTGGCGCCGTACCGCTGGCGCTGGCGCGGTGCCGGCCTGGACGCCGCCGAGCCGCTCACCTGGCGCCGGCGCCTGCGCCGGGTGGGCCTGCAGCCGGACGCGGTGTCGCGCGGGCTGGGCCCGAAATGGCGCGTCGACCCCGCCCCGCGGCCGCAGGACGGCCCAGGGCTGCGCGCCGCGTACCTGATCCGGTCCGAAAAGCGGACCCTGCCGCTGACGCCGCGCCGCGCGCCGCAGCCGCTGCGCCTGCCACAGGGGTTCGCGGCAGGATGAAATCGGTCGAGATCCACACCGACGGGGCCTGCCTCGGCAACCCCGGCCCCGGCGGCTGGGCGGCACTCCTGCGCCACGGCGCGCGCGAGCGCGAACTGGTCGGCGGCGAGCCGCTCACCACCAACAACCGCATGGAGCTGATGGCGGCGATCGTGGGCCTGGAGACGTTGACCGAGCCCTGCAAGGTGATGCTGCAGACCGATTCGCAGTACGTCCGCAAGGGCATCACCGAGTGGATGCCGAACTGGCTGCGCCGGAACTGGCGCACCGCGGGCGGCGAGCCGGTGAAGAACCAGGACCTGTGGCAGCGGCTGCAGGCCGCGGCCCAGCGGCACACGATCGAATGGCGCTGGGTGAAGGGCCACAACGGCGACCCCGACAACGAGCGCGTCGACGTGCTCGCCCGCGACGAGGCGCTGCGCCACAAGGCCGGCACCGCCGCGCTGCGCTAGGCCCGCAGCCGCAGCGCTCCCACCCCGAACCAACAGGACACCCGATGCGCCAGATCGTCCTCGACACCGAAACCACCGGCCTGGAATGGAAGAAGGGCAACCGCGTGGTCGAGATTGGCTGCGTCGAGCTGATGGAGCGGCGTCCGACCGGCCGCACCTTCCAGCGCTACCTCAACCCGGACTGCCCGTTCGAGCCCGGCGCGCAGGAAGTCACCGGCCTGACGCTGGAGTTCCTCGCCGACAAGCCACGCTTCGCCGAGGTCGCCGACGCCTTCCTGGAATTCATCGACGGCGCCGAGCTGATCATCCACAACGCCGCCTTCGACGTCGGCTTCCTGGACCACGAACTCTCGCTGCTCGGGCCGCAGTACGGGCGCCTGCACGAACGCGCCCGGGTGCAGGACTCGCTGGAGCTCGCGCGCCAGCGCTTCCCGGGGCAGCGCAACTCGCTCGACGCGCTGTGCCGCCGGCTCGGGGTGGACAACTCGCACCGCCAACTGCACGGCGCGCTGCTGGACGCGCAGTTGCTGGCCGAGGCCTACCTGGCGCTCACGGCCGGCCAGAGCGAGCTCGGGCTGGCGGCGCCGGCACGGCCGGAGCCGCGGATCCTGGTGTCGGTGGGTGCGCTCGAGGCGCTGGGGCCGCGGCCGCGGGTCGAGCCCACGGACGAGGAATGCGCGGCGCATGCCGCCCGGGTGGAGGCGATCCGCACCCGCGCCGGGCGCAGCCTCTGGGACGCGTAGCAGCCCGCGCGGGTGGCGCCCGCGGCCGTCAGTGGCTGCGGACCAGCACCACGGTGACGTTGTCCGAGCCGCCGCCATCGAGCGCCGCGGCGACGAGGCCATCGACGCACTCCTGGGCACTGCATTCGGTATGGGCGAGGACGCGCGAGATGCCGCCGTCGTCGACCTCCTCGGTGAGGCCGTCGCTGCACAGCAGCAGCTGCATGCCCGGCGCGAGCTCGCCGGACATCGTCTCGACGTTCAGCGACTGCGGGTCGGTGACCCCCAGCGCCTGCGTGACCACGTTGCGGTGCGGGTGGCTGCGCGCCTGGTCGACGCTTATCGCGCCCTGGGTGATCAGCTCCTGCACGTAGCTGTGGTCCTGCGAGAGCTGCGCGAGTTTGCCGTCGCGCCACAGGTACACCCGCGAGTCGCCGACCCATGCCACTTCAAAGCGGTTGCCGGTGATGCGCGCCGCGACCACGGTGGTGCCCATCGGCAGCGCGTCCTGGCGGCGCTTCGAGGCGCGGATGATCTCCTCGTCGGCGATGCGGATCGCCTGTGCCAGCGGCGTGCCCTGGCGCGTCTCGCGGACGATCGCCTCGCGCGCCAGTGCGCTGGCCACCTCGCCGTACTCGTGCCCGCCCATGCCATCCGCCACCAGCCAGAGGCCGAGTTCGCTGTCGCCGTAGTAGGTGTCCTCGTTGAGCTCGCGGCGCAGCCCGACGTGAGTGAGGTGGCCGAACTCGATCATCCGTGGCCCCGGTCCCTGGCGCACGGCCGTGTTCCTCGCGGCGGGGAGCGGACTCGGCGGTTGCGACAGGTCAGGTTGCATGCGGGGCACGGGCAGGGAAGGGGTGGTCGGACCGGGCGACGCGCCCCCCGGTGCCCGCTGGGCGGCCATGGAGCCGGCACTGCTGTGGTTGGCCTCGCATCCCTCGAGGATCGCACGATCCGGCGCGGTCGCGCACGGTGTCGTCGATATCCTGAATGACGTGGAAGCACGCGGATGCAGGACAGCGCCGCCTGACGGAAAAAACAAAGCCCCCGCAGGGCGGGGGCTCGCCGATCTGGCGGAGAGGGGGTCCGCCGAGCCTGCGTTCAATCACGTTCGACTGCATTCAATGATGCCGCAGTCCGGCTGCGATTCCTAGGGCGTTTTCAAGGACCTTGTCCAACTGGATACATTGACATCCAACCCGCACCAACATCCAATGTAGGTAACAGCGGAGGGAACACGGTGGCTCGCGCGATCAACAAGCTGACGGCAGTCAAGATCAGGAACATCAAGACTCCCGGAAGGTACGGCGACGGCGACGGACTGTATTTTTTCGTCTCGGCCGCAGGGACGAGGTCCTGGGTTTTCCGGTATCGCGACCGGACCACCACAAAGCACCGCGACATGGGGCTGGGGCCGGCGCGCGATGTCACGCTGGAACAGGCCCGTCAGGCTGCCCGGGAGGCGCGTCTGTCGCTGAGAGGCGGCGTCGATCCAATCGATGCCAAGCGCAGCGCTCGCGCAGTCGTGAATCAGGAGCGCGCTCGGGTAATCACGTTCGGTCAATGCGCCGATCGCTACATCGAAGCCCACCGCGCAGGTTGGAGGAACCTCAAGCACGGTGCACAGTGGCGTTCGACGCTGGACTCGTACGCTGCCGAGCTCCTGCCTCTCCCCGTCGGAGATATCGGAACCACGGAGGTGCTGCGTGCGTTGGAGCCCATCTGGTCCACGAAGACCGAGACAGCCACTCGCGTTCGTCAGCGGATCGAGGCGGTTCTGGACTGGGCGGCTGCCCGCAACTACCGTGACCCGAACAATCCTGCCAGGTGGCGAGGACATCTCGACAAGCTTCTGGCGAAGCCGACCAAGCTGAAGAAGGTCAAACCCCGTGCAGCACTTCCATATCGGGAGATCGGGCACTTCATGTCCGAGTTGCGGCAGCGCGCGAGCATGGCGGCGAAAGCACTTGAGCTGCAGATCCTGACGGCGGCACGACCCAGCGAGGTGGCGGGAGCGACGTGGCAGGAATTCGACTTGGACGCCGCGACCTGGATCATTCCGGGCGAAAGGATGAAGGCGGGCCGGGAGCATCGCGTCCCCTTGTCCGCCCCAGCTGTCAAGCTACTTCTAGAAGCAAGGCATCTGCACCCTCTCTACGTCTTTCCCGGTGCTGGCAGAAACGCCACTCTGACTACCGCAGCGGCCCTGAAGCTTCTGAAAGAGCTGCGGCCGGGCGTGGTGCCGCACGGCTTTCGAAGCACCTTCCGCGACTGGGCAGCAGACATGACTTCCCACCCACGCGAAATTGCCGAGCAGGCACTAGCCCACACGCTTTCCGACAAGACCGAAGCTGCCTATCGCCGGTCTGATCTATTCGAAAAGCGCACGCAGCTGATGGCGGATTGGGCCGCGTATTGCGGGCAGAGCTAATCGATCGGATAGATCAAGAAGCCGCGAACGCCAACAATAGTCACGAGGGTCGGCGACGGCCACGCACGTCGGACGTGGGGCGTGGCTTGCTGATCGTACGCTTCTTCTTCATAGGAGCGTCTTTGGGCTGCCACAAAATAATCCCGGCCAATTCACTGATGAAGGCTGCTCCTCGGAAGCCTCTGGTCTCCAGCCACTGCGATACGTCGCTGTGCGGGTTTGGCCAGTGCACTGACTGCGCATCCTTTGGCCGACGCCGGTTCCTTTCGCGACCCACTTCATCCACCAGGTCGATAATGATGGCTAGTGGGTCAGTCATGAAGCGTTCGGTGCCGAATCGGTCCTGGTAATTGGCCACGGCCCTGATCCCATCGCAGAACGAAATGGGTGTAGAGCCTCGGTCCCACACATGGCACGGGTCGACGACGCGAAAAGCAGCTGCTCGTGCGGACAATCTCCCAAAGGGTCCACCTGCCTTGGCCAAGACTTGCTCCACGCAGCGACGCAGCGTGTGCAAGCGCTCGACGTCCTTAGGAGCACGCCCTCGGTAGACGAGTCCGAGCCTCTCACCGTATGTTCGAGCAGCAACATAGATTTGGTAGACCGCCGGTGCGGCACTTCGCAGACGGTGTGGGTCCGAGTCATCAGTCGGCATCCGCGACAGTGGCACTAGCTGATCTTCGCTCGCTACTGCGACGAAAACGTCACTAGGGCCAAACTCGAACTCATAGCCGCTCTCGTATCGGATCGCTGGCCAATGAATGTGGTTACGCGGACGCGCATCGTCCGCGAAGCTAGCTTGCCGCAGGCAGCGCATGGTGACAGCGGGGTGCGCGTCACGAGCCTCGCCGCCGGACATTGCGATTGCTCCTTCCTTGAACCAGTGGCAGCGGATGCGTCCGGTTGCGGCCATCTCTTCCAGGTCACTCTTCCCCAACTTGAGAAAGCGGACATCTTCGCGAACTACAACTCGGTCGATGACCTCGCCAGTCAGGCCCCTCTCATGAAGGTCCTCGTACGTCGTGCCGAGCTGGATCGCATCCTTTAGCAAATGCGGGAACAGCCGGAACTGCTCGCATACGACGGTGCGCGGCGGCACAGCAACGCAAGCCGTGACGGCCTGCGCAGCGATGTCTGCCAGCAGGCGACGCGCGTCATCGCAGTCTCCGAGCGCCTTGGGCAGGAGCGTTCCCATCATTCGCACCACCAACAGTGCGCCGTTGCTGGTCATAAGCCGATTCAGCTCTGAAGTCCGTGGCTGACGCCGACGGGTTGCGGACCAACAAAGTCGGCACCCACACGAGGGCTAGCAGGCCCGCACACCGGATCCGGGAGCACGAGGCGCTCGTAAGTCGGCGTCGACGGGTTGAGCAGGATGCGTACGGCTGCGGTCAGATCGCCTCCGTCCTTGCGTGGCCGCCCACGCCGCACCTTGACCGCTGCTTCTCGATCAAATTGCCCTTTGCGCAGATTCTTGCCCATTCCTTCCCGTACCAGAACATGTGCGCCTGGCTTGCACATGTACCAGAGGGCACGACGCAACCCTTCGAGCATCGACTCGTCAGTGTAGTGCAGGTGGCCCATGCAGTTGTACTCGAGCTCATTCCTGCGCACCCAGACATTGAAGAAGCTGCCCAGGACGCTCGACCCGACGCACTCGTCCACCCAGAACCGGCCAAGGCTCTCGCCGAGCTCGTAGGCGTTCCAGTGCTTGTCGCCATCCACTGCAACCAGGATGTGGTAGTGGATGCGCCGCTCGAGGCCGTCTTCGCGTTTCGCAACATACATCCAAACATCGGCCACGATCCCTCCGGAAGCGAGCGCGCGCATGAACTTGTCGAATGCCAGACGAGCTTCCTCCGACTCGGACAGAAGCTTCCCGTCCCCCTCGAAGTACAGGTCGACGCGCATGAACAGCGGCCTGGCATGCAGAGCGAAAACGCTGAGTGCATAGAGCGCACAGTCCTGGTACAGATCTTCCGCGTTCCTTCTTTCGCGCCGCACGCGGTCTCGGAACTGCTTGGTATTGCAGATCCGTCGGATCATCCGGACGAGCCGCGACCAGATGCGCCGCGTAGGCGCATGCGACCCGTCCAGGAGGTTGTCGCCGTTGGTGTAGGGCCACAACTGCGGGCCCCACTTGTAGGCGAGGTGCAACCCGAGCTTGAGCCAGGGGTTGAGACGGCGACCCTCAGTGAGATATGCAGGCGAGTCCTCGTTCGTCGTCCGAATTGCCCGCCAGAGCTCTTTTGAATCGTCAGAGAGGCGAAAGCCGCCGCGAAATCCTTGAACCCACGGATCAGTTTTGCTTTTCGCCACTCGCTCGACCGCGTTTCGCAGGCGAGTCAGGTGGAAGATCATCCTTTTGACGGAACCCACTTCGACGAAGCAGCGTTCCTGGCCCAACCAGTCATGGAAGAAGTGGTAGCGGAGATGGTGTGCAGTTGCAAGATCTGCGAAGCGCTGTCGCCTGCCACTGGGCGTTTCACTTGGGGTCATTGCATTAACTCCTATAGCCGCGCTCAACCTGGGGTCGAGAGCGAGTGCAGACGTGCTTGTGCTTTCTGTCACTTGGTCGTTAGGGGGTGGCTACGCGGTCACCTCGCTGGGCATCACATTCTGAACTTAGTTGTTTCGGCCTACCGCAGCCTCATAGCTGCACGCCAGTGAGTAAGCCGGGATGATTTGACTGATATAGATGTGCAGCAAGTACAGGACTATTGGAATAGATCGAGTGCGCAATCCCAGTAATATACTTACTCCGTAATTAGACGCCTGTCCTTCGGCCGCGCGTGACCGAAAATATGGAGACGGAATCGTGTTTTCGAGGCTGGAGAGGGTTTGTTGACTTACCCCCGCTGTTCGCGCACCAAGGGGCGGTCGCGATTCCACGACATTACGTCAGCCGCTAGCCAACGAATGGCGAAGCCCTTGCCCGATTCACCCCGTGGATCCCTGGGGCGGGGGCGACGTCCCCCCAATTTTGAGTAGCGCGGCGATCTGGAGTCCAATTCCCCCAAGCGAGGAGATTGGACGTGAAGAAGCGCTTTTCCGAAGAACAGATCATTGGCTTCCTGCGTGAGGCCGAGGCCG
>JAYRUX010000005.1:0-61500 GCA_041918855.1 Luteimonas sp.
GCCCGGGGTGGGGCGGGCGCTGCCGGGCCCGCCCGGCGCCGCCGCGGCCGCGGCGGCACCGCCGCCACCGTCGCCGAAGTCGCCGGACTCGGACACCTGCTCGCTGCGCACCATCGCCGGCTGCGGCCCGTAGCGCTCGCTGGCCTCCTCGGTCTGGGCGAAGTCCATGTCGACGCTGACCTTGGCGCTGACCCGGCCGGGGCCGGTCATCGGCTCCAGGAGCTCCTGGATGCGCTGCACGTACACCGACTCCTGCCGGCGCTGCTGTTCGAACTGGCGCGCGCCGATGGCCTCGTCGCCGTCCGGATCCGGGTTGGAGAGCATGCGGCCGTACTGGTCGACCACGGTCACCGCGTCGGGCGAGAGTTCCGGGATGCTGGAGGCGACCAGGTGCACGATCGCGTTCACCTGCCCCTGCTCGAGCACGCTGCCGCTGCGCAGCTGCAGCACCACGGATGCACTTGCCGGATCCTTCTGGCGGGTGAAGGCGCTGGGCTTGGGCAGCGCGAGGTGCACCCGCGCCTCGCGCACCGGGCGCAGGTTGGCGATGGTGCGGGCGAGTTCGGTCTCCTGCGCGTGCTGGTAGCGCGCGCTCTCGATGAACTGGCTGGTGCCGAAGCCCTGGTCGCCGCTGATCGATTCGAAACCGGCGCCGTCGCCCTGCGGCAGGCCGGCGGCGGCGAGCGCCATGCGCGCGGCCCCCACCTGGTCGAGCGGCACCGCCAGCGCGCCGCTCGACGGGTCGATGCGGAACGGGATCTGCGCGCCACGCAGGAGCTCGGAGGCCTCTCCGGTGGACTTGGCGTCGAGGCCCGCCTGCACCGGCACGAAGTCCGGCTTCTGGGTCCAGAAGAACAGCCACAGGCCGAGCGCGATGGTCGCCGCCACCAGCGCGAACAGGCCGAGCTGGCGCACCGCCGGGATGTCCTGCAGGCGGCCGAGGTCGCGCAGGCTGGCGGTGGCTTTGGGGAGTGCGATCACGCTCATCGGAGGAACCCTGGGCGGTGCGGCGGGGTGGAGTGGCGGGAATGTGGTGTCGGGTGTCTCGGGCGGTGCCGGGCGCCGGTCAGATCGGCATGTTCATGACGTCCTGGTAGGCCTGCACCAGGCGGTTGCGGACCTCGACCGTGGCGCGGAAGGCGACCTGCGACTGCTGCATGGCCACCATCACCCGGGCGAGGTCGGCGCGCGGGTCGCCGAGCTCGAACGCGTGCTGCAGGGCGCCGGCGTTGGCCTGGGTGGCGCTGACCTTGTCGATGGTGTTCGACAGCGTCTCGGCGAAGCCAGGTGCCGAGACCTTGTCGGCGCCACCGACGTCGATCGCGTTCGACGGCGCGACATCGGCGCGTGCCGCGCCCGTGCGCATCTCGTGCGCGCGGATCTGCGAAAGGATCGATGAGATGGCGTCGGTCATCGGGAGGGCTGCCGCTGGGTCTGCATGCGGTCAGGCAAGTCCCGTGCCACGCCGTCGTCAGAATCCCGCCGCCTGCCGCGCCTCGTCGCCGCCGCCGCCGATGCCGTACTTGCGCAGCTTCTCCACCAGGGTGGTGCGGCGCAGGCCCAGCAGCGGTGCCGCGTGCGCGACCACGCCGCCGGACTGCTCCAGCGCGGCGCGCAGCAGTTCCAGCTCGATGCCGGCCATGTGCCCGCGCAGGTCGATGCCCTGCGGCGGCAGCGTGGTGGTCGGCGACAGCTGCGCGGGATCGGCGGCGGCCACGGTCGCGGCGGCCACCGGTGCCGGCGTCGCGGCGACCGGCGCGTCGAACGATTCGCCGGCGGCCGCGGCCGCGGCGCGGTAGCGCGCCGGAAGGTCGGCGGCGCGCACGGTGCCGCCCGGGTGCAGCACCGCCAGGCGCTCGAGCAGGTTGCTGAGCTCGCGCACGTTGCCCGGCCACGGATAGTGGCGCAGCGCCGCGATGGCGTCGGAGGCCAGCGCCACCTGGCCACGGCCGGCTTCCGACAGTTGGCGAGTGATTGCCGTGACCAGGTCGGGCAGGTCCTCGCCGCGCTCGCGCAGCGCCGGCATCTCGATCGGGAACACGTTGAGGCGGTAGAACAGGTCCTCGCGGAACTCGCCGTTGGCGATGCGGTCCTCGAGGTCGCGGTGGGTGGCGGCGATGACGCGCACGTCGCACTTGATGGTGGTGGTGCCGCCGACGCGCTCGAAGCAGCGTTCCTGCAGCACGCGCAGCAGCTTGACCTGCATCGGCAGGCTCATGTCGCCGATCTCGTCGAGCAGCAGGGTGCCGCCCTCGGCCATCTCGAAGCGGCCCTTGCGCTGGGTCAGCGCGCCGGTGAAGGCGCCCTTCTCGTGGCCGAACAGTTCGCTTTCGAGCAGGTCCGGCGGGATCGCGCCGCAGTTGATCGCAACGAACGGCTTGTCGCGGCGCGAGGAGCGCGCGTGCAGGGCGCGTGCGGCGACCTCCTTGCCCGTGCCGGACTCGCCCAGGACCAGCACGGTGGTGTCGTGCGGGGCGACCTGGTCGATCATGCGGTTGAGCTGGAGTACGCCGGCGCTGCGGCCGGTGGGGCCGAAGGTCGGGACCTCGCGGCGGGCATCGTCGTCCAGGCGCTTGAGGCTGGCGCGGCGCAGCGCCTCCTGCAGCTGGGTGCGGCGGATCGGGAACGACAGCGGCCACACCGACTGCGGGTGCAGGCTGGCGCGCCAAGCGGCGTCGGCGGCATGCCCCGGCAGCTCCAGCACCGGCGGGTGCAGGGCCTGGGTGGCGAGCCATGCGGCGAAGGCCTGCCAGCTGGCGCCGTCGCCGACGTCGCCGACCACGATCGCGACCCAGTCGCTGCCGCGGGCGCGGCCCAGGTCGATGTCAGCGGCGTCGTCGACCACGCGCGGGGTGAAGTCCATGAACTCGAGCAGGGTCGCGACGCGTTCGGCGCGGGCGGAGTCCTGGTCAAGGACGAGGATGCGGGACTCGCTCATGCCGACGTCTCCATGTCGTTGCCGCTGTCGCCGTCGCGGGCCCGGGCCTCGAGCAGCGGCAGCACTTCGTGGATGTAGGCCAGCTTGCTGACGAAGGCGTCGGCGCCGGCGCGCAGCGCGTGCTCGCGGTGCTCGCCGTCGTCGAAATGACTCGCGATGACGATGTAGGGCGGGTTGTCCTGGGCCTTGATCAGGCGCGTGGCCTGCAGGCCGCCCATCTCGGGCATGGCCAGGTCCATCAGCACCACGTCCGGGCGCAGCACCTCGCACTGGGCGATGGCCTCGACGCCGTTGCCGGCGGTGCCGGCGACGGTGAGCCAGGGCAGCCGGCGCAGGTGGCGCATGGCCGCGGAGATGAAGCCGGCATGGTCGTCGACCAGCAGCACGGAAATATGGCGCATCACACGCACTCCTGTCGGGCCTGGCGCGGGGCCAGGCGCTGGCGGGCCCGGGCGGGGCCGATGGCCAGCTGGTCACGGTACTTCGCGACGGTGCGCCGGGCGATGCGGACGCCCTGGCGGGCGAGCAGGCCGGCGATGACGTCGTCGGCCAGCGGGGCGGTGGCGGGCTCGGCGTCGATCAGGCGCTTGACCATCGCCTTGACCGCGGTGCCGGCGATCTCCGCGCCTTCCAGCCGCACCGCGAACAGGCGCTTGAGCTCGAAGGTGCCGCGCGGGGTCTGGATGAACTTGCCGCTGACGATGCGCGACACGGTCGACTCGTGCACGCCGATGGCGTCGGCGACCTCGCGCAGGGTCAGCGGCAAGATGGCCTCCAGGCCCTGTTCGAGGAACGCGCGCTGGCGCTCGACCAGCACCTGCGCGGTGCGCAGCAGGGTGTCGTTGCGCATGGCCACGCCGCGCACCAGCCAGCGGGCCTCGTCGAGCAGGCCGCGCAGTACCGCGTGATTGCTGCCGGCGAGCCCGCTCTCGCAATGGGCGGCGATGCGCACCTGCGGGGTGCCGCGGCGGTTGAGGGCGACGCGCCAGGCGCCGCCGCCGAGCCAGGCCACGACATCGGGGACGACATGGCCGAGGTCGGCCAGTGCCGCGACGGGGACCGGATGCGGGCGGAGGCCCAGGATCATCGCCACCGCGGCGCGCACCGCGTCGGCGCCGGCGCGGGTGGCGGCGGCCAGTGCGGCTTCGTCGTGGGCGGCGAGCAGGTCGAGGTGGCGCGACAGGATCCGCTGCGCCAGCGCCCGGGTGTCGTCCTCCGGCAGCGCGTGCAGCTGCGCGCACAGGCATTCGCCAGCGTCGGCGGCGGCCATGCCCGGCCACTCGCCGTGGAGCAGGCGCACGCGGACGGTGGCGACGTCGCGGCCGGGGAAGGCCTCGTGGGCGGCGGCGAGCAGGGCGTCGAGCGGCTGCTCGAGGTAGCCGCGGTCGTCGCAGTGGTCGAGCCACCAGGCTGCCACTTCGAGGTCGGCGTCGTTCCATGACAGCGCCAGGAGCCGCAGCAGGCGCACGCGGGGGTCGCTGGACTCGCCGTCGGCGATGCGCAGGGTGGCGTCGTCGTCGCCGCCGCCGATGCCGCCGCCGGAGAGGAAGGCGGGGTCGGGAAGCTCGTCCCAGGCCGCGGCTTCGAGCGACGCGGTCTCGGGCGCGGCCTCGTCCTCCGCCTCGTCGCCGGCCTCCTCCTGCTCGAGCAGGGGGTTGCGCTCCAGTGCCTGGCGCAGTTCCTGTTCGAGTTGCGGCGCGGTCAGCTGCAGCAGCCGGATCGACTGCAGGAGCTGCGGCGTCAGGTTGACGCCCTGGACCATCGCGGCACGCATGTTGCCTTTCATCGACCCGACTCCCCTCGTGTCGACGCTTCGTCGACCGTGGAAGCCATCGTGAAGGCCACGTGACGGAACACGAATCGGGGCGGACCCGAGCCCGGCTCGGGGATTTCCCTGCCCCGTGTCGGGGAAACCCCGACATCGCGTCGTGGTTCCGACGCGTTGCGCGAACAAGGTGACGCGATGCGACGCGCTGCGTCAGCCGCTCAGGGGCGGTCGTGGAGGCGCAGGGCGATCCGCAGCAGTTCGCCGGCATTCCGGCAGCCCAGCGCTTCCATGATCCGGGCGCGATGGGTTTCCACCGTCTTGATGCTGATGCCGAGGTCGCCCGCGATCTGCTTGGTGGTGCGGCCGGCGCCCAGCGCATCGAGGATCTCGCGCTGGCGCCGCGGCAGGGCCTCGACGTTGCCCTCGCCGCGGGCACCGTTGCGGTAGCCCTGCAATTGCGGTGCCGAGACCTGCGGGCTCAGGTAGGTGCGGCCGGCGGCGGCGGCGCGGATGGCGATCTCGAGCTCCGCCGGTGCCGCCTCCTTGACCACGAAGCCGATGGCGCCGCGCGCCAGCGCCTCGCGCACGTGCAGGGCGTCGTCGTGCATGGACATGATCACCACCGCGCACTCGGGGCAGGTGCGACGCAGCTCGGCCAGGGCGTCGAAGCCGCTGCGGCCGGGCATCGAGAGGTCGAGGAGGACGATGTCCGGGAGCGCCTCGCGCGTGCGGATGACGGCTTCGTCTGCGCTGCTGGCCTCGGCCACCACCTCGATGTCGGCGAACGACTCCAGCAGCCGGCGCAGGCCGGCGCGCACCAGCGTGTGGTCATCGCAGATCAGTACTCGCAGCAACGCATCGCCCCCTCGACTTGCTGTCGCCACCTTAGCGGCGCGGGCGCGCGGCAGGCGCCCGGGGCGCCGGAAACTGTGACCTGTTGCTCAGAAGTCCTGGCGCGGGCGCCGGCTTTCGGCCACGGCGCGGCGGTGCTGGCGGAACAGGTGGCGCTCCAGCGCGGCCTGCAGCGGCGCCGGGAGATCGTCGAAACGCAGCCACGCGCGGTGCGCACCCTCGCCACCCGGTCCGGTGGCGAGCACCGTCGCCGGCAACTGGAGCGGCGAGGGCAGCCAGTCGGCGGGGCGCACGCGCAGGTGGCCGCGGCTTCCGGCCGCCGGCGCGTCCGGCACCTCGATGCAGGCGCCACGGGCGGACCAGCGCAGGCGCCGCGGCGGATCGCCGCCGGCCTGGGCGCAGAGGCTGGCGACCAGGGCGGTCAGCAGGTCGATCTTGGCTTCGATCCGGGGCAGGGCGTGGTCGCCGCCGGCGTCGGGCTCGTCGCCGCGCGGCCCGTCCTCGACCACCGCGAGCGCGCGGAGCAGGGCCTCCGCGGATGCCGCGACCGCCGACGGGTCGGCCTCGCGGCCGGGCAGGAAGGCCAGCGGCCGGACCTCGTCGCAGGCGAGCACGTCGGCGAACAGGGCGTCCTCGGCCGACGCCGGCGTGGTCATGCCAGCGCCCGCAGCCAGGCGCGTGCGCCGCGCTGGTCCTGGCCCAGCTTCTCCAGCGCCTGGGCGACGTCGGTGCGCGCGGCCAGCAGTTCCTCGACCAGCGCCTTCTGCGCCGCGAGCAGCTCGCGCCAGGGGCCGGGCGGTTCGTTGCGCATGTCGACGGTGGCGAGCGCGGTGGCGACCGCGCGGTCGTGGACCTCGAGCAGTTCGGTGGCGAGGTCCCAGTCCTCGGCGGCGATGGCGGCGCGGATCTGGCCGCCGGGAAGCACCGGGATCATGGCGCCTCCGGCGGTGCGATCGCGAGCCAGGCCGACTCGATGTCGCCGAGGAGGTCGTCGACCTCGTGCAGCGGCGCCGCGTCGTTGTCGATGTTGGCCGCGAGCAGGCGGCGCTGGGCGTAGTCGTAGAGGGCCTGCAGGCCGTCGGCGATGTCGCCGCCGGCGTCGAGGTTCAGCGCGCCGTTCAGGCCACCGATGATCGCGCTGGCGTCGCTGATCGCCTGCGACTTGCGCGGCAGGTCGCCGCGCTGCAGGCAGGCGGCGGCCAGGCGGGCGCGTTCGCGGGCGCCTGCGAGCATGAGCGCGATCAGGCGATGCGGGCTGGCGTCGAGCGCGGCGCTGGAGACGCCGGTCTGCCGGTACTGGTTGGCGAGGCTGCGGGCGTTCATGTCAATCCCGGTTGGAGTCGAATGCGGCGATCTGCTGGGTGAGGTAGTCGCTGCTGGTCTGCAGGCTGCTCAACAGCACGTCGAGCGCGGTGAACTGGGTGCGGTAGCGCGCTTCGGCCTGGCCCATGCGGAAGTCGAGCGCGCTGCGCTGGGTCTGCAGGGACTTGGTGCGCGCGGTGAGGCTGTCGCTGCGGCCTTCGAGCAGGCCTTCGGGCTCGACCAGGCGGTCGACGACGCCGTCGAGCTTCGCCGCCAGGCCCTCGCCTTCGGCCGCGAACAGGCGCGCGGCGACCGCCGGATCCTTGGCGATGCCGGCGTCGAACGCGGCCTCGTCGAGCTTCAGCGTGCCGTCCTTGTTGATGGTGATGCCCATCGCCTTGAGGTCGTTGACGTTGCCGCTCACGATGTCGCGCAGGTCGCGCGCGGTATTGCGCACCATCGAATCGCCGTTGAGCGGTGCGCCGACCTTGGTGGCGGTGTTGTAGGAGGTGGTCTGGGCAATGGCGCCGAGGGCGGCGTTGTAGGCGCCGACGAAAGTCTTCGCGGCATTGCGCTGCAGGCTGGCGTCGCCCTCGATGCGCAGCTCGCGCACGGTGCCGGGCTCGGCCTTGGTGAGCGTCAGGCTGACGCCGCTGATGACGTCGGCGACGGTGTTGGCGGAGCTGGTGCGCTCGATGCCATCGACCTTCAGCCGGGCGTCGGCGGCGGGCAGCAGCTGGCTGAGGCCGGCGCCGTCGCCGGGCGGATACGCGAGTGCCGACAGGCCGCCGTCGCCACCCTCGGCGGTGATGGTGAGCGCGCCAGCGGAGCCGGTGTCGACCGCGTTGAGCACCAGGTGCGGGCCGTCGTCGCCGGTGACGATGCTGGCGGTGACGGTCCTGCCGCCGGCCTTGGCGTTGATCGCGTCGCGGATGCCGGCGAGCGTGTTGTCGGGCGCGGCGATGTCGATCGTGAGCGTGGTTTCGCCGGCGGCGATGGTGAGCGTTCCCGTACCGACGGCGGCATCGCTTGCGAAGGCGCCGGAGGTGAGCTTCTGTGCGCTGGCGAGCTGCAGCACTTCGACCTGGTACCGGCCGGCGGCGGCGCCGGGCGTGGTGGTCGCCGAGAAATTGGCTTCGGGCGGCAGGATCGCCTTGCGCGCCTGGATGTTGTCGTTGGAGGAGAGGCCGGTGAGGGCGGTGCCGAGCGCGGCGAACGCGCTGCGCAGCATGCCGATGGCCGAGACCTGGGCGTTGACCTGGCGCTCGCTGCGGTCGATGCGCGCGTCGGGCTGCGCGCGGTCGGCGGCGACCAGCTGCGCCACCATGGTCGGGACGTCGAGCTTGCCGGCGGTGCCGATGGTGGTGCTCATCGCGGCAAGCGCCAGGCGGAGTACGGCGAGGCGGCGGCATGGACCGGGCGTGTCTGCGGACGTGCAGGGCGCTGGCGGTGCATGGCGGGCTCCTCGGCGGGAATGGGTCGGGGTCTTGCGGTGGTGCGGTGGGACAAGGCCCCTGCAGGCGCTGCGCAAGCCGCCAGGCCGCGTGGCAGGTGGGGCTTGCGCAGCGCCTGCAGGGAAAGATCAAGTGGAACCAACTACAACGATTGCGTGGCGCGAAGCGTCCTGGGAAGCAAGCCGCGCCACGCCGGGACCGCAAGGCGCCGGGCGCGGCCGAAGCCGCGCCCGGTGCCGGTCGATCAGCGGAGCAGGCTGAGCACGCCCTGCGACGACTGGTTGGCCTGCGCCAGCATCGCGGTGCCGGCCTGCTGCAGGATCTGGTTGCGGCTGAGCTGCGCCGATTCCTTGGCGAAGTCGGCGTCCTGAATCCGGCTGCGCGCGGCCGACAGGTTCTCGCTGGTGGTCGACAGGTTGGCGACGACCGAGGTGAAGCGGTTCTGGATCGCACCCATGTCGGCGCGCGCGGTGTTGATGGAGTTCAGCGCGGCGTCCATCGCCTTCATCATGTTGTCGGCGCCTTCGGCGGTCGAGATGTCGATGTCGGCGAAGCCGGTGTGGGAGTCGCCGGGCACTTCCGTCGCGGTGCTTGCTGCGGTGGCCAGACCGGTAACGTTGGTGGCGCCGGCGATGGTCAGGTTCGCATCCGTGGTCGAGATCACGCCTGCATCGGACATGCTGACATTGGCGAGGGCGGCTGCGTTGTCGGGATCGGCCTTTGCGGTGTTGAATGCAGCTGCCAGCGCGGTCAACGCGTCCGCCTCGGTGCGGGCAGGCAGCGCGTCGATCGAGACAGACACCCCATTGATTGAAACCGAAACCGCGGCCGCGGCGTCGCCGATGTCGGCCGTCTGCGACTGCGCGTACGTGGTCGTACCGACTTCGGTCCAGGTGCCCAGCTCCGAGGCGCGTGCGTCAACGATGCCGGACACGCTGATCGTCTCGCCCTGGTTGGCGCCGACCTGGAAGGCCTGGTTCTGGAACGTGCCGTCGAGCAGCTTGACGCCGTTGAAGTTGGTCTGGCCGGCGACGCGGTTGATCTCGGACTTCAGCTGCTCGGCCTCGGCGTTCAGCGCCTGGCGGTCGGAATTGGAGTTCGTCGCGTTGCGCGACTGCACCGCCAGTTCACGGATGCGCTGCAGGTTGTTGCCGATCTCGCTCATCGCGCCTTCGGCGGTCTGCGACAGCGAGATGCCGTCGTTGGCGTTGCGGGCGGCCTGGTCCATGCCGCGGATCTGGGTGGTGAAGCGCTGCGAGATGGCGAGGCCGGCGGCGTCGTCCTTGGCGCTGTTGATGCGCATGCCGGACGACAGGCGCTGCAGGCTGGTGGCGAGGTCGGCGCCGGACGAGGTCAGGTTGCGCTGCGCGTTGAGCGACATCACGTTGGTGTTGATGACAGACGACATGTGAACATCTCCTGGAAGGTTGGGTCCGGCGGCGACGAGAAGGCTGGGCCGGTGTTCGCAGGGTGCTGACCGGGATTGGTCCTCGCCGCTGCTGTGATGAGTAACGGCGCCCGCGTGTCAAGCTTTAGGGCGGAATCGCATGTCGGGCCATTCCCTACATGCGGTCGAACAGGCTCATGCCCTGGACGCGCAGCATCGTCTTCTGCGCCGCTTCCAGCGCGGTCATCTGCAGGGCCAGGCGGCTGGCGGCTTCGGCGATGTCGACGTCGCGCAGGGCCGACAGCGACTCCTCCAGCGAAATGCCATGCGCGTCGCGGGTGTCGACGGCGTTGTCCAGCGAGGCGAGGCGGGTGCCGGTGGACGCGCGCAGGGTCAGCATGTGGTCCTGCGCGGTGCCGAGGTCGCCGATGGCGGCGCCGATGGCGTTGTCGCGCCGCGCCTGGTCGGCGGGCGAGGACACCGGGGCATCGAGCGCGTCGGCCAGCGACTGCAGGGTGGCGAACACGTCCTGCGCCGGTGCACGCTGCACCGCGAAGCTGTCCCCCGGCGCCGGTGCACCGGTCAGCGTGACCTGCACCCCACCCGCGCCGATGGTGGATCCGGCGGTGTACGCGCCGGTGGCGACTTCCGCGCCCCCGGCATCGACCATGCGCCAGGCATCGCGCGCGGTGAATTCGATCCGCAACGCACGGCCGCCCCAGGCGCCGTGGTCGGCGACCGAAGTCGACTGCAGCACGCCGTTGCCGGTGTTGCCGGCGTCGGCGCGGCCGCGCACCGTGCCGTCGCCGCTGCGCACGCGCATGAACACGTTGCTGCCGGGGTCGGTGTCGCCGAGCGACAGGTCGGGTGCGACCTCCACGAGATTCCGGCCGTCGTCGCCGCCGTAACCCACGACGCCGCCGTTGTCGGTGAACGGCACCGCGCCATCGCGGGTGCCGGCGAACAGGCGCCGTCCGGCGCCGTCGTCGCGGTTTGCGATGCTGAGCACCTCGCTGCGGATCGCGCGCAGCTCGTCAGCGATCAGCTTGCGGTCGGTCGGCGACATCGCGCCGCTGTTGGCCTGGATCGCGAGCTCGCGCGCGCGCGTCAGCTGGCTGCCGACGTCGGTGAGCGCGGTCTCCTGCGAGCGCAGGCGGTGTTCGAGGCCGTCGGCATTCTTCCCGTTCTGCACCAGCGAAGCGATCGCGTGATCCAGCCGCTGCGCCTGCGCCATGCCGGCGGGGTCGTCGGCCCCGCGATGGAGCTTCGACTGGCTGACCAGTTCGAGCTGGGTGCGGGAAACCTTCTGCTGCTGTTGCAGCATGCCGTTGAGGCCCTGGGCGTACAGCCCGGCGGTGGAGATGCGCAGTCCGGTCATCGGTCAGGCCTCATCGGCGCACGGCCGACAGCAGTGTCTGGAACATGGCGTCGGCGGTGCTGATCACCTGCGCCGCGGCCTGGTAGGCCTGCTGGTAGCGCATCAGGTCGGCGGCCTCCTCGTCGAGGTTGACGCCGCTGACCGACTCGCGCTCGGCGGTGACCTGGGCATGGATCGCGCCCTGTGCTTCCAGCCCGAGGCTGGCGTGGCGCGCTTCGGTGCCGACGGTGGAGGTGAGCTGGGTGAGCCCGGCGGTCAGCGAGCGCGTGCCGCCGTCGAGCAGGCCCTGCGCGTCGAGCCCGGCCAGCGCGCCGGCGTTGCCGTTGTCGCTGGAGCGCGGCGGGGTGCGCGCGAGGGTGAAGCGGTCGCCCGCGGCGGGCGTGCCCTCGAGCGTCATCGACCAGCCGCCGGCGGCATCGGCGATCGGGCTGCCCGGCGAGTACGGGAACGGGCCGTTGCCGTCGATCGTGTACTGGTCGCCGTCGATGAACTCGATGGTGGCGCCGGCGAACGATGCGAACGCGGCCGGGTCGGTGACGCTGGCGCCGGCGGCGCGCGCATCGCCGAGGTTGGCGGTGTCGGCGCTGGCCTGCAGCGGCGACGCGGCGGCGATCCCCGACGGGCTGCCGAGCGCGACGCGCAGGCTGGCGGCGGCATCGGCGGCGGGGCGCAGGGTGAAGCGGTCGCCGGCGGCAGGCGTGCCGCCGACCTCGAATGCGACGCCCGCCACCCGGAACGGGTCCGCGGCAGTGCCGCTGCCGGTCATCGGCACCGCCTCGCCGGTGTCGGCGCGGCTCGCCGACCAGGCGCCGTCGTAGCGCAGCACCAGGTCCTGGCCCTGCAGCGCGCCGACGTCGTCGACGCGGGCGGCGAAGGTGGCGCTGCCGGTGTTGGCGGCATGGCCGTCGACGCGCGGCGGCGCGAGTGCGAAGAAGTCGGCGCCGGCATTGCCGTCGTAGTCGACGCCGGCGCGTTGCGCGGCGTTGAAGCCGGTGGCGAACACGGTGGCCAGGCGGCCGAGTTCGGCGCGCGCAGGGTCGAGCACGCGCTCGCGGAATTCGAGCAGGCCGCCGAGTTCGCCCGAGACCACGCTCGACGGCAGGCGCACGTTGCCGCCGGGGCTTTCGAGCGCGATCTGCTGGCGGTCGGCGCGATAGGGGTCGGCGACCATCGCCAGCTTCATCGACCGGCCGCCCAGCACCAGCGCCTGGCCGCCGGCGGTGAAGACGTTCATCGAGCCGTCGTCCTGCGCCACCGTGGTGGCGCCGACCAGGCCCGCGAGCCGCTGCACGCGCTGGTCGCGCTGGTCGAGCAGGTCCGGCGCCGGGTTGGCACCGGCATCGACGATGGCGCGGTTGAGGCCGGCGATCTCGGCGGTGAGCTGGTTGGCGTCGGCGACGGTGCCGCGCATGCGCTGGCTGCTGTCGGCGTCGAGCGCGGACAGCTGGCCGTCGAGCGAACGCCAGCGGCCGGCCAGCTGCTCGCCGGCGGCCAGCATCTGGCTGCGGGCGACGCTGGACGACGGATCGGCGGCGACCGCATCGGCGGCGTTGAAGAACGCCGACCACTGCGTCGACAGCCCGGTCGCCGGATCCGACACCAGGGCATCGGCGCGCGCGGCCAGCGACGACAGCTGGCCGAGGCGGCCCAGTTCGCTGCTGCTGTCGACCTGGCGCGCGAACACCAGGCCGTCGGCCAGCCGCTGCAGCGAGGCGACGTCGACGCCCTGGCCGATGTAGCCGCCGCTGGCGAGCTGCCCGGGCCGCGCCGCCAGGTCCACGCGCTGGCGGCTGTAGCCGGGCGTGGAGGCGTTGGCGACGTTGTGGCTCACGGTGCCCAGCGCGCGCTGGAACGCGAGCAGGGCGGAGGTGCCGGTGCCGAGCAGTCCGCTCATCGGTTATCCCCTGGGTCCGGCGATGGTGGCGAGGTCCGGGCGCGCGGCGGGCGCCGCGGCGTACTGCGTGTCCGGCACGGCCGTCTCGCGCGACGGCAGGGCCGCCAGAGCACGGTTCAGCGTGGCGCCGTTGGCGATCGCGGTGATCTTGCGTGCGTAGGCCGGGTCGGTGGCGTAGCCGGCGCGCTGCAGCGCGGTGGCGAAGCGGTGGACGTCGTCGCCGGTGCCGCGCGCGGCCGCGTAGCGGTCGTTGCCGACCAGGCGCGTGTAGTCGGCGAAGCTGTCCTCGACCGAACCGTAGGCGCGGAACGCGGCGCGCTCGGTGACGCGCGCACCGCCGACGTACTCGTGGGTGCTGGCGCTCATCCGCGCGCCGTCCCAGCTGCCGCCGGCCTTGATCCCGAACAGGTTGTGCGAGGACGCGCCTTCGCGGCCGACCAGGCGCCGGCCCCAGCCGGTCTCCAGCGCGGCCTGCGCGACCAGCGCCTTCGCCGGCACGCCGAGTTCGGCCGCCGCCTTCTGCGCCTGCGGCCAGATCGACTGCACGAAGGCTTCCGGCGAGCTGGCGTCGAAGGGCACGTCGGCGACCTCGGCGGCGCCAGGCGGGGCGAAGGCGGGCGCGACCTCGCGTGCGCGCGGCGCGAAGGCCAGCAGGTCGCCGCCGGACATGGAGACGCCGGCGCTCGCCGGCGCCAGCGGCAACATCGCCGGCATTCCGGCGGCCGGCGCCAACGGCATCGGCGCCGCGGGCAGGGTGCTGCCGGGCATGCGCAGCGGCAGCGGCCCGGACGGCGTGGCATCGTCGCCGCGGCCGCCCTCCAGCTGGCGCATGATCATCGGCGCGAGGCCCAGGCCGCGGCCCTTGCCGATCTCGCGCGCGAGCTGCTGGTCGTACATGTCGCGGTAACGGGTGTCGCCGCCGCCGAGGCCGTCCCCGACCGACGCGCTGCGCATGGACTTGATCAGCATCTGCGCGAACTGCGTCTCCAGCTCGCGCGCAGCCTTCTCGATGCCCGCGCGCGGCGTGGCCTGCGAGGGCGCGAGGTCGATGGGGCTGGCGGCGGGCAGGCGCATGGCGTGGTCTCCGAGCAGGGCTCAGATCACCTCGAGTTCGGCACGCAGGGCGCCGGCGCGCTTGAGCGCCTCGAGGATCGCGACGATGTCGCCGGGCGCGGCGCCGACGGCGTTGACCGCGCGCACGATGGATTCCAGCGACGAACCGCCCTCGAACAGGAACATGCGGCCGCCGTCCTGGCTCACTTCCAGCGAGGACTGTGGCGCGACCACGGTGCCGCCGCGGCCGAAGGCCTCGGGCTGGCTGACCTGGACGTTCTCGGTCACCGACACCGTCAGCGAACCATGGGACACCGCCGCCGGCATCACCGACACCTCGCCACCCATGACCACGGTGCCGGTGCGCGCGTTGACGATGACCTTGGCCGCGGCGGCGCCGGGGTTGATGTCCAGCGTCTCCAGCCGCGACAGGAAGGCGATGCGGTCGCCGGCCGGCGGCGTGACCTCGATGGTGACGCCGTCGAGCGCGCGCGCACGGCCGGGGCCGAAGGCGCCGTCGATGGCGGCGACGATGCGCGCGGCGGTGGTGAAGTCGGAATCGTGCAGGTTGAGCGTCACCACGCTGCTGGGCGCGGCACCGGCCACGGCGCGCTCGACGATGGCGCCGTTGGGGATGCTGCCGCCATTGGGCGCGTTGGTGGAGATGCGCGAGCCGTCGCGGCCCGACGCACCGAAGCCGCTGACCACCAGCGTGCCCTGCGCGATCGCGTAGACCTGGCCGTCGGCGCCCTTGAGCGGTGCCATCAGCAGGCTGCCGCCGCGCAGCGAGCCGGCGTTGCCGATCGACGACACGGTGATGTCGATGGTCTGGCCGGGCTTGGCGAAGGGCGGCAGCTCGGCCTGGATGGCGACCGCGGCCACGTTCTTCAGCTGCGGGTTGACGCCCGGCGGGATGGTGACGCCGAGCTGGTCGAGCATGGTCTTCAGGCTCTGCACCGTGAAGGGCGTCTGGCTGGTGCGGTCGCCGCTGCCGTCGAGGCCGACCACCAGGCCGTAGCCGACCAGCGGGTTGCCGCGGACGCCGGCGACCTGGGCGAGATCCTTGATGCGCTCGGCCTGCGCCGCGGGCGCGGCAAGCGACAGTGCGGCGGCCAGGAGTGCCGCGACGAGGGCGGGGAGGTGGCGGGTCGCGATCGGGGTGCTCATGTCGCGGCCTCAGTACGGGAATGCGGCGGAGTTGAAGAACCGGCCGAGCCAGCCCATCGCGTTGGAACGCGCCAGGGTGCCGCGGCCGCCGTAGAGGATCTCGGCCTCGCCGACGCGGTCGGAGGTGATCCGGTTGTCAGGCCCGATATCGGCCACCCGCACCAGGCCTTGAATCTGCACCAGCTCGTCGCCCTGGTTGAGGCGCATGCGCTTCTCGCCGGCCACCCGCAGGTTGCCGTTGCCGAGGTCCTCGACGACGCTCACGGTGATGTTGCCGGCCAGCTGGTTGCTCTGGGCGCTGTCGCCAGCGCCGGCGAAGTCGCGCGAGCCTTCGATGCCGGCCTGCAGCAGCGGCCTGCCGTTGTAGGTCACGTCCTGGCCGAAGATCGTGGGCGCGGCGATGTCGACGCCGGCGTCCTTGGTCACGGAGGTCTTGGCGTTGGTCTTGGCGCGGGTGTTCTCGACCAGCACGATGGTCAGCAGGTCGCCGACGCCGCGCGCCTTGGAATCCTGGAACAGGCGCAGGCCGCGGTTGCCCGAGGTGCCGCCGGCAGCGGCGAAGATCGAACCGCCACCGTCGCCCGCCACTGCCTGCGGCATGGCGGCACGGCCGGGTGCGGCCACCGCGTAGCCGCGCACGGGGGCGGGCGCTTCCGCGAACGGGCGCACGTCGCCCAGGGCGCTGGCGCAGCCGGAGAGGGCGAGCACGAGGCCCGCGGCGAGGAACGCTTTCATCGGCGTGCTCACAGGTTGTTGTTGAGGTAGGCGAGCATCGAATCGATGGTCGAGATCGCCTTGGCATTGGTCTCGTAGGCGCGCTGGGTCTCGATCATCGACACCAGCTCCTGGACCACGTTGACGTTGGAGCCTTCCAGCGAGCCCTGCACCAGCAGGCCGGTGCCGTTCTCGCCGGGCGCGCCGCTCTGCGCCGGGCCGCTGGCGCCGGTCTCGGCGAACAGGTTCTCGCCCTTGGCCTGGAGGCCGGCCGGGTTGACGAAGTCGGCCAGCGTCAGCGCGCCGACCTGCACCGATTCCGGCTGGCCGGCGAGCTGCACGCTCACCGTGCCGTCGGCGCCGATGGTCACCGACTGCGCACCCTCGGGCAGCTGCAGGCCCGGCTGCACCGGGAAGCCGGAGTTGGTCACCAGCTCGCCCTGGGCGTTGATCTGGAAGCTGCCGTCGCGGGTGTAGGCGGTGCTGCCGTCGGGCAGCAGCACCTCGAAGAAGCCGCGGCCGTTGACCGCGACGTCGAGCGCGCCGCCGGTCTGGCCGAGGCTACCCTGCGCGAACTCCTTGGAGGTCGCGGCCACGCGCACGCCGGTGCCGGTGGAGAGCCCCGTTGGCAGGGTGGTCTGCTCCGACGTGGCGCCGCCGGGCTGGCGGGTGGTCTGGTACAGCAGGTCCTCGAAGCTGGCGCGATCGCGCTTGAAGCCCGTGGTGTTGGTGTTGGCGAGGTTGTTGGAGATGACCGCCATGCGCGTCTGCTGCGCGTCGAGGCCGGTCTTGGCGATCCATAGAGCCTGGGTCATGGCGGGATTCCGTCAGTTCGGTGGGTGCGGTCAGCGCGAGGACAGCAGGGTGTTGGCCGCGCGGGCGCTCTCGTCACCGCTGTGCAAGACCCGTACCTGCATCTCGAACTGGCGGGCGAGCTCGATCATCGACACCAGCATTCCCGTGGCGTCGACGTTGCTGCCCTCGCGCACGCCGGCGGTGAGCACGGTGCCGGCGGCAGGCGGCGGCGGCTCGGCGCCGGGCGCGGCCCGCATCAGGCCGTCGTCGCCACGGACGAGGTCGCGGGTGCTGGCCGCCACCACCTGCAGGCGGCCGATCGCGGCCATCGTCGCCATCGGCTGGCCCTGCGGCACCACCGACACGGTGCCGTCGCCGCCGACCTCGATCGCATCGCTGGGCGGCAGTGCCATCGGCGCGCCGCCCTGGTCCAGCACCTGCAGCCCGCTGGCGGTGGTCAGCAGGCCGTTCTGGTTGAGCTTGAGGTCGCCGGCGCGGGTGTAAGCGACGCCGCCGTTGCGGTCCTGCACCGCCAGCCAGCGGTCGCCCTGGAGGGCGACGTCGAGCGGGTTACCGGTGGTGGTGATGGCGCCCGAGGCATCGCTGACGCCCAGCGTGCGCTCCATGGTGGCCACCCGCGACGCCAGGCCCGGCCCTTCGATGGGCGCCGCGACCGTGCCGCTGAGGGTGGCCTGGAAGCCGACGGTGTCGGCATTGGCGAGGTTGTGCGACACCGCCGCCTGCCCGCGCAGCGTGGCGCTGGCGCCGGTCATCGCGATGTAGAGGGACTTGTCCATGCGGGCCTCGCTCGGGTGGTGGGGCGGACCGGCATCGCCGGTCGTCCTGGTCCACGCTGCAGGATCCGTGCCGCGGCGTCGCCGCAGGCAGGAGCGCCGCCGGCGGGGCCGGCGGCGTCGGGGTCGGTCAGCGGATGTTGATGACCGTCTGCGTGAGCTGGTCCTGGGCCTGGATCATCTGTGCGTTGGCCTGGAAGTTGCGCTGGGCGGTGATCATGTTGACCAGCTGCTCGGTCAGGTTGACGTTGGACGCTTCCAGCGCGCCGCCCTGGACGAGGCCGAACTCCGCGGTGCCGGCGGCGCCACGGCGGGCCTGGCCCGACTCGTAGGTTTCCGCCCAGCCGTTGTCGCCGGTGGGCTGCAGGCCCTGCGGGTTGGCGAAGTTGGTCAGCACCACCTGGCCCAGCGGCGTCGACACGCCGTTGCTGTAGCGCGCGCTGACCACGCCCTCCGACGACACCTCGATGCTGCTCAGGCGGCCGGTCTCGTGGCCGTCCTGCACCAGCGCGGAGACGCCGAAGCGGTCGCCGTACTGGGTCGACGCGGACATGTCCAGGGTGAGCGCCATCGGCGCGGCGCCGCCCGGCGGCGTGTGCGGGGGCAGCACGATGTCGCCGCCCGCCGGCGACACCAGCGCACCGGTGTCGGAGTACTGCAGGGTCTGCGGACCGCCGACGTCGATGCCGTCGACCTGGGTGTGCATCACCCACTCGTTGGGGTTCGCGGTCTTGACGAAGTACATCGTCTGCGAGTGCGGCGCGCCGAGCGAGTCGTACACCTGCACCGAGGTGGTGTGGCTGTAGCTGTCGGGGTCGGCGGCGTCGAACGGGGCGACCGTGGGTGCGGTGGCATTGCCGGGCAGGTTGAGGCCGATGTCGACGCTGGTGGTCGCCCGCGGCGGCGAGTCGCCGGTGGCCAGGCGCAGGTCGCCCATGCGGCCGGCGTCGAAGCCACCGCCGGCGTTGGGCTGGAACACCTGGAGGCGTTGGCCGGCCGGATTGACCACGAAGCCCTCGCGGTCGGCACCGAAGTTGCCGGCGCGCGAGTACGAGAGCCCGGCGCCGCCGGACAGGGTGAAGAAGCCCTGGCCCGACAGCGCCATGTCCAGCGACTTGCCGGTGTAGTCGACGTTGCCCTGGGCGAACTGCTGCGCCACGCGCTGCAGCCGGGCGCCGGCGCCGATGGCGTTGTTCGACAGCCCGTAGGCCGACACCGCGAACACGTCGCCGAACTCGCCGCGCGACTGCTTGAAGCCCGAGGTGTTGGCGTTGGCGATGTTGTTGGAGGTGATGTTGAGGTCGGCCGAGGCCGCGTTCATGCCGCTCAGCGAGATGAGGAAACTCATGGTGTGCTCCTGGAAGGAAGTCCCGCGATCGCGGGCGGGCGTGCGTGCGTGGGTCAGCCGATGCGGTGGATCGCCGACAGCGGGTAGCTGCCGATCCCGGCGAGGTTGAGGAAGAGCCCGTTGGGCTCGATCGAAACGCTGTCGACGTTGGCGATGGCGCGGACCCCGAGCAGGTCGGCGCCAGCCGCGGACGGGTCGCCGGCGCCTGCGACGGCACGCACGGTGTACTTGCCGGCGGGGATCGCGTTGCCGGCGTCGTCGCGGCCGTCCCAGTCGAATCGCGTGCTGCCGGCGGCGCCGGCGTCGAAGGTCATGCGGCGCACGCGGTTGCCGCCGGCGTCGACGACCTCGAGCGTGACCGGCCCGGCCGCGGGCGTGGCGATCTCGCCGGCGAAACCCGTGCCGGCAGCGAGCTCGACGGTCGAGATCCCGACCAGAGCGTCGTGGCCGACGAGCGTCGCCGCGCGCAGGGTCTGGTCGGACTCCATCACCGCGGCCATCGCGCCCATCGCGCCCTGCATGCCCTCGATGCCCTGCACGGTGGAGAACTGCGCCAGCTGGCCCAGGAACTGCGCGTTGTCGAGTGGCTTGAGCGGATCCTGGTTCTTCAGCTGTTCGGTCATCAGGTGCAGGAAGTCGGCCTGGCCGAGGGCGCTGCTGCGGGTGGCCTGCTGCTGGCCGAGGCCGAGCGCGCCGTAGGGGTCGTTGCCGCTGGTGGGGGCGATGCTCATCGGGAGTCCTCAGGGCGGGCGCGCATGTCAGCGGCCCATGTTCAGGGTGGCCATCGCGAGTTCCTTGGCGCTGTTGAAGACCTCGACGTTGGCCTGGTAGCTGCGCGAGGCGGAGATCAGGTCGACCATCTGCGCCACCGGATCGATGTCCGGGGCGTAGACGTAGCCGTCGCCGTCGGCCAGCGGGTGGCCGGGCTCGTAGCGCTTCAGCGGCTCGGCGGTGCTGTCCTGCACGGTGTCCACGCGCACGCCGGCGAGTGCCGGGTTGCCGTCCACCGGCGTCGCCGAGAACACCGGCTGCTTGGCGCGGAACACGGCATCGGGGTCGCCGGACACCGAGTTGGCGTTGGCGAGGTTGGAGGCGATGGTCGACAGGCGCACCGACTGCGCGTTCATCGCGGAGCCCGCGACGTCGAAGATCGGGAGGTTGCTCATGCGTCGGGCCTCACTGGCCGGTGATCGCGGTCAGCATCGAGCGCACCTTGGACTCGACGAACGACATCGAGGCCCGGTATTCGAGCGTGGCCTGCGCGAACACGGCGTTCTCGCGGTCGCCGTCGACGGTGTTGCCGTCGAGGCTGGGCTGTGTGGACGTGCGGACGTAGCGCGCGCCTGCGGCGGCGGTGCCGATGGCATCGCCGCTGGCGGCGGAGGCCGGATGCAGGGCGGCGGCCAGGGCGCCGTTGAAGTCGAGGTCCCGGGCCTTGTAGTTGGGGGTGTCGGCGTTGGCGATGTTGGCGCTGAGCAGTTGCAGGCGCTGCTCGCGCAGGGCGAGCGCGGTGCCGTGGATGCCAAGGAAATCGGACATGGGCCCTCCGGGGGCGGATACGCCCGGAGGGTCAGGCAAGCCGTGTGCCAGCGGCGCCGCCGCCGCGCCCGCGGCGA
Organism: Luteimonas sp.; assembly: GCA_041918855.1. Lineage (GTDB taxonomy): Bacteria > Pseudomonadota > Gammaproteobacteria > Xanthomonadales > Xanthomonadaceae > Luteimonas. Next base: position 20,461 of record JAYRUX010000005.1, read on the forward strand.
TCAGTCCAGCGCCTGCACCCGGGCCGCGATGCGGCCTGCCAGCTCGCGTTCGGAGTACTTGGGCACGAAGTCGTCGGCGCCCACGCGCTCGACCATCGCCTGGTTGAACACGCCCGAGAGCGAGGTGTGGAGCAGGACGAAGAGGCCGCGCAGGGCCGGGTCGCGACGGATTTCCGTCGTCAGGGTGTAGCCGTCCATGGCCGGCATCTCGATGTCCGAGATCACCATGGCGTAGCGCAGCTCCGGCGGCTGGCCGCCGCGGGCCAGCGACTGCAGGTGGTCGAGCGCCTGGCGGCCGTCGGACAGCAGGGTGGCCTCGAGCCCCAGCTGCTGCAGCACCGCGCGGATCTGGTTGCGCGCCACCCGCGAGTCGTCCACCACCAGCACCTGGCGCGGCCCGCGGCCGGCGGGCAGGGCGCCGATGGCGCCGAGGTCGCTGCCGCGGGGCTGGGATTCCGCGAGCACGCTCTCCACGTCGATCAGCTGGATCAGCTCGCCCTGGTGGCGGGCGACGCCGGTCAGGTAATGGCCATCGTTGCCGAACTCCGGCGGCGGCTGGATGTCCTCGACCGCGATGTTGACGATGCGGTCGACCGCGGCCACCAGGAAGCCCTGGACCGAGCGGTTGAACTCGGTGACCACCAGGTAGCCAGCGTCGCCCTCGCCGTCGTGGCCGATCGCGCGCGCGAGGTCCAGCACCGGCACGCTGCGCCCGCGCACGTCGGCGGCGCCGAGGAAGGCACCGGGCAGCTGCGGCAGTGTGAACAGGCGTGGCCGCGGCAGCACTTCCTTGACCTTGAACACGTTGACGCCAAAAAGCTGGCGCGAACCCAGCCGGAACAGCAGCAGCGCCAGCCGGTTGTGGCCGGCCAGGCGCGTGCGCTGGTCGATGCGGTCAAGCAGGTCCTCGCTCATGCAGCGGTTGTCGGCCGCCCCCGGGCTTCCTTGAGCGCCACGCACGGCACGGGGATTGCACGGGCAGGGGCATCCCGAACCCGAGGCACCGCTGGCCGTGCGCCCACCCGAGCCGCCCAACCCGCTTCGCACCGTCGCCCTGGCGATCGCCGCGTGCTGCCTGCTGCTGGCGCTCGCCCTGCTGGTGACGCGGCAGGCACATGCCTCGGCCCCGGGGGCGCAGGCGCTGGATGCCATCCGCGACGCGGCGGTGCAGGCGCTGGGCGCCGGCGACGCGCAGTCGGCCGAAGCAGTGCTCGACCCGCGGCTGCGTCTGGCGGCGTGCGGGCAGGCGCTGCAGGCGGTGGCGTCGGGGCCGCGCACGGCGCGGGTCCGCTGCGACGATGCCCCCGGCTGGACGCTCTACGTGCCCGTGCGCATCCGCCGCGAAGCCGAGGTGGTGGTGCTCGGAAGCCCGGCGGCGGCCGGGGTGCCGATCGACCCGGCGCAGCTGGTGGTGCAGCGGCGCGAAGTCGGGGATGTGGTCGGCGTCCCCTTCAGCGATGCCGCGGCCCTGGCCGGGCGGATCCCCAGCCGGGCGCTGGCGCCGGGCGTGGTGCCGACGGAGAACGACCTGGTGACGGGGACCCCGCTGCGTCGCGGCGACCCCGTGGTGCTGGTATCGCGGACCGGCGCGGTCGAGGTGCGGGTCCCGGGGCGGGCGCTGGGGCCGGCCCAGGCCGGCGGCCGCATCGCGGTGGAGAACGCATCCTCGCGGCGGGTGCTGCGCGGCAGGGTGGTGGGCGATGGCGTCGTCGAGCTGCTGCCCTGAGCGCCGGGACGGGTACCGGCCGCGGCAGGGGCGCCGCGGCGGGTGCCTCGCGGCCTCAAGTCCGCCGTGCGGGCGCCGTTACAGTCCTCGACCGAGACTCCAGGACCCTGCCATGACCCACAAGATCGAAGGTACCCCGGCCGCCGCCCGGACGGGCGACGTGGCCCGGACCGTGGCGCCGCCGCGTGCCGGCGCCAACCGCGACACGCCCGTGGCCGCCGCCGCCGCCGCCGACAGCGTGCGCCTCACCGGCGAGGCCGAGGGCCTGCAGGCGCTCGAACGCCAGCTCGGCGCCGCGCCCGCCGGCATCGACCTCGCCAAGGTCAATGCCCTGCGCGCCGCCCTCGCCGACGGCAGCTACAAGGTGGACGCGCAGCAGGTGGCCGACCGCATGCTGCGGCTCGAGCGCGACCTCGGGGGCTGAGGATGGCCGCCGTCGACGCCCACCCGCCGGCGCAGGCCGCACTCGACGCGCTGGAGCGTGCGCTGGAGAGCGAGCGCCGCGCGCTGCTGGAACACGACGTCGACGCCCTGCTGGCATCGACCGCCGACAAGCTCGCCGCGCTGCGCCAGGCCGAGGCGCTGCCGCCGGACCAGGCCGCGGCTGGCCGCCTTCTCGCGCTGCGCACGTTGAACCAGGCCAACGGCGTGCTGCTCTCGCGCCGCCGGCGCGAAGTGTCCTGGGCACTGCGCCGCATCGGCCGCATCGAATCCACCGGCGTGTACGATTCCCATGGACAGCCGGGCGCCCGCTCCCAGGCGCGCTGTCTCGGAGTGGGATGAGCGCACGCGACACCGACAGGCAAGACGACCGACCCGCACCGTCCGGCGACGGCGACATCCACTGGGCGTTCCGCACCTCGGAGAATGCCGTGATCCTGCTCGACGGCGATCGCCGGCTGCTCCATGCCAATCCTTCGGCCCGGGCCCTGGCCGAGCACGCGTTGCCGGGCCAGGGGCCCGAGGACCTCCTGGCGCTGCTGCCCGCGGATGCCTGGGACCTTGCCCGCGACAGCGGGCGCTGGGCGGGGGAGGTCGTGGTCCCGTCCGGGATCGTGCTGGAGATCGTCGTGCGCAGCGGTCTCGGCGACGGCATCGACCGCAACCTGGTCACCTTCGACGACGTCTCCCAGCGCAATGCCCGCCAGGCCGAGCTGCAGCAGCGCCACGACGAACTGCAGGCGGCCCACCGCCGCCTCGCCGGCGCCCAGGAACAGCTGCTGCAGTCCGAGAAGATGGCCTCGATCGGCCTCCTCGCCGCCGGCGTCGCGCACGAGATCAACAACCCGATCGGCTACGTGCATTCCAACCTCGGGACGTTGCACGAGTACATCGGTGCGCTGTTCGCGCTGATCGAGTGCCAGGACGCGGTGCTGCAGTCGGCGGACCCGGTCGCGGGCCGCGAGGACGTGCGCGTGCAGCGCGAGCGCCTGGACATCGACTTCATCGTCGGCGACCTGCCCAAGCTGATGGCGGAATCGCGCGAGGGCATCGAGCGGGTCACCAAGATCGTGCAGGACCTGAAGGAGTTCTCCTACCTGGGGCGCGGCGAGCCGATGCGGCCGTCGGACCTGCACAAGGGCCTGGAATCCACGCTCAACATCGTCTGGAACGACCTCAAGTACAAGGTGCGGGTGGAGAAGCACTACGGCCCGCTGCCGCTGGTGGAATGCCACCTGTCGGAGATCAACCAGGTGCTGATGGGGCTGCTGATCAACGCCGGCCAGGCGATCGAGAACCGCGGCACGATCGACATCGCCACCGGCGCCGAGGACGGCGAGGCCTGGATCAGCATCACCGACAGCGGCTGCGGGATCCCGACCGAGGCGCTGCCGCGCATCTTCGAGCCGTTCTACACCAGCAAGCCGATCGGCCGCGGCACGGGGCTCGGGCTCGCCATCGCCTACAGCATCGTGTCCAAGCACCACGGCCGCATCGAGGTGACCAGCGAGGTCGGCGTGGGCAGCACGTTCCGCGTGGTGTTGCCGGTGGTGCAGCCCGGGAGCGCGACGCAGGTTCAGTAGGTGTTGCCGGCCCCTTCGGCCTGGCGCTCGTGCGAGCGGAACGCGGCCTGGATGTGGCCACGCAGCTCGTCGTCGTTCCAGGGCTTGGTCAGGAAGCGGTAGATCGCGCCGCGGTTGATCGCCTCGGTGATCGTCGCGAGGTCGGTGTAGCCCGACAGCACCATGCGCACCGTGTCCGGGTACAGGTCGCGCACCTTGGCCAGGAACTCGGTGCCGCTCATGTCGGGCATGCGCTGGTCGGAGACGATCACCTGCACGGTGTTGCTGGCGAGGAGGTCGAAGGCCTCGCGTACGCTGTTGGCCGTGAGCACCTTGTAGCCGTCGCGGCGGAACAGCCGCACCAGCGAGCGCAGCATGTTCTCCTCGTCGTCGAGCAGAAGGAGGGTGCGCTCGGGGTGCGTGGCGTCGAACGCCGACGGCAGCAGGAAGCGGCGCTGCACCAGCGGGTCGAGCTCGGTGGCCGGCAGCGGCGCACTGAACAGGTGGCCGAGGAAGAAGTCGCAATGGTTGCGGCGCAGGAAGCCGAGCTCCGCTTCGGTCTCCACGCCCTTGGCGGTGACCTTCATGCCCAGGCGGTGGCCCATCGCGATGATGCCGCGCACGATCGCGGCGCTGCGCGGGTCGCTGGCGACGTTGCGGATGAAGCCGCGGCCGATCTTCAGCCGGTCCAGCGGGTACTGCGCCAGGGCGGCGAAGCTGAGTCCGCCCATGCCGAAGTCCTGGACGGTGAGGGTGGCGCCCAGCGCGCGCAGGCCGGTGAGGGTGTCGTGGATGCGGTGGGCGTCGAGCGCCAGCGCGCTCTCGGGAAGCTCGAACTCGAACGAGGCTCCGCGCAGCTGGTGCGCATGCAGGCGCTCGCCGATGGCGTCCAGGCAGTCCGGCTGCCCCAGCAGGGCGCCGTCGATGTGCACCGAGAGCGTCAGGTAGTCCAGGCCGCGCTCGCGCCACGCCACCAGCTGGTCCATCGCGGCATCCACCACCCACAGCCCGAGCCGGCCCGACAGGCCTGCGCGTTCGACCATGCCGAGGAAGCGGTTGGGGCGCAGCAGGCCGTTGTCGGCCGACTCCCAGCGCAGGAGCGCGCTGAAGCCGACCAGGCCGCCATCCTGCGCCGCCACCTGCGGCTGGTAGAACAGCCGCAGCTCGTCGCGGTCCATGGCTTCGACGAAGCGGTCCGCGAACCGGTCGGCGAACCCGCCCTCGGTGCCGGCCTTGCCGGCGGCGCTGCCCGAGTACAGGCCGACGGTGTTGTGGCCGGCGCGCTTGATCTCGCGCAGGGCGCGCTCGGCACTGGCCAGCAGCGCCGCGGCATCGACGCCGTGGTCCGGGTACACCGCGATCCCGATCGAGACGGTCACGGGCAGGGTGAAGGGCGGGATCGACAGTGGCGCTTCCAGCGCGTCGCGGAACAGCTCGGCCAGGGCCTCACCCCCGGGTTCGCCGTCGCGGTAGGCGACGCTCGCGATGAACTCGTCGCTCGACAGGCGCCACAGCGTCGCGCCGCGCGGCATCGCCTTGCGCAGCCGTTGCGCGACGGCGGCGAGCACCGCATCGCCGACCGCCTCGCCCATGTTCAGGTTCACCAGCTGGAGCATGTCGATGTCGACGTGCAGCAGCGCGACGCTGCGCTTGCTGGCCCGTGCCGAAGCCAGGATCGCGGTGAGGCTGGGGCCCGCGGCGCCCAGCCGGTACAGCGAAGTCACCGGGTCGACCGGGATGTCGCCGGGTTCGTGGTAGCCGAGGTTCATGGCGGAAGGGTAGCCCGTCGCCGGCATGGCTTCATCGCGCGCAGGTCATGGCGACGGTGGGGGGCGGCGGGATTGCCGTGGCCGCCGCCGCCGGTTAGCGTGCGCGGAGCCGGGGCGGGGGTCCGCATGTCCGACTGGACATGCGGCGCCCACGGCAAGCGCGGCAAGCAGCCTTTCCACGACCGACAAGGGTGGCCCATGTCCAGTGTTTCCGTCCCAAGCGACGTCACCAAGCTCGAGAACACCCGCCTGATCATCCTGGTCAGCTGCGTCGCGACCATCGGCGGGTTCCTGTTCGGCTTCGACAGCGGGGTCATCAACGGCACCGTGGACGGCCTGCAGCGCGCGTTCGAGTCTGATTCCGCGGGCACCGGGTTCAACGTCGCGTCGATGCTGCTGGGTTGCGCGGTGGGCGCGTTCTTCGCCGGGCGGCTGGCCGACGTCTACGGCCGCCGCACGGTGCTGCTGGTGGCGGCGGTGTTCTTCCTGGTCTCGGCCTGGGGGTCCGGGGTCGCCGGATCGTCGTTCGAGTTCGTCATCTACCGCATCATCGGCGGGCTCGCGGTGGGCGCCGCCAGCGTGATGTCGCCGGCCTACATCAGCGAGGTCTCGCACGCGCGCTACCGCGGCCGGCTGAGCACGGTGCAGCAGATCGCGATCATCTGCGGCCTGTTCGCGGCCTTCCTGAGCAACTACCTCCTGGCACGGTTCGCGGGCTCGTCGGTGCAGCAGTTCTGGCTCGGCTTCGAGGCCTGGCGCTGGATGTTCTGGATCGAGATCCTGCCGGCGGCGGTGTTCCTGCTGGCGTTGCTGTTCATCCCGGAGAGCCCGCGCTGGCTGGTGGTCAAGGGCCGCCGCGAGAAGGCGCTCGAGGTGCTGACGCGCCTGTACGGCTCGGCCGAGGCGGCGACCAAGCTGGTAGAGATCGAGCGCTCGCTGTCGGCCGACCACCGCCCGCGGCTGTCGGACCTGGTGAGCAAGGCCACCGGCAAGCTGCGGCCCATCGTGTGGGTGGGCATCGGCCTGGCCACCTTCCAGCAGCTGGTCGGCATCAACGTGGTGTTCTACTACGGCGCGGTGCTGTGGCAGGCGGTGGGGTTCTCCGAGAACGACGCGCTGCTGATCAACGTGCTGTCGGGCGCGCTCAGCATCGGCGCCTGTCTGGTCGCGCTGGGGCTGATCGATCGGATCGGCCGCAAGCCGCTGCTGTGGATCGGCTCCGCCGGCATGGCGGCCACGCTCGCGGCGGTGACGTTCGCGTTCTCCACCGCGACCCTCGATGCCGGCGGCCAGCTCCGGCTGTCGGATGCCATGGGCGTGGTGGCGCTGGTGGCGGCCAATGCCTACGTGGTGTTCTTCAACATGTCCTGGGGTCCGGTGATGTGGGTGATGCTGGGCGAGATGTTCCCGAACCAGATCCGCGGCTCCGGGCTGGCGGTCGCCGGCGCCGCGCAGTGGACGTCCAATTTCGCCATCACCATGACCTTCCCGATCCTGCTCACCGGCATCGGCCTGGCCGGCGCCTACGGCCTGTACACGCTGGCGGCGCTGGTCTCGGTGGTGTTCGTGCTGCGCTACGTGCACGAGACCAAGGGCCGCGAGCTCGAGGACATGCCCGGCTGACGGGCTCTTTTGCACTGCAGCAGGCGGTTTCGCGGAGCGCTGGTAGAGTCTGCGGCGTTCCCCGATCCGCGCCCGACATCCGATGACCCGCTCCTGCCCGCGTCCTGCCGTTTCGCTGCGCGCCCAAAATGGTAGCGCTAACTCTCCGTTCCCCCGGGGCCGCGCATGAGCCTGTTCGTCGGCCTCGACGTCGGTACCCAGGGCGTGAAGCTGGTGGCCTACGACCCCGCCCAGCGGCGGGTGGTCGCGCAGCATGGCCGGCCGCTGGAGCTGGTCGCCGGAGACGATGGCAGCCGCGAGCAGAGGCCGGAGTGGTGGCTGGAAGCGATCCGCGGCTGCTTCGCGCGGCTGGATCCGGCGCATCGCGCGCGGGTGGTGGCGGTCGGCGTGTCCGGGCAGCAGCACGGCTTCGTTCCTCTGGATGCAGCAGGCGACGTGCTGGCACCGGCCAAGCTGTGGTGCGACACCAGCACCCAGCGCGAGTGCGACGAGATCATGGACGCCGTGGGCGGCGCGCGCCGGTGCGTGGAGCTCGCGGGCAACCCGATCCTGCCGGGGTACACGGCGTCCAAGCTGCCGTGGACGCGCCGGCACCGTCCCGAGGCCTATGCACGGCTGGCGACGATCCTGCTGCCGCACGACTACGTCAACTTCTGGCTCACCGGCGAGCGCTGGATGGAGCACGGCGATGCCTCGGGCACCGGCTGGCTCGACGTGCGCACCCGTCGCTGGTCGCCGGAGCTGCTGGCCGCGACCGACCCGGACCGCGACCTCGCGGACTGCCTGCCGCCGCTGGTGCCCGCCGACGCCAGTTGCCGGATCGCGCCCGCGATCGCCGCCGAACTTGGCCTGCCGCGCGAGGTGCTGGTGGCGGCCGGCGGCGGAGACAACATGATGGCGGCCATCGGCACCGGCAACGTGGTGCCGGGCATGCTGACGATGAGCCTCGGCACCTCGGGCACGCTGTTCGCGCATGCCGCGCGCCCCGTGGTCGACGACGAGGCCGGCTGGGCCGCGTTCTGTTCGTCCACCGGCGGCTGGCTGCCGCTGGTGTGCACCATGAACTGCACCGTGGCCACCGAGCGCGTGGCCGCGCTGTTCGGTTACGGCAACCGCGACGCCGAGGCCACGATGATCGACACCGCGCCGGGCGCGGGCGGCCTGGTGATGCTGCCGTTCTTCAACGGCGAGCGCACGCCCAACCTGCCCAACGCCCGCGCCTCGCTCGCCGGCATCGAACTCGGCAACCTGACCCGCGGCAGCCTCTATCGCGCCGCGATGGAAGGCGCCACCTACAGCCTGCGCAACGGGTATGACGCGCTGCGGCGCGCCGGCCTGGGTTTCGAGGCCATCCGCCTCACCGGTGGCGGCAGCCAGAGCGCGACCTGGCGGCAGATGGTCGCCGACGTGTTCGCGTTGCCGGTGGACGTGCCCGAACAGCCGGAAGGCGCCGCCCTTGGCGCCGCGCTGCAGGCGCTGTGGGCACACGGCCGCGCCCGCGGCGGCGGCGACGACATCGCCACCATCGCCGCGGCGCACGTGGCGGTCGACGCCGCCACCTCGGCGCGTCCGGACCCCGATGCCGCCGCCCGCTACGACGCCCACTACCAGGTGTTCCTCCGCCACCTCGACGCCGCGATGCAGACGCATGCGCAGGCCCCCCGGGCGGCATCCCTTCCATCTTCCAGCGAACTGCCCACATGACCACACCCTTCATCGGCGCCACCGAATACTTCCCCGGCATCGGCCGCATCCCGTTCGAGGGGCGTGAGTCGGACAACCCGCTGGCGTTCAAGCACTACGACGCCGACCGCCGCATCGGCGACCGCACGATGTCCGAGCACCTGCGCTTCGCCGCGTGCTACTGGCACACCTTCTGCAACGCCGGCCACGATCCGTTCGGCCCCGGTACCCGCCGCCACCCCTGGGAGGCGGCCGGCTCGCCGATGGCGCAGGCGGAAGCGCGCGCCGATGCCGCGTTCGAGTTCTTCACCAAGCTCGGCGTGCCGTACTGGTGCTTCCACGACGTCGACCTGGCGCCCGACGCCGACGACATCGGCAAGTACGAGAAGAACCTCGCGCACATGGTCGCCATTGCAAAGGAACGCCAGCAGGCCACGGGCATGAAGCTGCTGTGGGGTACGGCGAACCTCTTCAGCCATCCGCGCTACATGAACGGCGCCTCGACCAACCCCGACTTCGCGGTGGTCGCGCGCGCCGGCGTGCAGGTGAAGGCGGCGCTTGAAGCGACCGTCGAGCTCGGTGGCGCCAACTACGTGTTCTGGGGCGGCCGCGAAGGCTACGCCTCGCTGCACAACACCGACATGAAGCGCGAGCTCGCGCACATGGGGCGCTTCCTGACGATGGCGCGCGACTACGGCCGCAGCATCGGCTTCGAAGGCAACTTCCTGATCGAGCCCAAGCCGATGGAGCCGATGAAGCACCAGTACGACTTCGATTCGGCGACCGTCGTCGGCTTCCTGCGCGAACACGGGCTCGAGCGCGACTTCAAGCTCAACATCGAGGCCAACCACGCCACGCTGTCCGGGCATACCTTCGAACACGACCTCCAGGTCGCGTCCGACGCGGGGATGCTCGGCAGCATCGATGCCAACCGCGGCAATGCCCAGAACGGCTGGGACACCGACCAGTTCCCGTCCGACCTCTACGACACCGTCGGTGCGATGCTGGTGGTGCTGCGCCAGGGCGGCCTGCAGCCGGGCGGCCTCAACTTCGATGCCAAGCTGCGCCGCGAGTCGACCGATGCCGAGGACCTGTTCCTCGCCCACATCGGTGGCATGGACGCGTTCGCGCGCGGGCTCGAGGTCGCGCACGCGCTGCTGGAATCGTCGCCGTGGGAAACCTGGCGCAAGGAGCGCTACGCGAGTTTCGACGGCGGCGCCGGCCAGGACTTCGAGCAGGGCAGGCTCGACCTCGCCGCGCTGCGCGGGATCGCGGGCGGGCAGGGCGAACCGGAGCAGCGCAGCGGCAAGCAGGAGCGCTACGAGAACCTGCTCAACCAGTACCTGTCGCGCTGACGGCGGGGACGGGTGGCGACGCCGCGGCAGTGCGCGACCGGCGGTGGCTCAGCCGCCGCCCGTCCGCGGCGGCGCCACCGAGGCGCGGCTGACCAGCTGGTGGGCCACGACGTGGTCCACCACCACCCGCGTACTGCCCTCGCGGCGGCGGATCCCGCGCAGCAGGATGTCGACCGCGGAGTCGGCCATGGAGGCGATCGGCTGGTGGATGGTGGTGAGCTCAGGCCACACCGTGGTGGCGGCCGAGGTGTCGTCGAAGCCGACCACCGACAGGTCGACCGGCACGTCCAGGCCGCGACGATGCGCAACCGAGACCACGGCCGCGGCCATGTCGTCGTTGCTGGCGAAGATGGCCGTCGGCGGCCGGCGGTGTCCGAGCAGCTTCTCCGCCGCCTCGAGCCCGGAGCGGTAGGTGTAATAGCCCTGCTGCACCATCGCGCCGTCGGCGGCGATGCCGGCGTCGGCCAGCGCGGCCTGGAAGCCCTCATGGCGGCGCGCGCTGGCGGTCTGGTTGGGATGGCCCTTGATGTAGCCGATGCGGCGGTGGCCGAGCGCGACCAGGTGCGCGGTGATTTCCCGGCTGGCGTGGAAGTCGTCGATCCGCACGCAGGAGATCTCTTGGCAGAAGCGCCCGGACGCGATCGCGACCACCGGCACGCCGGCATTGACCAGTTCGTTGACCACCGCGCGCGACTCGCACAGCGGCGGCGGCAGGATCGCGCCGGCGACGCTCTTTGCCAGCGCGCGCGCGGCGTTGCGCTGGGCGTCGGCGTTGTAGTTGTCCCAGCTGTCGATCACCAGCTGCGCCGCGGTGCGCGCGGCGCCACGCAGGGCGCCGACCAGCAGCTCGCGCAGGTAGGCAGAACTCGGGTTGGTATGGATCAATGCGATGCGCGTGTCCTGCGCGGCGGCGAGGGAACTCGCGGCAAGGTTGGGCGTATAGCCCAGCTCGCGCACCGCGCGCATCACCCGCTCGCGGGTGGCGTCGCGGACGGTGCCGCGGCCATTGACCACGCGCGACACCGTCATCGGCGAGACGTTGGCGGCCGATGCCACTTCGTCGATCGTGACCGCGCCGCCCTTCCGGCGTGCCGACTTCCTGGGCTTCTCCAAGACGTGTTCCTTCTGGCGGATGTCGGCGGACGGGCACCGGAGCCGGCAGCCCTCGACGCACTCTACTGACGCAGGACATGGACCACGAATGACGACGAGCGACATGGTAGCGGCAACGATGGCACGCGGCGACGCCGCCCGCAGGCGGGTTCCAGACAGGCTGCGGGCCGTGGCGATACATGCATGCGCACTGCTGCTGGCGGCGTGCGCGCTGGCGCAACCGGCGCGCGCGGAGGACGGCTATGACCTCTGGCTGCGCTACCAGCCGCTGGCGCAGGCCACCATGCAGCGCGCGGCGGTGTCCCAGCTGGTGGCCGGCGACGCCACGCCGACCCAGGCGGCGACGCGCGCGGAGCTGCTGCGCGGCCTGCAGGGCCTGCTCGGTGCCGCCCCGGACGTCTCGGGCGCGGTCAACGCGCCGGCGCTCGTCGTCGGCACGGCCGCCGGCTCGCCGGCGATCGCCCGCCTCGGCCTCGACACGGTCGACCTCGGGCGCGAGGGCTACGCCATCCGCAGCACCCGCCTCGACGGCCATCCCGTGGTCGCGATCGCGGCCAACGACGACATCGGCGCGCTGTACGGCGCGTTCCATTTCCTGCGGCTGCTGCAGGCCGGCGAGCGGCTCGATGCCCTCGACGTGCGGGAGGCACCACGCCTGCAACTGCGCATGCTCAACCACTGGGACAACCTCGACCGTCACGTCGAGCGCGGCTACGCCGGCGCCTCGATCTGGGACTGGCACCGGCTGCCCGGCTGGATCGACCCCCGCTACACCGACTACGCACGCGCCAATGCCTCGCTCGGCATCAACGGCACGGTGCTCAACAACGTCAACGCCGCGGCTGAGATGCTCACGCCGATGTACCTGGAGAAGGCGGCGGCACTGGCGAACGTGTTTCGTCCCTACGGCATCCGCGTGTACCTCAGCGCGCGCTTCAGCGCGCCGGTGGAGATCGGTGGCCTGGACAGCGCGGATCCGCTCGATCCGGCGGTGCGGCGCTGGTGGCGCGACAAGGCCGCGGAAATCAACGTGTTGATCCCGGACTTCGGCGGCTTCCTGGTCAAGGCGAATTCGGAAGGCCAGCCCGGGCCGCAGGACTACGGGCGCAGCCACGCCGATGGCGCCAACATGCTGGCCGACGCGGTGGCGCCGCACGGCGGCATGGTGATCTGGCGCGCGTTCGTGTACTCGGACGAGGAGCCCGACGACCGCGCCAAGCAGGCGTACACGGAGTTCGTGCCGCTGGACGGCAGCTTCCGCGACAACGTGATGGTTCAGGTGAAGAACGGCGCCATCGACTTCCAGCCGCGCGAGCCCTTCCATCCGCTCTTCGGCGCGATGCCGGAGACGCCGCTGATGATGGAGCTGCAGGTCACCAAGGAGTACCTGGGCTTCGCCACCCACCTGGTGTACCTCGCGCCGATGTTCGAGGAGACGCTGAAGGCGGACACCCTGGTGGCGGGCGAGGGCTCCACCGTCGCCCGCGTCATCGACGGCAGCCTGCACGGCTACGGCCGCACCGGCATGGCCGGCGTCGCCAACATCGGCACCGACCGCAACTGGAGCGGGTCGCACTTCGACCAGGCCAACTGGTACGCCTACGGGCGGCTGGCGTGGAACCCGGTGCTCGACTCGCGCGACATCGCGGAGGAATGGGTGCGGATGACGTTCTCGCGCGAGCCCGGGGTCGTCAGGCGCATCGTCGACATGATGATGGGCTCGCGCGAGGCCGCGGTGGACTACATGACGCCGCTCGGCCTGCACCACCTCATGGGCCGCGGCCACCACTACGGCCCCGGGCCGTGGGTCGAGGGCGGGCCGCGCGCGGACTGGACCTCGGTGTACTTCCACCGCGCCACCGCCGAGGGCATCGGCTTCGACCGCAGCGCCAGCGGCAGCAACGCGGTCGCGCAGTACGCGCCGCCGCTGGCGCGCATGTTCGGCGACGTGGCGACGGTGCCCGAGGAATTCCTGCTGTGGTTCCACCACGTGCCCTGGGACCATCGCACGCGATCGGGCCGTCCGCTCTGGGACGAGCTGGTGCACCGCTACGACCGCGGCGTCGACTACGTGCGCGGGATGCGCACCACCTGGGACGGGCTGGCCGGGGAGATCGACGCCGAACGCCACGCGCAGGTGGCGGCCTTCCTCGCCATCCAGGAGAAGGAGGCGCAATGGTGGCGCGACGCCAGCATCGCCTACTTCCAGACGTTCTCGCGGCGGCCGCTGCCCGAGGGCCATGCGCCGCCGCCGCAGTTGCTGGAGCATTACAAGGCGCTCGAATTCCCGTTCGCACCGGGAGACGGTCGATGAGCGCGTGCGGGGCGTCGAAGCGGCGCATCGCCGCCGCAATCGCCGCGCTGGCGCTGGCCTGCGCGGCCGGGGCGGGCGCGGCGGAACCGGCCGGTCCGCTGCTGCATCCGATGTTCCAGGACCACGCGGTACTGCAGCGCGATGCGCCGATCCGCATCTATGGCCACGCCACGCCCGGCACCGAGGTACGCCTGGAACTCGCGGGCGCGACCGCGCGCGCGCGCGCCGGCGAAGACGGACGATGGGATGCGCAGCTTCCGGCCATGGCCGCCGGTGGCCCCCATCGGTTGGCGGTGCGGGCGGGCGATGCCAGCCAGACGCTGGACGACGTGCTCGTGGGCGACGTCTGGCTGTGCTCGGGCCAGTCGAACATGGAGCTGCAGGTGTGGCGCACGCTCGACGCACGCGCGGAAATCGCCGGCGCCGGCAACGACAGGATCCGCCTGCTGACCGTGCCGCAGGTCGGACGCTCCGCGCCGCTGGACGTGTTCGAGCGTCCGGTGTCCTGGCAGCCCGTGAACCCGGACTCGGTGCGCGACTTCTCCGCCGCCTGCTACTACTTCGCGCGCGAGCTGCAGAAGACGGTCGACGTGCCGATGGGCCTGGTGGCCGCCGACTGGGGCGGCTCGCGCATCCAGGCCTGGACCAGCGGCGATGCGCTGCGCTCGACCGGACACTACGACGCCGAACTCGACGTGCTCGAGGTCCATCGCGACGACCCGGTGGCCGCCGTCGGCCGCTGGGGCGACGTCTGGGCGCGCTGGTGGGGGTCGCGCGCGGATGCCGGCGCCGACACGCCGTGGACCGGCGATGCCGCGTCCGGCGACGGCTGGCGCGCCGCACCCGCGCAACTGGGTGCATGGGAGCGCTGGGGCGTGCCGGAGCTCGACGCCTACAATGGCATGGTCTGGTACCGGACCCGGGTGCAGCTCACGGCGGCGCAGGCCGCACAGGGCGCCGTGCTGGCACTCGGCCCCGCCGACGAAGTCGACATGACCTGGGTGAACGGCCGCGCCGTCGGCAGCACCTACGGTGCCGGCGACGTGCGCGCATACGCATTGCCGGCCGGCCTGCTGCGCGCGGGCGACAACAGCATCGTCGTCAACGTCCTCGACACCTACCGCGATGGCGGGCTGGCCGGGCCGGCCTCGGCGCATGCGCTGCGCCTGGCCGACGGCGCCACCGTGCCGCTCGACGGCGGCTGGGAATACCGCGTCGCGCCCGGGGGCGACGGGCCGCCGCGCGCGCCCTGGCAGTCCGCCGCCGGGCTGTCGACGCTGTACAACGGCATGATCGCGCCGATCGGCCGCTACGGCCTGCGCGGCATGCTCTGGTACCAGGGCGAGTCCAACACCTTCGAAGCCGCGCGCTACCGCGAGCTGCTGGCCGTGCTGCGCGACGACTGGCGCACGCGCTTCGGTGCCGGCACGTCGTTCCTTGTCGCCCAGCTGGCCAACTACGGCCCCGCGCCGTCGGCACCGGTGGAGAGCGAGTGGGCGGCGCTTCGCGAAGCGCAGCGGGCGGTCGTCGCCGACGACGCCGACAGCGGGCTGGTGCTCGCCATCGACATCGGCGACCGCTACGACATCCATCCCACCAACAAGCAGGAACTCGGACGCCGCTTCGCGCGCGCCGCGCGCCACGTGGTCTACGGCGAGGCACTGCCGGCCACGGGTCCGGTCGCGGTGTCGGCGAGGCGCGATGGCGACAGCGTCGTCGTCGCCTTCGACGACGTCACCGACGGACTGGTCGCGCTGGGCGCCGCCGGCCCGATCGGCTTCGAGACCTGCGCCGCCGCCGAAGGCTCATGCCGCTACGCCACTGCCGAGGTGCGCGGCACCCGCGTGGTCCTGCACGACGTGCCCGCCAGCGCCACCCGCGTGCGTCACGCCTGGGCGGACAGCCCGGTGGTCACGCTGTTCGACGGCGCGGTGCTGCCTGCGGGTCCCTTCGAACTTCCCATCCAGTGAATGCACGCACGCCGATGAACACCGAAGCCTCTCCCCAAGCCCAGGGGTCCGCACGCGATCGCGAGATCGTCGACGCGCGCGTCATCGTCACCTGCCCGGGCCGCAACTTCGTCACCCTCAGGATCGAGACGCGCTCCGGCATCAGCGGGCTCGGCGACGCCACGTTGAATGGCCGGGAGCTGGCGGTGGCGGCGTACCTGCAGGAACACGTGGTGCCCAACCTGGTCGGCCGCGATGCCGGCCGCATCGAGGACACCTGGCAGTTCCTGTATCGCGGCGCGTACTGGCGCCGCGGCCCGGTGACCATGACCGCGATCGCGGCGGTCGACGTCGCGTTGTGGGACATCCTCGGCAAGATGGCGGGCATGCCGCTGTACCAGCTGCTGGGCGGCCGCTCGCGCGAGGGCGCGCTGGTGTACGCGCACGCCAACGGCCGCGACATCGCCGAGGCCAGCGACGAGGTCGGGAAGTACATGCAGCGCGGCTTCCTCGCCGTGCGTGCGCAGTGCGGCGTCCCCGGGGTCAAGAAGGCCTACGGCATCTCCAGCGGCGGCAAGCCCTACGAGCCCGCGGAAAGCGCGCTGCCGGCGGAAACCGAGTGGAACACCCCGCGCTACCTGGAAACGGCGCCGAAGCTGTTCGAGCGCCTGCGCGCCGACCACGGCACCGGCGTCGAACTGCTGCACGACGTGCACCACCGCCTGAGCCCGATCGAGGCCGCACGGCTGGCGCGCGACCTCGAGCCGCACCGCCTGTTCTGGCTGGAGGATGCGACGCCCGCGGAGAACCAGCAGTCGTTCGAGCTGATCCGCAAGCACTCGGTGACGCCGCTGGCGGTGGGCGAGGTGTTCAACTCGATCTGGGACTGCAAGCAGCTGATCGAGCGCCAGCTGATCGACTACATCCGCACCACCATCGTCCACGGCGGCGGCATCACCCACGTGCGGCGCATCGCCGACTTCGCCGCGCTGCACCAGGTGCGCACCGGCTTCCACGGCGCCACCGACCTGTCGCCTGTGTGCATGGGCGCGGCGCTGCATTTCGATACCTGGGTACCGAACTTCGGCATCCAGGAGTACATGTTCCACTCGGAGGAAACCAACGCCGTGTTTCCGCACGACTACGCGTTCCGCGACGGACGCCTGCACTGCGGCGACGCGCCCGGCCACGGGGTGGACATCGACGAGGCGCTGGCGGCGAAGTATCCGTACGCACCGAAGCAGTTGCCGGTGGCGCGGCTGGAAGACGGCTCGATGTGGGACTGGTGATGGAGGCGACACGATGAAGACTGCTCCCGGTTCGAAGACGGGACGCCACGGGGTGCTGGGCCGCCTCGCCGCGTTCGCCCTGGCCGCCGCGCCCCTGCTCGCGCCCCCTGCAGCCGCCGCCGCGACCACCCACGCGCCACGCGCGGAGGCGCCGGCGCCGGTGCTGTTCGACTGGTTCGAGTACACGGGCCGCGACGCGGTGTTCGACACGCCGCTTCCCGACGGCCACTACCGCAACCCGGTGCTGGCCGGCTTCCACCCGGACCCGAGCATCACCCGCGCCGGCGACCGCTATTACCTGGTGACGTCGAGCTTCACCCTGTTCCCGGGCATCCCGGTGTTCGAGAGCGCCGACCTGGTGCACTGGACGCAGATCGGCCACGTCATCGACCGGCCCTCGCAGCTCGACTTCGACGGGCTGGGCGTGTCGCGCGGCGTGTTCGCACCGGCCATCGAATACCGCGACGGCACCTTCTACGTACTCAACACCGCGGTCGACAGCGGCGGCAACTTCGTCGCCACCGCCACCGATCCGGCCGGTCCCTGGTCGGACCCGACGTGGCTGCCCGGCGTCGACGGCATCGATCCGTCGCTGTTCTTCGACGACGACGGCCGCGCCTACCTGCTCAACAACGGCCCGCCCGAAGGCGAGCCGCGCTACGACGGCCACCGCGCGATCTGGATGCAGGAATTCGACATCGCCACCCTGCAGCCGACAGGGCCGCGGCGGGTGCTGGTGGACGGTGGCGTCGACCCGTCCACCAACCCGATCTGGATCGAGGGCCCGCACATCTACAAGCGCGACGGCTGGTACTACCTCAACTGCGCCGAGGGCGGCACCGGACCGCAGCATTCGCAGGTGGTGCTGCGCAGCCGCGAGGTCTGGGGCCCGTACCTGCCCAACCCGCGCAACCCCATCCTGACCCAGCGCGACCTGCCGGAAGACCGCGCGCACCCGATCACCAACGCCGGCCACGCCGACCTGGTGGAAGCACCCGACGGCAGCTGGTGGGCAACCTTCCTCGCCAGCCGCACCTATGGCGGCGTGCACTACAACACCGGGCGCGAGACCTTCCTGTTGCCGGTGACGTGGGAGGACGGCTGGCCCGCGATCCTCGCGCCGGGCCTCGCGATCCCGTACGCCGTGCCGGGGCCGTCGGCGATGGCGCGCCCCGCGGCGCAGGCGCCGTCGACCGGCAACTTCACCTGGCGCGACGAGTTCGACGCGGACGCCCTGGGTCACGCCTGGATGCACGTGCGCGTGCCGAAGCAGCCCTGGGCCGACCTCGCGCGACAGCCGGGCATGCTCGCGGTCACGCCGCTCGTCGAAGACCTCGACACGCTGCGCAACCCCGCGTTCCTCGGGCGTCGGCAGCAGCACATCGCATTCGAGGCGACGACCGCGCTCGCGGTGCCGGCGCAGGCGGGTGTCGAGGCGGGCATCGCCGCCTTCCAGAGTGGGCCGAACTGGTACTTCATGGGCGTGCGCCGGCTGGGTGAAGGCGATGCCTCGTCCCCGCCCGCGACGGCGGGGGCGGGCGGACGGCTCGAGCTTTTCCTCGAACGCAGCAGCGGCCGGGTGCGGCACGTGGTCGCCACCCGGACGCTGGACGCGGTCCCCAGCCTGCAGCTGAAGATCGAGGGCGACGGCAGCGACTACGCCTTCGGCTACGACGCCGGGCAGGGCTGGGAATGGCTGGCGCGCGGGCAGGACGGCACGCTGCTCAGCACCGACGTCGCCGGCGGCTTCATCGGCGCGCTGGTGGGGCCACATGCACGCATCACGCGCGACTCCGGGAGGACGGCGGAATGAACGACGACGATCGCACCACGACAGGCACGCGCATGGCGGGTCGTTCCGGCGCGGGCCCGCGGCTCCGGGCCAGGCGACGCGCACGCTCCACGCTGGCGGTGTCGCTGCTGCTCGCTGCCGCGGCCGCGACGTCAGCGCTCGCGGCCGACACGCCCGCGGACGCGCCCTGGCTCGACGCCAGCCGCAGCTTCGAGGAGCGCGCCGCCGCGCTCGTCTCGCGCATGACCCTGGAGGAGAAGGCGGCGCAGATGCAGCACGACGCGCCGGCGATCGAACGCCTGGGCGTGCCCGCCTATGACTGGTGGAACGAGGCCCTGCACGGCGTCGCGCGCGCCGGTGGCGCCACCGTGTTCCCGCAGGCGATCGGCCTGGCCGCCACCTTCGACACCGCGCTCATGGCCGACGTGTCGAAGGCGATCAGCGACGAGGCACGCGCCAAGCACCATGAGTTCGCGGCGCGTGGCCAGCGCGGCCGCTACCAGGGCCTGACCTTCTGGTCGCCCAACATCAACATCTTCCGCGACCCGCGCTGGGGCCGTGGCCAGGAGACCTATGGCGAGGACCCGTTCCTCACCGCGCGCCTGGGCGTCACCTTCGTGCGCGGGCTGCAGGGCCAGGGCGCGGGCGATGCGGATGTCGACACGCCGTACCGCAAGCTCGATGCCACCGCCAAGCACTTCGCGGTGCACAGCGGCCCCGAGGCCGACCGCCACCACTTCGACGTGCACCCGTCGAAGCGCGACCTCTACGAAACCTACCTCCCGGCATTCCAGACCCTGGTGCAGGAGGCCGACGTGGCCGCGGTGATGGGCGCCTACAACCGCGTCTACGGCGAGTCCGCCAGCGGCAGCAAGTACCTGCTCCAGGACATCCTGCGCCGCGACTGGGGCTTCGACGGCTACGTGATGTCCGACTGCTGGGCGATCGAGGACATCTGGAAGAACCACAGGATCGTGCCCACGGTGGAGGAGGCCTCGGCGCTCGCGGTGCGCAACGGCACCGAACTCAACTGCGGCCACAGCTACGCGAAGGCGCTGCCGGTGGCGGTGCGCAAGGGCCTGCTCGCGGAATCCGACATGGACGACGCGCTGACGCGGCTGATGGCCACGCGCTTCCGCCTGGGCATGTTCGACCCGGCCGACCAGGTGCCGTGGGCGTCGATCCCGTACTCGGTCAACCAGTCGCCGCGGCACGATGCGCTCGCGCGCCGCGCCGCGCGCGAGTCGATCGTGCTGCTGAAGAACGACGGCGTGCTGCCGCTGTCGAAGAACCTGCGCAAGGTCGCGGTGGTCGGGCCCACGGCCGACGACACCATGGCGCTGCTCGGCAACTACTACGGCACGCCGGCGGCACCGGTGACCGTGCTGCAGGGCATCCGCGACGCGCTGCCGGGCGTGGAGGTGGTGCACGCCCGCGGCGCGGACCTGGTGGAAGGTCGCGAGGACCCGGCGGCGGCGCCGCTGATCGACGCGCGCCACCTGCGTCCGTCGGCGAACTCCAGCGAGCGCGGCCTCAGGGGCGAGTACTTCCGCGGCCGCGAACTCGCCGGCACGCCCGTCCTCACCCGTACCGACGCCCAGATCGGCTTCCGCTGGGACCGCGGCGCGCCGACCGACGACCTCGCCGCGCGCGGCGAACTCACCGCGGCGCAGGTGCTCGAGGGCGACGGGTTCAGCGTGCGCTGGACCGGCCAGCTGCTGCCGCCGGTGACCGGGCGCTACGTGCTGGATGTCTCGGCGAACGACGGCTTCCGCCTGTTCGTGGACGGCAAGCCGGTGCTCGAGCGCTGGTCTGCGGCGGAGCGCCTCACCGGCGACAGCGTCGAACTCGACCTCGAGGCGGGCCGTGCCTACGACCTGCGCCTGGAGTACTTCGAAGGCGAGCGCGATGCCGGCGTGCGCTTGGCCTGGCGCCTTCCGGGCGCGAAGCCGCCGCGCGAGGAGGCGCTGGATGCCGCGCGCGACGCCGATGCGGTGGTCTTCGTCGGCGGCCTCACCGGCGACGTCGAGGGCGAGGAGATGGAGGTCAGCTACCCGGGCTTCGCCGGCGGCGACCGCACCGACCTGCGCCTGCCCGCGCCGCAACGGGAACTGCTCGAAGCGCTGCACGCGACCGGAAAGCCGGTGGTGCTGGTGCTCACCACCGGCTCCGCGCTGGCCATCGACTGGGCGCAGGCGAACCTGCCGGCCATCCTGGTGGTCTGGTATCCGGGCCAGCGTGGCGGCAATGCGGTCGCCGACGTGCTCTTCGGCGACGCCAGCCCCGCGGGGCGCCTGCCGGTG
The DNA here is from genome assembly GCA_041918855.1 of Luteimonas sp. Classification (GTDB taxonomy): domain Bacteria; phylum Pseudomonadota; class Gammaproteobacteria; order Xanthomonadales; family Xanthomonadaceae; genus Luteimonas. Next base: position 41,380 of record JAYRUX010000005.1, read on the forward strand.
ACGTTCTACAAGGCCGATGAAACGCTGCCCGCGTTCGACGACTACGCGATGGCGGGCCGCACGTACCGCTACTTCGACGGCGAGCCGCTGTACGCGTTCGGGCACGGGCTGTCGTATACCCGGTTCGAGTACGGCCGGCTGGCGCTGGACCGCGCCCGCGTCGCCGCCGACGGCTCGTTCACCGCCAGCGTCGAGGTCCGCAACGCCGGCCAGCGCGCCGGCGACGAGGTGGTGCAGCTGTACCTGCGCCCGGTGGACCCGCGCCGCGCGCGCGCGCGCCGCGAGCTGCGCGGCTTCGATCGTATCGCGCTGGCGCCGGGGGAATCGCGCACGGTGTCGTTCACGCTTACGCCGGCAACGGACCTGCGCCACTACGACGAAGCCGCGGGCACCTACGCCGTCGATCCCGGCGAGTACGAGGTGGAAGTGGGTGCGTCGAGCGCGGACATCCGCCTGCGCGAGCGCATCCGGGTGGCGGAGTGATCGAAGCCGTGCAGGCGACGCCATCCGGCGATGCGCTCGCCGCGCCGCGCCTGTCCGCCGCGACACTCGCGCAACTGCCCGACGGCGTCGTGCGCCCCGGTTACGACCGCGCGCGGACCCGCATCGGCATCGTCCACATCGGGGCCGGTGCGTTCCATCGTGCGCACCAGGCGGTCTACGTCGACGATTTGCTGGCGGACGACCCGGACTGGGCGATCTGCGCCGTGTCGCTGCGCAACCCGGACGTGCGCGACGCGTTGCGGCCGCAGGACGGGCTGTACACGCTGGCCCTCCTCGGCGGCGCGCAGCCGCTGCGGGTCATCGGCGCGATCCGCGAGGTCCTCTGCGCCCGCGACGAGGGCGCGGCGGTGCTGGCGCGGCTGGCCGACCCCGCCGTGCGCCTGGTCACGCTGACGGTGACCGAGAAGGGTTACTGCCTTGGCGGCGACGGGCTCGATGTCGCGCACCCGGACATCGCGCGGGATCTCGCCTCGCCGCAGGCGCCAGTGAGCGCCATCGGCCATGTCGTCGCCGGGCTGGCCCTGCGCCGCGCAGCGGGCGTGGCGCCGTACACCGTGCTCAGCTGCGACAACCTCGCCGACAACGGCGGGCGGCTGCGCCAGGCCACGTTGCAGTTCGCCGGGCGCATCGATCCGGCGCTTGCCGGCTGGATCGCCGACGAGGTCGCCTTCCCGCGGTCGATGGTGGACAGCATCACGCCGGCCACCGACGACGCCGTGCGCGCGCGCGTCGACACCGGCCTCGGCTGCCACGACGCCTGGCCGGTGCAGCGCGAGCCCTACGCGCAATGGGTGATCGAGGACGACTTCCGCAACGGTCGGCCGGCGTTCGAACGCGCCGGCGCCACGCTGAGCGACGACATCGCCGGTTACGACCGCGCCAAGCTGCGCCTGCTCAACGCGCCGCATTCTGCGCTGGCCTATCTCGGCTCGCTGATGCGGATCGAGACCGTGGCCGATGCGATGCGCGAGCCCGTACTCGCCGACTTCGTCGCGCGGCTGATGCGCGAGGACATCGTGCCGACGCTGGCGCTTCCCGCAGGCTTCGATGTCGAGGCCTATGTCGCCGCGATCCTCGATCGCTTCTCCAACCCGTCGATCCGCCATCTGCTCGCGCAGATCGCCTGGGACGGCTCGCAGAAGATCCCGGTGCGCCTGCTCGGCACGATCGTCGATGCGCGGGCGGCCGGCCGACGCATCGATCGCCTGTGCCTGCCGGTCGCCGGGTGGCTGCATTTCGTCGTGCGCCAGGCGAAAGCAGGCGTGGCGCTGGTCGACCCGATGGACGCGACGCTGTCGCGGGTCGGTCGCGCCGCGGGCGGCGATACCGCGCGCGACGTCGATGCATTCCTGGCGCTCGACGGCATCTTCGCGGCGCTTGCGGACGACGTGGAGTTCGTCGAGGCGCTGCGTGGGGCCTATGCGGCGCTCGGCGACGCAGGCCCCGGGGCGGTAGCGCGTGCGCTCACCGCCAGCCGCGGGAACACCTAGTTCTGCACGCCGGCTCCTGTCACCTTCAGCGGAACGCGGGCCAGGAACGCGTGCGAGGTCATGTACAGCGTGCGGCCGTCGTCGCCAAAGGCACAGTTGGCGACCGCGGTGCCGGTCTCGATACGGCCCAGGCGCTTGCCATCGGCATCGAGTACCAGCACGCCCCCGGGCGCAGTGGCGAACAGCACCCCGTCGCCCGAGACCGCCATGCCATCGGGCAGGCCCTCCACGCCTTCGCCCATGAGGTCGGAGGCATCGGCGAACTGGCGCTTGTCGACCACCGCACCCGCGGCGTCGAGCCTGTAGGCCATCCAGACCGGCCGCTCCGGATCGGAGTTGGAGACGTACAAGGTGTTGCCGTCGGGCGAGAACGCCAGGCCATTCGGGAAACCCAGCGAGTCGTCCAGCAGGTGCACGCTGCCGTCCGCGTCGACGCGGTAGACGCCGTTTGCCTCGAGCTCCTTTGCCGGTGAGTCGTTGCCGTCGGTGAGTCCATAGGGCGGGTCGGTGAAGAACACCGTGCCGTCGCCGCGCGCCACGACGTCGTTGGGGCTATTGAAGCGCTTGCCGTCGAACCGTTCCGCGAGCGTGGTCCTGACCTTGCTGGCCGGGTCGAGCCGCGAGACCAGGCGGTTGCCGGAGTCCGCGAGCAGGACCGTGCCCGCGGCCTCGGCGAACAGCCCGTTGGCGCCGGCTTCGCGCAGCGTGGCGAGTGGCGGGCCGGCGTAGCCGGAGGGCTCGAGGAACAGCGAAAGGCCGTCCGCCTGCGACCAGCGGTACATGCGGTTCTCCGGCACGTCGTTGAACAGCAGGTAATCGCCGGCCGCGATCCACGCCGGCCCTTCGGACCAGGTGAACGCGTCGCCGGTGAGCTTTTCGATGCGTGCGCCCGGGTCGACGACGTCGGCGAACGCGGGATCGTAACGGGTCAGCTGGCCGACGGCTTCGAACGCGGGGGCCTTCACTGCATCGGGCTCCGCGGTATCGGCATCGGACCCGCCCGGGGTGTCGGCGGCGGGACTGCAGGCGGCAAGCGTCGCCGCGAGCGCGGCAGCGAGGACGGTGGGCGGCAATCGCATCGGCATGTCCTGGGTGTCAGCGGCGGTGACAGGATCCGGCCCGAGCGGCGCGAACCCGCGGAATTCCAGCATGGGCAGCGGTCGGCGCGCGCGCGAAGCGAGTGCGGTGCGACCCCTTGCCCGATCATAGCGGCAAGGCGCGGCGCGACGCGCACCCTGTGTGACTGCGTGCGCCCGATCGATGCCTGCGCGTGTCGCTGCACCGCAGGTGAAGGCGTGTGTCGTTCGTCCACGTGTCAGCGGGTGGGGACCGCCAGCACCGCGTCCAGCGCCGGCTTGGCCTTGCCCTGGCGATCAAACAGCAGGGTGTAGTTGGTGCGGTTGGGGACCGGATAGTCGTTCTTCCACGACATGCCATCCTCCACGCCCCAGATCGCCACGCGGTGCAGCTTGTCGCGGCGCGAGTGGAAGATGCGGAACAGTTCGGCATAGCGTTCGGCCAGCTGTTGCTGCACCTCGGGAGGCAGGCCCTCGCGGTACGGGTCCAGGAACGCCTCGAACTCGGGCAGCTGGAACTGGGGATGGGCCATGCCCTGTCCGATGACCTGGCCTTCCTTCGTCAGCGGCAGCACGTCGACATCCAGCTCGGTGATCATCACCTTCACCCCCAGCGCGGCATAGGCGTCGATGGCGGCCTCGATGTGCGCGGTGGACGGATAGTCCAGGCCCCAGTGGCCCTGGATGCCGATGCCGTCGATGCGGACGCCGGCGCCCTGCAGCATCTTGACCATGCGCACGATGCCGTCGCGCTTTTCCGGGCGCCAGGCGTTGAAGTCGTTGTAGTACAGCTCGGCATCGGGCGCGGCCTGGCTGGCGAACTGGAACGCATCGCGCACCAGCGCGTCGCCATCGCCGCCATAGGCGCGGGTCCACAGCGTGTCGCGGTACTTCCCGTCCTCGCCCATCACCTCGTTGACCACGTCCCAGGCCTGCAGCGTTCCGGCGTAGTGGCCGGCAACCGTCTGGATGTAGTGGCGCAGGCGCTCGCGCATGGTCTCGATGCTGGCCGCCTTGCCGTCGGCGCCTTCGAAGAACCAGGCCGGTGTCTGGTTGTGCCAGACGAGGGTATGGCCGACCAGGAACAGGTCGTGCTCCTGGCCGAAGGCGACGAAGGCATCGGCCGCGGTGAAATCCCATTTGCCCGGTTCCGGATGCAGGACCTCGGCCTTCATCACGTTCTCGGGGGTGATGGCGTTGAAGTGCAGCGGGACCAGCGCTTGCGCGCGCGCGTCGCGGCCGCTGACGATGTCGTCGTTGACGGCAGTGCCGACCAGGAACGCACCCGCGTAGGCGTCCTTGAGTGCGGCCGGCGGCGGGGCGGCCTGGGACGCCGCGGCGCTGCCCAGGAGGATCGCGGCCGAAAGGGCTCTCGCGAGGACGTGCGTCATGGGGGAGTCTCGAAGGAGTGTGGGGCAGGGGCGCTCACAGCCTGTAGGCCGCCTTGGGGAGGCGGTATGCCAGGTCCGCGGCGACGTCCGCCGCCTCGTCCTCGTCGATGCGGTGTTCCGCCACCAGCTTCGCCAGGAAGGCGCAGTCGACACGACGGGCGACGTCGTGGCGGGCCGGGATCGACAGGAACGCGCGCGTGTCGTCGTTGAATCCCACCGTGTTGTAGAAGCCGGCGCTGGCCAGCGTCTGCTCCCGGAACCGCCACATGCCCTCGGGGGCATCGTGGAACCACCACGCCGGCCCCAGGAACAGGCAGGGGTAATGGCCCGCCAGGGGCGCGAGTTCGCGTGCGTAGGTGCTCTCGTCGAGCGTGAACAGGATCAGCCGGAAGTCCCGCTCGTTGCCGAAGCGGTCGAGCAGCGGCTTCAGTGCATGCACGTAATCGGTGCGCAGCGGGATGTCGGCGCCCTTGTCACGGCCGTAGCGCCGGTACAGGCCAAGGTTGTGGTTGCGGAAGCAGCCGGGGTGGATCTGCATCACCAGGCCGTCGTCCAGGCTCATCGCCGCCATCTCGGTCAGCATCTGCGCGCGGAAGAGCTCGGCGTCGGCGGCGCTGGCGCGGCCGGCGACGACGCGTGCGAACAGCGCGCGCGCATCGCCCGGCGCGAGGTCTGCGGTGGCGCAGCTCGGGTGGCCGTGGTCGGTCGACGTCGCCCCATGCGCGGCGAAGAACGCCCGCCGCTGGCGGTGCGCGCGCAGGTAACCGTCCCAGTCGTGCACGTCCTCGCCGGTGAGTTCGCCGAAGGCGCGCAGCGCGTCGGGGAACTGCTCGTGCTCGGCGTCGATCACCGCATCCGGCCGGTACGCCGTGACCACGCGCCCGCTCCAGCCGCTGTCGCGGATCGTCGCGTGGTGCAGCAGCGGATCCAGCGGTGATTCGGTGGTGGCGATGACCTCGATGCGGAAACGCTCGAACAGCATGCGCGGGCGGTACTCCGGCGCCTGAAGCGCAGTGGTGATCGCGTCGTAGTAGTGGTCGGCGCTCGCGGCCGAAAGCCGCAGGCGCAGGCCGAAGACGTCGTGGAAGACGTGGTCCAGCCACAGCGAGGAGGGCGTGCCGCGGAACAGGTGGTAGTTCGACGCGAAGACGCGCCACGCCTCGCGCGGCTCCACGCCGGCGCGCGAGCCATCGGCGCGCGGGATACTCATGGTATCGAGGTCGATGCCCTGGCTGTACAGCATCCGGAACACGTAGTGGTCCGGGACCAGCAGCAGCTCGGTGGCGTCGGCGAACGCCGCGTCGGTGGCGAACCACGCGGGGTCGGTATGGCCGTGCGGGCTCACGATTGGCAGCGTCGCGACTTCCGCGTACAGCCTCCGCGCGATCGCGCGATGCGTCGGCTCCGGCGGGAACAGGCGGTCCGGATGCAGGGACAGGGGCGTGGCGCTCGCGGTCATCGTGGCGATCGATCCGTGCCGGGCCGTGGCTGCTGCCCCACCGAGGCACTCTCCGGCGACCCGGCCGCAGGCGCGGTGCAGTCGGCGGCATGCGCGCCTGCGCAGGTCGCGGCCAGCGCAACGACGGCCAGGAGGCGGACGATCGTCCGGCGCGTGCCCCGCACCGGCTTGCATTGGATGTGCGGGGCGGCTGCGACGCGGGCGAGGTCGGCCTGCAACCCGATCATTCCGCCGCCGCCGCCGCCGGCGCCGCCGTGCCGCCCACGTAGGTGCGCAGCCACTCGAGCGCCGGGCGCTCGCTGCCGTCCTCGCGCACGAGGTAGGCGCCCTGTTCCTGGCGCCACATGCCCGGGCGGAAGCCCCACAGGGTGATGCCGTGCACCGCCGGATGGTCCCAGAACACCGGGAAGATGCGCTGGTAGTCGCGCAGCTGGGTGGCGTCGTCCGGGCCGTCGATGTCCAGCTCGGTCACGTACACCGGCAGGCCGGTGGCGCCGAGCACGTCGAGGTTGCGCGTGTGGACGTCCATGGGCGTTTCGGTGGTCGTGGAGAAGGCATGGCCCTGGACGCCGATGGCGTCGACCAGGTTCTCCGCCTGCAGCAGGCGGACGATGCCGACGTAGCTTTGCGTCGCTTCCGGATCGTTGGTGATGCTGTAGTCGTTGATCATCAGCTTCGCGCGCGGGAAGTGCGTGCGCGCCAGCCGGAACGACTCCAGGATCCAGTCCCAGCCGCTGGCGCCGCTGCCGCCGAGCGCCTCGATGTAGTTGCCGCCGCCTTCGTCGTCCTTCGCCGGCGGGTCGTTGAGCGGCTCGTTGACCACTTCGACGAAGTCGATGCCCGGGTAGCGCGCGGCGACGGCGGCGAACCACTCCTCGATCTCCTCGCGCTGCTCCGATGGCGGGAGCGTCTCGATCCACTCCGGCTGCTGGTTGCCCCAGACCATGACGTGCATCTGGAACGGCAGGCCGTTGTCCTTCGCGAGCCGGTAGGCCGCATCCAGCCCCGACCAGTCCATCTCGTCGCGTACCGCCTCGACCACGCCCCACTTGCCGGCGTTCTCGGGCGTCACCTTGTTCCAGTAGCGGGTGAAGTCCTGCGCCTGCAGCGGGCTCCAGGCACTGCCGAGGAACCTGGCGTGGCCCGCGGCGATGGGCGTCGTCGTCGGCACGGGGTCAGGCGTGGCGGCAACCACGATCCCGGGAAGGGCGAGGGCGAGGGCGAGGAGGGTCTGGCGCAGGATCATGGGGGCTCCGTGTGGGTCAGGGCTTGGCCGCAAGGTCGGCGAGCCGCGCAGGCTCCAGGCGCGGCACGATCAGGTGCACCACCAGCAGGGCCAGGAGGTAGGCCGAGCCCGCCATCAGGAAGACCGGCAGGTAGCTGCCGGTGGTCTCGAGCAGGAAGCCGGTGAAGGTGGAGATCATCATGCCGCCGACGGCGCCGGCGAAGCCGCCGACACCGACCACCGACGCCACCGCGTGGCGCGGGAACATGTCGGACGGCAGCGTGAATGCGTTCGCCGACCAGCCCTGGTGGCCGGCGGTGGCGAGCCCGATCAGGCCCACCGCGATCCACAGGTTGTCGGCTTCGGCGGCGAACACGATCGGCACCACCGCCAGCGCGCAGATCAGCATCGCGCCCTTGCGCGCGCGGTTGACGGTCCAGCCGCGCGCGATGAAGCGCCCCGCGACCCAGCCGCCGGCGATGCTGCCGATGTCGGCGACGACGAAGATCACGATCAGCGGCAGCCCCAGGCCGAGCAGGGTGAGCCCGTACTCGCTGTGCAGGAACTTCGGCAGCCAGAACAGGAAGAACCACCAGATCGGGTCGGTGAGGAACTTCGCCGCGACGAACGCCCAGGCCTGGCGGTGGCGCAGGATGTGCGACCACGGCACGCGCGCCGACGGCACGTCCGGGTCGCTGCGGATGTAGGCGAGCTCCGTCCTCGACAGCGCAGGCTGGTCTTCGGGCGGGCGGTAGGTCAGCAGCCACGTCGCCAGCCACGCCATGCTGAGCACGCCGGTGAACAGGAACGCCGCCTGCCAGCCCCAGGTCACCGCGATGATCGGCACCAGCAGCGGCGCGACGATGGCACCGATGTTGGAGCCGGAGTTGAAGATGCCGGTGGCGAACGCGCGCTCGCGGCGCGGGAACCATTCCGCCACCGTCTTGAGCGCGGCGGGGAAGTTGCCGGCTTCACCCAGGCCCAGCGCGAAGCGCGCGATGGCGAAGCCGATGACGCTCGCGGCAAGCGCATGGCTCATCGCCGCCAGGCTCCAGATGCCGATCGCGATGGCGTAGCCGATGCGCGTGCCGAGACGGTCGATGACCGCGCCGGCGCACAGCAGGCCGATCGCGTACGCGCCCTGGAAGGCGGTGACGATGTAGCCGTACTCGATCTCGTTCCAGCCGATCTCGTCCTGCAGGAACGGCGCCAGGACGCCGAGCACCTGGCGGTCGATGTAGTTGATCGTGGTCGCCGCGAGCAGCATGGCGCACACGCGCCAGCGGTAGCGGCCGATGCGCGGCGCAGCCTCGCCGGCCGGTGCTGCCACGCTCATCGCCGTGTCTTCCCTGCGCGGCCTGCGGCATTCGCGATGCCGCTGGCAGGTCGCGGTGCCGCGGGTTGCTGGATGCTGCACTGCAGCGTCGGAATTGCGCCTGTCAGGCGTCGTTGCATGCCGCGTCCCCCGCATTGCTCCGCGGCTTCGCCGTGGATGGTAGCGCTATCAGTAACACGCTCCGGCGACGTCGTGCCACTGCGTCCAGGAGCCCGCAGATCACCACAGAACAGGTGAATCGGCACGGCTTCGCGTCCCACTGCGGGCATGCTGCTGCGCAGCGTGCGGGGTACGGATGGTAGCGCTACCATCCGCCGCGGATCGCCTGCGCCCCGCTTACGCGGACGCCGTGCGGGAGCCGGAGAGGGCTCCTTCGCGGAGGGCGCTGACCACAGAAGGCGGGCGTATCCGGACGGGGCGCCACGCCACCAGCACAAATGTCAGAAATCTGGAGGGGAGTTCGGTGACCAAGACGTTCGCAAGATCCACCCTGTCGCGCGCACTGGGCGTGGCCATCCTCGGCCTCGCGGCCGGTTCCGCGTTCGCGCAGGAGCAGGCATCCGGGCAGGACGAGGCCCCCGTGCAGGGTGCGGCCGTGGCCCAGGCCGACGACGCTGCGCCGGCACCGGGCGTCACCGACCTCGACGCGATGGTGGTCACCGGCTACCGCCGCAGCCTCCAGTTCGCCACCGACGCCAAGCGCGACTCCACCGGCTTCACCGACACCATCTTCAGCGAGGACATCGGCAAGTTCCCGGACCTCAACATCGCCGAGTCGCTGAGCCGCGTGCCCGGCATCCAGCTGTCGCGCGACGTCAACGGCGAGGGCCTCAACATCGCCATCCGTGGCCTCCCGAACAGCTTCACCAAGACCGTGATCAATGGTGCGCAGGTGGCGACGGCCTCGATCGGCCTCGACGCCCAGAACCAGAACCGCGAAGTCGACCTCAACCTGTTCCCGACCGAGTTCTTCAACAACCTGACGGTACACAAGACGCCGGAGGCGAGCCTGCTCGAGGGCGGCGTCTCGGGCGTGGTGAACATGCGCAGCGCGCGCCCGTTCGACAACCCCGGCACCCACTTCACCTACCAGATCCAGGGCGAATACAACGACATCGCCGAGGACCTCAACCCGCGCGGTTCGGTGATCGGCAGCTGGACCAACGACGCCGGCACCTTCGGGGCACTCGTCGGCCTGTCGTCCTCGCGCGGCAGCATCGGCGTCGAAGGATTCGAGACCATCGGCTGGACCAATCCCGGCCTGAACTACCAGCAGTGCGGCATCGCCGCGCCGCCGGACGTCGACCCGACGACCGTGCGGCCTGCCGAGTGCAACCGCGGCGGCGGCGGCGGCTGGCTGATCCCCAACACGGTGCCCAATACCGCGGCCAGCATCGCCGCCGGCCTCACGCCCGGCGACATCATCGACCGCGACATGCTGCTGGCGCTGAACCCCGGCCTCAGCATCGACCAGATCAGCGAAGCGCTGATGCCGCGCCTGGGCCGGCCGGTGCACATGTCCGGCGATCGCGATCGCGACGCCTTCCTGGGCGCGTTCGAATGGCGCCCCAGCGACAACATGCACTTCTACGTCGACACGCTGTACACCAAGGCGCGGCGCACCAACGACCGCCTCGACGTCAACCTGGTCGGCCGCGTGTTCGGGCCCAGCGGCCTGCTGCCGATGGACATGCAGCTGGACGGGAACGGTGTCGTGACCGGCGCCAACTTCAGCAATGCGCAGTTCTTCCTCGAGGCGCGGCCCTACCGCGAGGACGTGCAGTACTGGCACATCAACCCCGGCGCCACCTTCTGGTTCGGCGAGCAGGGCGACGTCAAGCTCGACGTGCAGGCGAACGCCAGCCGCAGCTGGATGTTCCGCGAGTCGCCGACGATCCTGGTCAACACCCCGTTCACCAACATCGCCTACCAGAACAACGGCGACCTCCCGACCTGGGACACGGACCTCGACCTCAACGATCCCGGGCTGGGCTGGACCTGGGCCGGCGGCCGCGTGAACGTGCAGAACGAAAAGCGCGTGACCGAGACCTCGGGCGCGCGTGCCGACCTGCAGTTCGGCGAGGACCAGCGCAACGTCACCGTCGGCGTCGCGTACGACAAGGCCGAGCGCCGCATCCAGGGCTTCGACAACAGCCCGGCATGGCAGGCGGAAGTCCTGTCGACGATCTCGGATGCCGACCTGGCGTCCTACCTGCGCCCGGGCCCGCATGGCTTCATCACCGTCGACTTCGACCGCTTCATGCGCGACACCGACTACGCGAGCTACCGCGACAACGCCCCGGAATCGGCAGGCCCGAACACCGGCGGCTCCACCGGTGGCTTCGAGGAGGAGACCCTCGGCGCCTACGTCGAGGTCAACGGCGAGGCCGACGTGTGGAACCGCCCGCTGCGCGTCAACGCCGGCGTGCGCTGGGTCAGCACCGACCAGCTGATCAGCGGGCCGGTCACCCTCGGCGGCGTGCGCCGCTGGGAATCGCTGGAAGGCGACTACAGCGAGTTCCTGCCGTCGTTCAGCGCCGCCTGGGACGTCGCCGAGGACGTGGTCCTGCGCATGTCCGGTTCGAAGACCATGACGCGCCCGAACCCGAGCTCGATGCTCCCCAACACCACGTTCACCGACCTGTCGGCACTGAACGCCAACCAGGGCAACCCGAACCTGTCGCCCTACACCTCGACCAACTTCGACATCGGCGGCGAGTGGTACACCGGCGACGAGGGCTTCGTCGGCCTGACCCTGTTCAACAAGCGCGTCGAGGGCTACACCTACCAGGGCATCACCACGATGCCGTTCTCGCAGCTCGGGGTGCCGTGGGAGGACCTGACGGAGGGCCAGCAGGGCGCGATCAACGCCCGCGGCGGCCCGGACGTCGCCACCGTCAACGTGCAGCAACAGGTCAACGCCAATGCCGAACTCGACGTGCAGGGTTACGAGGTGATCTGGGTGCAGCCGCTGGACGTCGTGTTCAACGGACTGGGCTTCATGGCCAACTACACCAAGATCGACCTGGAGCCGAAAGGCCAGGATGCCGACCGCCTGGCGGGCAACGTGTTCGGCATCGCGCCGAAGCTGTGGAACGCCACCGCGTACTGGGAGAACGACATCACGTCGGTGCGGCTGTCCTACACCTGGAGCGACGACGTGATCGCCAGCGGCCCCAACCAGCAGGGCATCCCCTACGCCCAGCTGAAGGGCGAGGCACGCGGCCAGCTCGACCTGTCGGCCAGCTACACGCTGTCCCAATTCAAGTCGTTGCCGCAGATCACCCTCAACGTCACCAACCTCACCGGAGAGGAGCGTCGTTCCAATTTCCACTGGGACAACGCCGTCAACGACTACTACGACTTCGGTCGCACGGTGATGGTCGGGCTGCGCGGCTCCTTCTGACCACGCGCCCGGCGGTGCCCGTCCGCGATGCCTGCTCCTGTGACATGGTAGGGGCGGGACGGCGCCGCGGGGGTCCGCTCCCCGCCCCGGGCGCGGGGATTGCCGGGGGTCGCAAGCACGGCACCGCCGGACGGCGGTGCCGCGTCCTTCACCAGCAGCAGGTGCCATGAACAGCAATCACGATGTCCTCCCGGTCAGGGAAAAGATCGGCTACAGCCTCGGCGACCTCGCGGCGAACCTGATCTTCCAGACGCTGGTGACGTTCCTGGCGTTCTTCTATACCGATGTGTACCGGATTCCCGCGGGAACGGCGGCGACGATCATGTTCGTCGTCGGCCTGCTGGGGGCGTTCGTGTTCACGCCGGTGGTCGGCATCCTCGCCGACCGCACCAGCACGCGCTGGGGCAAGTTCCGCCCGTGGATCCTGTTCACGGCGGTGCCCTTCGGCGTGTTGTCCATGCTGGCCTTCAGCACGCCCGACCTCGGGGACCAGGGCAAGGTGGTCTACGCGCTCGGCACCTACACGCTGCTGGTGATGGTGTACGCCGCCAACAACCTGCCGTATTCGGCACTGAGCGGCGTGCTCACCGGCAACATGGCGCAGCGCAACAGCCTGTCCGCCTACCGCTTCGTGGCGGTGATGATCGCGCAGTTCATCATCCAGGTGCTGCTGCTTCCGCTGGTGCTGATCCTGGGCGACGGCGACCGCGTCGCCGGGTTCCAGAACGTGATGACGGCCTTTGCCGTGGTCGGTACCGTGTTCTTCCTCGTCACCTTCCTCACCACGAAGGAGCGCGTGGTCCCGACCACCGGCGAGCGCACCAGCGTGATGCAGGACCTCCGCGACCTGTCGCGCAACCGGCCCTGGCTGGTGATGCTGGCGCTGACGATCCTGGTGTTCGTCAACCTCGCCCTCAAGGGCGGCATGTACATCTATTACTTCCAGTACTACCTGGACGCGGGCGCGCTGGCCGCGTTCCTCGACGGTGTCGGCGTCAATGCCGCCATCGACGGCCTCAACCGCGCGCTGACCGGCGCCGGTCTCGCCGGGTTCCAGTGGCCGGAGGACGCGCCGACGTCGGCCTTCAGCCTGTTCAACGCCGGCGGCATCATCTTCATGATCGTCGGCATCGGCTTCTCGCGGCCGCTGGCCGACCGCTTCGGCAAGCGCGACGTGTTCGGCGGCGCCCTGTTCGTGTCGACGCTGTTCCTGCTGGCGTTCTACGTCTATCCGCCGGATGCGATCGCGCTGGTGTTCGGCTCCTACGTCCTGCACGGCTTCACCTACGGCATCACCATTCCGCTGCTGTGGGCGATGATCGCCGACGTCGCCGACTACTCCGAATGGAAGAACCACCGCCGTGCGACCGCGATCATCTTCTCGGCGATGCTCTGCGGCCTGAAGTCGGGGCTGAGCATCGGCGGCGCGCTGGTAGCCGGCCTGCTGGCTTGGTACGGCTACGAAGCCGGCGCACCCACGCAGTCCCCGGCGACCATCGACGGCATCCGGCTCGCGGTCAGCGTGATCGCGTCCACGCCATTCCTGGTCGCGGTCGCGCTCCTGTTCCGCTACGAGATCGACAAGCGGCTGGAGACGCGCATCGAGCAGGACCTGGCGGAGCGCAGGCTGCAGGCGGCGCGCGCCGCCTGAGCGCCCCCATCGACGAGGCAGCCCCTATGTCCACGCGACCCGACACCGAAGACACCTCCGAGGCCAACCTCCGCGCGCTGGAGGCGAAGGCGATCTCGCAACCCGTGGTCCGCCACATCTACACCGCCGACCCGTCCGCGCACGTGTTCGAGGGCCGGCTCTACGTCTATCCCTCGCACGACATCGATGCCGGCCTCCCGTTCGACGACGACGGTGGGCATTTCGGCATGGAGGACTACCACGTCCTGCGCATGGACTCGCCCACCGGCGAGGCCGTCGACTGCGGCCAGGCGCTGCACGTGCGCGACGTGCCGTGGGCCGAGCGTCAGATGTGGGCGCCCGACGCGGCCTGCCGCGACGGCCGCTACTACCTGTACTTCCCGGCCAAGGATCGCGACGGCATCTTCCGCATCGGCGTCGCCGTGGGGGACCGCCCGGAGGGCCCGTTCGTGCCCCGGCCGGAGCCGATCGCCGGCAGCTACTCGATCGACCCGGCGGTGTTCGCCGACGACGACGGCGCGCACTACATGTACTTCGGCGGCATCTGGGGCGGGCAGCTGCAGAAGTACCGCGACAACCGCCATGACGCCGCGCACGCGGAGCCGACCGGCGACGCACCGGCGCTGGGCCCGCGCGTGGCGCGCCTGCGCGACGACATGGTCGAATTTGCCGAAGCCCCGCGCGAAGTCGTCATCCTGGACGAGGCGGGGCAGCCGCTGCGCGCCGATGACCACGAACGTCGCTTCTTCGAGGCAGCGTGGTTGCATCGCTACGGAGGCCGCTACTACCTGTCCTGGTCCACCGGCAACACCCACCTGCTGTGCCACGCCGTAGGCGACAGCCCCTACGGCCCCTTCACCTGGCTCGGCACGGTGCTGACGCCGGTGGTCGGCTGGACCACCCACCACTCGATCTGCGAGTTCGAGGGCAGGTGGTACCTGTTCTACCACGACAGCCTGTTGTCGAATGGCGTCACCCATTTGCGCTCGGTCAAGGTGACCGAGGTCCGCCACCAGGCGGATGGCCGCATCGCTACCGTCGAGCCCTATGGCGCCTGATCCGTCGCCCGGTGCCGGCGGCACCGGGGCGCTGGCACCGCTCGCACCTGGCCCCGTCACCACCATCGGCCGCAGTGCGCTGTCGGTCGACGTGGCGCCCACGGCCGGCGGTCGTATCGCCCAGATCCGCTACGAAGGCATCGAGCAACTGGTCGGGCACGACACCGATCCGGCGACGATCGCGTGGGGCTGCTATCCGATGGCGCCCTGGGCAGGCCGCCTGCGGGATGGCCGCTTCACGTTCGATGGCCATGCGTACCGGTTGCCGGCCAACCTGGGGCCGCATGCGATCCATGGCCATGCGTTCGCGCTGCCCTGGCAGCTCGTACGCGTGGGGCTGGGCGATGTCGAGCTGTCGCTGGACCTGCCCGCCGACGCACGCTGGCCCTTTGGCGGCCGGGTCCGCCAGCGGCTGGAGGTCGGCACCGACCGGCTGGCGATGACGCTCTCGCTGACCGCCGGCGAGCGGCCAATGCCGGCGACCATCGGCTGGCATCCCTGGTTCCGCAAGCCGGACCGCCTCGTCTTCGCCCCGCGCGCGATCTACCCCCGCGACGGCGAAGGCATCGCCACGCTGCCCGTGGCGCCGCCTCCGCCCGGGCCATGGGACGACTGCTTCCTCAACGACCAACCGGTGCTGCTCGAGCGCGCGGGTGGCGGTGTCATCCGGCTCACCTCCGACTGCAGCCACTGGGTGGTGTACGACGCCACCGCGCACGCGACCTGCGTCGAGCCGCAGACCGGCCCGCCGGATGCCTTCAACCTCGGGGCAACGCGGCTGGAACCCGGCGGGACGCTGTCCGCCTGGTTCCTGATGGAATGGCGCTGAGCCGGCGCAGGCGCGCGGGCACGGGTGGTAACATCCGCCTAAATGACTGATCCCAAACGGCAAACCGTCGATCCCGCAGCGATCCGCCTGTCCGTCGCGCCGATGATGGACTGGACCGACAGCCACTGCCGCGTGTTCCACCGGCTGCTTGCGCCCGGTGCGCGGCTGTACACCGAGATGGTGCACGCCAACGCCGTGATCCACGGCGACCGCGACCGCCTGCTGGCGATGGACCCGGTCGAGCACCCGGTGGCCCTGCAGCTGGGTGGCAGCGATCCCGCACTGCTGGCACAGGCCGCGGCCATCGGTGCCGCGCACGGCTTCGACGAGGTCAACCTCAACGTCGGCTGCCCGTCCGACCGTGTCCAGGCCGGCCGCTTCGGTGCCTGCCTGATGCGCGAGCCTGCGCTGGTGGCCGGATGCGTCGCGGCCATGATCGACGCCTGCGGCGTGCCGGTGACGGTGAAGTGCAGGCTCGGCGTCGACGACGACCATGACTACCAGCGCTTCCTCGCCTTCATCGACACCGTCGCCGACGCCGGCTCCCGCATGTTCGTGGTCCACGCGCGCAATGCCTGGCTGAAGGGCCTGTCGCCGAAGGAGAACCGCGAGGTGCCTCCGTTGCGCTACGACTGGGCCTATGCGCTGGGCCGCGACCGGCCCGCGCTGCAGGTGGTGGTGAACGGCGGCATCGCGTCGCGCGAGGAGGTGCTGGCCCACCTCGGCCACGTCGACGGCGCCATGCTTGGTCGCGCCGCCTACCACGACCCCTACCTGCTGCACCGGATCGACTGCGCCCTGGCAGCCCGGCCGGAACAGCCGCGGGCCACCCTGCTGCGTGCCCTGCGGCCTTACGTGGAAGACCAGCTGTCGCGCGGGGTGGCGCTCAAGCACATCACCAGGCACCTGCTGGGGCTGTTCCACGGGCAGCCGGGCGGCCGAGCGTTCCGGCAGGTGCTGAGCGAGGGTGCACATGTCGCGGGCGCCGGGTGGCCGCTGCTGGAGGCTGCACTGGCGGCGACGGAACGGCATGCACGGGTGGCGGCATGAGCGCCGGCATGGCCGAGCTGAACCCCGGCCCTTGTGTGAGGAAAAAGTTAAGGACGTATTCACCGCCCTCTTCCAAGAATGCGGGTTCCCGGTCCTGCGCCGGGTGGCGCCGCTTCGCCTGCCGCGCCCGTCCTCCGTTTCTGGGATCACCGTCCATGTCCGTGTCGCGTCGTGAGGTTTCCGTGCTGTGCCTGGTGGCCGTGCTGTCGTTCGGCGCCCCGGTCGCTGCACACGCGGACGACGACCGCGGCCGCGGTGGCGAACGCGCCGAGCGGGGCGAGCGTTCCGAGCGCGGTGGACGCGACGGCGAGGCCCTGCCCACCGGGCGCCGCCAGCGCCAGCAGGATGCGCTGTCGGATTCGGTGCGGCGGATCGAGCGCACCACCCGCGGCCAGGTGCTGAGCGCCGAGCGGGTTCCCTACGACGGCCGCGACATCAACCGCATCAAGGTCGTCGACGACCGCGGCCGCGTCCGCGTCTATATGGACGACCCGCAGTCGCGGCGGCCGCCCCCCCGTACACGCGGCGACGACGACTGAATTCGCACCCTGTAGCGCACGGTACGTCCGCCGCCGGCCGACCCGCGTACCCCTGACTGGAGACACCGATGCGTATCCTGCTCGTCGAAGACGAAGCGCCCCTGCGCGAGACCCTGGCCGCGCGCCTCAAGCGCGAGGGCTTCGCCGTCGATGCCGCGCAGGACGGCGAGGAAGGCCTCTACATGGGCCGGGAAGTCCCGTTCGACGTCGGCATCATCGACCTCGGCCTGCCGAAGATGTCGGGCATGGAACTGGTCAAGGCGCTGCGCGACGAGGGCAAGCAGTTCCCGGTGCTCATCCTCACGGCACGCTCGAGCTGGCAGGACAAGGTCGACGGCCTGAAGCAGGGCGCCGACGACTACCTGGTGAAGCCCTTCCACGTCGAGGAGCTGCTGGCGCGCATCAACGCCCTCGTGCGCCGTGCGGCCGGCTGGAGCAAGCCCACGCTGGAGTGCGGCGCGGTGGTGCTGGACCTGGCCGCGCAGACCGTCAGCGTCAACGGCGCCAACGTCGACCTGACCAGCTACGAGTACAAGGTGCTCGAGTACCTGATGATGCACGCCGGCGAACTGGTCTCGAAGGCGGACCTCACCGAACACATCTACCAGCAGGACTTCGACCGCGACTCCAACGTGCTCGAGGTGTTCATCGGCCGGCTGCGCAAGAAGCTGGACCCCGACGGCACGCTCAAGCCGATCGAGACCGTGCGCGGGCGGGGCTATCGCTTCGCGATCCCGCGCAGCGGCGAGTCCTGACCGGGCAGCCGCGGCCACCACCGGGTAACCTGCGCGGGTTGCGCGGCGTTCGCCCGGAGTCCCGGGATCCCCGCGCGGGATGACCTCGGGAGCCGGGAACGGGATGTCGCGCCAGCGCCGTACAGCCTTGCCGTGGCGGCCACGCTCGCTGCAGGCGCGCCAGCTGCTCGCGGCCAGCCTCGGGCTGGTCGCCTTCCTGGCGCTCGCCGGCTATGCGCTCGACCGCGCCTTCGTCGACGTGGCGGGCCAGGTGCAGCGCGACCGGCTGCGCAGCTACGCGTCGGCGTACGCAGGCGACATCGAGTTCCTGCGCAACGGCGAGATCTACGTTCCGGAGACACCGCCCGACGAACGCTTCGAGCGTCCTGGCAGCGGCCTGTACGCGGAAGTGGTGCTGCCGGGTGGCAGCTGGACCTCGATCTCGGCGCAGGGCCCGCAGCTGCCGGACGCCGAGCAGATGGCGGGTGGCGAGGAGCGCTTCGAAGGCCCGTTGCCGATCGTCAACAGCGACGGCACCTATGGCGAAGTGTTCCGGTTCGGCAAGGGCCTGGTCTGGGACATGGAACGGCGGCCGGAGGCCGAGTTCCCGTACACCATCTACATCATGGAGGACGCCGGTACCCTGCCGCGGCAGGTGCGCGTGTTCCGCGCCGCGCTGTGGGGCTACCTCGGCGTCGCCGGCCTGATCCTGCTGCTGCTGCAGGCGCTGATCCTGCGCTGGAGCCTGTGGCCGCTGCGCCGCGTGGTCGCCGAGCTCAAGCGCGTGCAGCGCGGGCAGGCCAACCGGATGAGCGAGCACCACCCGCGCGAACTCGAGCCCCTCACCGACAGCATCAACGCGCTGGTCGAGAGCGAGCGCCAGAACCTCGACCACCAGCGCAACACCATGGCCGACCTCGCGCACAGCCTGAAGACGCCGCTCGCGGTGCTGCGCACGCGCCTGGAGAGCGATGCCAGCGAAGCCGAGCTGCGCGAGGAGGTGGCCAACCAGGTGCGGCGCATGAACGACCTGGTCGGCTACCAGCTCGGGCGCGCGGCGTCGGCGGGGCACAAGCTGTTCGCGGCGCCGGTGGAGATCGAGCCGCATGCGGAGCTGATCGTGCGCGGGCTGGAGAAGATCTACGCCGCGAAGGGCGTCGTCTGCGAGTTCGACATCGACCCGCAGGCGCTGTTCCACGGCGAGCCGGGCGACCTGCAGGAACTGCTGGGCAACCTGCTGGAGAACGCGTTCAAGTGGGCGCGCACGCGGGTGCTGTTCACCGCGCGCCCGGGCGAGACCGCACCCAACCGACGCCCGGGCCTGTGCCTCGCCGTCGACGACGACGGCCCGGGGATCCCGCCGGAGCGGATCGCCCACGTGCTGCAGCGCGGGGTGCGCGGCGACGAGCGCGTGCATGGCCATGGCATCGGCCTGGCGATCGTGCAGGACATCGTCCGCAGCTATCGCGGCGAGCTCCACGTGCTGACGTCGAAGGAACTCGGCGGCGCCAGTTTCGAGGTGAAGCTGCCGCCGGGGCTGTGACCGCGCTCAGGCGGGGGTGGCGAAGGGCGACGGCCCGAAGAAGCGCGCAAGCTGGGTGGCTACCGTCGGCAGCGCACGCTGCAGCGTGCCCGGATCGCTGAAGTGGTATTCGGCGCACACCGCGAAGAACTCTTCCGGGGCCTCGGCCGCGTACGGATCGATCAGGGTGCGACGCCCGCGTTCGACCTCCACGACGAAGTCGTCGTACGCCTGCTGCAGGTCGCGCGCCCAGTGCCGCTGCCAGTCGCGCGGCAGCGGCGGCGTGCCGTCGAGCACGCCGTCGAGGGCGTCGATCTTGTGCGCCATCTCGTGCACCGCCACGCAGCAGCCCGAGTGGGGGTCGTCGAGGTCGGCGCAGACGTCCGCCCACGACAGCACCAGCGGGCCGCTCTCCCAGGCCTCGCCGATGAGCTCGTCTTCCCACGCGTGCTGGACACCGGCGGCATCGACGTGGGTGCGGTCGACGCGGAACGCGTCCGGGTAAACGATCAGCTGCGACCAGCCGTGCAGGCCCTCGGCGCCGAACTCGAGCAGTGGCAGGCAGCACAGCGCCGCCAGCACCGCGCGGTCGCTGCCGTCGAGCACGAGGCCGCCCACGGGGGTGATGGTCTTCTGGTGCAGGAAACGGGCGGCCAGTGCCTGCAGCCGCGACTGCCGGGCGTGGTCCAGCCGATCGACCCACGCCACGCGCGCCAGCACGCTGGCCCAGATGGCTGGATCGATCGTCGACGGGGGCGCCGAGAACAGGCGCCGGAAGGCGCCCAGCACGCGCATGGCCGCTGGCTAGCGGAACATGCCCGGCAGGAAGCTGTGCCAGCGCGGCGGGCGAA
>JAYRUX010000005.1:61510-186958 GCA_041918855.1 Luteimonas sp.
GTATCCCCGCCGCGCGTGGCCGGCTTGTCGCCGGGGACGCCGGCGCCGCGCCTGGCGGCGCCACGCGCGGGCGTCGCGGCCTCGTCGGCGGCGAGGACTTCCGGGCAGCTGCCGCCGTCACCGTTCGCGCCCATCTGGCGCAGGTCGCGTGCGGCCAGCGGCAGGCTGGCGCAGAGCAGCAACAGGCAGATCGCGAGGCGGAAGCGCATGGACGTCATCCTTGGAGGCGGGCGGCGCGGATGCAACCACCGGATCATACCCCGGATGCGGTCGGGTCCCGAAGGGTTGCAACCGGTGATACCGGATCCGACGTCGACCGCGGCCCGGAGCGGCCGTGGCCTGCCGGACAGGCGTCGCGCGGTCGCCGATAATCCCGCGATGTCCATCCAGTCGCCCCTCCGCTGCGCCTGCAGGCCCTGGCCCACGCCGCCGGCGGCCCCTGCCTGCCGGTGCCGCCGGTGAGCGAGCGCGACCTGCTGCTGCGCCTGGGCGAGGGGCCGGTGACCGGCGCGCAGCTGGCACGGGAGGCCGGTCAGACCCGGGCCGCGGTCTGGAAGCGCATCGAGGCCCTGCGCGCCGATGGCGTCGCGATCGTGGCCACGCCCGGTCGCGGCTATGCGCTGGCCCGGCCGCTGGACCTCCTGGATGCCGACGGCGTCGCGCGCGGGTTGCCGGACGATGCGCGCGCCGGACTGGCGGCCCTGGAGATCGCGTGGTCGATCGACTCCACCAATTCGGAGCTGCTGCGCCGCCCGACGCCCGCG
Source organism: Luteimonas sp. (assembly GCA_041918855.1). Classification (GTDB taxonomy): domain Bacteria; phylum Pseudomonadota; class Gammaproteobacteria; order Xanthomonadales; family Xanthomonadaceae; genus Luteimonas. Next base: position 62,275 of record JAYRUX010000005.1, read on the forward strand.
GCCGGCACCACCGTCCTCTTCGCCGAACGCCAGAGCCAGGGCCGCGGTCGCCGGGGCCGCGCCTGGTCCTCGCCCCTGGCCGCCAACCTCTACGTGTCCTTCGCGCGCCAGTTCGCCGGCGGGCTGGCCCGGCTCGGCGGCCTGAGCCTGGTGGCCGGCGTGGCCGCCGCCGAGGCGCTGCACGCGCTGGGGCACGAGGCGGTCCGGCTGAAGTGGCCGAACGACCTGGTGGTGCGCGACCGGGGCGCGCGGGCGCTGCGGAAGCTGGGGGGGATCCTGGTCGAGGGCGGTGGCGAGCACGCCGGGCCGGTGCGGGCGGTCGTCGGCGTCGGCATCAACGTGCGCATGCCGGCGTCGACCACGGGCATCGACCAGCCGTGGACCGATCTCGCGACGCTCGACGGGCCGCCCGTCTCGCGCAACCAGCTTGCGACGGCCCTGGTCGCACACATGCTGCCGGCACTCGACCTGTTCGACCGCGAGGGGCTGGCGCCGTTCCTGCCGCGCCAGGCCGCCTGCGACGCCCTGGCAGGCGGGCCGGTGGTCGTGCACGCTCCTGGCGGCGCGCGCGACGGTGTCGCCTGCGGCATCACCGCGGAGGGCGCATTGCGGGTACGCATCGACGGCCGCGAGGTCGCCTTCCATTCCGGCGAAGTGAGCGTGCGCGCATGAGCGACTGGGTGTTCGATCTCGGCAACAGCCGGCTGAAGTTCGCGCCGCTGTGCAACGGCGGCATCGGCGCGGTGGATGCGATTGCCCATGGCGGTGGCGCGTTCCAGTCCGCGCTGCACGAGGTCCTGCCTGCCGGCATCACCCGCGCCTGGGTCGCCAGCGTCGCGCCGGTGGCGCTGCGCGAGGCGCTCGCGCAGGCACTGCGCGCGCGCGGTGCCGCGGTCGCGGTCGCGGCGCCGGCGGCGCGCCTGTGCGGCATCCGTACCGACTACGCGGACCCGGCGCGGCTGGGGATCGACCGCCTTCTGGCGATGGCGGCCGTCCATGCGCGCGCGCCGGCGGAGCCGGCCCTGGTGGTGGGCGTGGGCACCGCGCTCACCGTCGATCTCGTGGACAGCGATGGCCGCCACCGCGGCGGCCGCATCGCGCCGTCGCCGGCGCTGATGCGCGAGGCGCTGCATGCGCGGGTCCCCGCGTTGCCCGCCGCCGGGGGCCAGGACGTCGACTTCGCCATCGACACCGCGGACGCGCTCGCCTCCGGTTGCGTCGGTGCCGCGCTGGGGCTGGTGCTGCACGGCAGGCGCGCGGCTGCCGCGCTGCTGGAGACCGGGGTGGCGCTGTGGCTGCACGGCGGCGGGGCAGGGAGCCTGCTTCCCCACGTCGCGGATGCGCACCACGTCCCTGCGCTGGTGCTGGAGGGGCTCGCGTTGTGGGCGCGCAGCGCCCGCACCCACGCCGCCGGCTAGAATCCGCCGATGCCCGCGCGCGCCCTGGTCGTCCTCCTGCTGATGCTCAACCTCGGTGTCGCCGCGTGGTGGATGCTGAGGCCGGATCCCGTTCCGGCGGTGCCGCGGCCCGTGCCCGAGGGCGCCACGCGCCTGCGGTTGCTGTCGGAAGTGACAGGCGGGACGCCATTGCCTCCGAGCGCAGCGCCGCCTCCCGATGCCGCCGAACCCGGGAACGTCGCCGCCACTGGCGTGGACGCGTCGGCCATCGCCCGCTGCCTCAGTTTCGGCCCCTTCGCCGACGCCACGGCCACCGCGGCTGCGCAGACTGCGCTGGAGGCCGCCGGCGCCGTGCGCATCGTGCCGCGCGAGGTGACGTCCGCACCCCGCGGCTGGCGGGTGATCCTGCCGCCGCTGCCCGACCGCGCCACCGCGGATGCAACCGCCGCGCGCATCCGCGAAGCGGGCTTCGACGACCTGCTGGTGGTGCCGGCCGGCGAAGATGCCAATGCCATCGCGCTGGGGCGGTATGGCGCTGAATCGTCCGCGCGCCAGCGCGCGACGGCGCTGCGGGCAGCCGGGTTCGCCGCCGAAGCACAGCCGGTGGGCGTCGCGCGGATCTCCACCTGGCTCGACGCGGCGGTGGCGGAGGACTTCGATCCCGGTCGCGCACGCGCCGCCGGCCCCGGCACTGACGCCGGCACCAGGGCGTGCGCGGCGCTGCAGCCCGGCGCGGCGCGCTAGAATGCCGGCCCGGCCGCAAGGCTGGCGCCGTGCCGGCATAGCTCAGTTGGTAGAGCAACCGCCTTGTAAGCGGTAGGTCCCCAGTTCGAATCCGGGTGCCGGCACCATCCCGAGGTCCGCCGCGCGCGGCCGACATGCACGCCGCGGCCGGCCTTGCGCGCCGTCCGCCGCCACCGACCTGGAGCCCGCATGAGCCGCAGCCTTCCCGTTTCCCTGTACGGCGTTCCCACCGACATCGGTGCCGGCCACCGCGGCACCTCCATGGGGCCCGAGGCCCTGCGGGTCGCCGGCCTGCTCGAGGCGCTGCGGGAGCGCGGGGTCGAGGTGGAGGACCGCGGCGACCTCGTCGGCCCGCGCAATCCCTGGCAGCCGCCCGTCGGGGGCTACCGGCACCTCGACGAGGGCGTCGCCTGGAACCTCGCGGTGATGCAGGCCACCGACGAGGTGCTGCGCGCGGGCCGGATGCCGGTGATGCTCGGCGGCGACCACTCGCTCGCGCTCGGCTCGATCACCGCGGTCGCCCGCCATTGCCGCGCGCAGGGTCGCAAGCTTCGCGTCCTGTGGCTGGACGCACACGCCGACTTCAACACCCATGCCATCACCCCGTCGGGCAACGTCCACGGCATGCCGGTGGCGTGCCTGTGCGGGCTTGGGCCGGTGCAGCTCACCACCCTCGGTGGCAGCGCACCGGCGCTGATGGCGTCGGAGCTGCGCCAGATCGGCATCCGCTCGGTCGATGCCGGCGAGAAGCAACTGGTGAAGGAGCACGGCCTCGACATCTACGACATGCGCTACATCGACGAAGTCGGGATGAAGCAGGTGATGGAGGAGGCGCTGGATGGCGTGGACGCGGACACGCACCTGCACGTGAGCTTCGACGTCGACATCCTCGACCCCGGCATCGCGCCGGGCACCGGCACGCGGGTGCCGGGCGGGGTGAATTACCGCGAGGCGCAGCTGGTCATGGAGATGATCGCCGACTCGGGGCGCATGGCCTCGCTCGACATCGTCGAGGTGAACCCGGCACTCGACATCCGCAACCAGACGGCGGTGCTGGCGGTGGACCTGGTGGAGAGCCTGTTCGGCAAGTCGACCCTGATGCGCGACTGAGGCGCCGCAGCGGCCGGCTGCGTTCCATCCTGAACGGGAGACGCGGCGGAACCGGCGCGGGGCCGCGAATCCGGGCCAGTGCACGCGGCATTCACGCGCCAATCGTGTCTCATGGCGTCCGCGGCCGCTGCCCTTGCGGCCCCCATTCACTACCGGAGAGACCCATGAAGCGTTTGACCGCACTGATGCTGCTCGCGATGTTCTCCCTCGGCCTGGCCGCGTGCAACACCGTGGCCGGCGCCGGCAAGGACGTCCAGAAGGTGGGCGACAAGGTCGAGGAAGCTGCCGACGACACCGGCGCCACCGACCCGAACTGACCACCGTGGCGCCACGCGCGCCACAAGCGGTGCATGAAGAAAGCCGGGCCTCGCGCCCGGCTTTTTTCATGGCAGCGCCACATGGCTGAATGGTCGCGGGAGCGGCGAACGCGGCATTGACGCGGCCGTACGCGATGCGCAGGCAAGGTGGTCGCGTGATGAGGGGGAAAGCCCCGCATCCCGAACTCACCCAACCAGGAGACATCCATGAACAACGACGTCATTGCCGGCAAGTGGAAGCAGATCAAGGGCCAGGCGCAGGCGAAGTGGGGCGATCTCAGCGACGACGTGTTCGACGTCGCCGAGGGTGACAGCACCTACCTGGCCGGCAAGCTGCAGGAGAAGTACGGCTGGGAGAAGGACCGCGCCGAGCGCGAGGTGAACGATTTCGGCCGCACGCTCGGTTGAGTCGTGCTGCACGGTGGACCCGACGGGCCGGCATTGCCGGCCCGTTTTCGTTGCAGCGGTCGCCGGCCGGCGCAGGCACCGCGCCCGCGGCCGGCTAAAATGGCGGATTCCCGTCCCGAAGCGCCCGTCCCCATGTCGTCCGCACCATGACCCGCGTCCTCACCGGCATCACCACCTCGGGCACGCCGCACCTCGGCAACTACGTCGGCGCGATCCGCCCGGCGATCCAGGCCAGCCGCGTCTCCGGTGCGGAGGCGTTCTACTTCCTGGCCGACCTGCATGCGCTGATCAAGGTGCAGGAGCCGGCGCGCGTGCAGCGCTCGACGCTGGAGATCGCGGCCGCGTGGCTGGCCTGCGGGCTCGACACGGCGACGGTCCGCTTCTACCGCCAGTCCGACATCCCGGAGATCAGCGAGCTCACCTGGCTGCTGACCTGCGTCGCGGGCAAGGGGATGTTGAACCGCGCCCACGCCTACAAGGCCGCGGTCGACCGCAACCGTGCCGAGGGCCAGGACGAGGATGCCGGCATCACCGCGGGCCTTTTCATGTACCCGGTGCTGATGTCGGCGGACATCCTGCTGTTCAATGCCGACCGGGTGCCGGTCGGGCGCGACCAGGTGCAGCACATCGAGATGGCGCGCGACGTCGGCCAGCGCTTCAACCATCTCTACGGCGAGCCCTTCTTCACGCTGCCCGAGGCGGTGATCGAGGAACAGGTGGCGACGTTGCCGGGGCTGGACGGCCGCAAGATGTCGAAGAGCTACGACAACACGATCCCGCTGTTCACCCCGCGCGAGTCCCTGCGCCGCCTCGTGTTCTCGATCGTCACCGATTCCCGCGTGCCGGGCGAACCCAAGGACACCGAAGGGTCGGCCCTGTTCCAGCTCTACCAGGCCTTCGCATCGGGTGCGGAGACCGACGCCATGCGTGCCGCGTTTGCTTCCGGCATCGCATGGGGCGATGCCAAGGCGCAGGTGTTCGAGCGCATCGATGCCGAGATCAGCCCGCTGCGCGAGCGTTACGAAGCGCTCGTCGCGGCGCCGGACGTCATCGAGCGCCAGCTGCGCGAGGGTGCGGAGCGGCTGCGCGCCGACATCGCCACGCCCTTCCTGCGCCGCCTGCGCGAGGCCGTCGGGCTGCGCGACCTGGGACGTGCAGGCGCGGGCAAGGCCGCCACGGCCACGGCGAAGGCGGCCCTGCCGCAGGTCAAGCAGTACCGGGAGGCGGACGGTCGCTTCCATTTCAAGCTGCACGCCGGCGACGGCCGCCTGTTGCTCCAGGGCGACGGCCACGCCTCGGGCCGCGACGCCGGGCAGCTGGTGGCGCGCCTGCGGCGTGACGGCAGCAGCGCCCTGGTCCAGGACGATGAGGGTGGTGCGGTGCGCCTGGGCGATGCGCGACTGGGCACGCTCGCGCCCGGCGTCGCGCTCGACGAGGTGGCCCGCGCGCTCGACGCGCTCGCGGAGGACGCGGCGTGACCTACCTCGCCGCCATCCTGTTCCTGCCCTGGTTCCTGATCCTCGCGGTGCTGTACTGGGTCTACCCGCGGCAGCCGCGGCACCACGCGCGGCGGGTCTACGACGCCGTCTCGCTGCTGCTGTCGACGCTGGCGTTCCTGTTCGCCCTGCGCTGGTCGTTCGCCAGCGCGGACCTGTCCTATGGCGGCATGTGGCCGCAGGTGCTGGCGACGTCGGTGGGCTACGGCGTGTTCCTCCTGGTGCTGACGGTGGCCTTCATCGTCCGTTGGGCCTGGCTGCGCGCGGGCCGATGACGCCGCGCCTGCGCAGGGTGGGGATCGCCATGTCCCCTGATGCCGCGGCATGAGCGGGCTGGCGGACAGCGAATGGGAGGCGGCGCGGCAGGCGGCCGTGGAGGCCACCGGCCTGCTGGACACGGTGGAAGAGCAGGGGTTCGAGGACCTGGTGCGCCTCGCCACCCTGGTCTGTGCCACGCCCGTGGCGGCCGTGACCCTGGTCGACCGCGAGCGGCAGTGGTTCAAGGCGCACATCGGCTTCGGTTCCCGGGAGACGCCACGGCACGAGTCGCTGTGCGCGTTGGCCGTGCGGTCGCCTTCGCGGATGTTCGTCGTGCCGGACATCCACGCCGACCCGGCGCTGCCCATGCGGCCGGTGGACGCGGCGGGCAGGGAACTGCGCTTCTACGCCGGCATGCCGTTGCTGGACAACGAGGGCCATGCCCTCGGCACCCTCGCGGTGTACGACCACGTGCCGCGCGGGCTCGACGACAACCAGCGCGTCGGCCTCGAGGCGCTCGCGCGGCAGGCGGAGCGGCTGCTCGAGTTGCACCGCCTGAGCGGGCGCCAGCGCGACCTGCTGTCCCAGGGCGGCACCGTCGCGCGCCAGCTCGAGTCCGAGCGCGCGGAGTGGCAGCGCCGGCACGAGGACCTGCGCCGCGAGGCGAGCCGGGACGCGCTGACCGGCCTGGTCAACCGCGGCGAGCTCGAGCGGCTGCGCCGCGATCCTGCGGCGCTCGCGCGGCTGCAGGCATCGCACTACGCGATGGCGTTGCTGGACATCGACCACTTCAAGCAGGTCAACGACCGCCACGGACACCTTCTCGGCGACCAGGCGCTGCGCGCGGTCGCGGAGGTGATCGCGAGCTGCGTCCGCCAGGACGACGTGGCCGGCCGCTTCGGCGGCGAGGAGTTCCTGCTCATCCTGCCCGGCACGTCGCTCCCCGGCGCCTGCGAGGTGGCCGAGCGCATCCGGCTCAAGGTCACCCGGCTTGGCCTGCCGTTCCGCCTGACCCTGTCCGCCGGCATCTCCGCCGGCGATCCCGCACGCGACCATCCCGAGCAGGTGTTCGAGCGCGCGGACCAGGCGCTGTACCGCGCCAAGGCGCTGGGGCGCAACCGCGTGGTCGCCGACGACGACTGGCGCGGCTGATCCGCCCGGCGCGGGTCAGCCCGGCTCGCGGTCGACCCAGATCGCGAGTCCCTGCGCGTTGAGCTCGATGTCCATGTGCAGGTGCCGGAGGATGTCCGCGTCTGCCAGCGTGCAGCCGTGGGCACGCAGGCGCGCCAGGTAGTCGGCGGACAGGTCGGCGACGATGCGCGCGTGGCGGTCGTCGGCGCCGCGGTGGGTGCGGGCGATGGCGACCATGGCGTCGATGGTGTCGGCGAGGTCGCGGGCGACGCGGGCGACGCCGGTGGCGCGGCCGTAGTGGGTCACGTACATGGCCTCGGGCTCGCGCTGGAGCATGCGCGCGACCGACGCCTTCATCGCCACGGGATCGAACTGCACCGGCGAGGACGTCGGCAGCGCGAACGGACCGCGCGCGGTGTCGAATTCGCGATACGACAGGCCGAAGGTATCGCCGGTGAACCAGCTGCGGCTGCGGGCGTCCCAGATGCACATGTGGTGTCGCGCGTGGCCCGGGGTGTCGATGCACAGCAGCGGCCGGCCGGCGAGGTCGGCCACGTGGCCGTCTTCCGCCACCACCACGCGAGCGGCATCCACCGGCACCAGGGTGCCGTGCTCCCGCGCGAACGCCTCTTCGCCGTACACCGCGGTGGCGCCGGCGATCAGCTTCGACGGGTCGATCATGTGCGGCGCCGCCCGCGGGTGCGCCAGCAGGCGCGCGTTGGGCAGCTCGCGCATGAGCGCGCCGGCGCCGCCGGCATGGTCGAGGTGGACGTGGGTGAGCAGCAGCCAGTCGACGTGTTCCGGCGCGAGTCCCGCGTCGGCGAGCGCGGCCAGCATGCGCGGCTTCGAGGGCGTGGGGCCGCAGTCGACGAAGGCGCCGCGGCCGTCCTCGACCACGAGGTAGGCCGCGCAGAAGCCGGGCTGCACGTAGCCGGTGTCGATGGTGTGGATGTCGTGGTCGGGCATGGCGGCATGCTCTCCGCAGTGCGTGGCGGTGGCGATGGTGGTCGAGGCCCGCGGCGTGCCCGCGTCCGTGGACGCAGGCAGGCCGCGGTCAGTCCCAGCGGTTGGGTGGCGAGCCGCTGTCGGGATCGCGCATCCGCACTACGCAGAAGCGCTGGCCGGTGGGGGCTTCCATCACCCACCAGCGCTTGACGAAGCCGACACGCGTCGCGCCCAGCGCCTCCAGGCGCGCGACCTCGGCGTCGAGGTCGTCGGTTTCGATGTCGAGGTGCACGCGCGACGGGTGCGACACCGTCTGCACCTCGATGTGCAGGCCGCCGGGGCCGGGCTCGAACTCCGAGTAATGCGCATCGTCGTCCTGCTGCGTGTCGACGACTCGCAGCCCGAGCGCGGAACTCCAGAACGCGGCGGCCGCGTCCGGCTCGCCGGTCCGGCAGTCGATGATGAAGCCCGCGAGCCGGCTGCGGTGCGCCATCGCCGCGCTACTGCGGACGCGCCAGGTCGTCGAGGATCGCGCGCAGGAAGCGCGCGGCCTCGCCGCCGGTGCAGGCGCGGTGGTCGAAGGTCAGCGAGATCGGCATCCGGCGGTGCACTTCGATGCCACCCATCACCGCGACCACGTCGTGCGAGAGCTTGCCGGCGCCGACGATGGCGACGGTCGGCGGCACCACCACCGGCGTCGCGTAGCGGCCGGCGAACATGCCGAAGTTCGACAGGCTGATGGTGTAGCCGGACAGCTCGCTCGCCGGGATGCTGCGGTCCTCGACCTGCGTGCGCAGGCGCTGGATGGCGGAACGCACGCCGGCGGCGTCGAGCACGTCGGCGTTGCGCAGCGCCGGCACGAACAGGCCGTCGTCGGTGTCCACGGCGATGCCGATGTCGACGTGCGGGTGCAGCGTGCGCACCAGCTTGTCGCCGTCGAACCAGGCGTTGAGCGCGGGCACCGCCTTGCAGGCGGCGCAGATCGCACGGATCAGGCGCGCGGTGATGTCCTGCTTGCCGAGCCAGGCGTGCAGGTCCGCGTCATCGACCAGCGTGGTGGGGACGACCTTCGCGTGCGCATCGGCCATGACCCGCGCCATGTTGCGGCGCACGCCCTTGAGCTGTTCGGGCTGGCCGCTGGCGGACACCCCTGGCGGCTGCGTGCGCATGGGCTTGCCCGACTGCGACATCGTGCTGCGCTGCGCGGGGGCAGGCGCCGCTGCCGGCACCTGCGCCGGTGCCGGCGCTTGCCGCGGGGCCGCCCCGGCCGCGGCGCTGCCATCGGCCGCGGCCTTCTTGACGTCGGCCATGGTCACCACGCCGTCGGCGCCGGTGGCGGCGACGCGTGACAGGTCGACCTTGAGCTTGCGCGCCAGCGCGCGGACCGCGGGCATCGCCCTGACGCCGCCGACGCTGCTGGCCTGTTCGGCGTGCACGGTGTCGGAGGACTGCATGGCGCCGACCACGGTGCCGCTGTCCTGGCGCGGCTGGCCCTTGGGCGCGGGCTCGCCGTCGGCTTCCAGCGCACCACCTTCGTCGGAGGCGACCACGCGGTCGTCCGGGGCGGGATCCTGGCTGCCCACGCCCTGCGACGGCTGGCCCTGCGCGGGCTGGCCCTGCGCCGGTGCCGCGTGGGATCCGCCGCCGCCGTGGTGGTGGCCCGTGTCCTGGCCTTCCGCGCGCTGCGGCATCGACGGATCGACCTCGAACTCGGCCAGCATCGCGCCGGTGGTGATGACGTCGCCGGCATCGCCGGCCAGCTTCAGCACCTTGCCCGACACCGGCGACGGCACCTCGACGACCGCCTTGGCGGTCTCCATCGACACCAGCGCGTCGTCGAGGCGGATGGTGTCGCCGACCTTGACGTTCCATTCCACGATGGTCGCGTCCGGCAGGCCCTCGCCGAGGTCGGGCAGGAAGAAGGTCTTGTTGTTGCTCATGTCGCTCCTGGGGGTGCGGTGGCGCCAGGCGCCGTTGTCGTCGTCAGCTGGCGGCCATCGCCCGGCGCGCGGCCTCGACCACGCGGTCGACGCTGGGCATGTACTTCATCTCGAGCCGGAACAGCGGGATGTGGGTGTCGTAGCCGGTCACGCGTTCCACCGGCGCGACCAGGTCGTACATCGACTCCTCGGCCAGGCGCGCCGCGATCTCGGCACCAAAGCCGGCGGTCTTGGGCGCCTCGTGCACGATCACGCAGCGGCCGGTGCGGCTCACCGACTCGGCGATGGTGGCGAAATCCAGCGGCCGCAGCGTGGCGACGTCGATGACCTCCGCACTGATGCCCTCGGCCGCGAGCTTGTCGGCCGCCTCCAGCGTTTCCTTCACCTGCGCGCCCCAGGTCACCAGGGTCACGTCGGTGCCGTCGCGCAGCACGTAGCACACGTCCAGCGGCAGCGCCTCGCCGTCGTCGGGCACCAGCTCCTTGTACTGCCGGTAGATGCGCTTGGGCTCGAAGAAGATCACCGGGTCCGGCTCGCGGATCGCGGCCAGCAGCATGCCGTAGGCGCGCTGCGGCGACGACGGCATCACCACGCGCAGCCCGGGGACGTTGGTGAAGATCGCCTCGTTGGCCTCGCTGTGGTGCTCGGGCGCACGGATGCCGCCGCCCCACGGCACGCGCAGCACCATCGGGCAGGTCAGCCGGCCGCGGGTGCGGTAGCGCATGCGCGCGGCGTGGCAGACGATGAAGTCGACCATGGGGTACATGAAGCCGTCGAACTGCGCTTCGGCGATGGGCTTCATGCCCTGGCTGGCCATGCCGACGGTGAGGCCGGCGATGGTGGTCTCGTCCAGCGGCGTGTCGATGACGCGGTCGGAGCCGAACTGTGCGTGCAGCCCGGCCGTGGCGCGGAACACGCCGCCATTGACGCCGACGTCCTCGCCGAGCACGACGACGCTGTCATCGGCGCGCATCTCGTACGACATCGCCTGGGTGATGGCTTCGATCAGTGTGATCGGAGCGGGCGTGATCGGCGCGGCGCTCATGCGCGTCCCTCCCGGGCGATCGCCGCCGCGCGCTGTTCCTGCAGGTCGGCGGGCATGTCGGCGTACAGGTAATCGAACATGGCTTCCACCGGCTGCACCGGCGTCTCCAGGTAGGCGTTGATCTCGACGTCGACGCGCGCGCCGCATTCCTCGATCCAGGCGGCTTCCTCGGCCTCGCTCCAGGCGCCGACTTCGGTCAGGTAGGTGCGCAGGCGGGTCATGGGCTCCTTCGCCCAGCCGGCCTTGACCTCGGCGTCCTCGCGGTAGCGGGTGGCGTCGTCGGCGGTGGTGTGGTCGTGCAGGCGGTAGGTCATGAACTCGATCACGCTGGCGCCTTCGCCGCCGCGCGCACGCTCGGTCGCGCGGCGCATGGCTTCGAGCACCGCGACCAGGTCGTTGCCGTCCACCTGCAGGCAGTGCAGGCCGCCGGCGATGCCCTTCTGGGCGAGCGTCTGCGCGCCGGTCTGGGCGTGGCGCGGCACCGAGATCGCCCAGCCGTTGTTGATCACGCACAGCACCAGCGGCGAGGTGAAGGCGCCTGCGGAATTCAGCGCGGCGTAGAAGTCGGTCTTCGACGAGCCGCCGTCGCCGCAGCAGGCCACGGCGATGCGCGGCTGCCTGCGCAGCTTGAACGACAGCGCGGCGCCGGCCGCCATCAGGCACTGGGTGGAGATCGGCACGCACCAGGGGTAGTCGTGGGGCGCGTCGGCGAAGTCGTTGCCGCGCTCGTCGCCGCCCCAGTACAGAAGCACCTCGCGCGGCTTCACGCCGCGCATGAACTGGGCGCCATATTCGCGGTAGCTGGGGGCGAACACGTCCTCGGGCTTCATCGAGGCACCGATGCCGACGTGGGTGGCCTCGTGGCCGAGGCTGGCGGCGTAGGTGCCAAGCTTGCCAGTGCGCTGCAGCTTGATGGCCTTGCTGTCGAAGGTGCGCACGAACAGCATCTGCTTGAACAGCGGCACCAGCGATGCCGGGTCGCGGAAGGCGTCGGGCAGCTCGGCGACGGCCTTGCCGTCGGGCCCGATGTATTGCAGGTATTCGATTTCGAAGGTCGCGGCGACGCTCATGCGGTCGGTGTCTCGGGCGGGCCTTGGGCCGGCCATGATACCCGCAGCGTGTTGAGGGTCCGTTGCGCGCTGCGGCACGGCGGCCGCGCGGGGCCGGATGCGCAGAAGGCGCGGCTTGCGCCGCGCCTTCTGCAGGACCGCCGTCTCCGGGACGGGCTAGCGCATCGAGGACAGCCGCGCCTCCATGGCATCGGCATTGTCGGCCGGCTGCGGATCGTCCGAGGCGGACGCCGCGGCGCCACGCACGGTGAACCGTGGCGGGAACAGCTTGCCGCCGGTGCCCACGGTGACGGTGAAGCTGGCGCTCGCACCCTCCGCCAGCGCGCCGCCGTCGCTCACGCAGGTCGCCCTGAACAGGCGCGTGGCCTCACGCTCGCATGTCCAGCCCGCCGCGGCCGTGGCGCTGGCCGCGGCCGACGGCACATCCGCTGCAAGCTGCACCATCGCGTCGGCCGCCGCAGACGGCCCGGCGTTGTGCACCTCCACCGTCCACGCCGGCTGCGTACCGCGGTCGAACGTCGCCGGACCCGACACGGTCGTCGACAGGTCGGCCACGGCAGCGACGGCGACCGTGGCGATGCCGGCGTCGTTGGCGGGATCCGGGTCGACGGTCTGCGAGGTCGCCGCCACCGCGAGCGTCAGCACCTCGCCGGCGGCCGCGGCCGGCGCGGTCGCGGTGGCGGTGAACGGGGCATCCGCGCCCGCGGCAAGGGTGGCGGCGGTGCAGGCGATCGTGGTCGACCCCGGCTCCACCTCGGGCGTATCGCAGCTCCAGCCCGTCGGCGCGGACACCGCGAAGTCCTCCAGGGGCGCGTCGACCGCGAAGCCCACGCCGGGGAATGCGGCCGCATCCGGGCCGACATTGGCGACCACGGCGTCGAAGACGAAGGTGCCGCCGACCGGGACGCTGGCATCCTGGGGCTCGACCTCGACCGACAGGTCGGCGGAGGTGACCGCCGGCAGCGCGACGTAGGCCAGCAGCGGGTCGTGGTCCGACAGCCGCGACGGCGAGTCCGCGTCGTTGCGCGCGACCTCGGGGAAGTCCGCGTTGATCCGCGCGTGGTCGAGGTCGAGCGACGCCGCCGCCGCCAGCACCTGGTTCACCAGGACGTGGTCCAGCGACTGCGCATTGCCATCGAACACGAAGGAGTAGCGCTGGTCGGCGGGTTCCTGCGTGGCGAGGTTCAGCAGGTCCGGGTCGACCAGGTCCACGCCGTCGCCGGCGACGGCGGTCTCCTCGTCGGGGCTGGGGGTGCCGGCAACCACGTTGACTGCGTCCACCAGGCCGTCGTTGAAGCCGAAGGCGTTGAAGTCGCCGAGCGTGATGATGCTGCGGCCCGGCTCCGCCACCTGCAGCGCCTGGATCTCCCCGGCGAGGAACGCCGCCTGGCGCTGGCGCTTGGCGCGCACCCGTTCGCCGTTGGCGTCGGCGCCCTCGGCACCCGAGAGCGAGCGCTGGTGGACGAGGATCGCGGTGACGGGCGTGCTGCGGCCGTCGGCGAAGTTGACCGTCGCGTCCAGGCGCAGCGGCGGGCGGTCGTTGAGCAGCGAGCTGCCGCCGCCCGGTTCGGTCCAGGTGGTGTCGGCACCCAGCTGCTGCACCGCGTCCACGACCACCCGCGCTTCGCCGGGCGCGACCTCGCCGGTGCGCACGAGGTAGCCGACATCGATGCCGCCGACGTCGTTGCCTTCCTGCAGCAGCGCGACGTAGCCGGGGCCGGGTTGGCCCAGCCCGGCCACGTCGGCATTGACGCGGTCGGCGATCGCCTGCAGCACGGCCAGGTTCTCGACCTCCACCAGGCCGAGCACGTCGGGCAGGTGCAGGTAGCCACGGATCGCGAGCGACGCTTTCTGCAGGCGCGCCGCCAGCGCGTCCGGCGTGAGCACCGGGTCGTCGGTGCCCGGGTCGTTGTCGGTGTCGAAGAATCGCTCGATGTTGTAGGCGGCGATGGTGAACTCGTCCGGCGTCGGCACCCGTGCCGGCGTCGGCACCGGTGCCGCGGACACCACCGGCGGCGTCGCCGGGTCGGGCGCGATGGTGTAGCGGCGGAAGCCGTAGTCCAGCGGGCCGACGAGGCCGGTCAGCACGGTGCCGGCGGCGACGTCGATGGCATCGCCGCCGATCGCGCGGCTGACCACGGTGATCAGCTCCGGGTTGAAGTCCCACTGCGGGATCGGCGGGATGCTGCCGGCCGGGGGCGGATCCGGGCGCTGGATGCCGGGCTCGCGGAACGGGCGCGGCGTGCCGGTCACCACGACGTGGAAGATGCCGTTGGTGGTGCCGGTGGCGCTGGGCTCGTGGGTAGTGCCGCCGGTGGGCGCCACCACGGTGAAGGACGGCGCGGTGACGCGCATGCCTTCGTGGCGCTCGAGCTGGTCGAGCGCGCCCCCGGGCGCGGGGAGCGACGTCGACAGCTGCACCGGCGCCGGCAGGGCATGGCCGGTGTCGAGCAGGACCACCTCGACCGTGCCGCCCAGTTCCGTCATCGGCAGCTGGCCGGGGTCGGCGGCCGGGATGTACTCGAGCACGGTGCCGGTGGCCTGGACGCGGTTGCCGATGGCCGCGGCGGCCGGCGGCACCGCACCCGTGAACACGAACAGGCCTTCGGAAGTGTCGGGGTCGGCGTCGACGGTGGCGTCGGGTTCCTGCACGAAGAAGCCGTTGTTCTTGCGGCCGGTGACGATGCCGCGCGTGGTCACGATGGCGCCTGCCAGCGGCGAGGTCGCGCCGGGGCCCTGGATGTCGTGGATCGGCACCAGCGAGACGTCGTCGTTGTGGATGGTGCCGGTGGCGGAGACGTCGCCGCCGATGGCGCCGGTGATGCCGTCGACCTGCACCACGAAGGTCTCGGCGGCCTCGGGGGTGGTGTCGCCGATCACGTCGACGTGCACGGTCACCGAGCTCGCGCCCTCTGCGATGGTGGCGCTGGAGGCCTTGGCGACGTAGTCCTCGCCGGCGACGGCGGTGCCGTCCGCGGTGGCGTAATCGAAGGACACGCCACCGGCACCCGCGGGCGCGCTCAGCGAGACGACGAAGAAGAAGGGCGTGGTGCCGGAATCGCCTTCGGCCGTGCCGGTGTCGCCGATGGACAGCACCGGGTCGCCGCCGCCGCCCGTGCCGCGCGCGGTGACCGCGAGGTCGTCGACGGCGAGGCCGTCGTCGGCGCCGGAGGCGTTGAAGTCGTTCCAGCGGATCCACACCGATGCCCCGGGCGCGACCGACAGGCTGCCGATAGACCCGCTGCGCAGGCTGCGGTTGGCCGCATCGTTGCCGTCAAGGGCGCCGGTGGTGGTGGTCGACGGCGAGCTGAAGTCGAGCGCGGCGACACCGCTCCAGGCGCCATCGCCGTGGCCGGTGGCGTCGAGACTGTATTCGAACAGCAGCTGGTCGGCGCGGCCGGCGGTGCCCAGGCGCCACTGCTCGCCGGTGTAGGCGATGTCCAGCGCTTCGATGACGCCGCCGGTGTTGTTGGTGTAGCAGGCGCCGAAGACGGGGTCGAGCGAGCCGCTGCGCAGGCCGCCCAGCGCCCGGTCCGAGGCGCCGGGGGCGCCATAGCTGTAGGTGTCGCCGGAATTGCTGGCGCCGTTGTCGGCGCCGTACAGGTCGTTGTCGCGCCCGCCGCCGCCGGACTCGACCATGGCCCAGCCGGGCAGGTCGAGGGCGTTGGTGGTGCCCGAGGTCGCAAGGCCGTCGAAGTCCTCCGCGACCGCGACGTCCACGGCGTTGATGTTGACGCACTGGGCATGCGCGCCGCCGGCGGCGCCCGCGAGGCTCACGGCCAGCAGCGCCCGGCGCAGGAAGATCGTCATCGTTGGGTCCCCTAGGTGCGGCCACTGGCCGGAGGCGCGGCCCCCGGCCGCCGCGGCGGATTGTGCCGCAGGCCGGTTGCAGGCCGATGACGCGGTGCGGCACGGTGCGCGTGCGCTACCCTTCGGCCCATGAGCATCGACGACAACGAGCGCGCGCTGGAGGCCGGCATCCATACCGACCTCGAAGGCCGCCTGACCTACGAGGGCTACCTGCGCCTGGATCGGCTGCTGTCGGCGCAGCAGCCGGTGTCCGACCCGCCGCACCACGACGAGATGCTGTTCATCGTCCAGCATCACGTCGCCGAGCTGTGGATCAAGCTGCTGGTGCACGAACTGCGGGCGGCGGTGGCGTACCTGCGGGCCGACCGCCTGGATGCCACGCAGAAGGTGTTCGCGCGCTGCAAGACGGTCCTGCGCCAGCTCACCGGCATGTGGTCGGTGCTGGAGACGCTCACCCCCTCGGAATACATGGAGTTCCGCGAGCTGCTGGGCCCGTCGTCGGGATTCCAGTCGGTGCAGTACCGCACCACCGAGTTCCTGCTGGGCAACAAGAACGCCGGCATGCTCAAGGTGTTCGAGCACGACCCCGCGGCGCAGCAGGTGCTGCGCGAGGCGCTCGAGGCGCCCAGCCTGTACGACGAGGCGCTGCGCCACCTCGCGCGCCACGGCCACCCGGTGCCGGCGCAGCATCTCGACCGCGACTGGTCGAAGCCGCACGTGTTCGACGCAGGGCTGGTGCCGGTGTTCGAGCGCATCTACGAGGACACCGCGACCCATTGGGCGGCGTACCACCTGTGCGAGGACCTCGTGGACCTGGAAACCGAGTTCCAGTTGTGGCGCTTCCGCCACATGCGCACGGTGATGCGCATCATCGGCTTCAAGCGCGGCACCGGCGGCTCCAGCGGCGTCGGCTTCCTGCGCCAGGCACTGGAGCTGACGTTCTTCCCGGAGCTGTTCGAGGTGCGCACGCACATCGGTCCGGGACGCGGCTACGGCGGCGAGCCGGCCTGAACAGGCGACTGGCCGCGGACGCCGGCGCCCGGTTTGACGCCGAACGCGCCCGTCGGTGATCCTCGCCCGTCCCGCGCGTCCGTGCGGGCATGAATTCCGCACTACAGGGGAACCGAATGAGCAGCACGATCCCGAACGCCGTGGAGCCCGCAGGCCCGGCCAACATGGCGCCACCGGCCGGTGGCGGTGGGCCGCCGCAGTTCCCGCAGGTCATGGGCCATCCGCGTCCGCTCTGGATGCTGTTCATGACCGAGTTCTGGGAGCGCTTCGCCTTCTACGGCATGCGCTGGGCACTGGTGCTCTACATCGTGGCCGAGTTCTACGGCGGCCAGTCGTCGGGCGAAGCGCCCGCGAGCGAACTCTACGGCGCGTACCTGGCCCTGGTGTACGCCGCGGCCATTTTTGGTGGCTACGTCGCCGACAAGATCATCGGCTACCAGCGTTCGATCCTGCTCGGCGCCGTCCTGATGGCAGCCGGGTTGTTCATGATCATGGCGCCCAGCGACGCGATGCTGAAGCTGGGGCTCGCCACCATCATCGTCGGCAACGGCCTGTTCAAGCCGATCATCTCCACCATGGTCGGCCAGCTCTATGCCACGGGTGACGAACGCCGCGACTCCGGTTTCACCATCTTCTACATGGGCATCAACATGGGTGCGTTCATCGCGCCCATCCTGACCGGCTGGCTGGCCGAGAAGGTGTTCGGCGCCGACGGCATGCCGGCCTACAAGGTGGTGTTCCTCGCTGCCGGCATCGGCATGGTGCTGAGCCTGGTGTGGTTCTGGTTCGGCCGTGCGCAATTGCAGGGGATCGGCGCCGCCAGCGCCGCGCAGCAGGGCGCCGGCCGCCTGGCACTGGTCGCGCTCGCGGCGTTGGCCGGCATCCCGCTGTTCTACTTCCTGTTGACCATCGACGCCGGGATGCTGAACTGGATCCTGATCGCGCTCTTCGTGGTGCCGGCGATCATGCTGCTGGTGGAGGGCATGCGCGAGGGCTCGAAGCAGCGCGACATGGTGATCGCGATGCTCATCATCTTCGGCTTCAACGTGCTGTTCTGGATGTTCTTCGAGCAGGCCGGCAGCTCGTTCAACTTCCTGGCGCAGAACATCGTCGACCGCGACCTCAACGGCTGGATCTTCCCCGTCGGCTGGTTCCAGTCGGTGAACTCCATCGCGATCATCACCCTGGCGCCGATCCTGGCCTGGCTGTGGGTCAAGATGGGCAGCGCCAACCCGTCGATCCCGCGCAAGTTCGGCCTGGGCCTGATCTTCAACGGCCTGGCGTTCCTGCTGCTGATGTTCGCGCTGTCGAGCCTGCTGGACCCGGCGACGATGAAGATCCCGTTCTGGACGCTGTTCATGGTCTACGTCATCCAGTCGGTGGGCGAGCTGTGCCTGTCGCCGATCGGCCTGTCGATGACCACCAAGCTGGCGCCGGCGAAGCTCGCGGGCCTGGCGATGGGCGGCTGGTTCCTGTCGATCGCGATCGGCAACAACCTGTCGGGCATGTTCGCCTCCAGCGTGAGCGGCGAGGGCGGCATGACCACCGATTCGGCGCTGACCGGGTACACCTTCGGCTTCTGGGCGCTGCTCGGCGCCGGCGTGCTGCTGTTCCTGATCGCACCGTTGATCCAGAAGCTGATGCACGGGGTGAAGTAACCCCGGCGCGGCACCCGGGAACGGCGGCTTCGGCCGCCGTTTCCGTTGGTGGCCTCAGCTGCCGGGCGGTACGTCCAGTGCGTCGGACAGCACCTGCAGGCGCTGGCGGTAGGGCTGCCAGGCGGCTTCCGCGGGCGCGCGGATGGCGTCGCGCACCTGCGCGGCGCTGGCCGTGGACACCGCGCCGGCACGGGCGGCGATGTCCAGCACCGTCGGATCCCAGTCCAGGCCGCAGTGGGCAAGCACCCGGCGCGCCTCGCGCTCCGGTGCCCCGGTGAGGTCGGCCAGCGAGACCTCGAGCAGGCGGGGACCGAGAACAGTACGCCAGTGCGCCATCAGTGCCTCGTAGCCGTGGTGGAACGCGGCGATCTCGCGCTGGTCGTACGAATAGCGGCAGAAGCCGCCGTAGAGCATGCGCAGGTTGGCGAAGCACACGTCCATCGGTGCCCGCCGCATGTGCACGAACCGCGCCCGCGGCAGCGCGCGCGCCACCAGGCCCAGCAGCTGGAAGTTCGACGGCAGCTTCTCGGTCCAGTAGCGGCGGCCATGCGCGCGCCAGGACTCCGCGGCGAGGTATCCGGCGCCGAGCGCCGG
Source organism: Luteimonas sp. (assembly GCA_041918855.1). Taxonomy (GTDB): domain Bacteria; phylum Pseudomonadota; class Gammaproteobacteria; order Xanthomonadales; family Xanthomonadaceae; genus Luteimonas. Next base: position 81,209 of record JAYRUX010000005.1, read on the forward strand.
CCAGTCGACCGCGTCCAGCCGCTGCAGCGTGTCCTGGTCGATGACGCCCCGCCCGCGGTGGTCGACCGCCCGCCGCAGCGCCGCGGCGAAGCCCATGGTCTCGCCGCCTTCGGCCACCTCCGGGTGTCCGCCCAGGACGCGCTCCATCAGCGTGGTCCCCGAGCGGAACATGCCGACGATGAACACCGGAGCCGGTCCACCATCGCCATCCGGGTGTCCGTCGCCGGCGACGAAACCGGCATCGCAGCGGATGGCGATGTCCCGCATCAGGCGCAGGTCGTCGCCGACGTCGTAGGCGAAGCTGGCGCGCTTGGCGCGCATCCCGCGCTCCAGGGCCTGCCAGGCCGCGTCATGGTCGCCAAGGCGGTGCAGTTCGGCGAACAGCGCATGGCTGACGTGGATGTCGTGCTCGGATCCCGGGTCGACGCCGTCGCGTGCGGCGCGCAGCCGGTGCACGCGGGCCCGCGCCTCGGTCTCGTCGCGTGGGCGCAGCTCCGACAGGCGCCAGTGCGCATGGGCAAAATGCGGGGCGAGGGCGATCGCGCGCTCGAGGTCGTCGCGGGCGCCATCCATGTCGCCGAAGAACAGGCGGGTGCTGCCGCGCACGTAGTGCGCGGGCGCGAAGCCGGGGTCGCGGGCGAGGGCGAGGTCCAGCCAGGGCAGGGCCTCGGCATGGGCATCCTCGTGACCGAGCAGGTCGGCCATGTCGACCAGGTCCGCCGGCGGTGCATCGCCGGCGCGGGGCAACCAGTCGTCCGCCAGCGCGACCAGTGCCGGTACCGCGTGCAGACGGCACAGCAGGCGTGCCAGGGCCAGTGCATGCGGCCATTGCCGCGGGGCCGCCGCCGCCGCGGCCATGGCCGCGGCGTGGCTGGCGCGGTGGTGGCCGCAGAGCGCTTCGGCGCGCGCCAGCGCGACGAGCGCGGCGGCATCGGCGGGATCGCGCTGCGCGAGACGACGGAAGCGGTCGGCCGCGGCGGACCAGTCGCGGCGCGCGGCCAAGGCATTGGCTTCCGCACGCAGCGCGGCGGTGTCGCTGTCCGGGTTCACAGGCCGCAATGCCGGCCGAGTTTCGCAAGCAGGCGGTCGAGCGTGTCGCGCTCGGCCGGCGCCAGCGGTTGCAGCAGCGCGCGTTCGTAGTCCAGCGCCAGTGGCACGATCTGGTCGTAGACCTGGTGGCCGGCGCCGCTGAGCTCGAGCACCGAGCGCCGCCGGTCTTCGCCGTGCAGGCCCCGCCGCAGCAGGCCACGCCCCAGCAGGCGTGCGACCGCACGGCTCACCGCGACCTTGTCCATAGCGGTGCGCTCGGCGACGGCGTTCGCCGACAGCCCCGGATAGCGGCCCAGCACCGCGATCACCCGCCATTCGGTCACCGCCAGGCCGAAGCGGCCGGCATAGGCGCTGGCGATGGACTGGCTGACACGGTTGGAGAGCACGCTCAGCCGGTAAGGCAGGAAGCGCTCCAGCTCCAGCACCGGGTGCGCGTCCTCGCCGGGAACCGGGGGCGCGTCGTCGGCAGGCGGGGCATGCGTCATGCTGCAGGGCACCTTGGAGAACGGTTTCAGTTGAAACTATAATCCCCATCCGCCCCGCGAGTCCGGGGCGCGTCCCCCGGGGCACCTGCGACGTACGGTCGCATGTTGCCGGACCATCTACGCCGCAGGAGCACGCCATGAGCGCCCAGACCCCCACCGCCACCCCCAAGGCCGGCCCCAACCTCGGCATGCAGGTCACCACCTTCGAGAACCCGATGGGCATCAACGGGTTCGAGTTCGTCGAGTTCGCGGCGCCGGAAGGCGAGGGCGCGCGGATGCGCGGTTACCTCGAGCGCATGGGCTTCACCGCCATCGCCCGCCACCGCGCGCGCGCGATCACCCTGTTCCGCCAGGGCACCATCAACTTCCTGCTCAACGAGCAGCCGGACTCGTTCGCGTCCGACTATGCCGCCGCCCACGGCCCGTCTGCCTGCGGCTTCGCCATCCGCTTCCGCAAGCCCCCGGCCGAAGTGCTCGAGCACGTGCTCGCGAACGGCGGCGAGAAGGCCGACAACAAGGTCGAGACCCGCGCGGTCGACTTCCCCGCGATCAAGGGCATCGGCGACTGCATGCTGTACCTCGTCGACGATGGCAGCGCCGACGTGTACGCCGACTACGAGCCGCTGCCCGGCGTCGACCAGCACCCGCGCGGGTTCGGCCTGACCTTCATCGACCACCTCACGCACAACCTGTTCCTGGGCAACATGCAGAAGTGGTCGGAGTACTACGAGAAGCTGTTCAACTTCCGCGAGATCCGCTACTTCGACATCAAGGGCGCGAAGACCGGCCTGCTGTCGAAGGCGATGACCGCGCCCGACGGCGTGGTGCGCATCCCGCTCAACGAGTCGTCCGACGAGAAGAGCCAGATCAACGAGTACCTCCGCGACTACAAGGGCGAGGGCATCCAGCACATCGCGCTGTTCACCGACGACATCTACGAGTCGGTGGAGAAGATGCGCGAGGCCGGGGTCGCCTTCCTCGACACCCCGGATGCCTATTTCGACGTGATCGACCAGCGCGTCCCCGACCACGGCGAGGACGTCGAGCGCCTGCGCCGCAACGGGATCCTGATCGACGCCGATCCCGAGACCAAGCAGCGCAAGCTGCTGCAGATCTTCGGACAGAACGCGTTCGGTCCGATCTTCTTCGAGTTCATCCAGCGCAAGGGCAACGAAGGCTTCGGCGAAGGCAACTTCCAGGCGCTGTTCGAGTCGATCGAGCGCGACCAGATGAAGCGCGGCGTGCTGTAAGTCACCGACGCGGCCGCGCATGCGGCCGCGGCACCCCCGAAGCCACAGGAGCTCTGCGATGAACGCGAACGTCGACGGCGCCGAGGGCGCCACGGTGGTGCCGATGCCGCGCACCGATTCCACCGCGCCACGCGTGGCCGGGTACATGTCGGGCTTCGGCAACGAATTCGCGACCGAAGCGATCGCCGGTGCGCTGCCGGAAGGCCAGAACTCGCCGCAGCGGGTGGCCCACGGGCTGTATGCCGAGCAGCTGTCGGGCACGGCGTTCACCGCGCCGCGCGGGCAGAACCGGCGCAGCTGGCTGTACCGCATCCGGCCGGCGGCGATGCACGGCACGTTCGAGCCGTTCCACCAGCCCCGTTTCCACGACGACTTCGGCCACGGGCCGGTGACGCCGGACCAGCTGCGCTGGGATCCGCTGCCGCTGCCCGACACGCCGGTGGACTTCGTCGACGGCCTGTTCTCGATGGCGGGCAACGGCGCCGCCGCCGCGCAGGCCGGGGTCGGCATCCACCTGTACGCGGCCAACGCGCCGATGCAGGGCAGGTTCTTCTACAGCGCCGACGGCGAGCTGCTGCTGGTGCCGCAACAGGGCGCGCTGCGCATCGCCACCGAGCTGGGCGTGCTCGACGTCGCGCCGCAGGAGATCGCGGTGGTGCCGCGCGGGGTGCGCTTCCGCGTCGAACCGCTGGACGGTGCCGCGCGCGGCTACGTCTGCGAGAACTTCGGCGCGATGATGCGGCTGCCCGACCTGGGTCCGATCGGCGCCAACGGCCTGGCCAACCCGCGCGACTTCCTCACCCCGTGCGCGGCGTTCGAGGACGTGGACGGCGATGCCGCCGGCGGGTTCGAGCTCGTGGCCAAGTTCCAGGGCCACCTGTGGCGCGCGCCGATCGACCACTCGCCGCTTGACGTCGTCGCATGGCACGGCAACTACGCGCCGTACAAGTACGACCTGCGCCGGTTCAACACCATCGGCTCGATCAGTTTCGACCACCCGGACCCGAGCATCTTCACCGTGCTCACCGCGCCCAGCGACACGCCCGGCACCGCCAACATGGACTTCGCGATCTTCCCGCCGCGTTGGCTGGTGGCGCAGCACACGTTCCGGCCGCCGTGGTTCCACCGCAACGTCGCCAGCGAGTTCATGGGCCTGGTGCACGGCGCCTACGACGCCAAGGCCGACGGCTTCGCGCCTGGCGGCTGCTCGCTGCACAACAGCATGAGCGGGCACGGCCCCGACGCCGCGACGTTCGAAAAGGCCTCGCACGCCGACCTGTCGAAGCCCGACGTGATCGCCGACACCATGGCCTTCATGTTCGAAACCAGGGGCGTGATCCGGCCGACGCAGCAGGCGCTGGACGCGGCGCACCGGCAGCGCGACTACCAGGCCTGCTGGTCGGGGCTGCAGCGGCACTTCGCGCGGCCCGGCTGAACCCGGACATCGCCACCGGCGCCGCAGCCGCGTTGCGTTAGCATCCGGGTCCCCATGACACGGAGTTGCCGAATGAAGCGTGCCCTGCCCGCGATCGCCCTGCTCGCCCTCGCCCTGTCCGCCTGCGGCGACCGCGCCCCCGCCGACGCCGCCGCACCGGCCGCGGACGCGACGCCGGCCGCGGAGACCGCGGCTGCCACCGACACGGCGCGCCCCCGCGGCACCCTGGACACCATCGCGCCCGCCGGCGATGCCCGCATCGACGGCTATGGCCCGCTGGAATTCGGCATGACCGCCGAAGAGGCACGCGCGGCCTGGACCGGCGGCGCGCTGGACGGCGAGGCGCAGGCCGGCGACCCGCTGGCGTGCTTCCATCTCAGCCCCGCCGGCCAGGCGGCGCCGTCCGACCTCGCCTTCATGTTCGAGAACGACCTGTTCGTGCGCTACAGCGCGGCCGGCGACATCGAGGCGCCCGGTGGCGGCAGGCGCGGCATGGACGAGGCGGCGCTGCAGGCGCTGTACCAGGACGCGCTGGTGGCGTCGCCGCACAAGTACATCGAGGGCGGGCAGTACCTGGCGGTGCAGACGCCGGAGCCGTCGTCGGCGAAGCTGGTGTTCGCGCTCGATGCCGACGGCCGCGTGACGGAATGGCGCGCCGGCGTGGCGCCGCAGGTCGACTACGTCGAAGGCTGCAGCTGACTCCCATCTCGGGCGCGGCCATGGCCGCGAGCTCTTCTCCCGGGGCGGCTGCGCCGGCCCCGGATCCCGGTCCTAGTGCGCGTCCTCGCTGCGGCCGTCCGGCCGCGGCGGGACATGCGTGTCCTCCTCCCGCCCGGGCAGCTGCGGGCGCTCGTCCATGTGCAGCGACAGCGCCGCCTTCGCCATCAGGTGCGCGCTGATCGGCGCGGTGATGAACAGGAAGGCGGTGATCAGCAGTTCGCGCGGCTGCGGGTCGGTGCCGGTGAAGGCATGGAAGCCGACCGACGCCGCGAGCAGGCAGCCCACCCCGAGGGTGCTGGCCTTGGTGGGCCCGTGCAGGCGCTTGAAGAACTCCGACAGCTTCACCAGGCTGAAGGCACCCACCAGCACGAAGAAGCTGCCGGTCAGCAGCAGCAGCGCCAGCAGGATTTCGAACAGGACTTCGTACTCGCGGGTCATTCGACGATATCCCTCCGGATGACGTACTTGCTCAGGACCACCGTGGTGACGAACCCCAGCATCGCGATCACCAGCGCGGCCTCGAAGTAGACCGAGGTACGCAGGTACATGCCGAGCAGCATGAGCTCGGCGATGGCGGTGACGTTGAGGGTGTCGAGGGCGAGGATGCGGTCGGGCACCGTGGGCCCGCGCAACAGCCGCCACAACGCCAGCAGCATCGCCAGCCCGACGATGTACATCGACAGCACGATCGTGACCCCGATGAGCGAGGTGCCGAAGAAGTCCAGGCCGCTCACGGGAAGATCTCCATCAGCGGCGCCTCGTAGCGTCGCTTGATCTCGGCGATCTGGGCCTCGGGGTCGGCCAGGTTGAACACGTGCACCAGCAGGTAGCGGCGGTCGTCGGACAGCGCCGCGCTCACCGTGCCGGGGGTCAGGGTGATGAAGCTCGTGAGCGCGGCGATGCCGTGGATGTTCCGGATGTCGAGCGGCAGCCAGATGAAGCCCGGGTGGATCCGGTCCTCGCGGCCGATCACCCGCCGTGCGACCTCGATGTTCGACAGCAGCATGTCCCACAGCACCACCAGCACCAGCTTCGGCACCGGGCGCAGGTTGCCGATGCGCGCGAACTCGCGGTCCAGGCGGACGGCGAACAGCGGGATCACCAGGCCGAGCAGGAGCGCGAACACGAAGTGCGCCAGGGTCACCTGGGACACCATCAGCAGCCAGAACGCGGCGATGGTGAAGGTCAGCGGCAGCGAAGGCAGGAGTCGCTTCATCAGGGCTTCCTCATCGCGGGCAGGGTGTCGCGCAGCTGCTCTACGTAGGCGGCCGGCGACAGCAGCTGCAGGGCGGCGGCGTTGGCGTAGCCGAGCACCGGTGCGGCCAGCAGCGTCATCGCCACGCCGTAGGCCAGGAGCAGGGCGGCGGCGGCGGTCTCGGTCGGCCGCACGGTCATCGCCCGCCCGGAGGGCGCCGGCGTGGGCGCCAGCGGAGGCACCGCGCCCTTCCAGAACAGGCGGGTGCCGGTGCGGGTCAGCCCCACGATCACCATCATGCTGCTGCCGAGGATGGCCGCCCAGACCCACCACACCTGGGCGTCCGGCACCGCCTGCAGCAGCGCCATCTTGCCGACGAAGCCCGACAGTGGCGGCAGCCCGGCGATCGACACCGCGGCGATGATGTACATCACCCCGGCGCGCGTGCGCAGCGCCGGCGACGGGACGATGTCGCGCAACGCGTTGCTGGCGTCGCCGCGCCCGCGGCGCACGAGGTCGGCAACCAGGAACAGCGCCGCCGCGACGAAGGTGCTATGCACGAGGTAGTACAGGCCGGCGCCGAGCGTGCCCGGCTGGCGCAGGCCGAAGGCGACGAACAACGTCGTCGCCGACACCAGCACCAGGTAGGCCACGACCATCCGCAGGCGCGACGCCGCCAGCACGCCGAGCGACGCCAGCGCGAGCCCCGCCACCGCCGCCGGCAGCATCCACTGCCAGCCATAGCCGGCCAGCGCGCCCGCCGGTTCGCCCAGCAGCAGCGAACCCACCCGCAGCACCGCGTACACGCCGACCTTGGTCATGACCACGAACAGCGCCGCCACCGCGGCCGGGGCGCGGGTGTAGGTTTCCGGCAGCCACAGGTACAGCGGCAGCAGCGCGGCCTTGGCGCAGAACACCACCAGCAGCAGGCCCAGCGCCGCCTTGACGAGCGCAAGGTCCTGCGCCGGCACCGCCGCGACGCGCACCGCGAGCTCGGCCATGTTGAGCGTGCCGAGCAGGCCATAGACCAGGCCCAGCGCGATCAGGAACAGCGTCGAGGCGGCGATGTTGAAGCCGACGTAGTGCAGGCCGGCGCTCATGCGCACGCCGCGGCCGCCGGAGAGCAGCAGGCCGTAGGAGGCGATCAGCATCACCTCGAAGAACACGAAGAGGTTGAACGCGTCGCCGGTGAGGAAGGCGCCGTTGAGGCCGACGAGCTGCAGCTGGAACAGGGCGTGGAAGTGCGGGGCGCGCCGGTCCCATCCCGAGCAGGCATGGAGCAGGCAGGCCGCGCCGAGGAGGGCCGTGGTCATCACCAGGATCGCCGAGAGGCGATCGGCGACGAGCACGATCCCGAGCCGCGACGGCCAGTCGCCGAGCAGGTACACCAGCACGCCGTCGCCGTCCGCGCGCGCGAGCAGCGCCGCCGCCACCAGCACCGTGCCCAGCATCGACGCCCAGGCCACCGAACGCTGCACGACGGTGCCGATGCGGCGGTGCTCGACGAACAGCGACAGCGCCGCGCCCAGCATCGGCACCAGGATCGCCAGCATCGGCAGGTGGCCGGTCACGACCGCTCCTCCGGCGGCGCGTCGCCGCCGTCGACATGGTCGGTATCGGTGTCGGCGCGGCTGCGCATCGCCAGGACGATCAGCACCGCGGTCATCGCGAACGCGATCACGATCGCTGTCAGCACCAGCGCCTGCGGCAGCGGATCGGTGTAGTCGGCGAGCGTGCCGGGCACGCCTTCGCGCAGCACCGGGGCCTTGCCGATCACCAGCCGGCCGCTGGAGAAGATCAGCAGGTTGGTGGCGTACGACAGCAGGGTCAGGCCGAGGATGACGTCGAAGCTGCGCGCGCGCAGCAGCAGGTAGACCCCGGCGAACACCAGCACGCCGATGGCGCTGGCGAGGGCGAGTTCCATCATGGCGCGTCTCCGGTGGCGGCGGAGCGCGCCGCCGGATCGATCGTGCCGCGGTGGGCGATCATCCGCTTGGAGGGCTTGATCGTGCCCATCATCGACAGGATGAGCATGGTGCTGCCGAACACCACCAGGTAGACGCCGGTGTCGAAGACCATGGCGCTCGCGAGCGGGATCGTGCCCAGCAGGGGCAGCTCGAGGTCGAGGTGGCCGCTGGTGAGGAACGGAAGGCCGAGCAGCATCGGCCCGACGCCGCCAACGATGGCCACCAGCAGGCCGATGCCGATGGCGCGGATGTAGTCGAAACCGAAGCGCGACTCCACCGACGGCGCCCCCTGGATCACGTACTGGATCAGCAGTGGCACGGCGAGCGTCAGCCCGGCGATGAAGCCGCCGCCGGGGGCGTTGTGGCCACGCATGAACAGGAAGATCGAGACCACGAGCGTGAGCGGGAACAGGAGCTGCGCGAGGTCCGCCGGCACGGGCAGCTTCACCGGCGGCCCGGGCATGATCTTCTCCGGTGCCAGGCGCGCGCGGCGCAGCATCGCGTGCACCACGAGGCCGGCGATGGCGAACACGGTGATCTCGCCGAAGGTGTCGAACCCGCGGAAGTCGACGAGGATGACGTTGACGACATTGCTGCCCCAGGCTTCCGGCAACGAGCGCGCCAGCATCTCCTCGCCCACGCCCTGCGGCGGGCGGATCATCATCGCGTAAGCGAGCATGGCGACGCCGCCACCGGCAGCGAGCGCCACGATGCCGTCGCGGCCGCGCCGCCACCACGCGCGCTCGGGCGGCGAGCCCTTGGGCAGGTAATGCAGGCCCAGCAGAAGCAGCGACAGGGTGACCATCTCCACCAGCAACTGGGTCAGCGCGAGGTCGGGCGCCGACAGTGCGACGAAGGTCATGCTGACCGCGAGCCCCGCGCCACCGGCCACGAGCACCGCGAGCAGGCGGTAGCGGTGCAGGGCCAGCACCGCCAGCGTGCTGCCGACCAGCAGCAGCCACAGCACCCAGGCCAGCCGTGCCATCGCCTCGGGCCCCTCGCGTACGACGGGTTCCATGCCGGCCGCGAAGCCTCCTTCACCTGTGAGGAACGGCGCCGAACCGGCGGCGATCGCCGCGAGGACGAGCCACAGCATGCTGCGCTGCACGCTGCCGTTGGCGATGGTATGGGTGAACCGGCGCGCGACCCGGAACAGGACCTCGATGTTGACGTGGAACAGGCGGCGCCCGAGCGACCGGATCACCACCGCGTGCAGGTCGAGCAGGCGGCGGATGCCGAGATACAACAACACGCCTCCGACCACGCCGCCGAGGCTCATCAGCAGGGGCAGGTTGATGCCGTGCCACACCGCGAGGCTGTAGTTGGGCACCGCATCGCCGAGCACGCCCTGCGCACCCTGCGCCAGCACCGGCGCAATGGTCCACGCCGGCGCCACGCCGACCGCGAGGCAGGCCACCACCAGCACCGCCACGGGTACGCGCATGAAGCGCGGCGGCTCGTGCACGTCGCCCTCCACCGCGCGCGGCCCGTCGCCGAAGAAGGTGTCGTGGACGAAGCGCAGGCTGTAGGCGACGCCGAAGACGGCGAACAGGAACGCCGCCACCGACACCCCGAGCCGCATCAGCTCGTGGCCGCGGATCTCGAGCGCCTGGGCGAAGAACATCTCCTTCGACAGGAAGCCGTTGAGCAGGGGGATGCCGGCCATCGCCAGGGAGGCGATGATCGCCAGCGCGCTGGTGTAGGGCAGGTACCGGCGCAGGTTGCCGAGCCGGCGCATGTCGCGGGTGCCGGCCTCGTGGTCGATGATGCCGGCGGCCATGAACAGCGACGCCTTGAAGGTGGCGTGGTTGAGGATGTGGAACAGCCCCGCGACCACCGCCATCGGCGTCGACAGCCCGAACAGCAGGGTGATCAGGCCCAGGTGCGAGATCGTCGAGTACGCCAGCAGGCCCTTGAGGTCGTGCTGGAAGATGGCGTTCCAGGCGCCCACCAGGAGGGTGACGGTGCCGACCGAGGTAACGACGTAGAAGAACAGGTCGGTACCCGACAGCACCGGGTGCAGGCGCGCCAGCAGGAAGACCCCGGCCTTCACCATCGTCGCCGAGTGCAGGTAGGCCGACACCGGCGTCGGTGCCGCCATCGCGTGCGGCAGCCAGAAATGGAACGGGAACTGCGCGCTCTTGGTGAACACGCCCGCCAGCACCAGCGCCAGGATCCACGGATAGGTGGCGTGGGCGCGGATCGCGTCGCCCGAGGCCAGCACCACGTCCAGCTCGTAGCTGCCGGTGATGCGGCCGATGAGGAGCACGCCCGCGAGCAGCGCGAGGCCGCCGGCGGCGGTGAGGGTCAGCGCCATGCGCGCGCCCTCGCGGGCGTCCTCGCGGTGCGACCAGTAGCCGATGAGCAGGAACGAACTGATCGACGTCAGTTCCCAGAACACCACCAGCAGCAGCAGGTTGCCGGCGAGCACCATGCCGAGCATCGCGCCCATGAACAGCAGCAGGTAGGCGAAGAAGCGCGGCCCGTCGTCGCGCGGCGACAGGTAGTAGCGCGCGTACATCACGATCAGCCCGCCGATGGCGAGCACCATGGCCGCGAACATCCACGCCAGGCCGTCGAGCCGCAGCGAGAACGCCAGCCCCGCCTGCGGGATCCAGTCGTGGCGGGTCGAGGGCATGCCGCCCGCCAGCAGTTCCGGGGTCAGCATCGCCAGCAGGGCGAGCCCGAGCATGGGAACGGCACCGGCCATCCAGGCCGTGGTGCTGCGGGATGCGCGGCGCGCCAGCAGCACCACCAGCGCCAGCACGAAGGGCAGGGCCAGCAGGGTTTCGAGCATCGGATTCCTTGCGTTCGCCGCGCCGCCAGGGGCGTTCGCGGGGAGCCCGATTCTAACCGAAGGCCGCGCACGCTCCCGTCGCCGCTATGCTCGCCGGATGCAACCTGGACCGTCCCCGATCGACACGTGGCGCGCCGGCGACGACGACGTCCGCGTGGCGCTCGTGTTCGGCGCCAGCGGCCAGATCGGCGAGGCGTTGCTGCCGCTGCTGCGGGCGTCGGGCTGGCGCGTGCACGCGGTATCGCGCGAGCCGCGCCATGCACTGCCGGGCGTGCGCTGGCTGCAGGGCGACCTGGCGGCCGTGCCCGGCCTGCCGGCACGCGTGGATGCGATCCTGAGCTGCGGCCCGCTGGATCGTTTCGCGGCCTGGTACGCACGCGCGCCGGTGGTCGCGCCGCGCGTGGTGGCCTTCGGTTCCACCAGCGAATCCGCGAAGCAGGCTTCGCCCGATCCCGCGGAACGTGACCTGGCTGCGCGCCTGCGCGAAGGCGAAACCGCGGTGTTGGCGCAGGCCCGCGCCGCCGGTGCTGGCGCGACCCTCCTGCGGCCGACGCTGGTCTATGGCCGGGGGCGCGACCGCACGCTCACGCGCATCGCAGCCCTGGCGCGCCGGATCGGCGCCTTCGCGCTGCCGGTGGGCGCCGCGGGCCTGCGCCAGCCGGTGCACGTGGACGATCTCGCGCGCGCCGCGTTCGACGCCCTCGATGCGGAGGCCAGCCATGGGAACGCCTACGACCTGCCTGGCGGCGAGACCCTGTCGTACCGCGACATGGTGGCGCGCACGCTGGCGGCGCTACGGCCGCCGCGGCGGCTGTTCACCCTGCCGGATCCGGCCTTCGCGCTGCTGGCCGGTGGCGCGCGTGCAGCGGGCCTGATGGATGGTTTCGGCCCGGCGGCGATGGCGCGACTGCGCGCGGACCTCGTGTTCGATGCCGGCCCCGCCCGCCGCGACCTGGACTACCGGCCGCGCGCATTCGCACCGGAGGCGGCCATGTTCGAGCCCCCGGCCGGGTCGCCACTCGCCTGAGCCCGCGACGGGCTCAGATCTCCTTCGCCGGCGGCAGCGCCCGCGCCCGGGCCAGGCCGCGCAGCGCGATCACGAACACGCCCCCCAGCACCATCGCCCCGCCGAGGTAGAGGCGCGGGCCCGGCCGGTCGCCCCAGAACACGATGCCGAGCGCAACCGCCAGCACCGGCACCAGCAGCAGCCAGGGCATGACCTGCGCCACCGGGTAACGCTGCACCAGCCGGTAGTACAGGCCATGCCCGAGCAGCGAGGACACGAAGGCGGCGTACAGCGCGCCACCCCAGCCGACCCAGCTGGCCTCGCGCAGCGCGCCGAACCCGCCGGGCTCGAACAGCGCGCTCAGCGCAAGCAGCGGCAGAACGCTCACCACGGCGGTCCAGCCCTGCATCGCCAGCACGCCGACGCCGCGCAGTTCCTTCATCACCACGGTGCCGATGGCCAGCATCATCGCCGATGCCAGCATCGCCAGCAGCGATGCCGGTCGCGCCAGCACCAGCGGGTCCAGCCCGAGGACCAGCACGCCGGCGAAGCTCAGCGCGATCGCCAGGCCCGTCCGCCACGCGAAGCGCTCGCCCAGCACCACCCACGCCAGCAGCGCGGTCATGGGCACGTAGCTCTGCATCACGATCGCCGGCGACGACAGGTTCCCCGCGAGCGCCAGCGACACGAAGCTCAGGCCGAAGTGCAGCACGCCGATGAGCAGGCACACCGCCAGCAGGCGCGGCCACTGTCCCGGTGCCGGTGCCCGCAGGAAGAACGCGAGCGGCAGCGCCAGCATCGCGAACCGGACCGCGGTGAACAGGAACGGCGGTATCTCGCGCAGCGCGTGCGCCGACGTGAGGAAGTTGACCGCCCACGCCGCGCACACCAGCAGGACGAGCAGCAGGTCGCGGCGCGCCACCTCAGTAGGCCAGGCCGAGCTTCCGGTACAGCTTGGACAGCACCCAGGCCGGTCCGATGAGCAGGTAGACCAGGTCGGTGAGGAAGCTCGGCTTGCGCCCCTCGAGCTTGTGGCCGACGAACTGCGCGATCCAGGCCACCACGAACACCGCGACCGCGAGCCAGAGCAGGCCGCGCGTGCCGAGCGTCGCGTGCAGCCACCAGGTCAGCGTCGACAGCAGCACGAACACCGCGAGCATGCCGAGGCCGAGGCGGCGCGAGGCGCGGTAGTAGAAGAGCCAGGCACCGAACATCGCCAGCACCGCCCACGCGCCCGGCGTCAGCAGCGTGCCCGGGGTCGGGATGCACCACAGCAGCGCGATCACGCTCCACAGGATCGCCGGCACCGCGACCAGGTGGATGGCCTGGTTGGTGTGGTTGCAGTGGTCGCCGGAGTAGCTCGCGAACCAGCGGTCGATGGCGCGGCCCGGATGGGTCGCGGGTGCGCTGCTCATCGTGGGACTCCGCGGTGGACCGGCCGCAGCATAGCGCGGCCCGGCGTCAGCCGATGTCGATGCCGGCCAGGCGCTGGAGCGCCTCGGCGTACTTCGCGCGCGTGCGTTCCACCACCTCGGCCGGCAGTGCCGGCCCGGGTGGCGTCTTGTCCCAGCCCACCGACTCCAGCCAGTCGCGCACGAACTGCTTGTCGTAGCTGGGCGGGCTGGTGCCGACCTCGTACTGGTCGGCGGGCCAGTAGCGCGACGAATCCGGCGTCAGCATCTCGTCCATCACGTGCAGGCGGCCGTCGGCATCGGTGCCGAACTCGAACTTGGTGTCGGCGAGCAGGATGCCGCGCTCCGCGGCATAGGCCGCCGCATGGATGTACAGGCGCAGCGTCGCGTCGCGCACCTGCTCGGCGAGATCGGCGCCGATGGCGTGGACCATGGTGTCGAAGTCGATGTTCTCGTCGTGGTCGCCGACCGCGGCCTTGGTCGACGGCGTGAAGATGGGCTGCGGCAGCTGCTCCGCCTGGCGCAGCCCGTCGGGCAGGGCGATGCCGCTGACCCGGCCGGTGCGGACGTAGTCCTTCCAGCCGCTGCCGATCAGGTACCCGCGCGCGATCGCCTCCACCGGCACCGGCTTCAGGCGGCGCACCACCACCGAGCGCTGCACGTAGGCTTCGGCCGGCACGCCCGCGGGCAGCACCGAGGCCACGTCGACGCCGGTGAGGTGGTTGGGCACCAGGTGCGCCGTGCGCTCGAACCAGAAGTTGCTGATGCGGCACAGCATCTCGCCCTTGCCGGGGATCGGGTCGGGGAGCACCACGTCGAAGGCGCTGAGGCGGTCGGTGGCGACCATCAGCAGCCGCGGCTCGCCGCCGGCGTCGGGCAGGTCGAACAGGTCGCGCACCTTGCCGCGGTGGCGCAGGCGCAGGCCTGGCAGGTCGGCGGAGAGGAGGGTGGTCGCCATCGTGTCGGTTCGGGGGCGTCGGCTGCGGCCGGGCGGGCATTGTAGACATGCACGTCCGGCGCGCGCAGGCCCTAGAATCCCCCGATGACGCGCTGGTACGGAAAACTCCTCGGCTTCATCGCCGGCTGGCTGCTGCTGCGCCATCCCGGCGGCGCCGTGATCGGCCTGCTGGTCGGCCACGCCTTCGACAGCGACTGGTTCGCCGCCAGGCGCGACCGCGCCTACGGCGTCCTCGGCGTCGACGAGCACGCCACCGACGCCGAGATCGACCTCGCCTACCGCCGCCTGATCGCCCAGTACCACCCCGACCGCCTCACCGGCGCCGCCCCCGACCTCCGCGAACAGGCCGAGCGCAAGTCCCGCGAACTCAACGCCGCCTACGACCGCATCAAGACCCGCCGCAAGCGCCGCTGACGCCCGGGATCCTCCCGAAGACGGCGCGACGACGCGCCGCAACGCGGGGCCGCACGAGCGCGTGCCTGCGTGGGGGTGTCGCCAGCGCACATGGATGTGCGCGGTAGGCGAGTCAGCCAGGATGGCTGACCGAGCCGGGCGGCACCCCCATGCAGGCGCGCGCGTCCTGCCGGAGCCCGGGCGACGGCCACGACGCCGCGACTTCGACGCCACCCGGTGCATCCACGGGCAGACCGTGGCTTCTTCGCCTGGACCTCCTGTCCCACAGGTAGAATCGACCGCCGCCCCCGCGCCAGGCTCCCCATGTCGAACTGCATCATCGCCCCCTCGATCCTGTCGGCGAATTTCGCCAGGCTCGGCGAGGAAGTGGACGCCGTGATCGCCGCCGGCGCCGACTGGGTGCACTTCGACGTCATGGACAACCACTACGTCCCCAACCTGACGATCGGCCCCCTGGTCTGCGAAGCGCTTCGCAAGCACGGCGTCACCGCGCCCATCGACGTCCACCTCATGGTCGAGCCCGTCGACCGCCTCGTCCCCGATTTCGCCCGCGCCGGCGCCAGCCTGATCAGCTTCCACCCCGAAGCCAGCGCCCACGTCCACCGCACCATCCAGCTGATCAAGGCCGAAGGCTGCCAGGCCGGCCTGGTGCTCAACCCGGCCACCCCGCTGGACGTGCTCGACTACGTCCTCGACGACCTCGACCTCGTCCTGCTGATGTCCGTGAACCCCGGCTTCGGCGGCCAGGCCTTCATCCCCTCGGCGCTCGACAAGCTCCGTCGCGTCCGCGAGCGCATCGACGCCAGCGGCCGCCCCGTGCGACTCGAAATCGACGGCGGCGTGAAGCCCGAGAACATCGGCGCCATCGCCGCCGCCGGTGCCGACACCTTCGTCGCCGGATCCGCGATCTTCGGCCAGCCCGACTACGCCGGCGTGATCCGGCGCATGCGCGACGCCGTGGCTGCCGCGCGCGCATGAGCGAGCGCCGCCGCCCGCGGCCGCCGCAGGGGCGCAGGCCATGACCGCGCCCGCCTGGCGCCTGGTGCTGAACGGCAAGGCCGCCGCCGAGCCGCTGCTGCGGGATGCCGTGGCGACCCTCCGCGGCCGCGGCATCGCCCTGGGCGTGCGCGTCACCTGGGAGGCGGGTGACGTCGACCGCTTCGTCGACGAGGCGATCGCCGATGGCGTCGACAGCATCGTCGCCGCCGGCGGCGACGGCACCCTCAGCGCGGTCGCGGCGGCCCTGGCGCACCGCGACCTGCCGGCCGCGTCGCTGCCGTCGCTGGGCCTCGTGCCGCTGGGCACCGCCAACGATTTCGCCGCCGCCACCGGCATCCCCGAGGACGTGCCCGCGGCCCTGGAACTGGTGGCCGCCGAGCCTGCGCGGGCCATCGACCTGCTCCGCATCGAGGCAGGAGACACCGTGCGCTGGGCCGCCAACCTCGCCAGCGGCGGCTTCGGCACCCGGGTCACGGTCGAAACCAGCGAAGGCATGAAGAAGTTGCTGGGCGGCCTGGCCTACCTGGTCACCGGCATGTCCAAGCTCGGCCGCATCGACCCCATCGAGGCCAGCGTGCGCGGCCCCGGCTTCGCCTGGTCGGGCGGCTTCATCGCACTGGGCGTGGGCAACGGCCGCCAGGCCGGCGGCGGCCAGGCGCTGTGCCCGGATGCGATCCTCGACGACGGGCTGCTCGACCTCACCATCGTGCCCACGCTCGAAGGCGAGGTCGCCGCCACCGTCGCCTCGGTGGTCGCCGACGGCAAGGAGGCGGCGCTGGAGCGCGTGGCCATCCGCGTGCAGCTGCCGTGGCTGGAGATCGCCGCGCGCGAGCCGTTCCACCTCAACCTCGACGGCGAGCCGCTGGAGGCGATGCGATTCCGGATCGAATGCGTGCCTGCGAGGGTGCGCATGCACCTGCCGCGGCATTGCCCGTTGCTGGGCGCCGCGTCGCCACCGCCGGCGCATGCCGCCGTCCTGCTGCCGCAGGCGCGGCCGGCATGAGCAGCGCGGAGGAGTTCGAGCGCCACGTCGCCGCCGGCCACACCCGCATCCCGGTGGTACGCGAACTGCTGTCCGACCTCGACACGCCGCTGTCGGTGTACCTGAAGCTCGCCGACGGCCCGCACACCTACCTGTTCGAATCCGTCGAGGGCGGCGAGCGCTTCGGCCGCCATTCCATCATCGGCCTGCCGGCGCGGCGCACGTATGCCTTCCATGGCCACGAGCTGACCGTGCGCGACCATGGCGAGGTGGTGGAGACGCGCGAAGTCGCCGACCCGTTCGCCGAGGTCGAGCGCCTGCGTGCGGCGCATTCGGTGCCGGTGGTGGAGGGCCTGCCCGGCTTCAGCGGCGGGCTCGTGGGCTGGTTCGGCTTCGAGTGCATCGACTACGTCGAGCCGAGGCTGGCCGAGGGCGCGGGCGCCGGCCGCGACGAGCTCGGCACGCCCGACATCCTGCTGATGCTGTCGGAGGAGCTCGCGGTCTTCGACAACCTGAAGAACCGGCTCTTCCTCGTGGTCCACGCCGACCCGGCCGAGCCGCAGGCCTGGGCGCGCGCCAACCGCCGCCTAGACGCGCTGACCCACCGCCTGCGCCACGCCGGCGCCGGCTACCCGGAGACGCTGTCGCCCGCGGCGCTCGACGAGGCCGATTTCGTCTCCGGCTTCACCCGCGACGGCTTCATCGATGCCGTGGAGCGCTGCCGCGAGTACATCGTCGCCGGCGACATCTTCCAGGTGGTGCTGTCGCAGCGGATGTCGGTGCCGTTCGCGGCGCGCCCGGTGGACGTGTACCGGGCGCTGCGCGCGCTCAATCCGTCGCCGTACATGTACTTCGTCGACACCGGCGCCACCCAGGTGGTCGGCAGCTCGCCCGAGATCCTGGTGCGCCAGCAGGGCGGCACCGTCACCGTGCGCCCGATCGCGGGCACCCGCCCGCGCGGCGCCACCCCGGAGCTCGACGTCGCGCTCGAAGCGGAACTCCTGGCCGACCCCAAGGAGCGCGCCGAACACCTGATGCTGATCGACCTCGGCCGCAACGACGTCGGCCGTGTGTCCGAGCCGGGCACGGTGGCGATGGGGGACACCTTCACCATCGAGCGCTACAGCCACGTGATGCACATCGTCAGCGAGGTCACGGGCACCCTGCGCGGCGGGCTGTCCTATGCCGACGTGCTGCGCGCCACCTTCCCGGCGGGGACGGTGAGCGGTGCGCCCAAGGTGCGCGCGCTGGAGATCATCCGCGAGCTGGAGCCGGTGCGGCGCAACGTCTACTCCGGCGCGGTGGGCTATATCGCGTGGAATGGCGACGCCGATACCGCCATCGCCATCCGCACCGCGGTGATCCAGGACGGCCGCCTGCACGTGCAGGCCGGCGCCGGCATCGTCCACGACTCGGATCCCGCGCGCGAATGGGACGAGACCATGAACAAGGGGCGCGCCCTGTTCCGCGCCGTCGCGGAAGCCGCCCGCGGCCTGTGACCGGCGCCACGGGCGTCCTGGATCGCGCTAGAGTCGCGGCTGGGGCCAACCGGGGGCATCACATGCGCAAATGGATCGGATCGGTGGCGCTCGTCGCCGCCATGGGGCTGTCGGCGGACGCCGGCGCAGCCGTCGTCGCAGGCATGCTGGAGCTGCAGTGGGGCGACCCGTCGCCGCAGGCGCGCAAGCTCGACCGCCGCGCGCCGCGCTTCCAGGCCTTCCTGGTCGCCGACGACGGCCGCCGGTTCCCGCTCGACACCGACGAGGCGCTGCAGGCGGCGGAGAACCTGCATGCCCTGGCCGGCCGCCGGGTCGCCGTGGACTTCTCGGCCGCGGGCCGTGGCGTATCCGCGTACCGGGTGGAGGCCATCGTGCCGGCGGACGACCTGCACCTCGCCAATGCGCGCGCGACGCTGGTCGAGGGCACCACGGTGTGGGCGACGCTCATGTGCAAGTTCGCCGACATTCCGACCGAGCAGAAGACCCTGGCCTTCTTCCAGTCGCAGTACGGCAACTCGCAGGGCCAGCTCGACCACTACTGGCGCGAGGTGTCGTACGGGAAGATCAACCTCACGGGCAGCAGTGCGCACGGCTGGTACACGCTGCCGCACCCGCGGTCGCACTACGTCACCGGCAGCGGGCAGGGCAGCGCCAACCTCAACGCGCTGTTCGACGACTGCGTCGCCGCCGCCGACGCGAACGTCGACTTCGCCGCCAACGGCGGCCTGCAGGGCATCAACATGATGTTCAACGGCGACCTCGACGGCTACGCCTGGGGTGGCGGCCGCTGCGCCACGCTCGACGGCATCTTCAAGTGCTGGAGCACGACCTGGAACCCGCCGTGGTCGTTCAACAACCTGGCTCCACTGGCGCACGAGATGGGCCACGGCTACGGCCTGCCGCACGCCAACAACTCGGACAACGACAGCGATCCCTACGACAACCCCTGGGACGTGATGAGCAGCGCCTGGAACAACGCCAACAGCGATGCCACCTACGGCACCGTCGCCAAGCACATCAACGTCTACCACCGGGCGCAGATGGGCTGGATCGAACCGGCGCGCAAGCTCGATGTGGTCGCCGGCCAGCAGCACACGGCCGTCCAGCTCGATCGCGCCAGCCTTCCTGGCAGCGCCAACGCGCAGATGGTCGTCGTCCGCGTCCCGGGCGAGCCCCAGACGCGCTACTACACCGTCGAATCGCGCCTGCGGAGCGGGTATTACGAGCCCGACCTGGCGGGCGACGCCGTCATCATCCACGCGGTGGACCAGAACCGGAACACGCCGGCATGGAGCGTCGACAGCGACGTGCCGCCGGCCAATCTCAGCAACAACGAGGGCTCGATGTTCAAGCCCGGCGAGACCTGGACCGCGCCCGGCAACGCCTTCCGGGTGCGGGTGTGGGCGCAGAACGCGACCGGATTCGTGGTTTCGATCTGCGGGCCGCGGCCGTCCGGCGGCGGCATCGGCCGCCGCTACGACCCCTGCAACACCGGGCCCAGCGACCACCTGCCGCGGCCGCGCTGAGCGCAGCCGCGCCCGGCACTGCCATGGCGGTGCCAGCGCGGCCATGGCGGGCCGCCGCACGCGTTGCCAGCCGCAGGGTGCGGGCGCTAGATTGCCCCACCCCAGCGCGGCCGCGCCGCTTCCGGAGCCGCCGTGCTGCTGATGATCGATAACTGTCATCGCAGTCCGACGTAGTCCGCGGAGGTCCGGTGATGCTCCTGGAGGCGCTTAAAACAAGCGCTAATGCGTACATGACTGTCCGTCGATGTCCGTGGCAATCCAAGAAAATTGCGGGTACCGTTGAGGGTATCGAAGGCCTGATACCCGCACATGTCCCTTACCGATGCCAAGATTCGCGCAAGCAAGCCAGGGCTCAAGCCAAGCAAGTTGGCTGACGCTGGAGGCCTCTACTTGGAGGTCCGGCCGAGTGGTGCAAAGTTGTGGCGCTATCGCTACCGGATCGCCAGCAAGGAGAACATCTTTGCGATTGGTGAGTACCCGGAAATCTCGCTTGCCGAGGCGCGGAGTGAGCTCGCAAAGGCCCGGGCACTCGTCAAGCAGGGGCTGCACCCATCCCACAATCGCCAAGCGGAACGGCTGCGCAACGTGTCGGCGAACGCAAACACATTCGAGGCCGTGGCCAATGAGTGGATATCGAAGAAGGCCAATGGCTGGACGCCGTACTACCAGCGTCAGGTGCATGGCTTCCTAAAAGCTGATGTATTTCCGCACATCGGGAAGCTGCCGATCCGCAAAGTGACAGCGGCTCATCTGTTGGAAATCATCCGGCGTATCGAAGATCGAGGAGCTGCGACCGTCGCCTTGCTGGTCCGCCAGTGGTCGTCGGCCATCTTTCGCTATGCGGTGGCTACACTTCGCGCGGACAGCGACCCCGCCGCCGCTCTGCGTGGCGCGATTCACCGGCCGAAAGTCGAACATCGCAAGCCGCTTTCGCGGGACCAGATTGCGGACTTCCTGAAGGCCTTGGAAAGTTACGGCGGCTACCGCACCACTGTCATCGCGCTGCATTTGATACTGCTGACCTTCGTGCGCACTGTAGAGCTCAGGAAGGCGGTCTGGACCGAGTTCGATCTAGACCACGCCAAGTGGCGCATCCCCGCTGATCGCATGAAGATGCGTGAGACGCACATTGTTCCGCTGTCAAGCCAGGCCGTGGTCCTGCTGAGGGAGTTGCAGACGTATACCGGTGGTCGAGACTTTCTCTTCCCCAATTATCGCAGGCCAAAGGACTGCATGACGGCTACGACGCTGAATCGTGCCTTGGAGCGGATGGGTTTCAATGGCAAGGACAGCATCGGATTCTCTGCTCATGGATTCCGGGCTACGGCATCCACCATTCTTAACGAGAAGGGCTACCGGTCCGAGGTCATCGAGCGACAGCTCGCGCATGCGGAGCGTGACAAAGTCCGTGCGGCGTACAACCATGCGGAGTACATGGGTGAACGTACGGGGATGATGCAGGCTTGGGCGGACTATGTGGACAGCCTGCGGCCCGAGTCCATTGTTTAGCTTTGGGCCCAGTGCTATCCAGCGGCTCAAGTCTGCTTACGACCCGATGCGGACATCTAACAACTGAGCGACTGAATGGCCAACAGTTGTGTCATTCAAAAGCCACCTGCCTTACGCTTCTTGCCTATTTCGATGCTGCGCTTCTCGACCTCCAAACGCCAGGTTTCCAGTGCATTTATGTCGGCCAGCAGCTCGTCGGGCTCGGGAACTGCAATGCCGCCCTCCAGAGCCTTGTCGTGGGCGTAGTTGGAGCACTTCGACATGCCGGCGCTGATCCTAGCGTAGTCCTCGTCGTCGACCACGACGCCGGCGAGCCGCTGGGTTTCCACACCCTTACGGAAACGAAGCACAACTTCGCGCAGCAGGACTTCCTCGACGGCACGTTCCCAAGTCAGCCGTAGCCGGACGTAGGCGTCCATGGTCTGTTTTCGATGCTCCTGTTCTTCGCCGTCCTTGTGCAGCTTGGCGATCAGCTGCTGCTGAGCTTTCAGCGCGCCGATCCGCTTGCTCGCATTCTTGCCTTGAAACGGCAGCTCGGGATCGGCGACTCCGAATCCTTCCGCGCGCCGGACGAGACTTTGGCTGGAAATCGTCGTGCCGGCCAGTTTCGCTTCTTCCAACAGCAGGCACAGAAAGTAGATGTCGTGGGTGAACACCACGACCTGACGGGTGGCGGCCTCGGCAGCGAGGCGCTTGGCGACGTGCTCGCGCCGACGATGGTCGAGTGAGGAAACGGGGTCGTCGAACACAATGCCGCCCTTGTCGCCGTTCAGTCCGATCTCGGCCAGGAACGAGCCGATCGCCACGGCGCGTTGCTCGCCTTCGCTCAGGATGTCGCCGGGGCTGCGGCTCTGGGGCAGTTCCAGCTTGAGTTTGTGTAATGCCTTGCCGCGGTCTGCGCGACTTTGCAGCGACACCTTCAACGTGCCGACGCCCAGTGCCTTGAACTCGCGGTTCAGCGCTTCGGCCAGTTCCTTGGAAACAACCTTCTCGGCCATGTCCGATGCCTTCAAGGAAATGGCATTGGTCTTCACAGCAGAGAGGCACTTCGCGAGTTTGGCCTGATGGCTGAGTTTGCCGACGGCTGCCACCACGGCATCCCTGACCTGACTCAGTCTGATGCGTGCATCGAGTTCCGTGTACTGCTTCTGTAGCGCGGCGCGGGCTTTTTCGTCCGAAGCCTTATCCAGCGTCTCGGCTTCGGCGTTGAGCTTGTCGGCCAGCGCCTGCAACCGCGTTGCCGGGTTCGCCAACGCCTGGGCAACGGCCTCCCACTGTTGAGATGTCACCGCCGCTTTGATCGCTTCCTGACGCGCTGAAAGCTGAGACTCGAACGCCTTGGCATCGGCCGCCAATTGCGGGTTCATTGCCTTGATCTCGTCGTGGGTTGCGTCGTCGAGGCCTAGCGCCAGGTTCTGTGCGATGAACGGCTTATATCCCGCTATCAGAGCTGCGCGGCGCGCCTGCGCTGTCTTCTCCGCTTCCTGCTGGATGAATTTTTCGAAGCGCTGCAGGCGGGCGGCGCCTTCGGCGAGCGGTTGCTGGCACAGCGGACACGGCGTATCCGCGCCCAGCTCAGGGAAAGCTTTGTCTGGGTGGGATTCGGTCGCGAACTTGCGGGCGGCGTCGAACAGTTCGCGCCAAGCTTCGCCCCCGGTGCCAGGCAGAAGGTGCTCGCTCTCATTGAACTCCTTGGCCGCAATCGCTGCCGCTGTCTGTGCGGTGCGGAAGCTGTCCGCGAGTCCGCGCAGCTTGGTGACGACTGGCTGGTCCACCAGTGCACCCTTGCTGGTGGCGTTCGTAGCGATGGTCGCGACGCGGCGCGCCTGTAGACGCAACTGACTCGCCTTTTCCTTCGGGTTGTTTTCTTTCAGGCCCTTATCCAGTTCCGCGTGCTGTGCCAGTTCCTCCGGCGTCAAGGTGGCCAGCGCGTCGATCTGGGCTTGGGTTGTCTTGGCCGACAGCGCCGTGATCAGCATGCCGACCGCAGTGTCTCCCCGCAGCGGCGCGAATGCGGTCAGATCGACGGCGTGGTGTGCCTGTTCCGCTTCAATTGAAGTCTTCAGCTGCCCGAAGACCTTCGCCAAGGCCCCAAACACATCGAGTCCGTAGGGGACGTAGGAGAAGTCGTCTTCGCTGTCGAGGTAGGCGCGTGCGCACCGCGCGTCGAAAATCGAGAACGAAGACAACTCAGGAGGCGCCGCCTGTCCATGTGTCCATTGCACATCCTTGGCGACGCCGTCCACGGTGATCTCGAACGTGGCTTCCGCAACGCCAGCCTTGGCGGCAGGGAGATGGGCGTTGGGGTGGATTGCCTCGATCTGGTCGCGTGCGCGACAGGCCCGCTTCAGTACCCGCGAGTATCCCGATTTACCTGAGCCATTGTCGCCGTAGATCACGGACAACCCGGCAGTATTGAAGGGAAGGCGCTGGCTCTCAGCGAGCGCGTTGACGTGGCGCATGTCCTTTATCGCCAGCAGCACGATGTGCGTGGAGCTCTTGACCGGTGCTGGGATTTGGTCTGCGGTGAGTGGCTTGGGTGTGCGGTCCTTCGGATCGGGGATGCCGTGCGCCAGTTTCAGCAGCGCAAACAAGTCGTCCTGATCGTCCGTGGAAAGGGTTTGTTTAGCCAGCATGCGGGCTACCGCGTCGCTTTGCCATGTGGGCAACGTCTGCGTCCAGACAAGTATTTCTTGCAGTATCGACATGGTTCCCCCTACCAGTCCCAGTGCAGGTCTTCTCTTATCGCGCTAACTCCCCGGCGACCAAATCTACCGGCAGCACCTAAGACCTGTCCACTTGATCGATTCGGCGTAGCCCCGTCTAAAGGTGATGCTAGGCTAGCGTCATCCGCTAGTTCGGACTGGCCTGGTCTGCTTTTGGCCGAAACCAGCCTTTGGAACGGTAATCGGGTCCTCGTACTCAACTGTGGCATCTCTTTGAACCTTCGCAGCGCAGCGTCGGATGGCTGGTTTGCTGCGTCCGGCTAACCGATAGAGTGAGCACCCAAGTCGCCGAGGAGCAGACACATGTTCTTCTACGTGGACGAAAGCGGCCACACTGGCCTCAACCTGTTCGATAGAACGCAGCCGGATCTCTTCTACGGAATGCTGTCGAGCAAAGTGAATCTGGATGTGCTTGCCGAACCATACATGCGAGTGCTTCGTCAGCGCTTGGGCGTGGAGCGTCTCCACGCCAAAGACCTCGGGATCGGTCCAATCTCGTCGATCGCGCCTGCCTTGCTGGGGCTGGTGGACAGGTATGACATCAGATTCGGCCTCTACAAGCTGGTCAAGGCTGACTACGCTGTCATCCAGTTCTTCGATCAAGTGTTCGACCAGGGACTGAACCCCGCAGTGGGTTGGACGACCTACTGGACCCCACTGCGATACGTGATGCTCCTCAAGGTTGCCCATTTGTTCGATGACGATCTCGCACAACTGGCTTGGGCCGCACGCACAGAGAAGCAGGGAGCGAAATCCGAGAGGCAGCTTCGTGAGGTCTGCACCGCTCTGCTCGGTCGAGTCGGAAGGCTACCCGATCAACGATCACGAGAGCTCATCACTGACACGTTGAACTGGGCGATCGCGAACACACCAGAGATCGAGTACAACGCCAACCGAAAAGACATGCAGCTGGCGATATCGCCCAATCTCATCGGGTTCCAGTTCGTGCTCTTCGGGGTTGTGAGCAGATTGAAGTCTGCGAGGACAAAGCTGCAATGTCTTTGTGTGGACCAGCAGCAGCAGTTCAACGGCGCCCAGTCCGAGCTTGCTGACTTCTACGCAAAGGCCACTGGGCAGGTTTTTCCGCTCGGGCCAGGCTTGCCGGAACTTGACCTGAGGGGCATGCCAACGCAAGGACCGTCCTTCACATCGAGCGGAAGCTCGGCAGGTTTGGAACTCGTTGATCTCATCCTGTGGATGTTCAAGCGCATCAAGGATTGCGCGCATGACCCCGCGATCAGTTCTCTCATGCGCAGGCTGATGCGGCGTGGCCAGTACGACGAGCTTTCCTTGAAGAAGATTGAAGAACGCTGGGAGCCATTCTTCAAGTCACTGCATGAACGGACCTTTACCGCTGAAGAGATGGAACGGGGTCAGGCGATGATGGCGATGCAAGAAGAGCGTCGGATCAGCGGCATGGCGAAGGGCGTGGAGGCGATAACCTAAGTCAGGAACTTCGCTCGTTGACTCGACATCTGATCGCAAAGCACCAAAGCGATCAGTGGACTCACAGGTTCTCCGCGGAGCAGGTCAATGCCGATCACTGCGTTTTCAAGACACTACGAAAATGAGCTTGATGTCACCCAGATCATCGGCCGACTGGCTGCAGACGCGGGCATGTCCCAACTGGACGCGCCAGGTCCAGACGAGGTTCCTGAGAACTGGCGACGATTCATCCGGGAAGACCTGGAGTGTCCCTGCTGCTTCATTTTGGGCGCAGAGCTTGTGCGGGGAGCCCGATCGAAGGGCAGCAGTAAAATCATTCGTCAGCCCTACTTTCGATACAACCAGCATCGTCCGCTGTGCGACTTTGCACACTCGCGGATGGAGGGAACGGCGGTACCCGAGAACCTTGTGTCGTTTGGAGTAGCTAGGTCGGCTCTCACACACGCTGTGCGTCAGCTCGTTGGGTCTGGCATTGAGAAGAGGCTCTTGTCGCAGCGAGCAATTCGTGACATGCGCGAGTGGTTCTTTCAGGCGAAGTCATCCTCAAGCTTTACCTTGACGCTTGATCCTGAGTTGCCGATCTGGCTGGCGGGCATCCAGTCTGTGTCTGGATGGGTCGTGGGTAGCGATTCGATCGCCTTAACCCAACAAGTAGCAGCCCTGCCAGGCTTCGACTGGCTTGCCGCGGCCCGACGCGAGTACGCAAGCAGGCATCGCGACGTTATCGAAACCATGCGAGGCAATCGGCTCTGGCTATCGTCCCGCGCCAAGCATCTATCCAAGCTGGTGGCGCGGCATTCCGGAGAAGTAGTGCTGGATCCCACATCTCTGGAGATGCACTACAAGCTGACGATCAGACTCTGTCGCTTCATCGCAGAGAACTACGATCCCGTTAAGCGACACTGCAAACGGGACGAGCAGCCCCCAGCACTGCTGGCATTCGCGGCGCTACTCCTTTTCCTTAGTGACTGGGATCTGTCCGCCGCGGTCTCGCGCTTCGGCCAAATTGCTGAAGATGCCAGCACGGCGGATGAAACCCTTGGCAATGTCATGGGCCTCAACCCATGGCACGACTTTGAAGCTTGGGGTGACATCAGGAAGCTGCAGAATCTCGGATTGACGGTGCCCGCAGGTGCACTTGAACCTCAGGTCGAAGTGAGCGAGATCGAGGCCCTGCTCCGCAAGCGCTACCAATGAAGATGACTTCCCTGAACGACACGGACGCACGACAGCCGTGATGGATTCGCGCAGCGCCCAAACCCTCCACAACAAGGTACTTCCATGACATCTCCATATGCAACTGATGCACGCTACGACCCGGGAGCGTTGGAGCGAGATCGCCTGTTCGATCGGCCTGCGGCCGCTTATACCTACCTCTACTGCATACATTGCGAACGTGCCTATGAGAGGGGGCATTTCAGGCAAGTCCGGTCGCTACAAATGTGCCCGTACGAAGGATGCGATGGAGACGCCGTCATCGACGCCTGGCTTTGGGCTGATATCGCCGACGAGCGCAACCCGGGTTATCCGGCCGTCCCCGAACTGGGCAAGGTCTACCCCATGGATGGACATAGCGGGTGACAAGCGATCATCAAGTTCCCCAGCGCCTATGGGCAGTCCTCCGGCCTGATGATGAAGAGGTCTTGGCGCTTCACACGTGCCATCGTGGAGAGCAAGCTTGCTCCAGAGTTGCGGCGAGTCTTGGCGTGGAGTGCAGTGCCTTCTTCGCCTCCTGGCTACCTGGATCTCGCCGGGCCGAGGAGGATGGAGAGGTGTTTGAATTGATCGCGGTCGACGTCACTGGACGGGTTTGCGTCGATACACCACTCAGTAGTGTCTCGAGCGTACTGAATCTGCACTTTGAAGATTTTGAGCTCGAACGCTTCGTCGCCCGGATGTTGTCCTGATGGACATCCCAAGGATTCCGACTAACTCTAATCAGCCATCACATCTGTCATCCTTGACATCCGCCTCGTGCCCGGCCGCGACCTCACGGGACAGCAATCTGTCTATTTCCGCGCTCGGCAACTTTCTCTGCCAGAAGAAGGCAACAACGCGCACGGTGTCCTGTGGTATACCGTTTCGTAAGTGTAGGTTCGGGCTGCCGATAGGCCGTTGGGGTCTGTTGGCTCGGGCCTCACAGTTCGTCCAGGCCGACGCGACTTCGCTTCGCGGCTTGATTCAGATGCTAGATGGCCGCTTCTGGCCGGAAGCGGACATCGTTAGGGCAGGGGATTAGGGCGCGTTATCGGGGGTAGGTAGCCGTGGCTGGTGGCGCTTGCTGCGCGCGTCTCCACCAGCGTAAACGACGAGCCCGTCACCCAGTCCGATCAGCGGCATATAACTCAGCTAGTGCGGCAGGCTTAGTCACCTTGAACTCCCTTGGCCCAGCGGAAGCTCCTCTCAGCCCGGGCGTCAGTAGCCGACCGTGAAGCGCTCGCGACTATGCATCGGGCGCTCAATTTCATCCACCATGGCGATAGCGTAATCCTCGAAGGAGATGTTGCTGCCCCTGTCGTTGGCCAGCAACTGGTCCTTGCCGATCCGAAATTTCCCGGTTCGCTCGCCGGGCACGAACATCGCCGAGGGCGACAGGAAGATCCAGTCGAGCTCCGGTTCCTGGCGCAGCAGGTCGAGGAACGCCGCGCCGGCGAGTGCTTCTTCGCGATACGCCTCGGGGAACTCCGGTGTGTTCACCAGCAACACCCCGGGTGCGACCTCGAGGCTGCCGGCCCCACCAACCACCAGGTAACGCGACACTCCCGAGCGCTTGACCGCGTCGAGGAGCTTGCGCGGATCGCTGGCGACGAAGTGCACCGAACTGATCGCGGCATCGTGGCCTGCGAGCAGCGCCGCCAGGCCATCGGCATCGTAAGCATCGCCGGCCTTTGCGGTGACGCCGGGCAGTGCGGCGATCCGCGAGGGGTCGCGGGCGATGGCAGTCACCGAGTGTCCACGGTCGGAAAGTTCTTGCAGCACGCGCGAACCGGCTTGGCCGGAGGCACCGATCAGGGCGATTTTCATGGAATGGACTCCTTGGTCGTGGGTTGTCGGAGAGTGATCGTGGCGATATCCAGGTGGTGCATGAGTTCGCGCACCAGCAGCAGCGCCGCCGCGAAGTGCGGATCTTCCGACAACGAGTCGAACCCAGCCGGTCGGCCGCCAGCGACGGCAGCCAGGCGTGCGAATGCGTGCTCCACCGCATCGCGGTGCAAGGTGGATGCCGTGTCGTCCATCCCGGCCGCAGCGGCGATCGCATGCAGCGCGGGATCACTGCTGGCGATGCTTGCGCCATGCAGCATGCGAGGGACGCTCGCCAGTTCTTCCTCGATGGCGGCGATGGCCGATTCCAGCGCCATTTGCAAGGGCACGTGCGGTCCAAAATGCTCGCGCACCAGGCGCGCGCTGCCGGGTGCAATCCTCACACTTCCGGAACCGGTCGCGCCGCCCTCGAACCAGGTGGATTCGGGGTCGATGCGCAGTTGGAGGGTGCTCGCGACCGGCGGCAGCAACTGCTCCACCCAGTCCTGGAAATCGCGCGCCATGGTCGCGTTGATGCCATGACCACCCGGATACAACCACATCGCATGCGCTACACCGATCTGTTCCAGCCATGCATCGGCGCGTTCGGCCCAGGCAACCGGCAACTTTTCGTCATCGCGTCCGTGTGCGATCAATGCATGCAGGCCAGCAAGGCGTTCGGGCGGGGCGAGTCGTGGTTCAAGTTCGGGAAGGATCCGGCCCGCGAGCACGGCGAATCCGCGTACGTACTCGGGCGCAGTCAAACCCACGCTGGCACTGAGGATTCCGCCTTGGCTGAAGCCGGCGATGAGCGTGCGTTCCGGCGCAATGCCGTGCGCGGCCTGCAACTGTGCGACGAAGCGGATCAGCGCCGTGCGGCTGTCCTCGGCTTCACTGGCGACGATCTGCGGTCCCTCGGCGGTGAAAGCGACGCGGAACCAGGCATATTGGCCCGCGCCGAGTTCGAGCCGGCCGCGTGGCAACACAACCAGGGTATCCGGCGCGATGCCGGCAGCGAGTTCAGCGAGGTTGGCCTCGTTGCCGCCGACGCCATGCAGCAGCACCAGCATCGCACTCGGTTCAGCGGATGCCGATTCGCGCACGCGGAACGCCAGTGCGAAGGCGGGATCGAGTACGAGCGAGGACAGCGCGTTCATGCGGCGGCCTTCAGCTCGATGCCATCGGGCAAGCCGAAGCCGAACGAGTCCATCGACAGCACACCGTAGGTCATGCCGCCTTCTATCAGAGTGGCTGTTTCTCCAACGTCGCTGGCCCCCAGCGCGACCAGCAGTGGCAGGTAATGTTCCTCGCTGGGATGCGCACGCGCGGCATGCGGGGCGCGTTCGCGGTAATGCACCAGCGCGTCGACGTCGCGGCGACGCAGCGCGTCCGCGACCCAGTCGGCAAATGCCTGCGCGTACTCCGGGTCGCGGATGTGTTGACGGAATTCGTAGAGGTTGTGGGTGAGGCTGCCGGAACCGATCACCAGCACCCCGCGCTCACGCAGCGGCGCCAGCGTCCGGCCCAGGCGCAACGCGCCCGCGGTGTCGAGGTCGTGCGGCAGCGAAACCTGGAATACCGGCACATCGGCGTCCGGCTTGAGATAACGCAGCGGTACCCATGCGCCATGGTCGAGGCCCCGGCGCGCGTCGATGCTGGCGGCGAATCCCGCATCGACCAGCATCCGCACAACCTCCACGGCGAGTGTCGGCGCGCCCGGCGGCGTGTATTGCAATGCGTACAGCGGCGCCGGGAAGCCGCCGAAGTCGTGGATGGTCTCCGGCGCGTGGGTGGTCGCCACGCGCACGCCCTGTGTCTGCCAGTGCGGCGACACGATCACGATCGCGTTGAGCTCGGACAGCGCGTCGCCAATCCGTTGCAGCGCGGGACCAAGGACGCCGGGTTCGAGCGCGAACATCGGCGAGCCGTGAGAAATGAAGAGGGAGGGTGCGAGGTTCATGGCGACTCCGGAAGGAAAGGCCACGGGCGCATGTGCGCCCGGGCCAGATGCAAATGGATCAGGAAGCGACGGGCGGCGTGGCTGGGACAGCGCGGCGACGCGTCCACACCGCATCGAGGCTGAGCGCGCCAGCGCCATGCGCGGCCAGCATCAGGAAGCCGCCGGCCATGGCAATGTTCTTCCAGAAGTGGATCGCCTGGTTGGCGTCGCCGAGGTTGCCGTGGAACAGCGCCGCGGATGCCAGCGAGAACGCGGCCAGCGCCAGAGCGAACCAGCGGGTGAACGCGCCGGCGAGAATCGCGAGGCCGCCGCCGAGTTCAAGCGCGATCACCAGTGGCAGCAGCGGGCCCGGCACGCCCATGGCCTCCATGTACTGCTGGGTGGCGGTGTAACCGGCGATCTTGCCCCAGCCGGAAATGATGAAGATCAACGACAGGCCGAGGCGGCCGAGCAGCGAGGAAGTAGTATTCATGGCAGAACTCCGTCGTGTGTGGAGGGGATCAGCTGCGACTGATCCACATCGGGGCGATGGTGGTGCCGTGGCCGGCGCCGTAGCCGAAGTAGATGTTCAGCCCGGCCAGCGGCTCGAGGTAACGCGCGTTCTTCAGCGGGCCGGCGTCGACTGGCTGGAAACCGGTGCTCTCGATCAGCGCTTTCGCGGTGGCTTTGGCACGCTCGGAATCGCCGGCGTAGAAGGCGCGCGCGACCTGGCCGTCGGCGAACGCCGGGCCTTCGGCGATCACCTGCGCGAACAGGGTGTTGAAGGCCTTGGCGATTTCGACGCCCGGGAACTCGCGCGCGATTTCCTCGGCGGCGGAGGTGGCGTGGCCGACGGTCAGGCCCATGTAATCGGGCGTGAGCGGATTGGTGATGTCGATGACGACCTTGCCATCCAGCGGACCGGCCGCGCGCAGCGCCGCGACCGCCTGCCCGTACGGAGTGGCGACCACGACCACGTCGCTGCCGGCGGCGCTGCCGGTGGCGGAGACGGCGGTGCTGCCGGGAATGCCGGCAGCGACGGTACGCGCCTTGTCCAGCGAGGTGGCGGCGATGCGCACGGGGTGGCCGGCACGGGTGAACTGGCGGGCCAGGGCGGAGCCCATGGCGCCGGCGCCGAGAATGAGGATGTTCATGGCTTGGTTCCTTGTCGGATGCCCGGAGTGGGCTCGGGAACCACTGTATTGATCCAGATGACCGGGATAAACACCAATCAAGTTGACTGACTGTCAACAAACGCGGAACAATCGAGGGCCATGCTCGACCTCCAGCAACTGGCCAGCTTCGTCGCGGTGGTGAACACCGGCAGCTTCGTCGGCGGCGCCGATGCCTCCGGCCTGTCGAAGGCGGCAGTCTCGCGGCACGTTGCCAATCTCGAAGCGCAACTGGGCGTGCGCCTGCTCCATCGCACCACCCGGCGCCTGTCGCTGACCGACGACGGCCAGCGCTTCTTCGCCCGGGCTGTCGAACTGCTTGCGGCTGCGAGCGAACTTGAGGCTGAGACGAGTTCCAGCAGCGGCGAGGCGGCCGGCGTGTTGCGGATCAACGCGCCGCTGACCTTCGGCAACCTGCATCTGGCGCCGCTGTGGTCGCGCTTCATCGCTGCCAATCCCAAGGTCGCGCTCGACATCACCTTGAACGATCGCGTCGTCGACCTGGTGGAGGAGGGCTACGACGTCGCGGTGCGCATCACAAGCCTGGCCAGCTCGCAACTGGTGAGCCGGCAATTGGCGGCCACCCGCATCGTGCTGTGCGCGTCACCCGGCTACCTGGTCGCGCACGGCACGCCGGCGCATCCGCACGAGCTCGCGCACCACCAGGTTGTTTCCTACGCCTACTGGACCGGTGGCGACGACTGGCGCTTCAACGGCCCCCAAGGCGAGGCGCGCGTGCGCGTGAAGCCGCGCATCCACACCAACAGCGGCGATACCTGCCGCATCGCCGCGCTGCAGGACCAGGGCGTGATTTTGCAGCCGGACTTCCTGGTCGGTGACGACCTGCGTCGTGGGGAGCTGGTCGAGCTGATGCCCTCGTATCGCTCGATCGAGCTGGGCATCCACGCGGTCTACGCGTCGCGCAAGTATTTGCCGATGAAGACCCGGCGCCTGGTTGATTTCCTGATCGCTGCGTTTGCGAAGCCTTCTTGGCAGTCGTGGCAACAACCGGCAGCGGGCGCCATTGACTGATTGCTGCTCGCGGTCGCGGGCACTCTCGAATGACAACTATTGGGACCCGAAGCGGACATGCATGCTGGGCAGTGAGGTTCCTCTCAAACCAGTTAGGTACGGCGAAGGTCGGACTATTACGCCACACGTCTCGTCGCATTTGATTGTTCGGAGGCAGGTCCATGTTCGAAATCCTGCGTGAACGCACATTCCGCCGCCTGTTCGGCGCCCAGGTGGTCGCCCTCGTCGGCACCGGCCTGGCGACCGTGGCGCTCGCACTGCTGGCTTACAACCTGGCTGGCGCGCAGGCAGGCTCAGTGCTTGGCACCGCACTGGCGATCAAGATGATCGTCTACGTGATCCTGGCACCGGTGGCGGGAGCCGTGGTCCCGGCGCGCTTGCGCAAGGCGGTGCTCATCGGCCTCGACCTGGTCCGGGCCGCGGCGGCGCTGATGCTGCCGTTCGTCACCGAGATCTGGCAGGTCTATGTGTTGATCGCGCTGCTGCAGTCGGCATCCGCATGCTTCACGCCGCTGTTCCAGTCATTGATCCCGGAGGTCCTCCCGGAAGAACGCGATTACACGCGCGCCCTGTCCCTGTCGCGCCTGGCCTACGACTTGGAGAGCCTGCTGAGCCCGGCGCTGGCGGCGGCGCTGCTGACGATGATCAGCTTTCATGGACTGTTTGCAGGAACGTCTGCGGGGTTCATCGCCTCGGCCCTGCTGGTCCTGGCGACCGCGTTCCCGGTGGTTCAAGCGGCACGTGCCGCAGGCAGCCCCTACGCCCGCGCGCTTCGGGGCATGCGCATCTACCTGCACACGCCGCGCCTGCGTGGCCTGCTGGCACTGAACCTGTGCGCGGCCGCCGGCGGCGCCATGGTGTTCGTCAATACCGTGGTGATCGTGCGTGGCCCGCTTCAGGGGGGCGAACGCGAGGTCGCGTGGGCGCTGGCAGCGTTTGGTGCCGGCTCGATGATGGTTGCCTTGCTGTTGCCGAAGCTGCTCGAGCGTGTCCACGACCGCAGCGTGATGCTCGGTGCCGCTTCGGTCATGGTCGGCGCGTTGTTCGCGGCCACCGGACTGTGGGCCGTCACGCAGGGCATGCTGGGCTGGGGCTTGCTCATCCCGCTCTGGTGCGTGCTGGGAGCCGCATACGCCGGCCTGGTGACGCCCGGCGGACGGCTGCTGCGACGTTCCGCCCGGTCGGATGACCTCCCGTTCCTGTTTGCGGCGCAGTTTTCGCTATCCCACGTATGCTGGTTGCTGGCCTATCCGCTGGCGGGCTGGGTAGGGGCTAGCATCGGACTCGGCAGCGCGCTCGCCGCATTGAGCGTCGTGGCCGTGGTGGGCCTGTTCATCGCCTGGCGCGCCTGGCAATCCCACGATCCGGACGAGGTGGAACACGGCCATCCGGAGTTGGCGGGCGATCACCCGCATCTCGTCGACCATCCAGTGCGCGGAGGAACGCATGCGCACGCCTACAGGATCGACGAGTTGCACGGGCGCTGGCCCCAATGAGGAGGCGCGGCACGAGCGGCCGGCCACGTGATCGATGACGGAACCAAGCGTTTATACCGCGTTGTTCGCCATCGCCTTCGGGGCCGCGACGCTGCTGCCGCTCTCGTCGGAAGTCCTGCTCACCGGCTTGCTGATGGCGAAGTACGAGCCGGCGTGGCTGATCGTCGTCGCCGGCGCCGGCAATGTACTGGGCTCCACCGTGAACTGGGTCATCGGACGCCAGTTGGAACGCTTCAGGAATAGACGTTGGTTCCCGGCGAATGAAGCGCAACTCGATCGCGCCCGGCGTTGGTACCGACGTTACGGAAAATGGTCGCTGTTGCTCAGCTGGGTTCCCGTGGTCGGCGATCCGCTGACGGTTGTTGCCGGTGTCTTGCGCGAACCCCTTTCGAGCTTCCTCGTGCTGGTGGCGATTGCCAAGGTGGGGCGCTACGTTGTATTGGCAGCCCTGGTTCTCGGCGCACGTTGAAGGATAAGCGCGAGGGTAGTCCCGGTGCTCAGCCTGACCACGGCGGCCGTCACGCACGCGAGAAGCTCGGCATTGTCGCGACGATGCTTGTGGCGAAGCAAGTTGGCATGGGCGCGCCCGACGCCAATCGCCTGAAGAAGCTGGCGACCGAGAAACTCCGGCTGGCGAGGCTCCTTGGGGGAGCCGATGCTTGAGAACGAGGTGTCCCGCGAGGCGATGCGAAAAAAAGGGTACCGCACCAGCGCGCAGGGCGCTGGTGCGACCAAGCTTCAAGCGGTGCGCCTCTAGCCCATGAATGCTTTCAGAGTGGGGCAGGGCGCTCCTGCGGGTGCCTGGGCACACTTGTCCAGTTGCTTTTCCAGGTCGGCCTCCAGCTTTCGCAGATCGGAGATCCGTCCGCGGACATTGGTCAGCTTGCGCTCGGTAAGCAACTGCGTCTGTTGGCAGGAAGAAGCCCCAACCACCTGCTGGAGTGCTTGAACCTCTGTGAGGCTGAACCCCATGGTCTGGGCACGGCGTATGAACTGAAGTCGCTTCACGTCATCTGGCCCGTAGCGGCGTACGCTGCCTGCAGGACGCTCAGGTTCCGGAAGCAATCCTCTGCGCTGGTAGTAGCGGACGGTTTCCACGTTTACGTTGGCGGCCGTTGCGAGCCGTCCGATGGTCAGCGTCGGGTTTCCCAATGTCTTGACTCCGTACCAAGGTACGGAAGTTAGTATACCCACATGTCCCGCGCCCACTCGAAATCTCCGGTCCCGGCCCTCGTTGGCGCCGGTCTCGCCACCCTCGGAGCTTCGGTCTGCTGTGTGGTGCCGCTGCTCCTGGTGCTGCTGGGAATCAGCGGCGCCTGGATCGGTACCCTGACAGCTCTCGATCCCTTGAGGCCCTGGTTCAGCGCCGGCGCAATAATGTCCTTGGCCGTGGCGTTCTGGATGCTTTATCGACCGGCTTCACAGTGCGGTGCAGATGGCAGTTGCGTCGAGCCGGCCACGCTGCGAAGCAGGCGGCGTTGGCTCTGGTTGGCGACAGCTCTCATCGTCCTGTTGCTGCTGTTTCCCTATTACATCGTCTGGATTCTGTAGGAGGCGCGATGCGCAAGTGGATACTGGCCCTCGTGGCTGCTCTTTCGGTCGGTGCCGCTCTGGCGGCGACGCCCGCGACCGTGGTGCTCGATGCCGAGAACATGACCTGTCCCGCCTGTGGCATCACCATCAGGAAGGCGCTGGAGAAGGTGCCTGGCGTCACCGATACGAAGGTAGACACCCGGGCAGAAACAGTCACGGTCACGTTCGATTCGAGCCGGACGGATACATCCGCAATCGCGCGCGCAGTCACAGGAGCAGGCTTCCCGGCCAAGGCGCGGGCTGGCGGTGAGTGACGTCGAGCTAGAAAGCATCTTGACCTGCCCGGAGTGCGGCCATCGGGCGACCGAGACAATGCCAGTCACAGCGTGCCAATTTTTCTACGAGTGCACGGGCTGTGGAGTGGTCTTGCGGCCGAATCAAGGCGACTGCTGTGTGTTCTGCTCGTTCGGAACAGTGCCATGCCCGCCGATCCAACAGCACAATTCATGTTGTGGTTGACCGGACTTCGATAGTGACTGCACAGGCAGGCTGCGATCTCGGCTGTGCCACCTCGGTAGGTGCGCAGCTCAACCAGCGATGTGCGTGCGAAGTGGTTGACGTTTCGCGGCGATGCCGGCCAGCCGGCCGGCAGGCGCCGCGCCCAAGGAATCGGGTCCGGCGCGGATGCCTTCGGCGTGAGCGTCCCGAGCAAGGAACAACAATCAGGACACTGGCACAGAACTCGATGCGCTCGACTGCCTACTGATCCGGTAATGGCTGACCTCAGCCTGTTTGACCAGGTTGCGATCATCAGACCGCCAGTTCAGCACGGCATCGGCAGCGGCACGATCTGCATCAACTGCGATCCTTATAGGCAAGTAACCTAAGTGCATTGAAGACAACCAGCAACGTCGAACCTTCATGAATCGCGACTGCCGGCCCGATCCCGAGGCCGAAGATCGTAGCTGGCACAAGCAAGGCGACGATGCCGAGGCTGACAAACACGTTTTGGCGGATCACGCCACGGGTGTGCCGACTGAGCCCGACCGCGAAGGGCAGGTTGCGCAGATCGTCCGCCATCAGCGCAACGTCTGCGGTTTCAAGCGCCACATCGGAGCTGGCCGCACCCATCGCGATGCCGACGGTTGCATTGGCCATCGCCGGTGCGTCGTTGACGCCATCTCCGACCATCGCGACCTTGTCCTGCTCCCTCAGCTTGCGTATCGACTCGACCTTGTCCTCGGGCATCAGGTCGCCCCAGGCCTCATCCAGACCCACATCCCGTGCAATCGCATCAGCGACCTTCTGGTGGTCGCCGGAGATCATGATCATGCGGCGGATACCGAGTTCGCGCAGACGCTGAAGCGCCTCGCGAGCCCCGGCGCGTGGCGTGTCGAGCAGACCGATCGCTCCAAGATCCCGGGTGCCGCGCCGCACCACCATCGAGGTGCGGCCCGCTTCGCGCAGTTGCGCGATGGACGCGGCAGCGGACGCGCCGAGCGGCGCAATGCCCTCGGTGCCGAACATTTCCGCCTTGCCGATCCAGACAGTCTCGTCACCAAGCGTGGCGGTCACGCCGCGGCCGATGAGGTTCTGCATGCCACTGGCGGCTGGAATCGCGATGTCACCCAATCGTTCGCGGCCGTCGCGCGCAATGGCGGCTGCCAAGGGGTGGTCGCTCAGCGACTCGACAGCGACGGCGACCGTCAACAGCTCGTCTTCCGACACGCCCTCGATCGGCAGGACGTCGGTGATGCGCGGACGGCCTTCGGTCAGGGTGCCGGTCTTGTCGAACGCCATCGCGTTGAGCGACCCGAGTTCCTCCAGTGGCGCGCCGCCCTTGATCAGCACCCCGCCACGTGCCGCGCGGGCGATGCCCGACAGCACCGCGCTTGGTGTGGCAATGGCCAGCGCGCACGGGCTGGCGGCCACCAGCACCGCCATTGCGCGGTAGAAGCTGTCACGGAATGGCTCGTCAATCACCACCCACGCAAAAAGCAGCAGGATGGCCAGCGCCAGAACCGCTGGAACGAAGATGCGCTCGAACCTGTCGGTGAAGCGCTGCGTCGGCGACTTGCGTGTTTCGGCCTCGCTGACCATCTTGACGACCCGCGCCAACGCCGAGTCGCCCGATCGCCTTGTGACCTCGATCTCGATCGCGCCACTGCCGTTGATCGTGCCGGCGAATACGCGCGACTCTGCATCGATGCTATCGGGTTGTGCACGGGCTTCCGTAGGGTCGCCCACGGGACGCTTGTCCACCGGAATGCTCTCGCCGGTGACAGGTGCCTGATCGACGCTGGTCGTGCCGAGCAGAATGAAGCCATCGGCAGGCAGACGTTCGTTCGGCCTGACCAGCACCACGTCGGCGACTGCGAGCTCTTCAACCGGAACCTCACGCACCGTACCGTCGCGTCGCACAGTGGCTGTCTCCGGGGCGAGCTCGGCCAGTGCTTCGATGGCGCGCTTGGCACGTCCCATCGCGTAGTGCTCGAGTGCGTGCCCCAGGCTGAACAGGAACAGCAGCAGCGCACCCTCGGCCCACGAGCCGAGCGCCGCGGCGCCCGCGGCGGCGACCAGCATCAGCGAGTCGATTGCGAAACGCTTCAGGCGCAGGTTGTCGATCGCCTCGCGCAACGTGTAAAAGCCACCGAAGACGTAGGCCGCGACGTAGCACGCCAGAGGCGCCCATGCCGGCGCCCCCGGAGCGAGCTTCTCCATGGCGAAGCCGACCACCAGGAAGGCCCCGCATATCAGCGCAAAGATCAGTTCGGTGTTGGCGCCAAGCAGGCCACCATGCGCATGATCCCTCTCTTCCTTGCCGTGTGCATGGCCGTCGCCATCGCGATGCACACGTTCCGCTTTGCCGTGCTGCTCCCCCTTGCTGCTGGCCGGCACGATTTTCATGTCGGCAAGAACGGCGAGGACGCGATCCTCAGAAACTTCGGAGCGGTCGAACTCGACATGCATCATGCCGGCGGCGCTGGCTTCGGCCTCCAGGATGCCCGGCAGCGACTTGAGCCGTTCGGCCACGGTGCGCGCGCGACGCTCGTGACCAATGCCCTCTACTTCCCACGAGGCATGTCCGTAACGGTCGCTGATGGCCGCACCGGCCCCTGCCACCAGCTCACGGATGCGTGCAAGCGGCACGGTATCCGGGTCGTAATGAATACACACCTGCGCTGGCGTGCTGCCGACGCCAGCACGTACGTGTACCTCCTGGATGCCGTTGCGTCCCTTCAAGTCATCGATCAATCGTCCGACACAGGCATCCGCTTCATGCGGCACTTGCGGCAGAAGGATGTGCAAGTCGATACGCAGCGTTTCGGTCATGGCCATCCTACTTTGAGGTCAATGTGAAGGTTGCTATAGAACTTGCGAAAGCGTCTTAATTAGCATGACACCGCTTGGCGGAGTGGCTTGCCATGTGTGTCGACCGCCGCGCAAACCGATCCGCCTACTCTGGAGATTGCCTGTCCTCGCGTACGCTCTTCAGGATCTCGATCCCGCCCTTTAAAGCCACTGCGGCGATCAATGCGCCCGCCACGAGATCCGGCCACGACGTGCCCAGCCACAGCACAAGTCCACCTGCGACGATGACGCCGCCATTGGAAATGAAGTCATTCAAGCTGAATGTCTCCGCGGCCTTCATGTTGACGTCGTCGGAACGGATGCGCCGTAACAGCACGAGGCACCACATGTTGATGGCAGCCGCCACCAGTGCGAGCACCATCATCACCGGGCCCAGCGGCTCCGCGCCATAGAGCCAGCGCCTGACGACGTCCGCCATCACCGCAGCAGCGAACAGCAGCAGCATGACGCCCGACACCGACGCCGCCCCACGTTTCCACGCGGGACGACGGTCGATGGCGATGTAGCTCAGCAGATACACAGCCGCATCCGAGCCATTGTCCAGGGCGTTCGCGAGCAGTGCGCTCGAGTCGGCCATCCAACCGGCGACCCCCAGCCCGACGAACAGGCCGAGGTTCCACAACAGGACTTGTCGCAGGATGCGCTTGTGCGAGGCGAATTCGGCCGTCATGTCGCATGCCGCCGGGGGCGATGCTGCTTCAAGGCCCGCGCAGCGAAGGTGGGCAGCACCAGCAAGGTCAGCACTGTGGCCGTGATCAGGCCGCCGATAACGACGGTCGCCAATGGCTTTTGCACTTCGGCACCGGATCCCGTTGCGATGGCCATCGGGATGAAGCCGACGATTGCCACCAGCGCCGTTGTCAGCACCGCACGCAGGCGACTTGCCGCGCCGGCGGCGGCAGCCTCCAGCGGCGAATCGCCGGCGGTCAGGTGCTCGCGGATCGCCTGCATCATCACCAGCCCATTGAGCGTGGCTACGCCCGAGACGGCAATGAAGCCCACGGCTGCCGATACCGAGAAGGGCATGCCGCGCAGGAGCAGCGCCAATGCACCACCTACCAGCGCCAATGGCACGCAGACGAATACCAGTGCGGCTTCTCGGATCGTGCCCAGCGCCATGTACAGCAGGCTTCCGATCAGCAGGAACACGATCGGAATCACCAGCATCAATCGCGCCTCCGCGCGCTGGAGGTTCTCGAACTGTCCGCCCCAGGTCAGGTACACGCCCGCTGGAAGCGACACGTCGGCTACCGCAGCCAGCGCCTCCTGAACGAAGCCGCCCAGGTCGCGGCCACGGACGTTGGCCTGCACCACGATCCGCCGGCTACCGTTGTTGCGGCTGATCTGGTTGGGACCTTCGCTGATCTCGATGCGTGCGACAGACGACAGCGGCACCACCGTGCCGTCCGGCGCAACGATGGGCAGCGCAGCGAGTTGTGCCGGATCGTTGCGCGCTTCCTCGCCGAACCGGATCACCACATCGAAGCGACGATCACCTTCGAAGATCTTGCCCGTTGAGGCCCCGCCGACGCCGGTCGCGAGCGCTTCGCTGACGTCCGCGGCGGTCAAGCCGTACTGCGCGGCTGCTGCGTGATCAACCCGCACCGTAAGCGTCGGCAATCCCGAGACCTGCTCCACGCGGACGTCGGCCGCGCCTTCTACCGCGCGTAGCTTGAGTGCAACCTGGTCCGCGGCCTTCTGCATGGTGTCGAAGTCGTCCCCGAAGACCATGACGGCCAGGTCGGTGCGCACGCCGGAGATCAGCTCGTTGAATCGCAGCTCGATGGGCTGGCTGAACTCATAGGCGTTGCCGATCTGGTTGCCGACGACGGTTTCGAGCCGGCTGATCAGTTCGTCCTTGCCCAGTGATCCGTCAGGCCATTCGGAGCGCGGCTTGAGCACGATGACGCTGTCGGAGATGTTCGTGGGCATCGGATCGATGGCTGCCTCCGCGGTACCGGTACGAGAGAAAATCGTCTCTACCTCCGGCTCGCTCGTAATCGCCTTCTCCAGCTCGAGCTGCATCGTCAGCGACTGTTCCAGCGAAGCGGATGGAACCCGCAAGGCCTGCATCGCGAGGTTGCCTTCATCGAGTGTGGGCATGAACTCCCGGCCAAGCGAGAGGAACGCCGTCAGGCCGATCGCAAGCATGAGGACGGCACCGGCCAGAACGGTGCGTGGCCGCGTAACCGCGATGCGAATCGCCGGTTCGACCTTGCTGCGCACGATACGG
This sequence comes from Luteimonas sp., assembly GCA_041918855.1. Lineage (GTDB taxonomy): Bacteria > Pseudomonadota > Gammaproteobacteria > Xanthomonadales > Xanthomonadaceae > Luteimonas. The sequence continues at coordinate 122,383 of JAYRUX010000005.1, forward strand.
ATGATGCGGGTTTCATGTTCGCCGCTGTGACCGTTCCCAGCTCCCTGATCCGATGCTTGCGCAGGCGGGGCCTTGGGCTCGCGCACGAACAGTGCAGCCATCGCCGGCACGAACGTGAAGGAGAAGATGAACGCACCGATCAGTGCGAGCATGAAGGTCGCCGCCATCGGCTGGAACGTTTTGCCCTCGACACCCTCCAACGTCAGGATGGGCGCGAACACCAGCAGGATGATCAGCTGACCGAACGCGGCAGGCCGCACCATCTTGCGCGCCGCCTGGATCGCCACGCCCAGACGCTCGCCCGTAGACAGTGCGCGACCCAGTTCGGCCCGCTTCTGGCCAAGCATGAGCAGAGTGGCTTCGATCACAATTACCGCGCCATCGACGAGGATGCCGAAATCAAGCGCGCCAAGGCTCATCAGGTTGCCGCTGATCCCGAAGCGGTTCATGCCGATGACCGCGAACAGGAACGACAACGGGATCACCAGCGCTGTGACGGCCGCCGCACGGAAGTTGCCCAGCAGCAGGAACAGCACCGCAACCACCAGCAACGCGCCCTCGGTCAGGTTCCTGGCGATCGTCTTGACCGTCGAATTCACCAGCACGCTGCGATCGAGCACGGGTTCGGCCACGATGCTGGGCGGCAGGGAACGATTGACCTCGGCGAGGCGTTCGGCCGCGGACTGCGCCACAGTGCGGCTGTTGCCCCCAGCAATCATCAACGCCGTTCCAAGCACGGCTTCGTGACCATCGCGCGTGGCAGCGCCCAGACGCGGTGCCTGCCCCAGGCCAACGCTCGCCACGTCCGCGACGCGGATAACGAGGCCGTCGCGGTTGGCGACCGGCGCCTGCGCAAGATCGTCGACGGTCTGCGCCAGAGCGTCAGCCCGGACGATCAGGCCTTCGCCCGCACGTTGGATGAACCCGGCGCCTGCCTGGACGTTGGAGCGTTCCAAGGCCACCACGAGGTCACCCAAGCCCAGGCCGTAGGCCGCCAACCGTTCGGCGTTCGGGCGGATCGCATACTCCTTGACGTAGCCGCCGATCGTGTCGACACCCGCGAGTCCCGGGGCAGAGCGCATCTGCGGTGCGACGATCCAGTCCTGCACGGTGCGGAGGTAGGTGGCACGCGCCTCCGGCGTCGTCAGCCGGTCGCCTTCGGGCGTCAGATAGACGCCCTCGGCCTGCCAGCCAGGCTCATTCGGTGGAACAACGCTCTCTGGATCGAACGACGTGAAGTCCACCGTCCACATCAGCACCTCGCCAAGCCCCGTGGTCACCGGTGACATCATTGGCGTCACTGCTTCGGGCAAGTCCTCCTGCACTTCGCGCATGCGTTCCGCCACTTGCTGGCGCGCGAAGTAGATGTCGGTCTGGTCGGTGAAGATCGCGGTGACTTGCGAGAATCCGTTGCGCGAGATCGAGCGGGTGCTGGTCAGCCCTGGGATGCCAGCTAAAGCCGTTTCAAGAGGGTACGTGACCTGGCGCTCGATCTGCCCAGGCGCGAGCGCAGGCGCGATCGTGTTGATCTGTACCTGGCGATTGGTGATGTCCGGCACTGCGTCAACGGGAAGCGTGCTGAGCTGGAACAAGCCGTAGGCCGCGATGAGAGCCGCGGCGAAGACAACGGCCCATCGGTAGCGGACGGCCGTTTCAATGATGGTCTTGAACATGTGGGGTCCTCAGTGACCGTGCTCGGCTTCGCCCTTGGCGAGCTCGGCTTTGAGCAGAAATGCATTCTTTCCGGCGATGCGTTCATCGCCAGACAGTCCGTTGAGGATCTCGATGTGCCCGCCCGCACGTCGACCTGCCAGCACTGGCTGTGCACGAAAGCCCGTGTCGCCCGCCACGAACACCACCGAACGTCCTTCAACGTTCTGCACGGCATCAACAGGCACGGTCAGGCCGTCGCCACCTTCATCGGAGACGATCACACCGGAGACCGCAGACCCTGCGGGTGGCAATGGACCGGATTCCCGCCGCGCACGGATGATCGCCATGCCGCCCTGTTCTCGTACATCGGCTGCGACGCCAAGCACGATGGCGGCGAAGTTTCCACTGGGGGCAATGACCTCGACCCGCGCTCCAGGAGCGATCTGCGCCGCAAGCGACGGTGGCGCCGAGAAGACCAGCTCAGTCATCGATGGATCGGAGACGTTCGCGATGATGTCGCCGGCGCTGACGAAGCCACCGGGAGCCACTTGTACTGCCCCCACGACGCCCTGGACGGGGCTGGTAATCGTCACCCGGCCGCCTGGATCCGGCGCCCCTGCTGCGCGCGCCTGAGCAGCCGCTGCACGGGCACCCGCGTCGGCAGCAAGCGACCTTGCGCGAGAGGTTTCCAGGTCTTGGCGCGCAACGACGCCCTGAGTCACCAGCGACCGGTCGCGCTGATACACCAACCTCGCCGCTTCAGCCTCCGCACGTGCGGCATCGGCGTTGGCGCGCATCGTTGCCGCCTCGCCGCTGACTACCATTGCAAGGGGATCGCCTGCGCGTACGCGCGTCCCCGGCGCCACGATGACGCGTTCGACGCGTCCGCTGATCGACGCCGCGACAGTGGCACGTGCCCCGACGGCAGGCTCGACGCGGCCACTCAGCCTGGTTTCCTCACCACCGCCACGGCCCACCGCGACGACATTGATACCCGAAGCTTCGATCTGCTCCGGCGTCAAGGCAACGAGCCCCTCCTCGTCCTCGCCCTCTCCAGCGTCATGGCCTTGCTCTTCCGTTTCATCATGACCGTCTTTCGCGCCATGATCCGCGTGGCTTTCCTGCTTCTGATCGTCCCCCTGCGACGCATGACCGTCATCGTCGGAGTGGCCCGCGCTGAGGGTTTGCGTCCCCGATCCAATAGGGAGCTTCGCCAGGCCGAAACCAAGCACGAGGGCCGCGAGAAGCGCAGCGACAAGGATCAGTCGATTCTTTGTAGTGATGTTCATTGTGCTTCCCGGAACGGAATGCGGCCTTCCAGGCCCGCCAAGTCGATTTCTGCAAGGACGCGTGCGATACGTGCGTCCACGGCGGTAGCGCGCGATGCATTCAATGCCGCGCGCGTGCTGCGAAGTTCCAGCAACGAGATGCGGCCGGCATCGAAGCCGATGCGGGCAAGCCGGTAGGCTTCCTCAGCAGCAGCAACGCCGCTATCCGAAGCTTGCGCACGCATGTTGGAGGCGGAGAGCGTTGCTTCTGCCGCAAGTCGCGCAGCCTTCACCTCTTGTTGTTGCGCGACAAGACGCGCCTCCGCAGCGCGTTGATCCGCGTAGGCGGCGCTGATACCACCGCGGTTACGATCGAACAACGGCAGCGACACGTTCAAGCCAACAATCAACGCGTCATCTCCCGTCTCCCGGAAGCGACGCGCGCCAATCGTCGCGTTGACGGCGGGACGCGCACGCCGCTGTTCAACTGTGATGCGGCGATTGGCCGTTTCATATTCGGCTTGTGCAATACGAACGGCCAGCGGGACATCGGTATCGAGCGCATTCACCGGGGGGCTGCGATCCAAAAGGCTGTCGCGGATCGCCTGGACCGGTTCGTCAAGCATGGCAATTGCAGACAGACGCGCGAAGGCCGCATCGCGCATCGCCTGCATCTGGCCCAAGGTCGCGCGTGCGGCTTCGGCTTCGCTGTCGGCCTGGACGCTGCGCAGCGTGGCCTCGCGTCCTTCCTTGACCAGCAGGCTCACCGCACGCGCATCCTGTTCGGCCAGCGACAGCGCTTCTGCCGCAAGTTCATAGCGACGGGCTGCCGCCTCGGCCTCCGCATACACCAGTGCCAAGCGGCCAGCGGCCTGCCAGAGCATCTGCTCACTCCGCAAGCCGACTGCGTTGGCCTCGGCACGGGCGGCGTTGATCCGGGCGCCACGCTGGCCAAACAGCTCAAGCGGCTGGCTGATCGACACGGTGGTGTCGGCATTTCCAAGACCGGTGTACGGGCCGGTGCCGTAGACGTTCTCGGCTTCCAGCCCGATGGTCGGATTGGGAAGCGCACGGGCTTGCTGGGCGCGCGCATTGGCGGCGTCAGATAGAGCTTCGGCTTCCATCGCGGAAGGCGTCTGCTCGAGCCTGGCGATCAGGGACTCGTAAGAGGGTGCGACCAGGCTTGGTGGCGACGCCATGGACGGCGCTGCGCACACCAAGACAGCCACAGCCAGACCAACCGCTGCGAGCGGTCGACCAAGCAAATTGTGCATTGGGAACTCCTGGATCAAAAATGACGTGGGATGCCCGCATGCGGCGGGCGCAGCACATCAGATCCTGGGAGGCTCTATGGGTCCGTCAGAGACAATCGAACGATGAGCTTTATCTTGAAACGTTAGGTGAGCGTCACCCTGATAGACCCGCAGACCCACAGCTTCGTTCGAAGGAACGCTTCCCATCGTGTGATGACAATGGTTGTGGGCACAAAGGCCATGTGGCTTCTCGGAATCATCCCTTTCACCGGGCGAGTCTTCAGCTTCATCCGCGACCATTTCGGTCGAATGGCCTGATCCCGGCTCCAGCGCACACGCGAAAGCTTCGAGCACGGGAACGATCAGCATGACTGCAATCAGCAGCATGGCGACCCTCCGGCTCAAGTTGTTCAGCAAACGATGCATCGGCGGATTATCGGGGGTCTTCGTTGGGGATACAATAACAATCGGTCGGTACATGCGCGCACGTTGTATGCGGCCAGCGAGTCCACGCTTTGGAGGCAACCCTCCGCTGGTCCAGGTACCTAAAGCTGCCGGAGGCACCCTGCAGGCCGCTAGTCAGAACCACAGGCGGAGCAAAAGCAGGCGGCGCAGCCCGGAGCCCTTCACTCACCCATCTTAGATCGGTGTGGACCGTTCCACACAACGGCTACGGCGGAGGATGCCGCAACGTGTCGAGGATGGCGCAGTCCCCCCGTTCGCCGCCGCTACAGCCGTCGATCACGCGCTCGAGCTCCGAAGCCATGCGCTCCAAATCGCCGAGTCGGGCTCGGATGTCCACAAGGTGAAGACGGGCCAAGTGATCCACCTCCTGGCAGGACAGGCCATCGTCCTCGGCCAAAGCGAGCAGGCTACGGATCTCCTCCAGCGAGAAACCCAAGTTGCGACCCCGGCTTATGAAACGTAATCGGTCCACGTCCGCCGGCCGGTAGTCGCGGTACCCGCCCGTGGTGCGCGGCGGTGCAGCGAGCAGCCCGATGCGCTCGTAGTAGCGCATTGTCTCCGGGTGACATCCGCTGAGTCTCGCAGCCTCTCCCATCTTCATCGCCCTTGACCCCGTAGTGGCTACAGGCTTTAGGATTACTCGCCTGACGGCGCTGCGCAATCACTGCAACCCCCATCTGGAGACTCGACAATGGCTGATTCGTGCGGCTGCGGAGGCACGGTGGATGTCCGCGCGCTGGAAGCGGGACAGAGGCGCGTTCTACTAATCGTTCTGGCGATCAATATCGCCACCTTCGCGATGATGATCACCGCCGCGCTATACAGCGGGTCGTCTTCGTTACTCTCGGGCAGCCTCGACAACCTCGGCGACGCACTCACCTATCTGCTGAGCCTGGCGGTGGTCGGTGCTAGCCTGCGCGCCAAGGCCGCGGTTGCCGTGGTCAAGGGCCTGCTGATCCTGGGAGCAGCAATCGCTGTGGCCGCTCAGATCGGTTGGCGCCTCGCACACCCGGGTGTCCCGATCTTCGAGGCCATGGGCCTTGCAGCGGCGGTCAACCTTGCGTTCAACGGCCTGTGCCTGTGGTTGCTGACCCCGTACCGATTCGGCGACGTGAACATGGCGTCGGCGTGGGAGTGTTCGCGCAACGACATTTATGAAGGCTTCGCAGTGCTCTTGGCTGCCGCCAGTGTGTGGATGTTCGACGCTGGCTGGCCGGATCTGGTTATTGCGACGGTGCTGTTGCTGATGTTCCTACGCTCGGCGTGGCGGGTGCTGCGTTCGGCGTTCAAAAGCTATCGGGAAGCGGCGTAAGCCTGTCGAAATGGTGATGTCGGGAGAAGATGAGTTCATGCCGGCTACTCCGCGAGATGGACGGATGGTCAAGGCAGTGCGGCATGACCGCCAGGTAGCTGCATCCCGCCCCTGCGCGCCCGTCGAAACCAGATGCGCTCGCCGGCGCCTCCAGCAGCTTGTCGGCTACAGGGCCATGTCTTCGTAGCTGCGGGGATGGGAAACCGGTTCCAAGTGCCCGGTCACGCGCATGGCGGGAAACTCCGCCACGATCTTCTCCACAAGGTCTTCCATGGCGTCATGCCCGCGCAAGACGGTCCAGTCGCCTGGAACCAGCATGTGCATCTCCATGAACTGGCGTGCCCCGGACTCGCGGGTGCGCACGGCGTGGAATTCGATCCGGCCCGGTTCGGCGTGGGCGTCCAGAATGGCCTGGATCCTTGCGTTGTCCTCCGGCGACAGGGTCGCGTCCATCAGGCCGGAGGCGGATTCGGACATCAGCCGATAGCCGGTGACCAGGATGTTCACGCCCACCAAGATCGCGATCACCGGATCCAGCCAGTTCCAGCCCGTCAGCCACGCCAGCCCCAGGCCCACCACGACCCCGACCGAGGTGTACACGTCGGCCATCAGGTGCTTGCCGTCGGCGCGCAGGGTGATGGAGCGGTGCTCGGTGCCGACCTGGATCAGGATCCGCCCGACGACACCGTTGAGGACGGCGGCCACGATCGAAATGGCGAGGCCGATGCCGAGCGCTCCCAGCGGCTGCGGGTTGAGCAGGCGATCGATGCCCAGGTAGATGATCGAGGCCGCGGCGACGAAGATCATGATCCCTTCCAGCGCAGCGGAGAAATACTCCGCCTTGCTGTGGCCGAAGTGGTAGTCGTCGTCGGCCGGCCGGGCGGCGATGGTCAGGGAGACCAGGGCGACGATGGCGGCCACGAGGTTGACCATCGATTCGGCGGCGTCCGACAGCAGGCCCACCGAACCGGTGATCGCCCAGGCGCTGCCCTTGAGCAGCACCGTCAACACCGCGGTCACGATGGCCAGCCAGGCGTATTTCCTCAGGTCAGGCGTGGCTTCGGCCAGTCTGTCATGGGGTTTCATGGAGACTATTGTCCACTGCGCGCATCGGTCCGGCCAACCGAAGCCTGTCGCCGCACGATCGTCAGGGCCGGTCAGAACGTACACGTCGCCCGCAGGTACACGTCATCGTCCCGCCACGGGTGGCCAGCGCTTGCGCGATGGGTGATCAAAAGCGGAGTCTCATGGCGTCAGGCATACACGATGAGAAGGATTGAGCGCTTAGCACCACGCACACCTGCAAATGCGAAAGTTCGACGAGGACCCTAGTTCATTCGATGTCAACTCGCCGGGCCTCACCTTCAATGAAGTGCTGTCGTTTGCTGATCACTGCCAAGGGACCGTGTCCGAGTTGGGGCTGCTGCTGACAGGCACCAGGTTGGATCCACAGTTCGCTAAACGGCATGAGAAATACGGCAAGGCGAGTGGAGAACCTTGGGGCTTAGCCGAAGGCCCCCCCCCCGCTCGAGCTACGTGTCGGGGTGGGACGGGCAGATGCGCTCGATCCGAAGCGGCCCTCCCAGATCGCCTGATGCGCCCACCTTACCGCCAGTGGGTGATGGGGTGTGAGGTGGCTGAGGCCGCCGGAGTCCGTATCGCAGCTTGTGAGACGAGATAACGTGATTTTGAGGTCACAACACCTCGCAGGTCCTTGCCATGCCCAGACGTAGGTCCATCTCGTGTGACTACTGTGGTTCTCTCCAGCTAAAGCGCGACACCGAGTGCGAGTCTTGCGGACGCATGACGCGCCGAGAGCGAAAGCTGTGGACGCTCAAAGCGGTGCAGATTGGCCTGGTTCTGATTGTGGTGCTCGTCTTCTATTCAAGGATCAAGGGCTTCGCCGCATAGGCGCAGCTTTCCGTACCTGGGAAAGCAGCCAAGCACCCTTTACGTCCGTTGGTGCAGGCTCGGCACATGTGAGAAGCGTTGGGCGACCAATCTCCCCTTTAGCTCTCCCACACCAGATTGGCTTGCGTGGGCGTTACGGTCGGCAGGCCGACGCCAAGCTCTCGGATCCATCTGCCTGGATTGAAACAAATTTCAGACACATATCACCCGATTGAGACAGGCAGAAGGCTTGTCTCGCGGACGGGCGCGCCGTGTCGTCGTGCCCGAACAAGGGTGAAGCATGTTCCCTCAAAAGGTCGAAACGCTGACCTGCGTACTGTTGGTCACCGCGGCGCTGCTGGTGAGCTTCGCGAAGTGCGCAGGTTGCATCACCAAGCCCCTGTAAGTTTCCAATCATGTCCATTGCACAAGGCCCGGCAATCGCCGGGCCTTGTGCGTTTGTGCCCGAAGTCAAGGAGAGAAGACGATGCATCTGGTCGAAACCATGGCCTATGCCGGCGAGCGCCCGTGGCACGGCCTCGGCAATAAGCTGGCACCGCAACAACCGATCGAAGTCTGGAGGAGACAGGCCGGGATGGACTGGTCGATCGAAGAGTCCGAGGTTCGCTACCTGGTCGGCAAGAACGGCATCGGCGCCATCAACGCCTTTCCCGAACAGAAGGTCCTGTACCGCTCCGACACGCATGCGCCCCTGTCAGTCGTCTCCAAGCGGTACCAGGTGGTCCAGCCTGGGGAGATCCTGGAGTTCTACCGCGACCTGACCGAGGTCGGCGGCTTCGAGCTGGAGTCGGCTGGGGTCCTGAAAGAGGGCCGAAAGTTCTGGGCCTTGGCTAGGACGGGCCAGAGCACGATCCTGAAGCGGAAGGACCGTGTCGAGGGCTACCTGCTGCTGGCCACGGCCTGCGACGGTACGCTGGCGACCACCGCGCAGTTCACGTCGGTGCGGGTGGTGTGCAACAACACCTTGGCCATCGCCTTGGGCAACAATGCGGGTGCGATCAAGGTGCCTCATCGAAGCCAGTTCGATGCCGAGGCAGTAAAGCGCCAGCTTGGGATCACGGTATCGACCTGGGATTCGTTCGTGGCCAGGATGAAGGCCTTGGTCGAGTGCCCGGTGGATCCCGATTCGGTAGACGGGCTCCTTCGTCGGGTGCTGACATACCCCAATCCGGACGGGGAGGGCGTAGCAGTCAACGAGCAGGCCTTCAAGGTGGCCCGCGCCCTGTACGACGGGGCGGGCAAGGGGTCAGAGCTGGCCAGCGCGCGCGGAACGGCGTGGGGCGTCCTGAGCAGCGTGACGGAGTTTGTCGACCACCATCGGCGTGCCAGGAGTGACGACCACCGCAGGGATGCCGCGTGGTTCGGTGCGGGGGCCCAACTCAAGCAGCGCGCTTGGGATGAAGCCATGAAGCTGGTGGCCTGAGTCATGGCGATTGACTATCTCGACGTCGCGTACATCGCTATCGGGGCCAAACAGGCGTTGGACAAGAGTGGTGCGCCCTACTCAAAGCTTCCGTTTGAGGGGGAGTTGCGTTACGTCCAGGCCTGCATCGAGCAGGCCGAACGTTTGGGCCGCGCCTGGCAGGGATGCAGTGAACGGTTCCCCGGCGTGTGGTGTTACGAGGTGGCAGAGCCCTTTGGTCGGGCGTTTGGCAGGCACCTCCTGGCTGGCGGAAACGTTGACGCCGCTGAAAGCATCCTGAGCAGGATCTTGTCGTCGGCAATGGCGACATCGCCGGCCTAGCCGCTTCACTCATCGAGCAAGGCCATAAGGCCCGGTCCCCGCGAGGAGACCGGGCTTCATTCATTGGAGGATGCGAAATGAGCAGATCGACGGCGGTACGACTGGTCGACACGCGTTCGCTGGAGCGCGAAGAGTGGTTGCAAGTCCGGAAGCGGGGGATTGGTAGCTCGGACGCGGCGTCGGCGGTCGGGTTGTGTCCGTACAAGAGCCAGTTGGAGCTCTGGATGGAGAAGACTGGCAGGACGGTTCGGAGCGAGGAGCCGGGTCAGGATAATCCGATGTACTGGGGCACCCTCCTGGAGCCGTTCGTCGCTGTCGCCTATGCCGAACGGACGGAGCGCAAGGTCCGCCGGGTCAATGCGGTGCTCCAGCACCCGACCTACAGCTTCATGCTGGCCAACATCGACCGGGAGGTAGTGGGCGCGGCGGACGTCCAGATCCTCGAGTGCAAAACGGCTGGGGAGTTCGGTTCACGGCTGTGGCGTGATGGTGTTCCGGAATACGTGCAGCTCCAAGTGCAGCATCAGCTCGCAGTAACCGGCAAGCAGACGGCGGACGTCGCAGTGCTGCTATGTGGCCAGAAGCTTGAAGTCCACCGGGTGGAGAGGGACGAGGAAGTGATCTCCCGCCTGATTGTCCTGGAGGCTCGCTTCTGGGACCACGTGACAGAGGACACGCCCCCGCCGGCGGACGGCAGCGAGTCCGCAGCCAAGGCACTACGCAGCCTCTATCGGGGAAACGACACAAGCGTCGACTTCACTGAGGACACGGAGCTGTCCGGCACCTTCGCCGGACTGGTCTCGTTGCGTGAGGAAATCGCTCACATGGACAAGCGGGCGGAGCAGATGCGGCAACAGCTGGAACAGTCCATGGGGGACGCGTCCAAGGCGATCTTCCAAGAGGGTGAGATCACCTACCGGCGATCGAAGGACGGTAGTGGTGTCGACCTCAAACGGCTTGCCGAGGCTCATCCGGACCTGGTTACGGAATTCACCGTGGAGCGGCCCGGTTCCCGTCGGTTCCGGATCGTTCCCTACACAAACCAAGGAGCATGACCATGCTGAAAGGCTTGGCGATCACTCCGCCCGCGATCGGGCGGATTTCAATCGGCCGCGTGGTCGAACGAAACGGCAAGCGCCTGCCGGAGAAAGACGACCAGTTCACCCTGACCAGCCAGGTCCAGAACCGTGAGGGCTGGGTTCTCCACCCCTTGGATGAAGCCCTGCGTAAGGAATCGGGCGGCAAGTTGCGTTCGATCCCGGTTCGGCTGCTGTTTGACGATCCGACGCTCAATTTGCGTGCGGACTACTCGCTTTTCGACCGTACGACAGGCAGACCCGCGTGTGTGGGCAATGGCGAGACGAGCCGCCGGATGGGCAAGGACGGGATCAGCCAGCAGGTTTGTCCAAGTCCGGAAGGCTGTTCGTTTGCGATGGGGGAGTGCAGGGCGTATGCGCGCCTCAATGTTCGAGTCGGGGATGAGGATGAACTGGGAAGCTTCGTGCTCCGGACCACGTCCTACAACACCATCAGAACCCTGGCAGCCCGTCTGGCGTACTTCGACGCGGTTTCGGGAGGACACCTGTCCTGCATGCCGCTGGAACTGAAGCTTCGGGGGAAGTCCACAACGATGAGCTTCAGGTCTGCCATTTACTACGTCGACCTGGTGATCCGGACCGGGCTGTCTCTCGACCAAGCCATTGGCGAGGCAAGAGGCCTCGATTTAGCACGCAGGGAAGCGGGCTTCGATCAGCCGGCTTTGGATGAGGCGGCGAGGCGGGGATTTGCAAATGGAGCGTTCGAGGACCTGGCCGAAGACGTGCCGGCCGTGGTGGAGGAGTTCTATCCGGATGACGCGCCCGCTGAGCGAGTGACAGCCACCCGTGAAGCGGAAGGAGGCCGGCTGCACCTTCGCTTGCAGGATAAGGTTGCCCGCATGGGTACTGGCTAATCAAAACGAGGAGAAAGGAAATGCTGAAAGCCATTGGTGGGGCGGTGGTCTATGGATTCGCCCTGTATGGGCTGAACAAGTTCATCGACCAAATGCGGGACTTGAAGCGTGGCATTAAGCAGGTCGGGTCCGCGGCGACGGAGGGCGGCGAGGCTGAATCTGGAGGCACGACTGCCCGCTAGCGTTGCACGGTAATGAAAACACGGTGTTGTCACTGGGGCGATCGGCGGAGCCTCTGCGCTTCTCCGATCGCCTCGCTGTGCACTGCTCATGGACTTGAGGAGAAGAGATATGGATCAATGGCCCGAAGACCCACCAGCACTCTATGTGCGTAGCCCAACTCGGTCCTACAAAGTAGCAAGTGGCGACCAAATCCTCACAGCTGCGCGCGCCGTAGTCGGTGAGCGGATGCAACGCGGCACGTCATTCCTTGACCCCGCAACTGCGCGCGAGTTCTTCCGTGACAAACTGGCTGGGCTCGATCAGGAGGTATTTGCTGGCGTGTTTCTAGATACTCGCCATCGGCTGATCGAGTATGCCGAACTGTTCCGGGGCACCATCGATGGCGCGGAGGTTTACCCCAGGGAAGTTGTCCGGTATGCCATTCGATGCAATGCCGCAGCGGTCATCGTGGCGCACAATCATCCATCAGGGATGCCAGAACCATCCGCGGCCGATCGGGCTGTCACGGCTCGCCTGAAGCAGGCGCTTGGCCTGGTCGACGTTCGATTGCTGGATCATGTAGTTGTCGGCGGGCTTCAGACAGTGGCATTAGCTGAGCGGGGTTGGCTATGACCGGGTTCGCTGGGGTCTTTTTGACAGTTTCACTGCGGAGGGAGCCAGCAACAGCCCCTATCGAAGCGACAGTCTGATTGTCGAAGTCGAAGCCATTTCGCCCGCCAGCTCGCATCCGTGCGAGCTGGCGGAGCCCCGGTGTTTTTCTTTGGTGAGATTGTGCTTACGCTGACGGGGTGAGTTCTCAGTGCCCAGAGGGCCGAATGGGATAAGTAGCAATTCAGGGCGATTCTGATCCCCTAACTCATTGCACACGCCCGCTGATCGGCCCCAGGTTCCGGCGGGTGGATCGGCGGGCAGTCTCGGGCCGAGAACGCCGGCTAGTTGCTTGGATTCTTGAACGCTCCCGCCGGCCGCGCCGGCACCGATATAAGCACCCAGCCGACTGTCCTCGAAGGAAAGCAGCGGTGGTCTTCCGCTGGCCGTGCGCAGAGCGCTCCCGCGCTTCGGGAGTGCTCGTGCCCGCATCGACGACAGCAGGTGCTCAGGATTTCGCATTGCTCGCCGCACGGGATCGGCGTTGCGAGGCTTCGCTCGGAAAGAAACTGTCGCTCGGCGTAGATGCCAGTTGGCCTGAGGTCGACCCCATGAGGGCTATGGATCGGGTTTCCTCGCACGCGCAACGCCGGCGGTCGGAAGCGGAGAGGTCAGAGAGCTAGACAGCACGCCTCACTTTCCCGCTCTGACTCGCGAACTGCGCGGGAACTTGCAGCATCTCAATGCGGAATAGGCGCAGTCCCGTACCGGGCTAGCGCCTCGCGGGTCAAAAACATCGTCTCGACTGAGCGCTTGCTCGTCGTGACGACTTGAGAGTCGGTGCTGCAAGTCACTGATCCGACTGTTTCCTGTCTGAGCAAGTCAGCGCATGTGCAAGAACCGTGTTGCGAAAAAGTTGTTTTTTTTTCCGTTTCAACCGCTTTCGCTCGCTGGTTGAATGGCGCTGCGGTCGGGGCACAACGGCCGCAACCACGGAAAGAAAGGAACTTGTTATGTCTCGAACAAAGAAGGATCCCATTCCCATCGCGGATAGGGCGCGGTCATGGAATGACCCGGATGGTAGTGACGATTATCAGTTTTGGGAGCAGTTCGGGCCGACACTCCGCGTTCCTACGATGCTGAAGGCAACTTCGCTTGGGCGAAGTTCATTCTACAAAGTTAAGAAAGAAGACCCGACATTCCCGAAAGGTAAACCATTGTTCAAATCCAAGCGGTCACCCCGGTTCTGGATGACGCACGAAGTGCGCGCCTGGGTGAAGAGTCGACCCGAATAACCACTAATCAAGAGGAAACACCGAAATGAGCAACTCGAACGATAGGACGAACACGAATGAGACCCTCCGCGAGCAGCTGGACCTTGCGCTGCAGGCGGCGTCACTTGGCACAAAGCAGAAGAAGCACGCTGACTTCTCGGATGCCTACGAGATTATCGAACTGCACCTGAGCCGCAGCCTGCCGAAGGGGCAGGTGATGAAACTCTTCAATGACACGTACAACCATAACCTCCACCCCCCGCAGTTCCGCAAGATGCTGGATGCTGAACGTATGCGTCGTGCTATCGCTGGCGACACTGCTGCTTGCCCCACGTGTGGTCAGCCGCTTCTCCTCGACCTGCGCAATGCCGGCGGCGACGAACTGGAGGACGCAGCATGAACAACTTGAGCCTCCCCCCGCCGAACTACCCCCTGGATTCGTTCCTCACCCTGACTCGGAACGCAGCGCACGAGCTTGAACAAAATATCCAGGCCCCCGACGCCATGATCGGGATGGCGCTCATCAGTGCCATGACGACTGCATGTCAGGGATTGATCGATGTGAAGCTGCCGACGGGACGGATCCGACCCGTGACGCAGAACGTGATGGTTATCGCTGAGTCTGGTGAACGCAAGTCCACCGTGGACAGCTTGGTCTTCTCGGCGATTCGAGACGCAGACGCGCAGGAGGTCGTTGCGCACGAGGCTCAGTTTGACTCTTACCAGGTGGAGCTCGACTGGTGGCGGACCGTGAACAACGAAATCCGCAAGGAGTATGGAGGGGAGCGGGACACCTTGAAAGCGAAGATGCATGAGCACGCAACGAAAAAGCCCATGCGTCCAAAACTGCGCATCCGTGTTCGTGAGGATATTACGCCGGAAGCGATCAAGCGCGCGCTGAAGGGCGATGGCCAGTCCATGCTGCTGGCGACGGACGAAGGAGGGGTGCTCCTCAAGGGAGCGGCGATGAAGAACCTCAGTCTGATGAACCGCTTGTGGGACTCGCCAACGACCTTCCCGCTGGATCGGGTTGACGAGAAGGATGACCATGAACGGATCACCAACCCGCGGGTGTCGGTCAGCATCATGACCCAGTCGGTGGTCCTCCAGGAATACCTTGCGAAGCATGGTAGTGCCGCCAAGGGCAGTGGTCACCTGGCCCGCTACCTCGTCGGCTGGCCACGCTCCACTCGAGGCTATCGAGGGATCGTTCATGGTGAACTCGTTTGGGAGCATCTCCCGCGCTTCCAGGCGCGCGTCAAGGAGATCCTCAAGGCGCATCAGGTCGCGGTCGATTGCGGCCGTGTCGAGCGGGAAGTCTTGGAGTTCAGTGACGATGCCAGGGAGCGCTGGTACCAGCTGTCGGGTGATACAGAGTGGATGCAGCGCCCGGGCGGGTACTTTGAAGGGATGGGTGATTTCGCTTCGAAGGCCATGGAGATTCATGCTCGCCTCGCCGCAGTCTTTCACTACTTCAGTGGCGAGCAGGGGAAGATCACGCTGGACACCGTGGAGCGGGCACTCAACTTCGTAAACTGGCACGCCGGGGAAGCCAGGAGACTCTTCTTGCCTGCGACGGAACAGGCGGAGGATCAGGCTGATGCGGAGAGCCTGGTTCGTTACCTCCGTCAGAAGGTCTGGGCGGGGATGGTGGGCACCTCGTGGATCCGCAAGACCACGCTGATGAAGAACACGCACATGAAGAAGGACCGGTTTGACGTGGCGGTTAGCCTGCTGATCAACAGGGGCGCAGTGTGGATCGGTACAGTCGCGCCAAGTCGCACCCAGTATCTCAACCTCGTGAACACGTTCTTCGCCACGGTGTACTGACCAACCCATCAAGCTGCCCCGGTCATCGTGACCGGGGCTTTTTTCGTGGGGGCTGGAGGGCGGAATGCAGTGATTCGGCGAAAACTTCGCAAAATCACGGTGTTCGCGCCGGGTGGTGTTTGCTCTCAGGAGCCCATGGGGGCTCGGCTCGGGCGGTGTGCAGCATACGCAGCCCTCTCGTCCGGTGACATGTCACGAACCCTGGCAGCCCCCAAATGGCGTTCCGGACGTCGTTGCTGGCCTTGCTCACGCAGCGTACGGTGGTCGACCCGAGCGTCGTAGCCGCCCTCCGTCAGCGCCTGGTTCTGTAGGTCAGCGATCGCCTTGCGGGTAGCGATGACCTGGTCTCGAAGCTCGAGGCGGTTCATGCCGCCGCTATCCTTGCGCCAGCCGCCGCTTCCCGGGCAGCCCGGATTGAATCGTGCGAAGACGCGTTCCGCAGGTCGTTGGACCCCGTCCGGCATCCGATCTGAGTACATCAAGTGCAAGTGTGGATTCCGGATACCTCCCAGTTGACCCTCGGGCGCGTGAATCGCGTACTGGTAAGGTTTCGTCCCAATGAGCTCTCGAACCATTTTCTCGGCGAGAGCGATCAGTTGTTCGGCGGTCAGTTCATTGGGTAACGCGATGACATGTTCGCGGTAGGCCGCGCCGTTCGCGCGCTCATGAAGGTCTGCCATGGACCAGAACATGTTCGGATTGCCCCTGCACCAATCAGGCATGTTTCCGTACGCTGCGTGGATCAGGTCTTCTCGCGTGCTGTACCTCCCGTCGCGGTTGATGTATTTCGCATGATGCTGAGCGCAACCCTTCTTGCCGCTCTTGATCTGATGGTGGAAGCTGGCCATGTGTCTACCCTTTCTCCTGAGACAATAAAAAAGCCGACGTGGTCGACGTCGGCGTCTGGTGGAGACGGGGCATTCTGCGAGAAACGGTAAGTGCGCGTCCGCTTCTCCCTCCCTGCTAGTAACTGATTAGTTTGGCTTAGCAGTGACCGTAATCGAGTTATCTAGTGTTCGGCTCTATCTCCATAGTCATATGGGTCGGAGAGTAAAAAATAACCAGATTCTAAGGACCAAGAACGTGCCAGCGATAGATCGTGTCCTGACGCCCCTGCTCGACTATGAAGTTCTTTGCCTTCTCGATCATGAAGGCTCGATAGCTTTCAAGGAGGCGAAAGATCTCAACATGGTTCAGCGACATGTAGATCACTTGCATCAACTTGGATTGCGTATCTTGAAAGGCAGAGTGTGAATCCGACTTGTCCTTTCTTCCTTCAAGCGCGTGCACATACCAAAGAGTTCGTTGGACGTAAATGAACCGGGTGGTCCATGGAACATGATCGGTTTTTCCATCTAGCGCTGCATCTAGTTGCTTCTGCGGGGATGTCAACTTCGGACCGTACTTCCGTGACGCGCGCAGGAGCTTCGTTCTCGTCTTGCGCTGGTGGAGAACCGAAGAGAAGGCCGCCACCACGTGGATCGCGCCAATCGGCCTGTTGTTCTCCTCGTTAGGGAGACCATTGCTGCTCAGGTACATGGCGAGACACAACATCGCCCTGGAGTAGTCTTGGGTGATGTCGCGCTTGTTGTATTTGAAGCCAGTCGTGCGCGCAACGAGTTGGGCGAGCTCCGATGCGTAGTCGTTACAGAACGCGATGACGTCATCGAAAGACATGTGGTTGGTATCTCTATTGATCGTTTCTCCGCGCTGGGCCGAAACCCTTTCACAGAGAGAAGAAAAGCTTACCGACATGTTTCCAATCGCCCGGTCGTTGGTCAGGGATTGCCGTAGCTCTACTTCGAAATGTAAGAGATGCAGGTAATCAAGTACCTTCAGGTACAGATACGTGGCGACATGCAGCCTCGGCTCACCGTCAATCGGCAAAATGGATTCACTAAATTGTGTTGTCTGTCTGAGAAGATGCCAGTCAGCAACTCTCAGCAGCTCGTCGTCGACGTGTATATGCTTCAGGATGATCGCGTCGATGGCTTCGTTCGTTGCTTTTCGATGCACCTCCCGAAGAACCTCGGTCTCTCCGATTGCTTTGATTGCTAAGAGTTCATCCTGATCGATTTCTCTTTCAAGGGCCAACTTGATCTGGTCGATCTGACGCTTGGTAGCCTTGTCTTGCGGCGTAGGTGGTGATATCAGAAAGTCCAGTGTTGCGAGATTGTTTCCGCTTGGCGGCTCCAGGAGTCGCATCAAATGCGAGTCTCCGTCGTAACTGATCTGGTGTAGCAATTTAATCGTCTTAAGTGTCGATAGGGAATGCAACTCTGTTGTGCTCCGTACCCTCATGCCGGAGATCGATCTCAAGAATCGGAGCGTGGTTCCCAAGCTCTTTAGGTCGCAGCTGACCCCGTCCGCCGTGAGATTCTCCCGATTTATTTCGTCAAGCAGTTCTCTGATTGTCCCCGTTTGCGATTCATCGGGATTTGCATCGCTGTCGAAGTCAAATCGAGTCTTCACTGTGTCGCTTTTTGGTTCTCTTGCAGTCACGTCGAATCTTTCCTCAATGTCTTAAGTGGATGCCAGTTCGTAGAGTTGTGCTGTTGACGTCGCATTGCACCGCTGCGAATAGAGACCTAGCAAAGAACGGAGCAGCATAGACCGTCGCGAAGAAGCCCTTTCCTTCTGTCCCTAACCTGGTGGTGAACTTTCCGCAGCCGATGGACCTAATGGCAGCGGCATAAGCGGTTACGTCGAGAGCGAAGGGCTTCCATCTTGAGCGCGGGATGACGGTCATGACTTACGCAGCCTCCGCTCGTCAGGAACCTGTCTAGCTGGCGCCCACTGCCGATGCCAATGGCCTCGAAAGCCGCAATTGGCTGCCTTGGGTTGTGTGCTTCCACGCGCCGAAGAGCAGGTGTCTCGACGAGTGGGAGGTGGCGATCGCTCGTTTCTAGTCGTGCATGCGACCATGTAAGGCTCGTCCGGCCGGCTCGCCGCACGTGCGCAGGTACCAACTTGATTTGCGGGTACTTGTGCGGGTATCGAGCCCAGTTGTTGAGTTGGTGGCCGTGTGAAAACAGTTAGATAGGATCAATATGCTGCTGATGATCGACAACTACGACAGCTTCACCTTCAACCTCGTGCAGTACCTGCAGACGCTGGGTGCCGAGGTGGAGGTGGTGCGCAACGACGCGCTGACGGTCGACCAGATCGAGCGCATGGCGCCGGAGCGGATCGTGGTCTCGCCGGGCCCGTGCACGCCGAACGAGGCCGGGGTGTCGGTGGCGGTGATCGAGCGGCTGGGCGCACGCGTCCCGATCCTGGGCGTCTGCCTGGGCCACCAGGGCATCGGCCAGGCCTACGGCGGCGACGTCGTCCGCGCGGGCCGGATCATGCACGGCAAGACCTCCCCGATCCGCCACGCCGGGCGCGGCGTCTTCGCCGGCGTGCCCGACGGCTTCGAGGCCACCCGCTATCACTCGCTGGTGGTCGACAAGGCGACGCTGCCGCACTGCCTGGAGGTCACCGCCTGGACCGAGAACGACGACGGCTCGGTCGAGGAAATCATGGGCCTGCGCCACCGCGAGCATCCGGTGGAGGGGGTGCAGTTCCATCCCGAGTCGATCCTGACCGAGCACGGCCATGCCCTGCTCAGGAACTTCCTCGACCAGGGCGTCGCGCAGCGCTGACGGCGCGGCGCGCTCCGCAGGCCTTAGGCTAGGCACCCCGCGCCACGCGCAGATCGAGCCGGTTCCAGCATGACCTTCACCCCGCAACAGGCACTGCAGCGCACGATCGAGCACCGCGAGATCTTCCACGACGAGATGGTCTCGCTGATGCGCCAGGTGATGCGCGGCGAGGTGTCGCCGGTGATGACCGCCGCCATCCTCACCGGGCTGCGGGTCAAGAAGGAGACGGTCGGCGAGATCGCGGGCGCGGCCACGGTGATGCGCGAGTTCGCCCGTCACGTCGAGGTCGCGGACCGCCGCCACCTGGTCGACATCGTCGGCACCGGCGGCGACGGCGCCAACACCTTCAACATCTCCACCACCAGCATGTTCGTGGTGGCCGCCGCCGGCGCCCGCGTCGCCAAGCATGGCGGCCGCAGCGTGTCGTCCAGTTCGGGCAGCGCCGACCTGGTGGAGGCGCTCGGCGCCGCGGTGGAGCTCGATCCGGCGCAGGTGGCCGCGTGCATCGCCGAGTGCGGCATCGGCTTCATGTACGCGCCCGTGCACCACCCGGCGATGAAGGTGGTGGCGCCGGTGCGGCGCGAGATGGGCGTGCGCACGCTGTTCAACATCCTGGGGCCGCTGACCAACCCCGCCGGTGCGCCGAACATCCTGATGGGCGTGTTCCACCCGGACCTGGTCGGCATCCAGGTGCGCGTGCTGCAGGAGCTCGGCGCCGAGCGCGCGCTGGTGGTCTGGGGCCGCGACGGCATGGACGAGATCTCGCTCGGGGCCGCCACGCTCGTCGGCGAGCTGCGCGACGGGGTGGTGCGCGAGTACGAGGTGCACCCGGAGGATTTCGGCATCGCCATGGCCGCCAGCCGCAACCTGTGCGTGGACGGCCCGGAGGCGTCGAAGGCCGTCGTCCTCGACGTGCTGTCGGGAACGCCCGGGCTGCCGCTCGAGATCGTGGTGCTGAATGCCGGTGCCGCGCTCTACGTCGCCGGCGTCGCCGACAGCATCGAAGACGGGATCGCGCGGGCGCGCGAGGCGGTGGCGTCGGGCGCGGCGTTGGCGCGCATGCGGCAGTTCGTGGTGGCGACCCGGCGGCTGGCGACGGGCGCCCCTGCCGCGTAGGCGCGTCGGCGCGCCGCGGTGGGCGCCGCATCGCCGGCCCGCGCCGGCGCCCGTGGTATTTTCGCCGGCCCGCCACCCGGCAACGGCCGTGGTGGCCACGATCAGGAGTTCCGGCGGCATGTGCCCCAGCAAGGTCGCCGAAGGCGAAGAACGCGGTTACATCATCCCCATCGGCGGCGCCGAGGACCGCGAGAGCCGGCGCCGGATCCTGAAGCGGTTCGTGCAGGTCTGCGGCGGGCGCGATGCGGACATCGTGGTGATCCCGACGGCCAGCCGGCTTGCCGACACAGGCAGCAAGTACGTCGAGCTCTTCGACCGCCTCGAGGCCGGCCGCGCCACGTCGATCGACTTCGACAGCCGCGACGACGGCGCCAACCCGGCGTACCTGGAGCGGATCGAGCAGGCGACGGGCGTGTTCTTCACCGGCGGCAACCAGCTGCGCATCTCGACGATCATCGGCGGCACCCCCGCGGCCAAGCTGATCCGCGCGCGCAATGCCCGCGGCATGCACGTCGCCGGCACCAGCGCAGGCGCCAGCATCCTGAGCGAGCACATGATCGCCTTCGGCAAGGAAGGCTCGTCGCCCCGCGCCGGCAGCGTGCGCCTGGCGCCGGGCCTGGGCCTCACCAACCGTTTCATCATCGACCAGCACTTCCGCCAGCGCGACCGCCTCGGGCGGCTGGTCGCTGCGCTGGCCTACAACCCGTTCGCCATCGGCATCGGCCTGGACGAGGACACGGCCGTGTTCATCGGGCCCGACGACACCCTGGAGGTCGAGGGCAGCGGCGGCGTGACCGTGGTCGATGCCGGCGGGCTGACATTCTCCTCGATGGCCGAAGCGCGCGAGCAGGACGCGGTCTGCCTGCTTGGCCTGACCGTGCACATCCTCGTCGCCGGCGCCACCTTCAACCTCCACACGCGCTGCGCGTCACCGGGTACATTGGCCTCGGACAAGAGCTGACAGCCCGGAGTGTCGATGCGCATCCTCAACCGTTCCGTCTACGTCGGTCCCTCGCTGCACGCGCACTTCCCGGTCATCCGCCTCGAGCTCGACCTCGGCGCGCTGGAGGCATGGCCGACGGCGAAACTCGGCTCCGGCTTCATCGACGGATTGCTGGCGGCGCTGCCGGGGTTGCAGGAACACGGATGCTCGTACCGCGAACCCGGCGGCTTCGTGCGCCGGCTGCGCGAAGGCGAGGGCACCTGGCTCGGCCACGTGCTGGAACACGTCGCGATCGAGCTGCAGAACGTCGCCGGCGAGGACGTCACCTTCGGCAAGACCCGCAGCATCGACGACGACCGGCCCGGCGTGTATTCGGTGGTGTACGAGTACGCGCAGAAGGAAGAGGGCATCGCCGCAGGCGACCTCGCGCTGAAGCTGCTGGCCTCGCTGCTGCCCGCCGACCTGCAGCCGCCGGGCCTGGTGCCCGACGCCTGGGACTGGGAGAGCGCCCGCGACGACTTCATCCGCTACGCCCAGCGGCGCGCGCTGGGGCCGTCGACGGCGTCACTGGTGCGCGCGGCCGAGGAACGTGGCATCCCGTGGCTGCGGCTCAACCAGCAGTCGCTGATCCAGTTCGGCCATGGCCGTTACCAGCAGCGCATCCAGGCCACCGTCACCGGCAAGACGCCGCACATCGCGGTGGAGCTGGCCAGCGACAAGGAGGAGACCAACAAGATCCTCGCCTCGCTTGGCCTGCCGGTGCCGCGCCAGGTGCTGGTGTCGAGCCAGACCGAGGCGCTGAAGGCCGCGCGCCGGCTCGGCGGCCCGGTGGTGCTGAAGCCGTACAACGGCAACCACGGCCGCGGCATCACCATCGACATCCGCACCGACGACGAGATCCGCGAGGCCTTCGTGGCCGCGCAGGCGCATTCGCGCTCGGTGATCGTGGAGACGTTCCAGCCCGGCGACGACCATCGCCTGCTGGTGATCAACGGCGAACTCGTCGCCGCCACGAAGCGCACGCCCGGCCACGTCACCGGCGACGGCAGCCACACGGTGGCCGAACTCGTGGAGCGCGTGAACCAGGATCCGCGCCGGGGCGTCGGCCACGAGAAGGTGCTGACGCGCATCGAGCTGGATGCGCAGGCGGGCCAGATGCTGCAGCGCGTGGGCTACGACGCCAACTCGGTGCCGGCCGCCGGCGAGGTGGTGTACCTGCGCTCCACCGCCAACCTGTCCACCGGCGGCACCGCCACCGACGTCACCGACATCATCCACCCCGACAACCGCGACATGGCGGTACGCGCGGTGCGCGCGATCGGGCTCGACGTCGGCGGGGTCGACTTCATCACCCCCAACATCGCCGAGAGCTACAAGTCCATCGGCGGCGCGATCTGCGAGGTCAACGCCGCGCCCGGATTCCGCATGCACGTGGCGCCGAGCGAAGGCACCCCGCGCGACGCCGCCGGCCCGGTGATCGACATGCTGTTCCCGCCAGGGACGCCGTCGCGGGTGCCGATCGCGGCCATCACCGGCACCAACGGCAAGACGACGACCACGCGCATGCTGGCGCACGTCGCCAAGCTCGCCGGCTACTCTCCCGGTTTCACCACCACCGACGGCGTTTACATCGACGGCCAGCGCACCGTGGAGGGCGACATGACCGGGCCGGTGTCGGCGCGCATGGTGCTGTCGGACCCGCAGATCGACCTCGCGGTGCTGGAGACCGCGCGCGGCGGCCTGCTCCGCGCGGGCATGGGCGTGCGCAATGTCGATGTCGGCGCGGTACTCAACGTCGCCCCCGACCACCTCGGGCTGAAGGGCATCGACACGCTCGAACAGCTGGCGGAAATCAAGCGCATCGTGGTCGAAGTCGCCACCGAATGCGCGGTGCTGAACGCGGACGATCCGAACGTGCTCAAGATGTCGGCGTACACCGATGCCCGCACCATCTGCTACGTCACCATGAACCCGTCGCACGCGCTGGTCCGCGAGCACATCCGTGCCGGCGGCCGCGCCTGCGCGCTCGAAGCCGGCATCAACGGCCACATGATCACGCTGTACGACAAGGGCGGCCACCTGCCGCTGATGTGGACCCATCTCATTCCGGCCACCATGGAGGGCCGCGCGCTGCACAACGTGCAGAACGCGATGTTCGCCGCGGCGATGGCGTTCTCGCTCGGCATGCGGCTGGATGCGATCCGCCAGGGCCTGCGCACCTTCGACACCACGTTCTTCCAGGCGCCGGGACGCATGAACGTGTACGCAGAGCACCCGTTCAAGGTGTTGATGGACTACGGCCACAACGCCCATGCCATCGGCGTGATGGCGGACCTCGCGCAGCGGCTGGACGTATCCGGCCGCCGCATCGTGGTGTTCACCGGCCCCGGCGACCGCCGCGACGAGGACCTGCGCGCGATCGCCGCCACCGTCGCCGGGCGCTTCGACCACTACATCGTCCGCCGCGACGACGCGCTGCGCGGGCGCGACGGCGACGAGGTGCCGCGCATCATCGCGCAGGCGCTTGCCGATGGCGGCGTCGATGCGGGCGCCGTCCAGGTGATCCCGGACGAGCAGCAGGCGGTGGACGCGGCGCTGCGCATGGGCCAGCCCGGCGACCTCATCCTCGTCTTCGCCGATGCGCTCACCCGGACGTGGAAGCAGATCACCAAGTTCGATGCCGGTGGCGACGCACCGCGACCTTCCCCGAGGCTCGAACTGCCGGCGCTTGGCGACGGCATCGACGACACCGCGCTGGCGACCCTGGAGGGCGTGCGCCGCGAAGAGCGCGGCCTGGTGTTCGAGCGCGAAGACGCCGACTGACGTGGAGCCGTTCCAGGACTCGCGGCGGCTGACCGGCTGCAACGTCCACTTCGCCGGGACCGGTGCCGCGCTGGAGACCGCGCGGGGGCTGGCTGTCGACGACGGGGCGGTGCAGCGCTGGCGCGACCGCATCGCGCTGGCGCGCTGGGCGCTGGACTGGCCGGCAGGTCCGGTGGTGGCGCAGCGCCACCGCAGCGGCGTGTCGCTCGCGTTCACGGCGCCCGCCGACCGCCTGTACACCGCGACGGAGGTCAATGAGTGGGCGTGGGCGGCGACCATCTGTGACGGCGACGCCGACGCGCCGGCCTGCCATGCGCACGCGCCGGGCCACGCCGCGGCCTGGGACGGCGACCTCGCGCTGCGCACCCTGCGCGCACTCGCCGGGGCGGAGGCGAACCCCGCGCTGCTGGCGCTGCGCGCCGCGGCGGCCGAGCACGGGCTGCCGTTCCTCGCGGACGACGACGCGGTCTCCGTCGGCGCCGGCGCCGGCCACCGCGCGTGGCCGGCCGCGGCACTGCCGACCCCGGCGGCGGTCGACTGGGCGGCGCTGCACGACATCCCGACGGCGCTGATCACTGGTTCCAATGGCAAGACCACGACGGTGCGCCTGGTGGCGGCGATGTGCCGCGCCCACGGCTGGCCCACCGCGCACAGCTGCACCGACGGCGTGTTCTTCGATGGCGAGGCGCTCGAGTCGGGCGACTTCTCCGGCCCCACCGGCGCGCGCACCGCGCTGCGCCATCCGCAGGCGCGCGCCGCGGTACTCGAGACCGCCCGTGGCGGCCTGCTGCGCCGCGGGCTCGCCATCTGTCGCGCCGATGCCGCGGTGGTCACCAACATCAGCGAGGACCACTTCGGCGAGTACGGGGTGCACGGCCTCGAGGACCTGGCGCGGGTGAAGCTGACGGTGGCGCGCGCGGTCGACGCCGACGGGCTGCTGGTGCTCAACGCCGACGATCCGGTGCTGGTGGCGGCGGCAGAGGAGCTCGACTGCCCGCTGGGCTGGTTCGCACTGGATGCCGACGCCGCGCGCCTGGTCGCGCATCGTGCGCGCGATGGCCGCACCTGTGGCGTGCGCGCAGGGCGCCTGGTGATCGAGCGCGGCGCGCGCGGGCAGGACCTGGGCGAGGTCGCGGCGATGCCGCTCGCGCACGGCGGCCGGGCTGCGTACAACATCGCCAACATGGCCGCCGCGACGTTGGTCGCGCAGGCGCTGGGGGTGGCCGCGGACACCGTCGCGAACGTGCTCGCCCGCTTCGGCGCGGCGCATGGCGACAACCCCGGTCGGCTGCAGCACTGGCGCTTCGGCGCGCTGCAGGTCTTCGTCGACTATGCGCACAACCCCGACGGGCTGCGCGGCTTCCTGCGCGCGATCGATGCCGGCCACCGGGACGGCCGGCTCGCGATCGTCCTCGGCCACGCCGGCAACCGCGAGGATGCCGACCTGCGCGCGGTCGCGGCCACCGCGGCGGCGTTCGCGCCGGACCTGGTGGTGCTGAAGGACATCGGCGGCTACGAGCGCGGGCGCGCCGCGGGCGAGGTGGCGGCGATCATGCGCGACGCGCTGGTCGGCGCGGGCGTGGCCGCCGACGCGATCGAGACCCGTCTCGACGAGGTGGAGGCGGCGCGCCGCCCGCTGGACTGGGCGCGGGACGGCGACCTGCTGGTGCTGCCCGTGCATGAACTCGACGCGCGCGACGAAGTGGTGGCGCTGCTCGATACACTGCGCGACCGCGGATGGCGGGCCGGGCAGCCGCTGCCTCCGCGCCCGGCGCCTGCGGACGCCCCCGACCCGCTGGAGCCACGATGAGCCGACCCGACCCGCCCGACGTCCTGCGCACGATCCTCCGGCGCAAGCACGAGGAGGTGGCGGCGCGCCGTGCGGCGGTGCCGATCGAGGCGCTGCACGCGGAGGCCGCGGCGGCTGCGCCCGTGCGCGGCTTCGCCGCGGCACTTGAGCGGCGCATCGCCGCCGGGGGCGCCGGCGTGATCGCCGAGGTCAAGAAGGCGAGTCCTTCGCAGGGCGTGATCCGGCCCGAGTTCGACCCCGCGGCGATCGCGCGCAGCTACGAGGCCGGCGGCGCCGCCTGCCTCTCGGTGCTGACCGACATCGATTTCTTCCAGGGTGCCGACGCCTATCTCGCGGCAGCGCGCGATGCCTGCGCGCTGCCGGTGCTGCGCAAGGATTTCGTGGTCGATCCCTACCAGGTGGTGGAGGCGCGCGCGATCGGCGCCGACTGCATCCTGCTGATCGTGGCCGCGCTCGAGGACCGGGCGCTGGCGGAACTTTCGGAGCTCGCGCTCGGCCTGGGCATGGACGTGCTGGTCGAGGTCCACGACATCGACGAACTCGAGCGTGCACTGCAGGTGCCAGCGCCGCTGCTGGGCATCAACAATCGCGACCTGCGCACGTTCGCGGTCTCGCTGGACACCACGCTCGCGCTGCGCGACGCGGTGCCTCGCGACC
This sequence comes from Luteimonas sp., assembly GCA_041918855.1. Classification (GTDB taxonomy): domain Bacteria; phylum Pseudomonadota; class Gammaproteobacteria; order Xanthomonadales; family Xanthomonadaceae; genus Luteimonas. The sequence continues at coordinate 148,808 of JAYRUX010000005.1, forward strand.
GCCGCCTGGTCACCGAGAGCGGCATCGCCACCACCGCCGACGTGCGGTGCATGCGCGATGCCGGCGTCGACGCGTTCCTCGTGGGCGAGGCCTTCATGCGCGCGCCGGAGCCGGGGGCGGCGCTCCGCGCGCTGTTCGCGGGCTGATGCCAGCCGCGGCGCCCGCCCACGGCGATTTCGATCCGCGCGCGGGCCGCTTCCCGCCGCAGCGCGCCGATGGACCGGTGGTGGTGTTCGACTTCGACCACACCCTGTACGACGGCGACTCCGGCAGCCACCTCTTCGCCTGGCTGATCCGGCGCAGCGCCTGGCGCGTGCTGCTGGCACTGCTGCTGGCGCCGGTGTTCGGCACCATGACCGCGTTCCTGCCGACGCGGCGCATCGGCATTTCCGCCTTCGTCTGGGCCGGCACCGTCGGCCTGCACCGCCGGCGGGACCTGGACGAGCTCATCGACCGCTACGTCGAGCGGCACGCGGCGACGCTGGAGGCCAGGCTGCTTCCGGTGGCGCTCGGGGTCCTGCACCGCCACCGCATGGCCGGCGACCGGGTCGTCGTTGCCACCGGCGCGCCGCCGGAACTCGCCCGCGCGATCCTGGCGTTCGTCGCCCACGAGGACGTGCCTGTCATCGGTTCCGCGGTGGGCCCGCGCTTCGGTGCCGTGGTGGCGACACGCCACTGCCACAACGAGGAGAAGGTGCGGATGCTGCACGAGCAGGGCTACGCCGCGTTCGACGTGGCCTATTCCGACAGCAGTGCGGACCTGCCCCTGCTGCTCGCCGCGGCGGCGCCGGTGGTGGTCAACCCGAAGCACGACAGCGTGGCGGCATTCCGGCGCCAGCTGCCGGCGGGCACGCCGATCCTCAACTGGGGCTGCGCCGACCGCGGCGGGGATCGTCCCCCTGCCGCCGACACCGCCCCCGGAACAGCCCCCGGCATCGGCCCGCGCAACGATGCCGGCCCCGATTCCGATTCCGGGGCCGGCCACCGTTCCGGCGCCAACCGCGGTTCCCACTCCGACTCCGGCACCCTGTAGGAGCGGCCGCTGGCCGCGACCGCGACAGCCACAAGCCCGCGCCTCCAACCGGAAGCCGCAGGCCCCCCGACCTCCGCCCTCAGGCGTCCCCGAGCCGCTTGATGAAGCGCACCGTGCCGTCGCTGTAGCCGCACGCCCGGTAGAACGCGTGCGCATCCTCGCGCTGCGAGCCGCTGGTCAGTTCGATGCGCGCGGCGCCCGCGGCGCGCGCCCGGCGCTCGGCCTCGCGCAGCAGTTGCCGGCCCAGCCCGCGGCCCTGCGCGTGCGGCGTGACCACCAGTGCGGTGATCCGGCAGGTGGTGGTATCCAGCGGCAGGTAGTACATGAAGTCGAGCGCGATCAGCCCGCAGACCATGCCGTTGCAGCGCGCCACCACCAGTGCCTGGCGGTCGTTGTCGATGATGGTGGCGATGCGGCGGCCGGCGTCGGCGGAGTCGCAGGGATAGCCGAGTTCGGACAGCAGCGCGGCGACGTCATCGGCGTCCATCGCCGACGCGCTGCGCAGGTCGGCGTCGGGCAGGGTGCCGCGGGTGCCGAAGTGGGCGGCCACGCCGGCGTCAGCGCGTGCCGTACAGCACGACGGTCTTGCCGCGGGCGTGCAGCTTGCCATCGGCCTGCAGCTTCTTCAGCACGCGCCCGGCCATCTCGCGCGAGCAGCCCACCAGCCGCGCCAGCTCCTGGCGCGACACGCGGAGCTGGGTGCCCTGCGGGTGGCTCATCGCCTCCGGCTCGCGGGTCAGGTCGTGCAGGGTGCGGGTGATGCGGTCGGTGACGTCCAGGAAGGCGAGGCGGCCAGCCTTGCGGCTGGTGTCCAGCAGCCGCCGCGAAAGCTGGGCGCCGATGGCGTAGACGATCTGGGTGGCGTCGCCCGACAGGGATCCGTCGAACAGCTGGTACAGGCGCTCGTAGCTGATCTCGGCAAGCTCGCACGGCGTGCGCGTGCGCAGGATGACCTCGCGGATATCGGTTTCGACGAACAGCCCCAGCTCGCCGACGAACTCGCCGGTGCCGAAGTAGCCGAGCACGAGCTCGCGGCCGTCGTCCTCCTCGGTGATGATGCTGACCGAGCCGTTGATGACGTAATAGAGGGTGTTGGCCTGGTCTCCCGGGCGGAAGACCTCGGTGCGGGGTGGATAGCGACGGCGGTGGCAGTGGGCGAGGAAGCGCTCGATCGTCGCCGGCGTGGGCAACAGGGGGTTGGACGGCCGGCGGTAGCTGTTGATCAGGGCCACGGGGGTGGTGTTCATAGGCATGGTCAACGGGGGATGAACCAGAGAGTAGGCCGTCGGGCCGTGCACGGCAAACCAGTGCCGGCCCCAGTGGCCGCGGCTCCGAGGAGGCGACACCGTCAGGAGCGTGAAGCGGGGCCGGGCTTCGTGAGGGGGCGGGCCAGTACGTGGGGCAGCGTGACCGGCTCGGTCAGCCATCCATGGCTGACTCGCCGGCGCGCACATCCATGTGCGCTCTCACGCTGCCCCACGCACTGTCCCGCCGACGCGTCTGCCGGTGCGCTTCTTCGTTGTCGGCCTTCGGCTGGTGGATCTCCAGCAGGTCCGGTCGCGCCGGGCACTCGGACGCCCCGGGCTCGCCGCAGCAACGCATTCAGGGGCCCGGAGGACGCGTGGTTACCCCCGGGGGCCGGATGCTCCATAATTCGCGTTTCGCCTGCCCGTCAAGGGGTCGCACGCCGTGGTCAAACCGTTGCCTCGTCTGAAGCTCCAGGGCTTCAACAATCTCACCAAGGCGCTGAGCTTCAACATCTACGACGTCTGCTATGCAGTCTCGGAAGAGGAGCGGCAGCGCTACATCGAGTACATCGACGAGGAATACAACGCCGACCGGCTGACGCAGATCCTGACGGACGTGGCCGAGATCATCGGCGCCAACATCCTCAACATCGCGCGCCAGGACTACGACCCGCAGGGCGCCTCGGTGACCATCCTGATCTCCGAGCAGCCGGTGGTCGAGAAGTCGGCCGCCAAGGGCGTGATCTCCGACGCCGTGGTCGCGCACCTGGACAAGAGCCACATCACCGTCCACACCTACCCGGAGACGCATCCGCAGGCCGGCATCGCGACCTTCCGCGCGGACATCGACGTGGCCACCTGCGGCGTGATCTCGCCGCTGAAGGCGCTGAACTACCTGATCGAGAGCTTCGAGTCGGACATCGTGATCACCGACTACCGCGTGCGCGGCTTCACCCGCGACATCAAGGGCAAGAAGCACTACATCGACCACAAGATCAACTCGATCCAGGACTACCTGGCGAAGAACATCAAGTCGCGCTACGAGATGATCGACGTCAACGTGTACCAGGAAAACATCTTCCACACGAAGATGCACGTGAAGGAATTCGACCTCGATACGTACCTGTTCGAGGAGAAGGCGCGCAACCTGTCGTTCAAGGAACGGATGCGGATCGAGGCGCTGCTGAAGCGCGAGATCGAGGAACTGTTCCACGGGCGCAACCTGGTCGAGTGAACCGCGCCACCTGGTGATGCGACGAAGCCCGCCGATCGGCGGGCTTCGTGTTTGGGCGTCAGGTCGGTCTGCCGGGCCTTCTGTCCCGCAGGCCGATCGGGGCCTAGATCCTGTAGGCCACCGACTTCATCAGCTTCGACGCCGCCGCCATCAGCGTCGGCACCGGCTGCGGCAGCACGCGCGCGCCCGCCGCTTCGGCATGGTCGGCGTGGCGCGCCTCGTCGAGCTTCATCGTCTCGAGGATGGCGCGGCTGCGGAGATCCGCCGCCGGCAGCGTCTGCAGGTGCTCCGCCAGGTGGGCCTCCACCTGGCGCTCGGTCTCGACCACGAAGCCCAGGTTCCAGCCGTCGCCGCGCAGGCCGGCCAGCAGGCCGATGGCGTAGCTGCCCGCGTACCAGAGCGGGTTGAACAGGCTGGGGCGGCTGTCGAGTTCGCGCAGGCGGTCGGCGCACCAGGCGAGGTGGTCGGTTTCCTCCTGCGCGGCCTCGAGCAGGTGGTCCCGGGTGGCGGGGTCGCGCGCGACCGAGGCCTGGCCGACGTAGAGGGCCTGGGCGCAGACCTCGCCGACATGGTTGATGCGCATCAGTCCGGCGGCATGCCTGCGCTCGTCCGGGTCGAGCTCCACCTCCGGCGTGTCGCGCCCGGGGTTCGGCCGCGCCGCGGGCGGGCTGCCGAACACGGTTTCCAGCGCGCGCTGGCTGTCGGCAAGGAGCAGGTCGAGGCGGCTGTTGGTGCGGGTCGTCGTCATGCCGCGGATTGTGCGCCCCAGCGGGTGCAGGCCAAAACAAGAGCGGATCCGGCGCGGGCTGGCAGGTGGTGAATTCCTCCGCGGACTGGCCCCTTCGGGGCCTTTATGTCCGCTGCGGAACACACCACCCGCCCGCCGACAGGTCAGGGCTGTTGGAAAGGCAATGGCGGAGGCGTGCGTGGGTGGGGCGGGTGGTGCAATTCCTCCGCGGACTGTCCCCTTCGGGGCCTTTATGTCCGCTGCGGAACTGCACCACCCACCCGTCGACAGGTCCGGGCTCTTGAAGAGCAACAGCCACGTTGTCTGGTGAGGGGGAGGGGCTGCGGGGTGCGCAGCCGACATAAAGGCCCGCAGGGCCAGTCGGCGGAGTCACCCTGCAGGTCCTCCTCCGATGCGCGCGCCGGGGGGAGGTTGCAGGGGCCAGCCGCGGCCGGTATCATTCCGCCTCTTACGTCCCGCCATCACATCGCGAGGCACCGACTTCCGCCGGCAACAGGCCGCGGAACCGGCCCGACGAGTCACCACCGAGTACCAGATCCCGTCATGAAGACTTTCAGCGCCAAGTCCGAGACCGTCCAGCGCGACTGGTATCTCGTCGATGCCGATGGCAAGACCCTCGGCCGTCTCTGCACAGAGATCGCCCGCCGCCTGCGCGGCAAGCACAAGCCCGTCTACACCCCGCACGTCGACACCGGCGACTACATCATCGTGGTCAACGCCGAGAAGATCCACGTCACCGGCAACAAGCTGGCGGACAAGAAGTACCACCGCTTCACCGGCTACATCGGCAACCTGAAGACCGAGAGCCTGGGCCAGGCGCTGGAGCGCCACCCGGAGCGCGTGATCGAGATCGCGGTCAAGGGCATGCTGCCGAAGAACCCGCTCGGCCGCGCCATGTACCGCAAGCTCAAGGTCTACAAGGGCTCCGAGCACCCGCACACCGCCCAGCAGCCGCAAGTCCTGGATATCTGATCATGGCAACCACCCAGAATTACGGCACCGGCCGTCGCAAGTCCTCCACCGCCCGCGTGTTCCTGCGCCGCGGTACCGGCAAGATCACCGTCAACGACCGTCCGCTGGACGAGTTCTTCGGCCGGGAGACCGCGCGCATGATCGTGCGCCAGCCGCTCGAGCTCACGAAGAACACCGAGAGCTTCGACATCCTGGTGACCACCCACGGCGGCGGCACCACCGGCCAGGCCGGCGCCATCCGCCTGGGCATCGCCCGCGCGCTGGTGGAGTACGACGAGACGCTGAAGGTCGAGCTGCGCAAGGCCGGATTCATGACCCGCGACGCGCGCGAGGTCGAGCGCAAGAAGGTCGGCCTGCACAAGGCACGCCGCGCGACGCAGTTCTCGAAGCGTTGATTCCACCTTGCCCGGTCGTGGCGCTACAATCGCCGCGACCGAGCAAGAAGGCGTTCCCACACAGCCCCGTCGCCAAGCGGTAAGGCACCTGACTCTGACTCAGGCATTCGGAGGTTCGAATCCTTCCGGGGCTGCCAATCCAGGTCGTCGTGGACTCCACGCCGACCGACCGCCGGAAGCCCGCCTCGCGCGGGCTTTCGCATTCCTGGCCTCCGGGCCCCGAGGCGTCGCATGGTCGCCAGCTTCCCCGCACCGCTGACCCCGCTGGACTCGCTGGCGCCGGCGCTGGCCGCGCGCGGCTACGCGGTACTCGCCGCGGCCGACGTACGCGCACTCGCCGGGGGTGGGCTGGAGGCGATGCAGCCGGCGTGGGACGACCTGCCGCCCGACACCTACCTGCGCGACGGCGGCAACTACCGCCGCCGCCGTCACTCCTGCTTCGTGGTCGATGGGGACGCCGTGGTGCAGGCCCCGCACCGCGCGCACTGGCAGTCGCTGGACTACAACGCGCTGCACGGCGGCATGGCGCGCTGGTTCGAACCCATCTCGCCCGCCGACATCGCGCGGCCGGAGTGGGGGCGGCTGCTGCGGGCGCTGGCCGCGCGGTTCGACGCCGTGCGCGCGGCGCACCCCTGGTACGTCGAGGCGCACCAGTTCCGCATCGACACCAGCGACGGCATCGGCCGCCCCACGCCCGAGGGCGCGCACCGCGACGGCGTCGATTTCGTGGCCGTGTTCCTGGTCGACCGCCACGACATCAAGGGCGGCGAGACGCGCGTGTTCGAGGCCACGGGCCCTGACGGGCAGCGTTTCATGCTCGAGGAACCGTGGTCGGTGCTGCTGCTGGACGACACCCGCATGATCCACGAATCGACGCCGATCCAGCCGGTGGACGGCGCCGGCCACCGCGACACCCTCGTGCTCACCTACCGCGCCGGCGCCTTCCAGGGCGAGGACTGACGCAGCCCCTGCAGGGGCGCTGGGTACAATGGCGGTGGCGGCCGCACGGCCGGAAAGAGGAGCATCGATGAAGCTTGGGTCCCTGAAGGAAGGTGGCCGCGACGGCACGCTGGTGGTGGTGTCGCGCGACCTCGCGCGCGCGGTGCGGGCGACCGGGATCGCGCCGACGCTGCAGCGCGCACTCGAGGACTGGTCCAACACCGCGCCGCGCCTGGTGGCGCTGGCGGCGTCGCTGGAGTCGGGTGACGCGGACGGCGTGTTCGACGTCGACTTCGGCCGCTTCGCCTCGCCGCTGCCGCGCGCCTACGAATTCGTCGACGGCAGCGCCTACCTGCCCCACGTCGAGCGCGTGCGCCGCGCCCGCGGCGCGGACGTGCCGGAGAGTTTCTACACCGACCCGCTGATGTACCAGGCCACCAGCGCCGGCTTCCACGGTCCGCGCGACCCGGTGCGGGTGGTGGACGAGGCCCACGGCATCGATCTCGAGGCCGAGATCGTGGTGGTCACCGACGACGTGCCGATGGCGGTGACGCCGGAACAGGCGGCAGGCCACATCCAGCTCGTCGGCCTGGTCAACGACGTCAGCCTGCGCAACCTGATCCCCGCCGAGCTCGCCAAAGGCTTCGGCTTCCTGCAGTCCAAGCCGCGCTCGGCGCTGTCGCCGGTGTTCGTCACTCCCGACGAACTCGGCGACGCCTGGCGCGACAACAAGCTGCACCTGCCGCTCGTAACCCACGTCAACGGCGCGTGGTTCGGCGCGCCGGAGGCCGGCGTCGACATGCAGTTCGATTTCTCGCAGCTGGTGGCCCATGCCGCGCGCACGCGGCCGCTGTCGGCCGGCACCATCGTCGGCTCGGGCACGATCGCCAACCAGGACACCTCGAAGGGCGCGTCCTGCTTCGCCGAGAAGCGCGTGGTCGAGGCGCTGGAGCACGGCACGCCTTCGACGCCGTTCATGGCCTTCGGTGACACCGTCCGCATCGAGATGCTGGACGGCGAAGGCCAGTCGATCTTCGGCGCCATCGAACAGCGCATCGAGCGCCAGTCGCCGCCGTGACCCGCGCCCCGGTGCCGGCCGGCTTCCACGCCGGCCGTGCGCGGGCTAATCTTGACGACCGCGGCGCCGCCTGCGGCCGTGCACGGGGACGTGGCGCGACACCACTGCGAGGACACCCGTGAGCGAAGGGCTCTGCCTGCATTCGTACTGGCGCTCCAGCGCCGCCTACCGCGTGCGCATCGGCCTGAACCTCAAGGGCCTGCCCTACGACATCGCGCCGGTGCACCTGGTGCGCGATGGCGGCGAGCAGCACGCGCCGGCGTTCGCGGAGATCAATCCGCAGCAACTGGTCCCGGTGCTGCAGCACGGCCACCGCATGCTGCGGCAGTCGCTGTCGATCCTGGAATACCTCGACGAGATGTGGCCCGAGCCGCCGCTGCTGCCGGCGACCGCGCGCGACCGCCAGCGCGTGCGTGCGCTGGCGCAGGTGGTCGCCTGCGACATCCACCCGCTCAACAACCTGCGCGTGCTCCAGTACCTCGAGAACGACTGGGGCGTGCCGCAGCCCGAGCGCGACGTCTGGATCAAGCACTGGATCGTGGGAGGCTTCGACGCCTTCGAGGCGCTGCTGCAGCACCATCCTTCGACAGGCGCCTTCTGCGACGGGCACCTGCCGACCATCGCCGATGCCTGCCTGGTGCCGCAGGTCTACAACGCGCGCCGGTTCGGCGTCGACATGTCGCGCTACCCGACGATCGAGCGCATCGAGGGCGAGTGCCTGGCGCTGCCGGCGTTCGATGCCGCGCGCCCCGAGCGGCAGCCGGACGCGCCGGCGCCGCAGTAGCGGCCACGGCGCGCCGCTGCGCGCCGGGGGGTCGATGCGTCAGCGCTGCATCGAGCCGTCGAAGACGTCCGCGTAGGGATCGTGCTCGCCGCTGCCGCCCTCGGACAGGCGGAACTTGAGGTCGAGGCCATCGCGTGAATCCGCCGCGCGCAGCGCGGTCTCGCGCTCGATGCGGCCTTCCTTGTACAGCCGGAACAGGCACTGGTCGAACGACTCCATGCCTTCCTCCAGCGATTCCTCCATCGCCTGCTTGATCTCGTGCACCTGGCCGCGGCGCAGCAGGTCGCGGATCATCGGCGTGTTGATCAGCACCTCGGTCGCGGGCATGCGGCGCCCGTCCTTGCCCACCACGAGCCGCTGCGACACCACCGAGCGCAGGTTGAGCGCCAGGTTCATCAGCACGTTCTTGTGCGCGGCCTCCGGGAAGAAGTTGAGGATGCGCTCGATCGTCTGGTCGGCGTTGTTGGAGTGCAGCGTCGCCAGGCAGATGTGGCCGGTCTCGGCGAAGGCGATCGCGGCCTCCATCGTGGTCGCGTCCAGGATCTCGCCGATGAGGATCACGTCCGGCGCCTCGCGCATCGCGTTCTTCAGCGCGTTGTGGAAGGCGTGGGTGTCGAGCCCGACCTCGCGCTGGTTGACGATCGACTTCTTGTGCCGGTGCAGGTACTCGATCGGATCCTCGATGGTCAGGATATGGCCCGAGGTGCTGCTGTTGCGGTAGTCGATCATCGACGCCAGCGTGGTCGACTTGCCCGATCCGGTGGAGCCGACGATCAGCACCAGCCCGCGCGGGGCCATGATGATGTCCTTGAGCACGTCCGGCAGCTGCAGCTCCTCGATCGAGGGGATGGTGCTGCGGATGGCGCGGATCACCATGCCGACCTCGCCGCGCTGCTTGAACACGTTGACGCGGAAGCGCCCCGAGTCCTGCAGCGACAGCGCCATGTTGAGCTCCAGGTCGCGCTCGAACTGCGGCACCTGGCCCTCGTCCATCAGCGAATAGGCGATCTTCTTGACCATGCCCGGAGGCAGGCCGGTGTTGCCGAGCGGGTAGAGCTTGCCCTCGACCTTGATGTACACCGGCGCCCCGGTGGTGAGGAACATGTCGGAGGCGTTCTTCTCCGTCATCAGCTTCAGGAAGTAGCCGATGTCCATTGGTGATCCCCTGCTGCGCGCCACGGAGCGTTGCGGTCCGGGCGGATGCTGATGACAATGGCCGCGTCCCGTTCCCCGGCACGACCTCCATGCGCGCAAGCTTCGCACAAACCAGATTGGCCCTGCAGGCGTGCTGCCTCGGGTCCGTGCTGGCGCTCACGTCCTGCGCCAGCCTGCCGCCCCCGACCGCGGAACTGGCGGCGGCGCAACAGTCGGTGGCCCGCGCCGACACGGCCGATGCCGACCACTACGCGCCCGAGGCGCTCGAGGAGGCGCGCCGGGCCCTGCGCGGGGCGCAGGCGGCGATGGCGTCCGGGGACGAAGCCGACGCGCGCAGCCTTGCCCTGCTGGCGTCGGCCCGAGCCGACCTCGCCCATGCCCGCAGCCGCCAGGCGCAGCTGGATGCCGACCTGGCGCAACGGCGGGCCGAGGTGTCGGGCCTGCGCGAGCGGCTGCAGATGGAGGTGCCGCGATGAGCCGTTCCCTGCGTTTCGCCCTGGCCATTGCCCTCGCCGGCACGCTGGCGCCGGCCCTGGCCGCGGACGAGCCCGTGCAGCCCGGCCTGGCGGCACGCCTGCACGCGATCGACGCCGACCCGGACCGCAACACGCTGGCCGCCTACGAGCGCCTGCAGGCGCGCCAGGCGCTCGATGCCCTGGCCACTGCGCGCCCGCGCGACCGCGCCGCCGTGGCCGAAGTGGCGCGGTTGCGCGTGGAGACCGCGGAGATCGCCGTGGCCACGGAGACCGCGCGCCGCGAACTGGACCGGCTCGAGCGCGAGCGCAGCGAGCTGCTGGTGGAAGCCAGCCGCCAGGATGCCGCCCGCGCCCGCCAGGAAGCCGAGCGCCTGCGGATCCAGGCCCAGATCCAGGCCGAGGAGGCCGCCCGCCTGCGCCTGGCCGCGCAGGAGGAGACCATGGCGCGACAGGAGGCCGAGACCATCCTCGACGACGTCGCCGGGGCCCAGGCGGCCAGGCTCAGGGCCGCGCGCCAGCGCGAGGCGGAACTGGCCCGCCGCGAGGCCGAGCTGCTGCGCGAGGTGCCGGAGGAGTCGCCTCCGCGCTGAACGGGCAGGGTTCGCGACTGCCGTTCAACTTTCCTTTGGTTTCAGATAGTTAAAGGATCGTTGCGGCTGGTGCGCGAAGCCCGGCGCGATGCGGGCGCGAGCCCTCGGGCCCGTGCCGGCGAGCGGTCGGCGGACCTCCTGCCGGCGCCCTTGCCGGTCCCTGGCGGGTGGAGTAGGGTCGAGTTCGAGCCTTGGCGACGCGTCTGCGCCGGGGCCCACTGACCGGAGCCATCCATGTCGGAAGCACCCGATCCACACCACCACGTCGTCCGGAGATCCTCCGCGCGGCAGCCGGGTGGGGTGGGGTGCGGGCTGGCTGGCCGGGCGATGACAGGAGCGCCCCGTGCCGTCACCGGCCGGGGCGTCCTGCGTTTTGCGACGACCCCGCGGGCAGCCGGACCGGCGCCCGCTGCAAGCTGAAGGAGGACTCCATGTTCGAAGAGCAACCCCAGACGGAACTCGACGCCCTGTTCCAGGCCAATCCGACGTTCCGCCAGCTCTACCACCGGCACAAGGAGCTCGACAGGAAGGTGCTGGACGCCGAACTCGGCGTGCTGCCGATGGACGACGCCACGCTCGCGCAGATGAAGCGCGAGAAGCTGGCCGCCAAGGATCGCCTGGCGCAGATGTACGACACCCTGCAGCACTAGCGTTGCCTGTGGCGGGCGGCGGCGGCCTCCTCGTCGGTCGTCGCCGCCCGTGCACTTTTCCGGGGATGCGATAATGGGGGTCCGACCGCACCGGCCCCGCCCCGCATGACGATCCACTCCTCGGTCCTCGGACTGATCGCCGACACGCCCATCGTCAAGGCCGGCCGGCTCGACGCCGGCGCCTGCGAGCTCTACTTCAAGCTCGAGAGCCAGAACCCGGGCGGTTCGATCAAGGACCGGATCGGGCTGCGGATGATCGAGGCGGCCGAGGCGCGCGGCGACATCCGCCCCGGCGATACGCTCGTCGAAGGCACCGCCGGCAACACCGGCATCGGCCTGGCCCTGGTCGCGCAGCAGAAGGGCTACCGCCTGGTGCTCGTGGTCCCGGACAAGATGAGCCGGGAGAAGATCTTCAACCTGAAGGCGATGGGCGCCGAAGTCGTGCTGACGCGTTCGGACGTCGCCAAGGGCCATCCGGACTACTACCAGGACCTCGCCGAGCGCATCGCCGGCGAGACCCCCGGCGCCTACTTCATCAACCAGTTCGGCAATCCCGACAACCCCGCCGCGCACGAGGAGGGCACCGGCCCCGAGATCCTGCGCCAGATGGCGGAGGTGGGCGGGGTGGACGCGGTGGTGTTCGGCTGCGGCAGCTCCGGCACGATGACCGGGCTGTCGCGCTGCTTCGCGACCCATGCCCCGCACGTGGAGCTCATCCTGGCCGACCCCGTGGGCTCGATCCTGGCCGAATACATCAACGAGGGGACGCTGAGCGACAAGTCCGCGAGCTGGATGGTCGAGGGCATCGGCGAGGACTTCCTGCCGTCGATCTCGGACTTCAGCCGGGTCAAGAAGGCCTATGCGATCAGCGACAGGGAGAGCTTCCTCGCCGCGCGCGAGCTGCTCCAGGCCGAAGGCATCCTCGGCGGGTCCTCCACCGGCACCCTGCTGGCGGCCGCGCTGAAGTACTGCCGTGAGCAGACCACGCCGAAGAAGGTGCTGGTGTTCGTCTGCGACACCGGCAACAAGTACCTGTCCAAGCTCTACAACGACTACTGGATGCTCGACAACGGCTTCCTGGAGCGGGAGCAGCACGGCGACCTGCGCGACCTCATCCTGCGCCCCTACGCCCAGCGCGACACCGTGGTGGTGGGCCCGAACGACCTCCTGGTCACGGCCTATCAGCGCATGAAGCTGTACGAGATCTCGCAGCTGCCGGTGATGGAGGGCGACCGGATCGTCGGCATCCTCGACGAGAGCGACGTGCTCCTGCACGTCTACGGCGACGAGGCCAGGTTCCGCGACCCGGTGTCCACGGCCATGGTCGACCGGCCGGAGTTCATGGACGTCAAGTCGCCGATCGAGGCGCTGCTGCCGGTGTTCGACCGTGGCCAGGTCGCCATCGTCACCGACGGGCCGCGCTTCCTGGGCCTGATCACCCGCATCGACCTCCTGAACTACCTCCGCCGCCGCGTCAGCTGAGTCCCCCGCGGGGCCCGGCCCGCCGCGGCCCGGATGGTAGAATTCGCGGTCTTTCCAGCGGACGCGACAGGCATGCACGACGAGAACGGCAACGGCGCCGACACCTCCGGGGCGTGGGGCGCGGGGACCCGGGCGATCCACGCCGGCCAGTCCCCAGACCCGTCCACGGGCGCGGTCATGCCGCCGATCTACGCCACCTCGACCTATGCCCAGTCCAGCCCGGGCGTGCACCAGGGCTTCGAGTACTCCCGCACCCACAACCCGACCCGCTTCGCCTACGAGCGCTGCGTGGCCGGGCTGGAGCGCGGCAGCCGCGGCTTCGCCTTCGGCTCGGGCATGGCCGCCACCGCGACCCTCCTGGAACTGCTCGACAGCGGCGACCACGTGATCGCCATGGACGACCTCTACGGCGGCAGCTACCGGCTGTTCGAGCGCGTGCGCCGCCGCACCGCCGCGCTCGATTTCAGCTACGTCGACCTGACCGACGCGGCGGCGCTCGAGGGCGCGATCACCCCGCGCACGAAGCTGGTGTGGATCGAGACCCCGACCAACCCGATGCTGAAGATCGTCGACATCGAGGCCGTCGCGGCGGTCGCGCACCGGCACGGGCTGCTGGTGGTGGTCGACAACACCTTCGCCTCGCCGATCCTGCAGCGGCCGCTGGAGCAGGGCGCGGACGTCGTCATGCACTCCGCCACCAAGTTCCTCAACGGCCATTCGGACATGGTCGGCGGCATGCTCGTGGTCGGCGACAACCCCGACCTCGCCGAACAGCTGGCGTTCCTGCAGAACTCCATCGGCGCGGTGCAGGGGCCGTTCGACAGCTTCCTCGCCCTGCGCGGCCTGAAGACGCTGCACCTGCGCATGCGCGCACACTGCGCGAACGCACAGGCACTGGCGGAGATGCTGGAATCGCATCCGGCGGTGGAGCGGGTGATCTACCCCGGCCTCGCGTCGCACCCGCAGCACGCGCTGGCGAAGCGGCAGATGGACGGCTTCGGCGGCATCGTCTCGGTGGTCGTCAAGGGCGGGCTCGAGGCCGCCACGCGCTTCTGCGAGCGCCTGCAGATCTTCACCCTGGCGGAATCGCTCGGCGGCGTGGAAAGCCTGGTGAACCATCCGGCGGTGATGACGCATGCGTCGATCCCCGAGGACCGGCGCGACGCGCTCGGGATCAGCGGCGGCCTGGTGCGGCTGAGCGTGGGGGTGGAAGATGCCGAGGACCTGCTGCGCGACGTCGGGCAGGCGCTGGTCGGGGATCGGGGCTGAGTCGCGCGACCGTGCCTGGAGCGTCCGACGCCACGCGCGTCCTCGCCTTCGCGACCGCGGCGGTCGACTGCGAAGGGGAGGCGCGCCCGTCGCTGCGCCATCGCCGGCTGGGGGAGGGATTTGCCGCCCCGGACGCGGTCCACGGTCGCGTTGTGGGCGTGGATGGCGTCGTGACCGTGCGGTTCGAGGTCGGGGACGCGTCGCGACTCGATTGCATCGAACTCGTGGTTCCGGCGACCGCCGGCAGCTTCTGCATCCACTGGCTCGGCATCGACGGCGTCCAGGTGTCCGACCTGCATCGGCGCGTGCTGCTGGTGCGCGACCAGCGGCAGGACGCGAGCCCGGGCCAGCTGCGTTTCGAGAGCAGGACCAGGCGTCCGAGCGTCGAGATCGACGTGCGGGGACTCGCCGCGGGCACCTCCGGCGTCGTCGACGTCGTGATCGCACGCGATCACGACCGCGTCCCGGCGGCGGCGGCGGCGCTTGACGCGCGCATGCAGTCGCTCGAGGACGTCGTCCAGGCCCAGGCCCGGGAGGTGTCCGGGATGCTGCTCTCGGGGACAGCGCGCGAGCGCGAACGGGTGCGGCGACTGGCGGCGCTGGACGCGCGCCTCGAAGCGCTCGATGCGGCGGCCGCGAAGCGTGCCGACACCATCGAATCCCGTCTCGGGCAGTTCGAGGGCCAGGCGCAGGTGGCCGAAGCGGCGCGGCTCCGCGAAGCCGACGTGGTGCTGGAGCGGATCGCGGGACTGCTTGCCGAGTTGCATGCGCTCCGCGAGGGCCAGGCGCAGGCGGATGCGCGCCTGGACGGAATGGAGCAGCAATTGCGAAACGCCAACGCTTCCATCGACAACCTGTTCTGGCGGCGCTGGGGACGCTGGTTGCGGGGAGTCGGCCGGTGAAGGCGCCTGTCGCGCGCGTCCCGGAAGTGGTGACCCTGGAGCCGTTGCATCAGGTCGTCGCGCTGGAGGCAGGACACTGGCGCGCCGTGGGTGACGATCCGCAATTGTTGCTGCGGTGGCCCGACAGCGTGGGGCCGGGGCCGTGCCGCATCACGGTGACGGTCGATCCGGCCGATGAGGCCGGCCCCAGCCTCTATCTCGACCACGGGGACGGCTGGTCCGAGGCGAGCCGACTCTCGCTGGAGCCGAGGGCCGACGGGCGCTGGACCTTGCTGACGTGGCTGCAGCCCGGCGACCGGCCGGCGCGCTTCGATCCCGTCGCGCGGAGCGGGGATTTCCGCGTCGACAACGTCCTCCTGGAGCCGGTGGGCGAGGCGGAAGCCGTGCTGCTGGCCCTGCAGCGCCAGCTGGATGCGTCCGGTGACGATCGCGGCGCGATCGTCGCAGAGGCCTACCGCATCGCCTGCACGCTGGGCGCGGATGCGCTCCTCGGGCCCGCAGCCGGCATCGCTGCAGCGGTTCCGGCAAGCCAAGGCCCGGCGTACGCGCAATGGATCGAAAAGTACGACGCGCTCAGCGCGGACCAGGCGCGGCAACTGCGCGACGCGGTGGCACAGCTGCCGCTGCGTCCGCTGGTCACGCTGGTGCTCCCGGTCGATGGTCGGGATGCCGGCGCGCTGCAGACGTGCATCGAGTCCATCGTCGCGCAACTGTATCCGGACTGGGAGCTGCACCTGGTGCAGGGCGAGGCGGACCTGCGGCCGGGCGTCGCCGAAGTCGCCGCGGCGCATGTCGAAAAGGATGCCCGCGTGCGGCGTACGCCACCCGGGGACGGCGTCGCGGCCGTCGTGGCCTCGGCACGTGGCCACTACCTGTCGATCCTGGACCAGGCCCCGGTGCTGGCGCCGCACGCGCTGCTGGCCAGCGTGCACGCGCTGTCCACCCGCGACGGTGCGGTCGCGGCCTATTCCGATTCCGACCGGCTGGAAGCGGGTCGGCGCGTGGACCCGTATTTCAAGCCGGAGTTCAATCCCGAACTCTTCCTGGCGCAGGACTTCCTGGGCCCGCTCGTGCTGCTGTCGATGGACCTCGTGCGCGACGCAGGCGGCGTGCGCGACACGCTGGGCGGTGCGCCTGGAGCGGACCTGCTGTTGCGTTGCCTGTCGCGCATGGCACCGGCGCGGGTCTGCCACGTGCCCCTCGTGCTGGCGCATTCCCAGGATGTCGTCGCGGGACGCCGCCGGGAACCGGTGGCGGAACGCGCGCTGGCGGAACATCTCCTCGATGCCTTCCCGGGGGCGGGCATCGGGGCGCGCGGGGGCGAATGGGGGCGGGAGATCCTCTGGCCATTGCCGGAGCCCTTGCCGAAGGTGAGCCTGGTGATCCCGACCCGCGACCGCCTGCCTCTGCTCGAGCGGTGCGTCGAGAGCATCCGCGCGCTGACGACGTATCCCGACTACGAGATCATCGTGGTCGACAACCAGTCCGTCGAGCCCGCGACGCTGGCGTACCTGGCAACGCTGGACGGGAGTCCGCGCATCCGCGTGATCCCGCACGACAAGCCGTTCAACTATTCGGCGATCTGCAATTCGGCCGTGGCCGCCGTCGACGGTGCCATCGTCGGGCTGGTCAACAACGACGTCGAGGTCATCTCCCCGGACTGGCTCGAGCGCATGGTCCAGCATGCGGCCCGCCCCGGAGTGGGTGCCGTCGGCGCGATGCTGTACTACCCCGACGACACCATCCAGCACGCGGGCGTGGTGGTGGGCCTTGGTGGCGTGGCCGGCCATGCGTTCGCGCATGCGCCGCGCGGTGCGCCCGGCGACCACGGCCGCGCATCGCTCGCGCACGCGGTCTCGGCGGTGACGGCCGCGTGCCTGCTCGTCCGGCGCGATGTGTACCTGGAGGCAGGCGGGCTCGACGAGAGCCTGCAGGTCGCGTTCAACGACATCGATTTCTGCCTGAAGCTGCTCGATCTCGGCTACCGCAACGTGTGGACGCCCTTCGCGGAGCTGTACCACCACGAGTCGGCCAGCCGCGGCGCCGAGGACACCCCGGAAAAGCAGAGGCGGTTCCAGCGGGAGGTGGAGGCCATGCAGGCGCGGTGGCACCGACGGCTGCCCGCCGACCCGTCCTATAATCCCAACCTGTCTCTCGTCGTCGGCCAGGCATTCATGCGCGCGGATCCCCCGCGCATGACCCTGGCGTCGTGGTGCGACCAGCTCCGGGCGCAGGCGTGTCCGACCCGCCGACAGCCATGACCTCGCCCCCTCGGCCGCGGCGCGTCGATCGCGCTGCCCGCCATCCAACAAGAAGGCCTGCAACACCATGAACGCGGATATCGAACTGCGGGTCACGCCGACGTCGCAGATCTTCGTCGCCAACGGCCAGCCGCCCGGCGCCTGGGTGGCCCACGGCAGTGATCCCGCATTCGATTGCCGGTGGGGCACCGGCCGCCTGCCGGGCGGGTGGTACGAGGTGGAACTGGAGCTCGAGGTGCTGCGAGGGTCGATCCACGACCCGTGCTTCTATCCGGACTACGGCCGCGGTCATTTCGTGGAAGGCGAGAAGATCGTCCTGCCGCTCGCGCAGGCGCGCCTGGGGCGGCACCGGGTGCACACGCTGGTCCGCTTCAACACGGATGTCGACCGGCTCCGCTTCGACCCGTCGGTGCTCCCCAGCGAGTTCCGGCTCACGCGCCTGACCCTGCGTCGCGTCGGTCGACTGCCGGCGGCGAAGTTCATGCTCGAGGGGTTGCTGGCGCGCACGCATGGCCTTGCGCGGGGGCAGTTGCTGGGAACGCTCGCGTGGGCGCTGCTCACCGGGGGTCCCCGCTCGATGGCGGAACGGATGTACGAGGCATATGCGACGGAACCGACGGGGTCGCAGCAGTCGGACTACAACATCTGGCTCGATTTCTACGAAGACAGCAGCGAAGAGGCCCTGCAGCTCGCGAGCGCGGCGATGGAAGGCCTGGGGCGGCACCCGGTCTTCTCGGTGATCGTGCCGGTCTACAACCCGGCGGAACGGTGGTTGCGCGCGTGCATCGAGAGCGTCCTGGCGCAGGTGTATCCGCACTGGGAACTGTGCCTCGCCGACGACGCTTCGCCCGCTCCGCACGTCCGCGCGGTGCTCGAGGAGTACGCGCGTCGCGACCCGCGGGTGAAGGTGGTCATCCGCGAGCGCAATGGCCATATCTCGCATGCATCCAACAGTGCCCTGGACCTTGCCACCGGCGACTACGTGGCCCTGCTCGACCATGACGACGCGCTGTCGCCGCGGGCGCTGCTGGAATGCGCGAAGGCGCTGGACGCGCACCCGCGCTGGCGGATGCTGTTCAGCGACGAGGACAAGATCGACGAGGACGGCGTGCGATCGGATCCGTACTTCAAGTCGGACTGGAATCCCGACCTGTTCCTGTCGCAGAACTGCGTCTGCCACCTGGGGGTCTACGAGCGGGCGCTGGTCGAACAGGTGGGCCGGTTCCGTCCGGGCGTCGAGGGCGCGCAGGACTGGGACCTCACGCTGCGGGTGAGCGAAGTCCTGGAGCGCGACCAGATCGGGCACATCCCGAAGGTGCTGTACCACTGGCGGATGATCAAGGGTTCCACGGCGCTCGCCCCCGGCGAGAAGAGCTATGCCCACACGGCCGCGCTCGAGGCGCTGCAGAGCCACCTGGAGCGGACCGGAGCGGGGGCACGGGTCGAAGAGATGCCGGGGTACAGCGGCTACTACCGGATCGCACACGCGCTTCCCGAGCCGGCGCCACTGGTCACGCTGATGATCCCCACGCGCGACGGCCTGAAGCTGCTGAAGCAGTGCGTGGATTCGATCCTGCGCAAGACCGATTACCCGAGCTACGAAATACTCATCCTGGACAACGGTTCGCGCGAACCCGCCACCCTCGAGTACTTCGACAGCCTGCGCGGGCACCCGATCGTTCGCGTGGAGCCGTTCGACCAGCCCTTCAACTTCTCCGCGATCAACAACCATGGCGCGCGGCTGGCGCGGGGGACGGTCCTCGGCCTCGTCAACAATGACATCGAGGTCATCAGCCGCGGATGGCTGCGGGAAATGGCATCGCACGCGCTGCGCCCGGAGATCGGCGTGGTCGGCGCGATGCTGTACTACCCCGACGACCGTATCCAGCACGCCGGTGTCATCCTCGGCATCGGCGGCGTCGCCGGACATTGCTACGTCGGCGCGCTGCGCGGTTATCCCGGCGACAAGCACCGGGCCGGCCTGGTCCAGAACCTCAGCGCGGTCACCGCCGCCTGCATGCTGGTGCGCGCGTCGGTCTTCGCGGAAGTCGGCGGCCTCGACGAAGGACTCATGGTCGCGTTCAACGACGTCGACTTCTGCCTGCGCGTGCGCGAGGCGGGCTACCGCAACCTGTGGACGCCGTTCGCCGAGCTGTACCACCATGAATCCGCCAGCCGCGGTTACGAGAACACCCCGGAGAAGATCGCGCGCTTCAAGCGCGAGGAACGCTTCATGAAGGAGCGTTGGGGTCGCCTTCTCGAGGAGGACCCGTTCTACAACCCGAACTTCAGCCTGGAGCACGCCCCCTTCACGCTCGCCTTCCCACCGCGCTCGTGGGCCGGGGAGGGGGTGGCCACGGGTGCGCAGCCGCGACCCACGACCTCCGGCGGCGCCACGCGCGGATAGGCGGCGACGTCTGGACGATCGCCGCCCGATGCTAGAATCCAGGCTCCAGATGGACCTCCGACCATGAGCGATCCGTGCCCGCGCGGCGCAGAATCCGGCCGCTCGGCGATGCCGTCGGGCCGCTCCCAGGCATCACCCCAATGAACCAAGCAGAGCGTTCCCGCGGTGTCCTCCGGCGCGCCGCAGCGTTCGCGGCCGCGCCGTTCGACGTCTTCGGCAGGCATCGGGACCTCACCCGCGAGCTGACGCGGCGCGACATCCTGGGTCGCTACCGCGGGGCGGATTTCGGCCTGCTCTGGGCGCTGGTCGCCCCGCTCCTGATGCTCGTCGTCTACACGGTCGCGTTCGGCAAGATCCTCGGCGCGCGATGGAACCAGGCCTCCGGCGACACCGCTGCGTTCGGCATGGTGCTGTTCGTGGGCATCCTGACCCACGGCTTCTTCGCCGAATGCCTTACGCGATCGCCGCGGTTGATGATCGAGAACGCCAACTACGTCAAGCGCGTGGTGTTCCCGCTCCACGTGCTTCCGTGGTCGGTGGTGCTCGCCGCGCTCTTCCACATGTGCATGAACCTGGTGGTGTTCGTGCTCCTGAACCTGGTGGTGTTCGGCGAGTTCTCGCCACGCATCGTGCTGGTGCCGTTCGTCATCGTGCCGCTGGTGCTGATGACGGTCGCGGTGTCGTGGGTCTTCGCCTCGCTTGGCGTGTTCGTCCGCGACATCAGCCAGGCGACCCCGGTGATCGCGACGGCCATGCTCTTCCTGTCGTCGGCGATCGTGCCGGTGGACACGCTCCCGGCGCACTACCAGACGATCTTCCACCTCAATCCGCTCACGTTCTTCATCGACCAGATGCGCGACGTGGCGCTCTGGAACCGGTCGCCGGACTGGCGCGGGCTGCTGGTCGCCACGGGCGCCGGACTCGTCGCGGTCCACCTCGCCCACGCGTGGTTCCGGCGCACCAGCAGGAGCTTCGCGGATGTCCTCTGAGGTGATCCTGAGCTTGCGCGGCGTCGGCAAGTCCTATCCGAAGTTCGACAAGCCTTCGCATGCGCTGGCCCACGCGCTGTTCCCGAACATGGACGTCGGCGGGCAGTTCAACGCGCTCAGCGACGTCAGTTTCGACGTCTCGCGGGGCGAGGCGATCGGCGTCATCGGCAGGAACGGATCGGGCAAGTCGACGTTGCTGCAGATCATCTCCGGGATCCTGCAGCCGAGCGCGGGGAGCTTGCGGGTGTCGGCGCGCATCGCGGCGCTGCTCGAACTCGGTGCGGGCTTCAATCCGGAGTTCACCGGGCGCGAGAACATCCATCTCAACGCCAGCCTGCTCGGGCTGTCGTCGCGGCAGATCGCCGAGCGGATGGACCG
This sequence comes from Luteimonas sp., assembly GCA_041918855.1. GTDB lineage: Bacteria > Pseudomonadota > Gammaproteobacteria > Xanthomonadales > Xanthomonadaceae > Luteimonas. The sequence goes on from JAYRUX010000005.1 coordinate 169,797, forward strand.
GATCATCGCGTTCGCGGAGATCGGCGGGCATCTCGACCAGCAGGTCAAGACGTACTCGAGCGGCATGTTCCTGCGGCTGGCGTTCGCGGTGGCGGTGCACACGGATCCCGACGTGCTCATCGTCGACGAGGCGCTGTCCGTCGGCGACATCTATTTCCAGCGCAAGTGCTTCAAGCGCATCGAGGAAATGCGCGAAGAGGGCTGCACCCTGCTTTTCGTGACGCATTCGGTCGATACCGTGCTGCAGCTCTGCGAGCGGGGCATCGTGCTCGACTCGGGCAGGCTCGTGTACGACGGCGATGCGCAGTCGGCGGTCAAGGAATACATCAAGGTGATCTTCGGCGAACACGCCGCCGCGGACGCCACGCACGTTCCGGAGCCGAGCCATGCGACGGAGGAGCCGGTCGAGCAGGACGAGCTCGAGGAGTTCCTCGCGCTGGACGGTCGCGACCTGTTTTCCAACCGCCCGGGCTACAACCGCGACGAGACGCGCCTGGGCAATGGACGCGCGCGGACGTGCGATTTCCTCGTCGCCAGCGGCTTCGGCTACGGGCCGCTGGTGCCCCAGCGCGAGCCGTTCCGGATCCATGTCCGCTACCACTTCCCGGAAGCGCTGGACCGCCTGATCTTCGGCGTGCGCATCTGCATGGTGACCGGACAGGTGCTCTACAGCTCGAACACGCTGGTGTCGAGCGGGAACCTGTACGCCTGCGCCGCCGGGACACTGGTCACGGCGGTCTTCGACCTGCGGTGCGCGCTCCTTCCGGGGCAATACTTCTTCACCGTCGGCGTGTCCAGGCTGGATGAGGACGGCACCGAAGTGCACGCCATCGACCGTCGCGTCGACTCGATCATCCTGACGGTGAGCGGGGAGCGCAATCATGCCGAAGGCATCGCCGACATGGAGGCGGCATTTTCCGTGGACGCCGCGCGCGGCCACCTCAGCGCGATGGAGTGACATCGATGGCCTTGCTGCGCGACCGGCTTCTCGCTTCATCGGTCAACGGTGGCGGCGTTTTCCTCGTCGACGGCGCAGAGGTGAGGCGCCTGTCGGAGATCGACACCACGGCCATCGCCCCCGTACCCGACGGGTTCCTGTGGGCCCGGCAGGCGGAGGGCCTTGCCGAGCTGCGCTACGTCCGCGCGCCGGCCGTGGAGCGCGTGCTGCTGACGTCGGAGTCGCTCGACCTTCACGACGTGCTCCGGCATGGCGAACGGCTCTACATCGTCGCCACCCAGTCCAATACCGTGCTCGAGCTCGACGCGGGCAGCTTCGCCGAACTTCGCCGCTGGACACAGCCCGGCGAGCCGGACTCACAGCACCTCAACTCGATCTGCGTGCACGGCGGTCGTCTGCTGGCGAGCCGTTTCGGCCGCTTCGACACCCACCGCGGCTACAAGGGTCGCACCCGTGGCGCCGGCGAAGTGTTCGACCTGGAGACCGGCGAGGTCCTCATCAGCGGGCTGTCGCAGCCGCATACGCTCCGGTCGTTCGACGGGCTGTTGTGGCTGTGCGACTCGGAAGCGCACGCGGTGCACGCGTACCGCGACTACGTCCTGGAGCATGAGGTGGCGATGGGGGGCTACGCGCGCGGCCTTGCATTCGGCGCCCACCACATCTACGTCGGCCTGAGCCGGAGCCGGAATGCTCCGGACGGCGGGCTCGGATCGGCCCGCATCGTGCCCCTGTCCCGCGAGGACCTGGTGCCCGGCGACGCGGTGTGCCTGCCGGCCAACGAGATCTACGACCTCGCGCTGACCACCGACAGTGCAGGCTCGCTTCGCGACGCGGCGCTCGCGGAATCGCTGGAGGAAGTCGCTACGCTGCGTCACCAGCGCAACCTCGCTGCGGCGGCCACCGGCGAGGCGCACGCCGAGACCGTGCGCATCGCGGGTCTGCTGCACCAGGCGAACCTCGGGGCGGCCGGGCATGCGGCGCACATGGCCTCGCTGCGGCAGGAACTGGGATCGGTCGAAGCGCGGCTCGCCGCAATGGCGCTAAGACGGGAAGAGGATTCGATCTGGAGCGCGTCCCTGCAGGCCGAGGTGGCGCGGCTGCAGCATGCGCGCGACCAGGCGGCCGGCATCATCCGGGAGTTGCTGGCCCATGCCGATGCGCAGGCGCGCGAGATGGCGACGCAGGCCGCCGGATCCCTGCTGCAGGCGCGCGCGCTGTCGGCAGCGGAGGATGCAATCGAACAACGGGAGCGCTGGATGGATGCGGTGCTGGCATCCCGCAGCTGGCGCTGGACGCGGGCCCTGCGCCGGTCGGAGTCGCCCCGCCCGCCGGCGGTGGAGCGACCCGCACTCGAACCGCCGGCTGTGTCGCCATCGACGGCGCGGCAGGACGTGCCTGCGGTTGCTGCCGCCCTGGCCATGCTCGGGGCCCTGGACGCGCCGGCGGGCGAACCGGCGCCCTGCAGGCGCGACATACCGATCCTGGGCCTCGAATTGCCCGTGCACGACGATCCGCAGGTGACCATCGTGGTGACGGCCAGCGGCGACTTCGACCGCGCCGCGGCCTGCCTGCAGTCGATCGCCTCAAGCGGGGACCCCACCCCGGCCGAGGTTGTCCTGGTCGACGATTCCGGCCTCGAGGAGATGCTCCGTTTCGCGCACGTGCCCGGCCTGCGTTTCCAGCCCGCGGACGCATCGGCAGGCGCAGGGCATCCGGTCAACGCGGCGCTGGCATCGGCGCGGGGCGAATATGTGCATGTCCTCGATTCCTGCAGCGAGGTGCGCCCGGGCTGGCTCGCTGCGCTGCTGCAGGCCTTCGCCCTCCTGCCCGGCTGCGGCCTGGCCGGCGCGCGGTTGCTGCAGGCGGACGGGACGCTCGTCGAGGACGGGGCGGTCCTCTGGGCCGACGGCGCGCTCACCCCGCTGGGGCGCGGGGAGCCGGCGGCTGCCCACGCGCGCACGGCGGCGCGCGAGGTGGACGTGGTCTCGCGCGCAGTGCTCGCCCCGACGACCGTCTGGCGGGCCATCGGTGGCTTCGATGCGCGGTATCGCCCCGGACGGGACGCCGACTGCGACCTCGCGTTCCGCGTCAGGCGGGCGGGGCTGCGGGTATGCCTGCAACCGTCGGCCGCCGTCCTCGTGCACGGCATCGTGCCGCCGGAGCTGCAGGAGCCGGCGCTGCCGACCGGAGAGTGGACCGAGGCCCTCGGCCGGGAACAGCTCCCGCGCGGTGCGCACTTCTTCCTCGCGCGCGACCGTTCGCAGCTCAACAAGTGCGTCCTCGTGGTGGACCATTATCCGCCGCAACCCGACCGGGACGCGGGGTCCCGCGCAATCTGGCAACTGCTTCGCGTGCTGTGCACCCATGGCTTCAAGGTGAAGTTCTGGGCGCACCGCGAGGGCGATGATCCGGGGTACGCAGATGCCCTGCGCGCACATGGCATCGAAGTCTTCGGCGCGGGGGTCGACGACACGGCCTTCGAGGACTGGATCGCGACGCACGGGCGCTACTTCGATTACGTGGTCGCAAGCCGTCCCCTCGTGGCGCGCGACGTGCTCGGGCCGCTCCGCCGCCATTCCGGTGCGGTTGTGCTGTTCTACGGGCACGACATCCACCACCTGCGAATCGCCCGCAACCACGCAATCACGGGCGACCCGGCGCTGCTCGCGCAGTCGGTGGCGGTCCGGGAAATGGAGGAGCGGATCTGGCGCGACAGCGACGTGGTGCTCTATCCATCGGCTGAAGAGACCGCCGAGGTGCGCACGGCGACGCATGACGCGGACCGCCCGGTGCGGGCGATCACGGTGCCGCTCTTCGCGTCCGATCGCCCGTTGGCCCCGGTCGCGGCGGAGGAACTCGCGGCGCGAGGGGACATCCTGTTCGTAGGCAGCTTCGTGCATGCCCCGAACGTCGATGCGGTGACATGGTTCGCCGTGGAAGCATGGCCGCGGATCATGGCCGCGCGGCCGGGAATCCGGCTCGTGCTCGTCGGCGGCGCTCCACCGCCCGAGGTGCGTGCGCTGGCCGGGCCCGGCATCGTCGTCGCGGGGCAGGTGTCCGAGGAGGTCCTGGTGCAGCACTACCGGGCTGCCCGCGTGGTCGTGGCGCCGCTGCGGTTCGGTGCGGGCGTCAAGGGAAAGATCGTCGAGTCCATGTTCCACGGGGTGCCATGCGTGACCACGTCCGTCGGCAAGCAGGGCCTGCAGGACGCGGACTTCCTGGCGGCCGCGGACGATGCCGAAGGGATGGCGGCGAAAGTTGTCGAGCTGCTGGATGACGAGGCCGCCTGGCTCGAACGCTCGCGCCGCGCGCAGGAGTACGCGCAGCGATGCTTCTCCCCCGGGGCGCTCTGGGCGACCCTGGCCGGGGTCATGGACTCCACGGCCCACGCGGACGTGCAGACGCGCCTTCGCGAGCTGGAGGCATGCGCTGGCCACGCGGCGGGCGCGGCCGCCGGCAGCCTGTAGAATCCGCAGCGAAACGGGCAGGGACGTCCTGCCTTGGCGCTACAACATCCAGGAGACAGGAATCAGATGAAGAGCCTCAGGTTCGCCCTGCTGGCGGCCGCCATCGCCGCCGTATCGACCGCCTGCGAGCGGCAGGACCCAGCGAACGATGCGCCGGCCGCACAGCCGACCGCGCCGGCCGAGCCCGCCGCGCCGCCGCGTGCGGCGACCACCACGTTCGCGCCGGTGACGGCGCCGGACGCGGCAACCGCGGCAAAGGCCGCCTGTGCGGTCGACACCATCAACGGTCAGCTCGCCGCCGCCGGTCCGGTGACGGTGCAGGCCGGGAGCGACATCGCCATCCGCGGCTGGGCCGCCGACGCCGCCAAGCGGACGCCGGCGTCCTTCAGCATCGTCCTGCTCGGCAAGGAGGCGTTCGGTGCGCCGGCCAGTGCCGGGCAGCCACGTGGCGACGTGGCGGAGGCCCTGGCATCCCCCGGACTCGCCGACGCAGGGTTCGATGTCGTTGCCAGTCTCGGCCCGGTCGTGGCGGGGGACTACGTCCTGGCCATCGTGCAGGACAGCGCAACCCCGCAGGTGGCCTGCGTGACCGCACGTCGGGTCAGCGTACGCTGAGTGCCCTGGACCCCGGGCGGGCAACGTCCCGGGGCCCCGTTGCTCAGGCGTCCGCGATCACCGGATCGCCAAGGCGCGCAGCCGCGGCGTTCGACGCCGACGCCAACTCCGCCCGCTGCAGGCGGAGGTCGATGCTCTCCAGCAGCTTCCGGTTCACGGTGATCATGTCCGCGATCAGCGCGATCATGAACATGAGCGCGCCCAGGATGATGAACAGCGTCGCGAAGACCAGCGACTGGACGTGCCCGCCACCCGAGCCGGTCACGTAGAAGTACAGGAATCGCACCGCGAGCGCGGAGCCGGTGCCGATGAGCAGCACCCCGGGCCAGAAGAAGAAGGCCATCGGCCTGTAGATGACCAGGATCCGGAGAATCGTCACCAGCGAACGCCGCACGTAGCTGGAGATGCTCTTCACCAGCCGCGACGGCCGCAGGTCCTCGTTCGTGCGGATCGGCACCGACACGACCCGCAGGTTGCTCAACCCGGCCTGGATGATCGTCTCGAGGGTGTAGGTGTAGGGATTGAAGACGTTGAGCCGCATCGCGGTCTCGCGGCTGATCGCGCGGAAGCCGCTGGGGGCGTCGCTCACGTCGGTGCGGCTCGCCATGCGCACCGCCCAGCTCCCGAGCCGCTGCAGCTTCTTCTTGATCCACGAGAAATGCTCGGTCTCGTCGATGGGGCGGGCGCCGATCACCAGGTCGGCCTTGCCCGCGATGATCGGCGCCGTCAGCAGCGGAATGTCATCGGCCTCGTACTGGTTGTCGGCGTCGGTGTTGACGATCACGTCGGCACCGAGCCGCAGGCACGCTTCGAGGCCGGTCATGAAGGCGGTCGCAAGCCCGCGGTTGGCCGGGTGCCGGATGACGTGGTCGACGCCGAGCTGGTGGGCGAGGGACGCCGTTCCGTCGGTCGAGCCGTCATCGATGACCAGCCATTCCACCTCATCGAACCCGGCGACCGCGCGGGGAAGTGCATTGATTGCGATCGCGAGCGTGCCTTCTTCGTTGAGGCACGGAATCTGGATGATGAGCTTCATGGTTTCGTCTGGGAGCGGGAGCCGGTGCCGGACCCGCAAGCCCGGCTCCAGTCTCCGATTGCCGTGACGCCGGATTCCCGGTGCAGTGGCGGAGTGGTGTCGGAGCAGCGGGTCGTGCCGCCAGTGCGTCCGGCGGCAGGGCCGTTCATGGCGATGTGGCCGGGCAGGCTGAATTCGGCAGGAGCACAAGAGTGCCATCACTTTGCTCGGCCGCCAACCGGACGTCGCAGGCGTCGGTTCCCGGGGGCAACCCCTCGATCCGGAATTTGAAACCGGCGGAGGCGGCGGCAGGCGCACCGAGCGCCCTCGCCACGTCCGGCCGGGCGAAACCGGTTTCAGCGCTTCCGATCAAGCGTGTGCCGATCATCACGTAGACGCCGCGCGCGGGGCTCGAATCGGCCTTGTCGACTGCCCAGCCGCTGGCGGTGCCCGTACCGCCGGTGATCGCCAGGGTGTCGAGGTGTCCGGCCCTGCCCGGGGCAACCTCCATCTGGGCATCCACGACAGCCGTGGCGCCTTCCGCATACCGGAGTGGCGAGTCCACGATGCTCTGGGCAGCTGCGCGGGCGGATTCCTGCATGCGCGCTGTCTTGGGTGGCGCTGCTGCGACGAGCAGGGCGACGGAGAGCGAGAAGATCAGGAACGCGCCGGACGCGATACGCCCCCTCCCGGCAACGGCGAAGCAGAACATGAAGAGCCCGGGCAATGCGTAGCTGTAATAGCGGGGCTGCATGCCCGCGGCGACACCGGTGTTGTTGTAGCCGTCCCATACGATCACGAGGTGGACCAGAAGCGTGACCGCGAGCGCCTGCAGGAACGCGCGCGCCACGGGCGCGACCGGACTGGTTGCGCGGCCGCGGCGACTCAGCAGCCAGGCAGCGAGCGGCGCTGCCAGCATGATCCAGAAGACCTTGCCGAGCACCGGCCCCAACGGGTCGAGCGAGTCGTGCGACATGATCACGGGCAGGCGCCGAAGCATCGATCGCGCGAACTCGAGGGCGAATGGACCGATCGCCACCGCCTCGGCCGGCGCCTTCTGCTCGTAGAGACCCCCCGCGACGGGAAGCACGCTGCCGTAGGCAGCCAGGGTGAAAGCGTAGTAGCCCGCGACAAGCACGGCGGCGGATCCCATGGCCGCGAGGAACCTGCGACTCCGCAGCACGCTGCCGGGATGCCTCCATTGCCCGGCTGCCCACGCGAGGAGGAACATGGAGAGGAAGACTGCTGCCGTCGCCTTGGTCAACATGGTCACGACGACCCCGGCGGCGCCCAGGACGTAGGCAGCCCTCGGCCACTGGTGCAGGCGCGTCAGGGCCAGGCTGGCCATGGCCACGCCCAGGTACGCCAGGTTGTCGTTGTTGATGCTGCCTGCCAGGAACGGGAACATCGGGATCGCGGCGAGCGCGGCAACCATGACGACGAGTTTCAGCGGCGCAAGCCCGATCGCCCGACCGGCCAGCACCCACAGCAGGACGCCGAGCGCGGCCATCGCTGCACTGATTCCGCGGTACACCCGGTAGTCGCGCACGGGATCCCATCCGAATGCACGCCCGGCAAGCCCCAGCGCGCTGTAGTAGAGCGGCGGGTGCTTCAGGTAGTTCGGACTGCTTCGCGAGGTGAGGATCTGCGACCCGGCATAGTCAGGGACCAGGCGGCCCTCCACTGCGATTTCGTGCACGTAGGTGAGATGCGCCCACTCGTCCGGCGGTTCGCCCAGCGGGATGTTGATCAGCGAGTTCCACGCGCTGGCGAAGAAGAAGGCGGCAAGCACGACGGCCAGTGCGAAGTCGCGCCATCCGGGATCATTCCGCCCGTCCAAGACCTCGTGCGCCGCGCCCGGGGCGATGACGGTACTCATGGCAATGCCGACGTCGGTGCGCGCGCGGCCGGTTCCGCAGCCTCACTGGGTGATGTCGCGACAGAATGGTGAGTCATGGCGTTCCCGTTCGTTGCCCGCGGTAGGGTACCGCGCCACCGGGCCGGGCTGCCGTGTGGTTGCACGTTGCACCGCGTAGAATGGCGGCTCCATTCTCCACGGTGGTTGCGACATGCCAACAGCTGCCCTGCGCGACGGCAAGGTGTTCCCGTCCTCTGCCGACGCCCTGCGCGACATCGTCGCCGATGGCCAGACCCTCGCCGTCGGCGGTTTCGGCCTCTGCGGCATCCCCGAGGCGCTGATCGCGGCCCTGCGCGACAGCGGCGCCAAGGGCCTCACCGTGATTTCGAACAATGCCGGCGTCGACGGCTTCGGGCTGGGCCAGCTGCTGGAGACCCGGCAGATCCGCAAGATGATCTCGTCGTACGTCGGCGAGAACAGGGAGTTCGAGCGCCAGTACCTGGGGGGCGAGCTGGAGCTCGAATTCAACCCGCAGGGCACGCTGGCGGAGCGCCTGCGCGCGGGCGGCGCCGGCATCCCGGCGTTCTTCACCGCGACCGGCTACGGCACGATCGTCGCCGAGGGCAAGGAAACGCGCGAATTCGACGGCAAGCACTACGTGATGGAAACCGCGCTGCGCGCAGACGTCTCGCTGGTGAAAGCGTGGAAGGCCGACCGCTCCGGCAACCTGCTGTTCCGAAAGACCGCGCGCAACTTCAATCCGGCCTGCGCCATGGCCGGCCGGGTCTGCGTCGCCGAGGTCGAGGAACTGGTGGAGGTGGGCGACATCGATCCCGACCACGTGCACCTGCCGGGCATCTATGTCGACCGCATCGTGGTCAACGCGACGCCGGAAAAACGCATCGAACAGCGCACCGTGCGCCAGGGGGGCAACTGATGGCCTGGAACCGCGAGCAGATGGCGCGGCGCGCCGCGCAGGAGCTCACCGACGGCGCCTACGTCAACCTCGGCATCGGCCTGCCGACGCTGGTCGCCAACTACATCCCTGAAGGCATGGATGTCTGGCTGCAGTCCGAGAACGGGCTGCTGGGCATCGGCCCGTTCCCGAGCGAGGACGAAGTCGACGCCGACCTGATCAACGCCGGCAAGCAGACCGTCACCGCGCGCCCCGGCGCGAGCTACTTCGGCAGCCACGATTCGTTCGCCATGATCCGCGGCGGCCACATCGACCTGGCGATCCTCGGCGCGATGCAGGTCACCGACACCGGTGACCTGGCGAACTGGATGGTGCCGGGCAAGATGGTCAAGGGCATGGGCGGCGCCATGGACCTGGTGGCCGGGGTCAAGCGCGTGGTGGTGCTGATGGAGCACAGCGCGAAGGATGGCAGCCACAAGATCCTGCGCGAATGCACGCTGCCGCTGACCGGCGTCGGGGTGGTGGACCGGGTCATAACCGAGTTGGGGGTGTTCGACGTGACGCCGGACGGCCTGGTGGTCGTGGAAGTGGCGCCCGGTGTCGAGGCTGCCGATCTGGACGCACGCACCGGCGTCGCACTGAAACGTTGACGGCGCGGCAGGCCGCAGGTCGCGGCTGCTAGACGGCCGCGGCCTCGCGACGCATCCGCCACGATCCATACAGGAACTGCAGCAGGTCGCCGAGGGTGGTCACCAGCCGTAGCAGCGCGATCGCCGCGATGCCGTCGGCCTGCGCCATCACCGGCGATACCAGGACCAGCAGGACGCCTTCGCGCACGCCCAGTCCGGCCGGCGCGCCAGGGACCAGGAGCCCGATGATCCACGCGGCCGCGAAGGCCCCGCCCAGGACCACGAACGGCACGCGCCCGGTCGAGGAAACGGCATCGGCGAGCAGCGTGAAGCCAAGTCCCAGGGTCATGAAGGCCACCACGAACAGGGCGTAGCAGGCGAGTCCGTTGCGGATGGAGAGGTGGTAGGCGGCCGCGGGCGCCGCCATGCGCCTGGACTGTATCCAGTCGACGAGCCGCGGCAGGATGAGGAAGCCAGCGATCGCCGCGGCCGTCACCGCGGCCACGAGTGGACGCCGATACGCGCTGGGAAGCCACTGCTCCAGCTCGGGTGCCGGATTCCAGAGCAGCATGACCGCCGTGATGTGCGCCCCGACGAGCAGGGCGATCAAGTTTTCGTAGACCAGCGACAGGGTTAGTCGCGGCAGGTCGGCGCCGTACCTGCGTGCGACGGCGACGCGTCCGATGTGCTGCGCGACGTTGCCTGGCAGGTACTTGCCGAACTGGGTCATCGCGATGACCGCATAGCTGCTCCGCCACGGGATGTCGATCCGAAGGTCCCTGAGGATCAGCCGCCACGCGGTGGCGGCGATGGGGATCTGCGCAAGGTAGAGGACCAGCATCGCGGCCACCCCGAGTGCCGTCTGCCAGGAAAGCAGGCGCCCGAAGTCGACGCTATTCCAGGTGACCGCTGCCTGCTGGATGAAGAACCAGGCGGCCCCGAGGGCGAGCAGCGTGCCCAGGAGGCGGAGCCATCGCTTCATCGGATGCGAGCCTGGGCGTGGCAGGCGCGGGCGACCCGTGCCATGGCCGCGGTGGCGGAGGAATGGCGCGCCATCGGCGCGGCGCGGCGGCGGACGGCCCGGGGTGTCAGGGGCGGCGCGCCTTCACCACGTATCCGCTGCCGAGGTCGGTGCCGAGGAACGCGTTCTGGACTGTCGCGAACGTCCGCACGGCCATCTTCCCCGGCCACGAACTCACGAGCGGGAAGAGCTTCATGTCCGCGCCGCGGTCGATGCCGCTGCGGTCGTTGTTCTTCTGCCTGTCTTCGCGGGCGTCTTCGCTGCCACGATGGATGTTGCGCGCGAAGATCGGCGCACTGACCCATTCGCTGAGATTGGTCAGCGGGAAGCCATAGCATTCGAAGTCCTCGATCTCCAGGCCCGCCTTTCCGAACACCTCGCGGAGTTCGTTGCGCTCGTAACGGCGGACGTGGCCCGCCCACTCGTCGCGCGCCGTCCACAGCTTCATGTGCGCAGGCACGGACATGAGCAGGCGGCCGCCAGGCTTGAGCCAGGACGCCCATTGCGCTAGCGCCGCCCGGTCGTCCTCGATGTGCTCGAGCACCTCGAAGGCGCAGACGACATCGAAGCGACCTTCCCACTCGGCGCCGGGGGTGGCGTGGACCGGGATGCTGTGGCCGCTCGCCCCGATCAAGGCGTTCGCACGTTCGCGTGCGACATCGGACGAATCGAGCGCCTCGCACTCGAATCCGGCCGCGCTGAACTCGATGAGCATGGCGCCGGCGCCGGGCCCGATCTCGAGCAGGCGGCCGCGCGGTAGCGTTTCGGTGAGGGATTGGACGCGCGCGCGCCGCATCAGGTAGCGCGGCGCGGGCACCCATCCCAGCTCGGTGGCCACTGGCCCCAGCAGCGCGTCGTTGATCATCGTGTGGCTCCTCGGTTCGGTTGCATGTGGAGCAGTTCCAGCAGTTGTGCGCCGATCGCCCGGGGGGCGATGCGATGGACGAGATCGCCGTGGCAGGGGCACGCCGGTGCGGCCTGCCCCGACTGCAGTGCAAGCAGCGCTTCCGCCAGTGCGGCGCCATCGGCCGGCGGCACCAGGTGCACGCAGGGCGGCGCATGGTGGAGCAGTTCGCGGATCGCGGGTGAGTCCCGCGTCACCAGCGGCCGGCCGGCCGCCACTACCTGGAAGGCCTTGTTGGGGATCACGCTGGCTGCCTTGTCGGAGGCGCCGAAGATGCCCAGGCAGACGTCGGCATCGGCGATATGGTCCTTCAGCTCGAGGTAGTCCACCCACTCGAGCCAGTGCACCCGCGGAAGCGGATCGGCATCGAGCATGGCGCGTATCCGCGGCGCGTCTTGGCCGCGACCGATGATGATCCAGTCCATCTCGGCCGAGCGCAAGCGCCGCGCGGCCTCGATGATGGTCGCCGTCCCGTGCAGCGGAATGAACTGCCCGTAGAAGAGGATGCGCATCGGCCGGCCACTCGCCAGTGCGACGTTCGGCCCTGGCGCTGCGGATCCGCGGAACGCATCGACTTCCGCCCCGACCCACACCCTCCCGCAGCTGCCGGGGACGAGGCCGAAGACCTGTTCCATGCGTCGCGCATGCGCCGCCGTGTCCATGAAGACGCGGTCGGGCAGCCGGACCGCGAGCGCCTCCAGCGCGCGGATGGCGCGCGCGGCGATGCCGTCGCGGGCGACCAGCCCGCGGTCCAGCACGATCGTGTCGTAGGCGGACAGGAACCAGTCCATGGCCACCGGGGTGCGACGCAGCCAGGCCAGCAGCCTGATCACGAAGATGTCGATGAGTGCCGGATAGCCGAGCAGTACCCAGTCGTGGCGCGGAAGCCGCAGGTAGGCGACGGCGAGGCGCGGATACGCAAGGGCGATGCGCGCGAGCAGCCGTAACCAAGCCCGCGCGCCGCGGACTTGGCTCTTGTCCTGGATGCCCTGCCACGGGTCGAGGCGGCACTCGATGACCTCGACGCCGTTCGCGCGCAGCCCGTCCAGCAGGATCCGCACGCGCGGCTTGCCGGCGTCGCTGGTCCCCCAGAACACCACCCGCATCGCGCGGGGGGCTTGGGTCAAAGGGCGGCTTCCAGTTCCGGCAGCACCTTGAACAGGTCACCCACCAGGCCGATGTCCGCGATCTCGAAGATCGCCGAATCCGGATCCTTGTTGATCGCGACGATGGTGCCCGCGTCCTTGATGCCGGTGAGGTGCTGGATCGCGCCGCTGATGCCGATGGCGATGTAGAGCTCGGGGGCGATGATCTTGCCGGTCTGGCCGACCTGCATCTCGTTGGGCACGTAGCCGGCGTCCACGGCGGCGCGCGAGGCGCCCACCGCGGCGCCGATCCTGTCGGCGAAGTCGTAGATGACCTTGAAGTTGTCCGCCGAGCCGACGCCGCGGCCGCCGGAGACCACGCGCTTCGCGCTCTGGAGGTCGGGCCGGTCGGTGCTGCCGGCAGCGAGGCCGACGAATCGGGTGTGCGTGGGCAGGGCGACGTCGACCGTCGCGGCTTCGACCGTCGCACTGCCGCCGCGCGCGGCCTCCGGCCACGACGCGGTGCGCACCGTCGCCACCACCGGACGGTCGGCCGCGGCCTCCACCGTGATGATGGCGTTGCCGGCGTAGATCGGGCGCTTGAACGCGTGCGGGCCGTCCACCGCCATGATGTCGGTGACCTGGGAGACGCCGAGCAGCGCCGCCACGCACGGCATCAGGTCCTTGCCGAAGGTGGTGCTGGGGCCGAACACGTGGCTGTAGCCGTCGGCGAGCTTCGCGACCTGCGGCGCCAGCACCTGGGCGATGGCGTGCGCGTTGGCCTCGTTGGCCACGGTGAGCACGCGGGCGACGCCGGCGATCTGCGCGGCCTCGGCGGCGACCGCGGCCGGATCGGCGGCGAGCACGACGATGTCGATGGCCTCGGGCGACAGCGCCTGCGCGGCAGCGACGCACTTGGCGGTGGACGCGTTGAGCGCGCCGTCGAGGTGTTCGGCGACGATGAGGACCTTGGCCTGCATACCGTTCGACATCAGAGCAACCCCTTCTGCTTGAGCATGGCGACCAGTTCGGCCGCGTCCTTGACCATGACGCCCTTGCTGCGCTTCGGCGGCGGCGCGTAGCCGGTGGTGGTGAGCGTGTCGCCGGATTCGACGCCGAGGTCGGCGAACGGGATGCTCTCCATCGGCTTGGACTTCGCCTTCATGATGTCGGGCAGCTTGATGAAGCGCGGCTCGTTCAGGCGCAGGTCGGTGGTGACCACCGCGGGCAGGTCCACTTCCAGCGTTTCCAGGCCGGCATCGACCTCGCGCTCCACCGTGGCCTTGCCGTCGGCGACCTCGAGCTTGCCGGCGAAGGTCGCCTGCGGCCGGCCCCACAGCGTGGCCAGCATCTGCCCGGTCTGGCTGGCGTCGTCGTCGATGGCCTGCTTGCCGAGGATCACCAGGTCCGGCTGCTCCTTCTCGATCAGCTTCAGCAGCACGCGCGCGGCGGTCAGCGACTGGATCGGCTGGTCGCAGACCACGTGGATAGCGCGGTTGGCGCCCATCGCGAGGCCGTTGCGCAGGTGGGCCTGGGCGTCGGCGGGGGCGATGGTGGCGACGATCACTTCGGTCGCGATGCCCTTGTCGCGCAGCCGCAGCGCCTCTTCCAGCGCGATCTCGTCGAACGGGTTGGCCGACAGCTTGACGCCGTCGGTGACCACGCCGGAGCCGTCCGGCTTGACCTGGATGCGGACGTTGTAGTCCACGACGCGCTTGTAACCGACCAGGATCTTCATCTCGCGGGGGTTCCTTCTGGGAGTGCGGCCATCGCTCGGGCGCAAGACGCCCATTTTAGCCGGCCTCGCGTCGATGCGGGGCTTGGCGCCGTGGGCGCCCCGCTAGCGGCGCCCGCGCAGGAGGCGCCGGGTGAGGAGAAACGTCAGTGGCAGGCTCGCCGCGATCGCCAGCAGCGGCGCGGTGCGGGGGTCGATGCCCAGGGGGCCGGTGGCCAGCGCCAGCACCGCCGCCCCGACCAGGTAGCCCGCGGCGTGGACCAGCGGAAACGGCAGCAGGGTGCGCCAGCCGCGGCGCGTCCGGAACACGAAGCCGGTGTGGATCAGGTAGCCCAGGCCGATCCCCGCGGCGTAGCTGGCCGCGTAGGCCCACTGCGGGTGCAGCACGCGCAGCAGCAGCCAGTAGACCAGCAGCGTGGCCAGGGTGTTGAGGCCGCCCCCGACCAGGAAGCGGAGGACGGTGGCCGCATGTTCGCGCGCCGTCGCCGGCAGGTGCGCATCCCGGGGCGGCATCGGCCGCTCAGCGCCCGGGCGCGACCAGCGCGCGGAACTCGGCATACGTGCGGATGTAGTCGTCGGCATCGTAGGGATGCGACGCGAGCACCAGCAGCACCGCGTCGGGCGAGTAGCGGTACTGCGTGCCCCAGGTCATCGGCGGCAGGTGCAGGCCGTGCGCCGGGGAGTCGAGCAGGAACTCCTGCCGGTGGGTGCCGTCGTCGGCCAGCACGCGCACCGAGCCGTGCACGCACACCAGGAACTGGTGGCAGTGCCGGTGCGCATGCTCGCCGCGGGTCTCCTGCGACGGCACCGCGAACACCAGGAAATAGCGCTGCGGCACGAACGGCAGGTCGGTCGCGAACTCGCCTGCGCTGAGCGCGCCGCGCAGGTCGGCGAACCGCGGCATCGCGTGCAGGCGCACGCCGCGCACGCCGGTGTCGTCGGCCGCCGCGCCGGCCTGCGGCTGCGCGGGGCCCTCGCCGACGGCCACCGGTTCGACGTCGGTCACGTAGCTGACGATGCGCGCCGGGTTGCCGACCACGATCGCGTTCGGAGGCACCGAGCGCGTGATCACCGCGCCGGCGCCGATCATCGCGCCACTGCCGACGCGGATGCCCGGGAGCAGGGTGGCGTTGGCGCCGATCGAGGCGCCGTCCTCGACCACGGTGGTGGCGTAGGTCGCCGGGCGCTGGCGGCTGCGCGGAAACAGGTCGTTGCTGAAGGTCGCGTTGGGCCCCACGAAGACGTCGTCGCCCAGGCGCACGCCGTCCCACAGTTGCACGCCGCATTTCACCGTCGTGCGGTCGCCGACGACGACATCGCCCTCGACGAACACGCCGTCGCAGATGTTGCAGTCGGCGCCGATGCGCGCGCCCGGCAGCACGTGCGCGAACGCCCAGACGCGGGTGCCGTCGCCGATGTCGTCGCTCTCGCAGAGCGCGTTGGGGTGCACGAATGCGGTCACGTGGCGTCCTCGCCGAAGGCCAGTTCGGAATGGACCAGCGCCAATGGCCGGTCCTTGGTGTTCTCGAAGGCGCGCCAGGCGTAGCTGCCGACGACGCCGAGCCCCAGCGTGTTGAGCGCGCCGAAGAACAGGATGGTGAGGATGGTGCCGGCGTAGCCGGGCACGGTCACCAGGCCCGAGAGCTTCGCGGCCACCACCACCACGCCGAACACCACCGCGGTGAGCAGGCCGAGCAGGCCGCCGCCGATCAGCAGCCGCACCGGCAGGTCGCTGAAGGCGAACACGCTGTCGGACAGGTACTTGAGCTTCTTGCCGAAGGTCCATGCGCTGCGCCCGTGCTCGCGGCGGCGCCGCGTGTAGGGCACGAACTCGCGCCGCCCGCCGAGCCAGAAGAGCTGCGCGAGCAGGCTGGTGTTGGACTCTCGCAGCGCCAGCAGGCGGTCGCGGAAGCGGTGGCTGACGGCGAAGATGTCGACCCCCCCGGGCGGGATGTCGGGCATCACGAAGCGCCGGTACAGCGACCAGAACACCCCCGAAAGCAGCTTCGCCGGCCACGGGTCGGCGCGCCCGTCGCGGACGCCGAACGCGGCGTCGGCACCGTCGTCGCGCAGGCGGTCGAGGAAGGCCAGCACCAGGTCCGGCGGTTCCTGCAGGTCGGCCGCCATCACCGCGATCACGCGCCCGCGCGCCTTCTCGAGGCCGACGCGGATGGCGGGGAAGGCCCCGAAGTTGCGCGTCAGTTCGACCAGCCGGGCGTTGAGGCCGGCCGCCGGGAGCAGTTCGCACAGGCGCGCGTGGCTGCGGTCCGGGCTGCCGTCGACCACCAGCACGGCCTCGAAGCCGCCGTCGACGCGCGACGCCACGCCGCGCAGGGCCTCCAGCAGCGCCGGGATCCCGGTCTCGTTGCCGTAGACGGGCACCACCACCGACAGCGCGGGGCTCAGAACCGGTTGCATGCGTCGATCACGGCGTCGGCTTCGGCATCGGTGAGCTCGGGGAAGCAGGGCAGGGTGAGGGCCGTCGCCGCGAGGCGCTCGGTGACCGGCAGCAACCGCGTCGCGTAGCGGCCGTCGAAGCAGGGCTGGCGATGGTCGGGCAGCGGGTAGTGCACGTCGCTGGCGACGCCGGCGGCGGCGAGGTGGCCCTGCAGTGCGTCCCTGCGGGCGCTGTGCACGACGTACAGGTGGGCGACATAGGCCTCGCCCGCCGGCGCCGGCACCGCGATCGCGGGATGGCGGATGGCCTGCGAATAGCGGGCGGCGATCGCGGTGCGGCGCCGGTTCCAGCCGTCCAGCAGCGGCAGCTTCAGCGACAGCACGCGCGCCTGCAGCTCGTCGAGCCGGCTGTTGCGGCCGCCGGCGAGGGCGTTGACGTACTTCCGCTCCCAGCCGTACTGGCGCAATGCGCGCGCCCGCGCCGCGATCGCGGGGTCGTCGGCGACGACGGCGCCGGCGTCGCCGATCGCGCCGAGGTTCTTGGTCGGATAGAAGCTGAAAG
>JAYRUX010000006.1:0-184820 GCA_041918855.1 Luteimonas sp.
CGAGACATGGCGGCGGGAATACAACGAAGAGCGACCGAAGAAGGTTCTGGGCGGGCTAACCCCTACGACTTACGCCAGGCAGCTGGCATCCACTACCATCAACCACGGACTCTAGATCAGACCGCTAGTGAAAGCGGGGGGACGTCGCTAGTAGAGAGCGCGGATTCTGGCCTGCAGATGTTTCGCAAGAGCAGGATCGGCGCGATAGACGTAGCACGCCGCAAGTTGGCACTAGTCGCGCGCGCAGCCTCCTTCGCGTTGCGCGCGGATCGCCAGCACCAGAACGGTGTCGATCACCGGAAGATGGCGATACAGCGCCACATGGCCGCGCGCATCGCGGCCGATCAACAGCTCGCGCCGGTCGTCGCCGGCGGGGCGCCCGATCATGGGATTGTCCGCGAGCACATCCAGGGCGCTGATGATCTCGGTGCCGCGGGCGTCGGCCGCTTCGACTTCGTGCTGGTGCAGGTGAGCGATGATCCTGTCCAGATCGTCGAGGACGCCGGGCGCCAGCCGGACCCGCACCACCTTATCGTGCCTGCTTCCCGGCCAGCGGCCGCTTTGCGCGTGTTCCTGCGAGCCGCTGCTTCAGATACGTGCGCGCGTCCTCCCACGGGATGCTTTCGCCGGACTCCAGGAACTGCGCATAGCGCTGATCAGCGATCGCATGGAAATCGGCGCGCTGCTCGGCCAGCGTGGCCTTCTCGGCGATCGCTTCCAGGATGAAATTGTGCGAGGTGGTGCCGGCCGCTTCCGCTGCCCGTGCGATGCGGGCCTTGAGGTCTTCGGGCAGGCGGATGGTGGTGGTGCTCATGCTGGGCTCCAGGGGCTGTGCCCGTTCCAACGTAGCACAGATGTGACACAAACCGACAGCGCCCGACCCTCAGCCTCGGCCGCACTTCCTTCCCGTCCCGGACGTGTCTATATTCGCTATTCGCGAATACCGAATGAATGCCATGGACCTCAAGCCACAGGAACTGCTCGTCCTGCTGAAGGTGTGCGCGCATCCTGCGCGGCAATTCACCTTTGCTGCGCTTGCGCAGGAGTTGTCCATGAGTGCGGCGGAGGTCCACGCCAGCGTCAAGCGTGCCATCGGGGCAGGCCTGGTGCACGAGCGGGGCAGGGGCGACTGGGTGCCGATCCGGCCGGCGCTGCAGGAGTTCCTGCTGCACGGCGCCCGCTACGCATTCCCGGCACAACTGGGCCCGGTGAAGCGGGGCGTGCCGACGGCGCATGGCGCGGCGCCGCTGGCAGGCAAGTTGCACAGCGAGGGCGATGCGCCGGTATGGGCGCACCCGCAAGGCAGCGCACGCGGACCGACGGTGCCGCCCATCTATCGCACGGCGCCGCAGGCAGCGCTCGCGGATCCCGGCCTGCACGGCTTCTTGGCGCTCCTCGATGCGCTGCGCATCGGTCGCGCTCGCGAGCGCGAACTCGCGTCACAGATGCTCAACGACGCATTGAAGCCACTCGATGCGACGGCCTGATCCCAATCTGCCGCATCTCGAGGTCATCGCAGACGCCTTGGGCGATCTGCGCGAGCAGGTCGTCTTCGTCGGCGGCTCCACGGCGGGCCTGCTGCTGACGGATCCGCTGGCGGAGGGCGTGCGGCCGACGCTCGATATCGATGCCATCGTCAAGACGGACTCGTTGACCGGCTTCTATCGCATCGAAGCGGCGGTCTCGGCGCGGGGCTTTCTTCGCGATTCCGCGAGCGGCGTCATCTGTCGCTGGAAGCATCGTGCCTCGGGCATCGTGTTCGACCTCATGCCGACGGATGCCTCCGTTCTCGGCTTCTCGAACCGCTGGTACGACGAAGCCAGCGCCACGTCCGTGGACGTCATGCTGCGCACCGGGCTTACGATCAGACGCGTCAGCGGCCCGGCGTTCGTGGCGACGAAACTGGAGGCGTTCCTCAGCCGCGGCAACGGCGACTTCCTGTCCAGCCATGACCTGGAGGACGTGCTGAATGTCGTCGATGGGCGACCGGAGCTCGTGGAGGAACTTGCTTCGGCATCGGATGCGCTGCGGCAGGCCGTCGCTGCGATCTTCGCCGGTCTGCTGGCCAATCGCGGTTTCGTTGGCAGTCTGCCGGGGCTGATTCCGGATCCGGATCGGGTTTCGGTCGTGATCGAACGTCTGCGCAGGATGGCTGCGGCCCACTGACGCTACCCCTCGTGTGTTTCTATTCGGGACGAGGACCAGGTAGAACCGCGGGCGTGGTGAGAGTGCAAGTGAGGCGTGATCCACTACGTCCTCGCCACCGCCGCCGCGACGCCAACGCCGGGAACCCCATGCCCAACCCACTCCGCATCGCCATCATCGGCTACGGCACCGCCGGCCAGTCCGCCGCGCTGTTCCTCTCCCGCGACGGCCACCACGTCGAGGTCTTCGAGCAGACGCAGACACTCGGCCCCGTCGGCGCCGGCTTCCTGCTACAGCCGGTCGGCCAGCGCGTGCTGTGGGAACTCGGGCTGCTCGATGCGGTGATGCAGTACGGCGCGGTGGTGTCGCGGCTGTATGGCGAGACCGCGGGCGGGCGGCCGGTGATGGACATGCGCTATGGCGAGCTGGACCGCCGGCTGTTCGGGCTGGGCGTGCAGCGCGGGGCGCTGTTCTCGGTGCTCGATGCTGCGTGGTCGGGCGATCGCACGCTGTATTGCGGTGCGCGGATCGTGCAGGTCGACACGGAGGCCGGCGCGGTCGTCGACAGCGAGGGCCGGCGCTACGAAGGCTACGACCTGGTGGTACTGGCCGATGGCGCCGCGTCCGCGCTACGCGGGCACGTGGCCGAGGCCACGCTCGACCGGCCGTATCCGTGGGGCGCGCAGTGGTGCCTGGTGCCGGCGGGCGACTGGCCGTGGCCCGACGTGCTCCAGCAGCGCTATGTCGGCGCGCGGCGCATGGTGGGCATGCTGCCGGTGGGCAGCCGGCCGGGTGATGCGACGCCGCGGCTCAGTTTCTTCTGGAGCGTGCCGGTGTCCGAGCTCGAGCGCAGCGACGTACAGGCCGAGGCGTGGCGGGCCGAGGTCGCGGCCGTGTGGCCGGAGGCGCTCGAGCGCCTGGAGGGCACGGCGGTGCCCGCGGGCCTGGCCACCGCGCGCTACCGCGACACGGTGCATGCGCGCTGGCATCGCGGGCGTGCGGTGCTGGTGGGCGATGCGGCGCATGCGATGAGCCCGCAGCTGGGGCAGGGCGTGAACATGGCGCTGCTCGATGCGCTCGCACTGCGCGATGCGCTGCGCGTGGCGCCTTCGACCGACGCGGCGCTGGCGCGCTACGCGGCCGCGCGGCGCCGGCATGTCGGCATCTACCAATTCTGGAGCCGCTGGCTGACGCCGCTGTTCCAGTCCGAGCGCGACGGCTGGGCGCGGCTGCGCGACCTCAGCTTCCATCCGCTGTCGCGCATCCCCGGCGGCCGCGGGCAGATGCTGCGCGTGCTGTCGGGCACGCGGCAGGGGTGGCTGGGGGCGGTGCCGTTGCCGGCGGGGTTCCTGAGGGCGCTCGAGGGTGTTGGAACGGGGGCGGCAGCCGCCAATCCCGCGCTCGCGGCGGGGTAGGGCACGGTCCCGTGCGGCCGTGTGGAGCGCCTCTGCGCGGTTTCGATCGAATGGACGCGCTGGCAGCCGCGACACCAAATCTGGTGTTGACCAACCACCCGATGCACCATATCTTGTGCCGGTCGAAGGTGCCGCGCCCGCCAGGGCCGGCTTGAAAGGGAACCCGGTGAGAGTCCGGGACTGCCCCGCAGCGGTAAGTGGAAACGACCCGCGTCATTGGCACTGGCCTCACGGCTGGGAAGCGACGCGCAGTAGGCGGCGACCGCAGGGTCGCCACGTCCACGAGTCCGAAGACCTGCCTCGGCCGGTGGCATTGCGCCACTGCTTGGCCAGGCGTCCTCGTGGGAGGGACGGGCCGGTTCCGGGCCCTGCGCCCGTGGCCGCCCCGTTCGTCTCCATGTCGATGCCGGCTCGCCCGAGGGGGCGGGGGCCGGCGCAGGACGTCGCGTGCGCCGCTTTCGCTTCCTCTCCATCAACGCCGGAGAGGAACCAATGACCACCGACACACTCGCTACCGCATCCGCACCGCCCGAAGCCGAAGACGCGCAGGCCGGATTCGCCCTCACCCCGCCGCACGCGCAGGCGAGCATGGCCGTGACCAAGCGCGACGGGCGTCGCGAGCCGGTGGACGTCGGCAAGATCGTGCGCGCCGTGCAGCGCTGCGCGCACGGCCTCGACGACATCGACCCGATGCGCGTCGCGCTCAAGACCATCGGCGGCATCTTCGATGGCGCCACCACGCGCGAGCTCGATACGCTCTCCATCCACACCGCCGCGGCGTTCATCACCGAGGAGCCGCAGTATTCGCGCCTTGCCGCCAGGCTGCTGTCGGCCTACATCGACAAGGAGGTGGCGGGGCTGGGCGTGCATTCGTTCTCGCAGTCGATCCTGCTCGGCCACGACCTCGGCCTGATCAACGACCGCGTGCGGGAGGCGGTGGAGACCCACGCGCGCAAGTTCAACGATGCCATCGATGCGACGCGGACGCAGGGCTTCGAGTACTTCGGCCTGCGCACGCTCTACGACCGCTACCTGCTCAGGCACCCGCACACGCGGCACGTCATCGAGACGCCGCAGCACTTCTTCATGCGTATCGCGGTGGCGCTGACCGATGCGCCGGCCGGGGCACTGCAACTCTACCGGCTAATGTCGTCGCTGGACTACATCCCCAGCTCGCCGACGCTGTTCAATTCCGGCACCCGGCACGAGCAGCTTTCGTCGTGCTTCCTGCTCGACTCGCCGCAGGATTCGCTCACCGACATCTACGCGCGCTACGGCGACGTGGCGCAGCTGTCGAAGTTCTCCGGCGGCATCGGCCAGGCCTACCACCGCATCCGCGCCAGCGGCTCGCTGATCCGGTCCACAAACGGCAGGAGCAACGGCATCGTGCCGTGGCTGAAGACGCTCGATGCCTCGGTGGCGGCGGTGAACCAGGGCGGCAAGCGCAAGGGCGCGGCCTGCATCTACCTCGAGAGCTGGCACGCCGACATCGAGGAGTTCCTGGAGCTGCGCGACAACACCGGCGACGAGATGCGCCGCACGCACAACCTCAACCTCGCCAACTGGATCCCCGACCTGTTCATGCGCCGCGTCGAGGCCGACGGCGACTGGTCGCTGTTCGATCCCAAGGCCGTGCCGGACCTGCCCGACCTGTGGGGCGAGGCCTTCGACCGCGCCTACGAACAGGCCGAGCGCCAGGGCGTGGTCACCCGCACCGTGAAAGCGCGCGAGCTGTACGCGCGGATGATGAAGACGCTCGGCGAGACCGGGAACGGCTGGATCACGTTCAAGGATGCCGCCAACCGCACCTGCAACCAGGTGGGCCCGGGCCGCACGGTGCACCTGTCGAACCTCTGCACCGAGATCCTCGAGGTCACCAGCGCCGACGAGACCGCCGTGTGCAACCTCGGCTCGATCAACCTCGCCCGGCACGTGACCGGGGACGGCTTCGACTTCGACAAGCTCGCGGAGACGGTCGATGTCGCGGTGCGCCAGCTGGACCGCGTGATCGACCTCAACTTCTATCCCATCGAGTCCGCGCGGCGGTCCAACCTGCGCTGGCGCCCGGTGGGCCTGGGGGTGATGGGCCTGCAGGACGTGCTCTTCCGGTTGCGGCTGCCGTTCGATTCCGCGGAAGCGCTGTCGCTGTCGACGCGCATCGCCGAGGCCATCTACCTGCACGCGCTGGAAGCATCGTGCGCGCTCGCCGAGGAACACGGGGCGCACCCGGCTTTCGCCGAGACCCGCGCCGCGCAGGGCGCGCTGCAGTTCGACCTGTGGGGCGTGGCTCCGACGCGGACGGCGGCATGGGACGCACTGAAGGCACGCATCGCCGCGCATGGCCTGCGCAATTCGCTGCTGGTCGCGATCGCGCCGACGGCCACCATTGCATCCATCGCCGGCTGCTACGAATGCATCGAGCCGCAGGTGTCGAACCTGTTCAAGCGCGAGACGCTGTCGGGCGACTTCGTCCAGGTCAACCGCTACCTCGTCGACGAGCTGAAGAAGATGGGTCTGTGGACGCAGGAGGTGCGGGACGCGATCAAGATGGGGGAGGGCTCGGTCCAGGCCATCGAATCGATCCCGGCGCCGCTGCGCGCCGTCTACCGGACGGCGTGGGAGCTGCCGCAGAAGGCGCTCATCGACCTCGCCGCCGCTCGCGGTGCCTACATCGACCAGTCGCAGTCGCTCAACCTGTTCATGGAAAGCCCGGTCATCGGCCGCCTCTCCTCCATGTACATGTACGCCTGGAAGGCGGGCCTGAAGACCACCTACTACCTGCGCTCGCGCCCGGCCACGCGCATCGCGAAGGCGACCGTCCGCGCCGCCGCGCCGGTGGCGGCCATCGCCTGCTCGCTCGAGAACCCCGAGAGCTGCGAGGCCTGCCAGTGAACCTTGCACCCCCGCGACCCGCGGCCGAAGGCCACGCAGAGACCCATGGATCCACGATGACCACGTCCCGCCTGCTCGACCCCGGCTTCGAACTCACGCTCCGCCCGATGCGCTACCCGGCGTTCTACGACATGTACCGCGATGCGATCCGCAACACCTGGACCGTCGACGAGATCGAGTTCGGCACCGACCTCAACGACCTGCGCGACAAGCTCACGCCCGCCGACCGCCACCTCGTGGAGCGCCTGGTCGCCTTCTTCGCCACCGGCGACTCCATCGTGTCCAACAACCTGGTGCTCAACCTCTACCAGCACGTCAACGCGCCGGAGGCGCGCATGTACCTCTCGCGCCAGCTGTACGAGGAGGCGCTGCACGTGCAGTTCTACCTGACCCTGCTCGACACCTACGTGCCGGACCACGCGCGGCGCGTGGAGGCGTTCGCGGCCATCGAGAACATCCCGTCCATCCACGCCAAGGGCGCGTTCTGCTTCAAGTGGATCGACTCGATCCAGGGCCTGCAGCGGCTGGAGACGCGCGCGCACCGCCGCGCGTTCCTGCTCAACCTCATCTGCTTCGCGTGCTGCATCGAGGGCCTGTTCTTCTTCGCAGCCTTCGCCTACGTCTGGTTCCTGCGCTCGCGCGGGCTCCTGCCGGGGCTGGCGGCGGGCACCAACTGGGTCTTCCGCGACGAGTCCGGCCACATGGCGTTCGCGCTCGAGGTCATCCGCACCGTGCGCGAGGAGGAGCCCGACCTGTTCGACGCGGCGATGGAGGCCGAGGTGCGGGCGATGATGCGCGAGGCGGTCGGGGTCGAGGCCGCCTTCGCGGATGACGTCCTCTCCGGCGGCGTCAACGGCCTGTCCCCGCGCGAGATGCGCGAGTACCTGCAGTACGTCGCCGACCAGCGCCTGCAGTCGCTGGGCCTGGCGCCGGAATTCGGCAGCCACAACCCCTTCGCCTTCATGGACCTCCAGGACGTGCAGGAGCTCACCAACTTCTTCGAGCGCCGGGTGTCCGCCTACCAGGTAGGCGTGAGCGGGCAGGTGGCGTTCGATGACGCGTTCTGAAGCTCCGCGCGAGGCGCGGCTGTGGGAGATCGTGTTTCCGGACCACGCCAACCACCTCGGCACCCTGTTCGGCGGCCAGGCCCTGGCGTGGATGGACAAGGCGGCCTTCGTGGCCGCGACCCGCTACGCGCGCCGCACGGTGGTGACTGCCCGGTCGGAGCAGGTTGATTTCCATGTCCCAGTGCGGCAGGGCCAGCTCGTCGAGCTGGTGGCGAGGGTGGCGGGCGTCGGCCGCAGTTCGCTCCGGGTCGAGGTGGAGCTGCATGCCGAGGACGCGCATGCCGGCACGCGGCAGCTCTGCACGCGCGGGCACTTCACGATGATCGCGCTGGATGCCGAAGGACGGCCGGCTCCGGTCGATGTCGATCCGGAGGCTGGGTGGTCAGAAAGCCCCGCAGGTTCTACGGCAGAAACGTTCCCCGCTGGCTGACGACGCCTGCCCTGCGGGGATGTCGACGCCGTCGGTGATGGGACCGCGGGCTGGTGGCGCTCGTCTCGTGGCGCAGCTGGCTCCGCAGGCGCGTTGCCGCGATGATGTGGCTTTCCCGCTGGAGTTGCCGCATGCCCGTCGTCGCCCGCTTCCGCCCGTTGCTGTCGCTGCCCCGTGTGTGCCTGCTGGCCGTGTCGCTCGCATGCGCGGGCGTTGCCTCGGCCGCGCAGGAGGCGCCGGCATCGCAGGCCGTGGCTGCCGCGCCCGCGACGGAGGCCGCGAAGCGCCTGCACGCACTCTTCGCCGCCGACCAGGCCTGGAGCGAGCGCGAGTACGGCTACCGCAAGATCGATGGCCGCTGGCGGCCCGGCGACCGCATCGCGTCTGCAAGCCCGGAGGCCTGGGAGCGGCGCCAGGCGCACTGGCGCCAGACGCTGGCCGCCCTCGACGCGATCCCCGTGGATGCGCTGTCGCGCGAGGACCAGGTCAACCTGGCGATCTTCCGCACCACGATGGAGGCGGACCTCAACAACGCCCGGTGGAAGACCTGGGAAGCGCCCTTCAACAGCGACACGTTCTTCTGGTCGGGCATGAACCCGGGCCAGCCGTACCGCACGGAGGAGGAGTGGCGGAACTTCATCGGCCGCCTCGGCGACATCCCGCGCTACTTCGACGAGAACATCGCCAACATGGAGCGCGGGCTGGTGCGTGGCTGGAACGTGCCGCGTTCGACGCTGGATGGCCGCGACCGCACCATCGAGCCCTACACGTTGGAGACCGACGCCAACCCGTTCCTGGCGACGCTGGCACAGGTGCCGGCCTCGATCCCCGAGCCGCGGCGTTCGGCGCTGCAGGCGGAGGGACGCAAGGTCGTGCTCGAACAGGTGGTGCCGGCCTACCGCGCGCTGCTGGCGTACTACCGAGACCAGTACCTGCCGCGCACGCGCACCAGCGTGGCCGCCAGCGCACTGCCGGACGGCGAGGCGTTCTACCGCACCCAGATCCGCGAGTACGTCACCCTCGACATGGATGCGCAGGAGATCCACGCGCTCGGCCTGGCGGAGGTCGAGCGCATCACCGCCGACATGCACGAGGTGATGGCACGCGCCGGCTTCGACGGCACGTTGGAGGCGTTCTTCGCGTACCTGCGCAGCGACCCGCAGTTCTACGCGAAGACGCCGCGTGAGCTGATCGCCAACGCCGCGTACGTGGCGAAGAAGGTCGACGGGCCGATCAACCACATGTTCGGCACGCTGCCGCGGTTCCGCTTCACCATGCGCCCGGTGCCCGACGACATCGCGCCCAACTACACCTCCGGGCGCGGCGGCTTGGAGGCCTGCATATTCAACACCTACGATCTGCCGTCGCGGCCCTTGTACAACCTGCCGGCACTGGTGCTGCACGAGTGTTCGCCGGGCCACAGTTTCCAGGCGGCGCTGGCACTGGAGGCGCCGGAACGGCCGGAGTTCCGCCAGTCGACCTACTTCTCCGGCTACGGCGAGGGTTGGGCGCTGTACACCGAGTGGCTGGGCCTCGAGATGGGCATCTACGAAACGCCGTACGAGGAGTTCGGCCGGCTCACCTTCGAGATGTGGCGCGCGGCACGCCTGGTCATCGACACCGGCCTGCATGCCAATGGCTGGACCCGCGAGCAGGCCATCGACTACCTCGCAAGCCATGCCGCGCTGGCGCAGGCCGATGTGATCAACGAGGTCGACCGCTACATCTCCTGGCCCGGCCAGGCGCTGTCGTACTACATCGGCTACCGCACCATCCGCGAACTGCGCGCCGAGGCCGAAGCCGAGCTGGGCGAGGCCTTCGACGTAAAGGTCTTCCACGACACCATCCTCGGGCTCGGCCCGGTGCCGTTGACGGTGCTCCAGGAGGAAGTGCGCGCGTACATCGCGCGCGACAAGGCATCGGGCAACGCTACGGCCCGGTAGCGGGCTGCCGCGCTCAGTCGCCCACGGGCGCGCGAACGATCTCGAGCGCGCCATCCTGCAGCCGCGCGGTGACGATGCTCGCCCGCTTCGGCTCGTACTGGATGGCGTGGAAGGTGAGGACGATGGCACCACCGTCGCGGTTGAGGTCGGGCGCGCGATAGCGGCCGCCGCGCTGTTCGATGACTTCGATGTCCGCCGCGTTCGACGGCTTCACCACCTTGCCGGCAGCGTCGGTGCCGAACCGCGACACCACCTCGGCCCACCACTCGGGCTCCGCGTCGGTGCCGCAGGTGTCCAGCAGCCGCGCCGCGCCGGCGTTGTCGCCGCCTGCGACCACGGTGCCGTCGGGCAGCGTCGCCAGGGCCAGGGCCGGCGCATCCAGGGTCTTGCGGTGCAGCGCGGTGTGGAAGTGGCACCCGGCGCGGTCAAGCTTGCCGTCGGCGACCAGGTCGATGTCGTCGGGCTGCCAGCCGGCCGCCACCACGGCCTGGTGCAGCGATGCGTTCGCGTCTGTGCTGTCCATCTTCGACCCCTGTGCGCAGGCGGTGCTGGCCACGCCCAGGGCAACCGCGAAAGCGAACCCCCTGGCCATGGCCTGCGTCCTCATTCGTTGGTGATGTTGCCCGGAGGCACAGGTGCCGCGCCGCTGCCATCAACGTACTTCGACGCCGGCAGGTCCACCTGGTCCTGGATGAACTGTTTCAGCTCATCGTGGGTGGCATTGTCGGGCACCGGCACGCCGGTCATCAACGACAGCTCCTCGGCGAACTTCAGCGCCTCCTGTGGGCTACTGTCGATGGCGGCCCACGCGCGCGTGCTGTAGCTGGGCGAGCCGTCGATCTGGTTCTGCCAGCGCTCCATTGCCTCGACGTTGGTGGGCTCGCGGCCGAACTCGGCCTTGAAGCCGGTGTACCAGGCGCGGTACTCCTGCTCGAGGTAGTCGTAGCTGTTGGCCACGCTGTCGCCGGCGAGGATGTGGTTCACCTCGTGGGCGACCGTGTGCAGCACCACGTGCTTCGAGTTGTAGGTCTCGACCAGCGCGCCGTTGCCGGCGTTGACCATGTTGGAGTTGAAGGTGATGGTGCCGCCACCGGCCGTGCCGTAGAGGCCGCCGCCGGAGTTGATGTCGCCCTGGTAGCTGGAATCCCAGGCGAAGACGATGTCGGAGTCGGGCGAGAGCACGTGCTCCAGCGTGTTGGCGTTGATCTGCGCATCGCCGGCGTCGTTCTGCGAGATGTAGGCGATCGCCTTCAGCGTGCGCTGCTGGTCGGCGAGGCCGAAGCCCTGGAACCAGTCCTTGGCCAGCAGCAGCTCGATGTTGCCGACCGAGCGCGCATCGGGATAGTTGGCGGCCTGGCTCAGGGTGGCGGTGCGGGTGTCGGTGTCCAGGGCCTGGAACTCGTCGCTCTCCAGCAGCGACTTCACCGCCTCCGGCAGCGCGGTATCGCCGGGTTCACGGCCGGCCAGCGATGACAGCACCAGCCGCTGGTCGGAGGCGGACAGCGCCTTGAACTCCGGTGACTGCTGGATCGCAACCTCGGTGAGCTTCGCGGTCTTCTGCGCGGCGGTCATCGCCTGGAACGACGGGTCGGCAAGCAACTTCGTGATGTCGTCGGCGACGCTGGCGTCGCCACCGCCATTGCGTACGGCCTCCACCACCAGTGCCTGGTCGGAGGCCGGCAGCGCACGGAACGCGGGCGACGCCGCCAGGTCCGACAGCGCCCTGAAGTCATCGTCGACCATGCCGGCCAGCACCTCGCCGAGCGGCGCGCCGGCAGCGGCGGACTGCAGCAGGCGCAGCGTGTCCTTGACCTCCAGCGGCACGCCGGGGTCATCCAGCGCGGCGTCGATGTCGGACTGGCCGATCTCGCCGTCGCGGGCGCCCTGCACGAACGGGTTCCACGAGCCGCCGCGGCCGGCGGCGGTATCGAGCAGGTCGTCGACATGCCCACCGGAGGCGAGGGTGTCGCGCGCGGCTTCCAGGTCCTCGCGGCTGATCCTGCCGTCGACCCCGCCATTGCCGGCGCCGACGTCGAGGAAGTTGCGCGAGGCCTCGCTGTCCAGCAGCAGCTGCGCGGCGTCGCGCAGGTCCTGCGGCGCGGAGCGGTCGGCGGCAATGCGCTCGAGGTCGGCCTGGCGGATGTTGCCGCCGCCGAACATGTCCTGCAGGCCGGAGCGGCCGTCGAGCACGGTGTCGTAGTTGGCCAGGAGGGTGCTGGTAGCGGATTCGAGCGTGGTCATGGCGCGGCCAGTCGTGGGGGACCTGGGGCCAGCCTAGGGACGTGGACGCGGCGCGGGCAGGTGGGGGCGACCCTAGGATGCCGCGCCGACGCAGCGATCAACGGGTTGCCGACGTGGCCCCGGATGCCTCCGCCAGCGCCGCGGCCGCGAGGTCGCCCTTGCGCTCGCTGTAGCGGCTGGTGAGGTAATCGCTGCGGCCGCGCACGAGCAGGGTGAACTTCACCAGCTCCTCGACGACGTCGACCACGCGGTCGTAGTACGGCGACGGCTTCATGCGCCCGTCGGCATCGAACTCCTGCCACGCCTTGGGCACCGAGGACTGGTTGGGGATGGTGACCATGCGCATCCAGCGGCCGAGCTGGCGCAGCGCGTTGACCACGTTGAAGGATTGCGATCCGCCGCAGACCTGCATCACCGCAAGCGTGCGGCCCTGGGTGGGGCGCACGCCGCCGGATTCCAGCGGCAGCCAGTCGATCTGGTTCTTGAACAGGCCGGTCATGGTGCCGTGGCGCTCGGGGCTCACCCAGACGTGGCCCTCCGACCATTCCGACAGTGCGCGCAGTTCCTGCACTTTCGGGTGGTCGGCGCCGACGCTGTCCAGCACCGGCAGCTCGCGCGGATCGAACACCCGGGTCTCGGCGCCGAAATGGCGCAGCAGGCGCTCGGCCTCCAGCGCCAGCTTGCGGCTGTAGGACTCCGGGCGCAGCGAGCCGTAGAGGACCAGGATGCGCGGCGGGTGCGCGGGGCCATCGGCGTCGAGGCGGGCGTGGTCCGGCAGCTCGACGGCCGCGGGCGCGAGGTTGCTGAGGGCACCGGCGATTGCGTTGTCGTTTTCCATTCCAGTATTCTAGAAACATGGAACTGTCGACCGCAACTGTGGCGCTCGCCGCGCTGGGCCAGGCCACGCGCCTGTCGGTGTTCCGCCTGCTGGTCGAGGCGGGGCCCGACGGGCGCACGCCGGGCGAGATCGCGGAGGCGCTGTCGCTGCCCGGCGCGACGCTGTCCTTCCACCTGAAGGAGCTCGCCTCGGCGGGCCTGGTGCAGGGCGAGGCGCAGGGCCGGCACATCGTCTACCGCGCGGACTTCGACGCGATGGACGGGCTGGTGCAGTTCCTCACCCGCAATTGCTGCGGCGGCAACGCCGCGCGCTGCGGGCCCGGCAGTCGCAAGGGGGCACGCAAGGCGGCGGGGCGCGGCGCATGCTGACGGCGCTGCTGATCTTCGTCGCCACCATCACCCTGGTCATCTGGCAGCCGAAAGGCCTCGGCGTCGGCTGGAGCGCGTCGTTCGGCGCCGCGGCGGCGCTGCTCACCGGCGTGGTCGAGCTGGGGCAGATCGCGACTGTGTGGGGCTTCGTCTGGAATGCCACCTTCGCCTTCATCGCGATCATCGTCATCAGCCTGCTGCTGGACGAGGCCGGCTTCTTCGAATGGGCGGCGCTGCACGTGGCGCGCTGGGGGAAGGGCAGCGGACGACGGTTGTTCGCGTTCCTGGTGCTGCTGGGCGCGGCGGTGTCGGCGCTGTTCGCCAACGATGGCGCGGCGCTGATCCTGACCCCGATCGTGGTCGCGATGCTGCTGGCGCTGCGGTTCTCGCCGGCGTCGACGCTCGCATTCGTGATGGCGGCCGGGTTCATCGCCGATACCGCCAGCCTGCCGCTGGTGGTGTCGAACCTGGTCAACATCGTCTCCGCCGACTACTTCGGCATCGGCTTCGCCGAGTACGCGGTGGTGATGGTGCCGGTGAACTTGGCCTCGGTGGCGGCGACGCTCGCGATGCTGATGTGGTTCTTCCGCCGCGACATCCCCGCGACCTACGACGCCTCGCAGCTGCGTGCGCCGCAGTCGGCCATCGTCGACCGTGCCACGTTCAATGCCGGCTGGGTGGTGCTCGCGCTGCTGCTGGCCGGCTTCCTGGGCGCGGAGCGGCTGGGCGTGCCGATCAGCGCGATCGCGGGCGCGGGTGCGCTGGCGCTGCTGGCGGTGGCCGCGCGCGGGCACCGCATCTCGACGCGCAAGGTGATCCGCGAGGCGCCGTGGCAGATCGTGGTGTTCTCGCTCGGCATGTACCTGGTGGTGTACGGGCTGCGCAACGCCGGCCTCACCGAACACCTGGCGCGCCTGCTCGACGTGTTCGCCGGCCATGGCCCCTGGGCCGCCACCTTCGGCACCGGCCTGCTCACCGCGTTCCTGTCGTCGGTGATGAACAACCTGCCCACGGTGCTGGTGGGCGCGCTGTCGATCGATGCCAGCCAGGCCGAGGGCGCGGTGCGCGAGGCGATGGTCTACGCCAACGTCATCGGCAGCGACCTCGGCCCCAAGTTCACCCCCATCGGCAGCCTCGCGACCCTGCTGTGGCTGCACGTGCTCGCGCGCAAGGGCATCCGCATCACCTGGGGCTACTACTTCCGCGTCGGCGTGGTGCTCACCCTGCCGGTGCTGCTGGTGACGCTCGCCGCGCTGTGCCTGCGGCTCGGGTTTGCGGGCTGACGTGCACCGCGCACGCCGTGTGCACCACGCCTACATCCCCGGGTAGCGCTCGACGCCCGGCATCTCGTGCAGGTGCGCCATCCACGGCAGCCGATCCGCACACTGGATCTGCAGCGCGGGCGCATGCGCAGCGGCGTCGTCGAGCGTCGAAGACTGCACGTCGCAGATCCCCGGCAGCACGCCGTCGTTGAGGTAATAGACGCCGGTGCCGCACGTGCCGCAGAAGTAGCGCTCGGCGCCACCGGTGCCGTCCCAGCGCGTCGGGGTGCCCTGGGTCAGCTGGAAGCTGTCCTTCGGCACCGCCAGCCACGCGACTGCCGGCGCACCGGCCGAACGCTGGCAGTCGCGGCAATGGCACAGCCCGTGGCGCGTGGTGTCGGTGGCCTCGATCCGGTAGCGCACGGCACCGCACCTGCATCCGCCTGTCAGCATGTTGAATCCTCCGGGGGCAATGAGCGCGAGACGCTAGCAGGCGCGCGGAGCGGACGCCATCGGGTGTGGGGTTGCAGGACCGTCGGGCGGCGTCCCCGTCGACCCGATGCGTGCCTGCGCGACGGGCGGGACACCGCCTGCTCACCCCGCCGCCGACGTGCCCCACGCCTTCGCGAACGATGGCCGCGCCTGGAACGCCTGCAGCCAGCGCACCAGGTTGGGGTGGCCGTCCACCGGCACGCCGCAGTAGGTGCTGTAGACCACCACGCTGGCGACGATGTGGTCGGCCAGCGAATACGCGTCGCCGAGCAGGAACGGCGCCTTCGCCAGCTCGGCGTCGAGGCGTCCGAGCGCCGCGTCCATCCGCTTCAGCGCGTCGGCGGCCAGCGGCGCGTGGTGCAGGGCCGCGTCGGCGTGCGGGCTGCCGGCGAAGTTCAGCACGCTGACCAGCGCGCCGTAGCTCACGTAGGCCCAGCTGCTCCACGACAGTGCGCGCAGGCGCTCGGGCGTGCCCGCGGCGGGCCAGAGCCCTTGCGCGACGCCATGGGTGTCGCCGAGCCACTGCAGGATCTCGACCGCCTCGAACAGCGGCGCGCCGTCGACCACCAGCGTGGGCACCACGCCATGGGGGTTGATCGCGAGGTAACCGGCCTGCTTCTGGTCGCCCGCCTTGAGGTCGAGCATGACGATCTCGCAGTCGAGGCCGAGCTCATGGATGGCGTGGACCACCGGAGTGGCGCTGGACATCGGTGCCGCGAAGAGCTTGAGGGACATGGGGTGGTTCTCCTGTGTCGGGGTGGAACGGAATGCCGCGACTGTCCTTCGGCTGCGACGGGTTGCGGCGCCGGAGTAGGCTAGGCGGCATTGCGGACAGCTCCTGTCCTCGACATGCCCGATGCTGGAAGGATGCTCGACACCTCGTCCCGACTCCTGCGGCTGCTGGCCCTGCTGCAGTCCCGCCGCGACTGGCCCGGCCAGGCGCTGGCAGAACGGCTGGACGTGACCCTGCGCACGGTGCGGCGCGACATCGATCGCCTGCGTGCGCTGGGCTACCCGGTCGAGTCGGGGTCCGGCCCCGCCGGCGGTTACCGGCTGGCGGCAGGCAGCCAGCTGCCACCCCTGTTGCTGGACGACGACGAGGCGCTGGCGGTCTCGCTGGGCCTGCGCCTGGCGACCGTGGGCACGGTGGCCGGCATGGAGGACGCCGCGATGCGCGCCCTCGCCAAGCTGGAACAGGTGATGCCGGCGCGCCTGCGCACACGCGTGCGCAACCTGCATGCGGCGGTGGAACCGCTGGCGGCGGCGGGCCCGCGCGTGGAGCACGCAAGCCTGGCGCTGATCGCGGCGGCCTGCCGCGCGCCGGAACGACTGAGGTTCGCGTATGCGGACCACGGCGGCAATGCCAGCGAGCGCGACGTGGAACCGCATGCGCTGGTGTGCACGGGCGCGCGCTGGTACCTGTTGGCCTGGGACGACGCGCGCGGCGACTGGCGGACCTTCCGCGTCGACCGCATTGCGGCGACGCCGGTTGCGGGCGCGCGCTTCCTGCCGCGCAGGGTGCCCGGCGGCGACGCCGCGGCCTACGTGTCGCGCGCGCTGTCGGTGGCGCCGTACGTGGCAAAGGCCGAGATCGTGCTGCACGCGCCGCTGGCGGCGATGCGCGAACGCATTCCGCCAAGCGTCGGCCACCTGCAGCGCATCGACGACGCGCGCTGCCTGCTGGAGGTGGGCGCGCACCGCCACGACGCGCTCGCCTACCACGTCGCCATGCTCGGCGTGCCGTTCGAGGTGCGCGCACCCGACGCGCTGCGCACCTACGTCCGCACCCTGGCAGGGCGGATGGCGGCGGCGGTGGCGCCAGCAGGCGACTGAGTGCCGGGTGTTGGCCGGCAGCTGCGGTTCGGCCGTACAGTGGGCGCCTGCACTCCCACGGGTCACCGCTCTTGAAACAGAACCGCGCCTCCACCAGCAACGAAGACGATCTTCGCCGCCTCGCGGTGCTGATCGACGCCGACAACGCGCAGCCGTCGGTGATCGAGGGCCTGCTGGCGGAAGTCGCCAAGTTCGGCGTCGCCAGCGTCAAGCGCATCTATGGCGACTTCACCTCCACCCGCCTGTCGCAGTGGAAGCAGGTGCTGCTCAAGCACTCGATCCAGCCGGTGCAGCAGTTCGCCTACACCAGCGGCAAGAACGCCACCGACAGCTCGCTGATCATCGATGCGATGGACCTGATGTACACCCGCAACTTCGACGGCGTGTGCCTGGTCTCGAGCGACAGCGACTTCACCCGCCTGGCGCAGCGGCTGCGCGAGGAAGGGCTCACCGTCTACGGGTTCGGCGAGCGCAAGACGCCGGATGCCTTCGTGCAGGCCTGCGACAAGTTCATCTACACCGAAGTGCTGCGCCCGGAGGCGGAAGCGCCCGCCGCGCCCGCGTCGGCACCGAAGCCGGCGGCCAAGCGCGGGCGCAAGAAGGCCTCCGCCACGACGCCGTCCGCGGCACCGGCGCAGCACGCACAGGCGCAGGACCCGTCCGCGAAGCCGTCCGGCCCGCTGCCGCTGCCGGTCGCCTTCATCCGCCAGGCGATCGAGGAGGCCTCGGACGAGGAGGGCTGGGCGCACCTGGGCGCGGTCGGCACCTACCTCAACAAGGTCCGCCCGGACTTCGACCCGCGCCTGTACGGCCAGAAGAAGCTGAGCGACCTGCTGCGCCAGCATCCGCGGCATTTCCGGGTCGAAGAGCGCGCCACGCCGGGCGGCACGGGCAAGAGCATCCACGTGCGCGCGGCGGCCTGAGCGGGGACGGGCCAGCCGCGTGTCCTTCGGGCGCGCGGTCTCGCGTTGCTTCGGGTCAGGCCACCCCGAGTACCGGCATGCGCAATCGAACCCTGGCCGTGCTTCTGTCCTGCCTCGCCGCATTGACGGAAGTGGCCGTGCGGCCCGCCGAGGCGGCCAGCCTGGTGCAGGCCAACGGCGTCACCCTCGCCTACGAGGAACACGGCAGCGGCGAGCCGCTGGTCCTGCTGCACGGCTTCGGTGCCTGCGGGTCGGCGTGGGATCCGTTCATTCCGGCACTCGCGGCGCGATACCGGCTGATCGTCGTCGAGTTGCGCGGGCATGGCGCCTCGGGTGACTTCGAGGGCCCCTTCCTGTTCGAGGATTCCGCCGGCGACCTGCTTGCCCTGCTGGACCAGCTGAAGCTGCAGCGTGTCCATGCCATGGGCATCAGCGCCGGTGGCATGACCCTGCTGCACGCGGCGGTGCGGGAGCCGGCGCGGTTCGAGGCGATGGTGGTGATCGGGGCCGCGCATCATTTCCCGGAACAGGCACGCGCGATCATGCGCGGAACTCCGGGCAACCTGCCGACGTTCCTGCGCGAGGCGTTCATGGCCTGCACCACGCGCGGTGAGCCGCAGCTGGACGCGATCCTGCAGCAGTTCAACGGCTTCAAGGACAACGTCGAAGACATCCGCCTCGAGCCGGCCGAGCTGGCCACGATCGAGGCGCGAACGCTGGTCGTGCATGGCGACCGCGACGAGTTCTTCCCCGTCGACATCCCGACGGAGGTCTACGCAGCGATCCCGGAGGCCGAGCTGTGGATCGTGCCCGGCGGGGACCATGTGCCGATCTACGGGCCGTACGTCCGCGGCTTTCTCGAGACGACGCTCCGGTTCCTGGAACGGGTCGACGCGGCGTCGCTGCCGGCCCCGGCGCCGACGGGGCGGTAGGCGCACGCACGCGCCGGGCCTGCAGCCCGGATCCCGGTGTCTCAGCGTTTCGCGCAGTAGGCCTCGTACAGCACGTCGAGCACCGCGATTGCAGGCCCCTCCGCCAGCGCGTAGTGGATGGTCTGCGCCTCGCGCCGGGTGGTCACCAGTGCCATCTCGCGCAGCACGGCCAGGTGCTGCGACAGCGCCGACATGCCGAGCCCGGTGAGCGGCTGCAGTTCGCCCACCGAGCGCTCGCCCTCCACCAGCTGGCACAGGACCAGCAGACGCGCCGGATGGGCCAGTGCCTTCAGCAGGCCAGCGGCCGCGTCGGCATGGCGCGCCATGGACTCGGCAGGTGGCATCGCCCGCTGGCGGCGTCTGCCAGAGGGAGGTTGCGCCGCTGTCTTGGCAGGGGAGGAGGGGAGGGAGCGGGGCATGGCGTCCTTGTTCAGGCTTTGCTTGACAACAATGTCAACGACATCTAATTTAGCAACAACTGAATAATAGAGCAAGGAGCCGCCCCATGCAGCCCCTGGTCCAGAGTTTCCTCGACCCCGCCACGGCGACCTTCACGCATGTCGTCTACGAGTGCGATGGCGGCCACGCCGCGGTGGTCGACCCGGTGCTCGACTACGATGCCGCCGCGGCGCGCACCTCGACCGCGTCGGCGGACCGCGTGCTCGCCTTCGTGCACGAGCGTCGCCTCATCGTCGACTGGATCCTCGAGACCCACGCCCATGCGGACCACCTCAGCGCCGCCGGCTACCTCCGCGACCGGCTGGGCGCACCGGTGGCGATCGGCGCGGGTATCGGCCGGGTGCAGGAGCGCTTCAAGGCGCTGTTTGGCCTGGAGCCGGAGTTTGCCGACGATGGCAGCCAGTTCGGCCGGCTGTTCGTGGACGGCGACCGCTTCCGCATCGGCGCGCTCGAGGCGCGCGTCATCGCGACGCCGGGGCATACCGACGACAGCCTCACCTACGTGATCGGCGACGCCGCCTTCGTTGGCGACACCCTGTTCGCCCCGGAGACCGGGACCGCACGTGCGGATTTCCCCGGCGGCGACGCGCACAAGCTCTACCATTCGATCCAGGCGCTGTTCGCGCTGCCGGACAGCACCCGCATCTTCCTCTGCCACGACTATCCCGCCGACGACGGGGACCCGCGCGGGCAGAGCACGGTGGCCGAGCAGAAGGCGCGCAACGTGCACGTGGGCGGTGGTGTCGACGAGGCGTCCTTCGTGGCGATGCGCACCGCGCGCGACGCGACGCTGCCGGTGCCGAAGCTGATCCTGCCGTCCCTGCAGGTCAACATCCGCGCCGGGGAGCTCCCGCCCCCGGAGGCCAACGGCATCCGCTACCTCCGGATCCCGCTCGACCAGCTGGGCGGCCGCTGATGGAAGCGGCGTGGTGGCTGGCGCTGGCGGGCGGCGTGCTGATCGGGCTGTCCGCCACCCTGCTGCTGTGGCTCGACGGCCGGATCGCGGGTGTCAGCGGCATCGCCGGCGGCGTGCTGTTTCCCAGGGCCGGCGACATCGCGTGGCGCGTGGCGTTCCTCGGCGGGCTGGTGGCCGCTGCGGGGGCGTACATGGCGTTCGTGCCCGGCGCGTTGCAGCCGCGCGTGGATTTCCCGCGCGCGGGGCTGGTCGTTGCCGGGCTGCTGGTGGGCTTCGGCACGCGCATGGGCAACGGCTGCACCAGCGGCCACGGGGTCTGCGGGCTCGGACGTCTCTCGCCGCGGTCACTGGCCGCGGTCGTCACCTTCATGGCGACGGCGATCGCGACGACCTTCGTGGTCCGGCATGCATGGGGTGGCGCATGAGCCGGACGACGTGGGCCGCGCTCGCGTCCGGCGCGCTGTTCGGCCTCGGCCTGGCGATGTCGGGCATGACCGACGCACGGCGGGTGCTGGGTTTCCTCGACGTCTTCGGCGCGTTCGACCCGGCACTGCTGTTCGTGCTCGGAGGTGCGGTCGCCACCACCGCGTTGCTGTTCCGCCCGGTGCTGGGCCGTGGGCGACCGCTGTTTGCTAGTGCGTTCGCGGTGTCGGACCTGCGCCACGTCGACCGGCGCCTGCTCGGTGGCGCCGCTTTGTTCGGAATCGGCTGGGGAATCGCGGGATACTGTCCCGGCCCCGCACTGGCGGGGCTGGGCGCCGGTGCCGCCGAAGCGCTCTGGTTCGTGCCCGCGATGCTCGCCGGCATGGCCCTCCACCACGTCGTCGCACGCGTTCGAGGAGGACAGCAATGAAGACGTTGCCGGGAATCGCACTGGCCGTGACCATGGCCGTCGCGGGTTGCAGCACGACGCCGGAACCGCAGGCGCTGCCTGCCGTCGCCAATGCAGTGTCGCCGGAGCCCGGCATCGTCTCCGCCGGTCGGATTGCGTCCGGCGACATCGATGGCCTGCGCGCTGCCGGCATCCGCCATGTCATCGACCTGACACCGGACGCGGAAACGCCCGGGTTCGACGAGGCCGCGGCCGTGCGCGACGCGGGGCTCTCCTATTCGAACCTGCCGCTGGCCGGCGCGGCGGACCTCACACGCGACAACGTGCTGGCATTCGACGCCCTGATGAAGCAGTCCGCACGCCCGGTGCTGGTGCACTGCGCGAGCGGCAACCGCGTCGGGGCGATGGCGGCGCTGCGCGCTGCGTGGGTGGACGGGCTGCCCGCCGACGACGCGGTTGCCGTCGGCAAGGCCTGGGGCCTCGCGAGCCTCGAGGGCGCAGTGCGCGAGCGGCTCGCCGCCCCCGAGTAGTGACGCCGGGCCTCAGCCCGGCGCCATCGCCGCGCAACTCTCCGCGCAGCGCCGGCAGGCATCCGCGCAGCGTTGCATCTCCGGGTCGTCTGCTGCCATCGATGCGCAGTCTTCGGCGCACCGGCGGCAGATCTCGGCGCAGGCGCCGCAGGTGAATTCATGCACGCTGGCGCCGCGCAACATGGCGTCGGCACTGGTGGCGCAGATGTCGGCGCAGGTCGCCATCAGGCTGATGTGGTCTGGCGCCGCGTGCTTGCCGCCCATCGACAGGCAGTGGTTGATGGTTTCCAGGCAGATGGCGTGGCACTGCGTGCAGTGGTCGATGCACGCGTTCATCTCCGGCGAGCGGTGTTCCGCGGAATGGTGGCTCATTGGATCCTCCTTTCTCGGCTGGACAGGCAACCGTAGGCGAGCTCGTTTCCACGGCACGCGAACGCACAAGGCTCGCCTCGACATGGCCTTCAGCCGCTGGCGCCGCGGCGCGCGGCGCCAGCCCGCCCTCCGCCGCTACAGCAGCATCCCGCCCGACACCTCGATCCGCTGCGCGTTGACCCAACGGTTTCCGGGCGACAGCAGCGCCGCGATGGCATCGCCGATGTCGTCGGGCAGGCCGACGCGGCCGAGTGCGGTATTACCGGCGACGAAGGCGTTGAGGTCGGGGTTGTCGCGCACGGCGCCGCCGCCGAAATCGGTCTCGATGGCGCCGGGGGCGATGACGTTGACCGCGATGCCACGTGCGCCCAGCTCCTTGGCCATGTAGCGGCTCAGCACTTCGATCGCGCCCTTCATCGCGGCGTAGGCGCCGTAGCCGGGCAGGGCGAAGCGGGCAAGGCCGGACGACACGTTGACGATGCGTCCGCCGTCGCGCAGCACCGGCAGCAGCGCCTGGGTGAGGAAGAACACGCCCTTGAAGTGGATGTTGCACAGCTGGTCGAACTGCGCCTCCGTGGTCTCCGCAACCGGTGCGGTGATGCCGATGCCGGCGTTGTTGACCAGGGCGTCGATGCCGTCGGCCTGCCAGCCTGCGAGTGCCTCGCGCACCTGGTCCACGAACGCGGGAAAGCGACGGACGTCGCCGGTATCGAGCTCCAGGGCGACCGCTCGGCGGCCGAGGGCTTCCACCTCGGCCACCGTGGCCTGCGCGGCGTTGCCGTTGGACAGGTAGGTCAGGACGATGTCGTGGCCGTCGCGGGCCAGCGAGAGGGCGGCGGCGCGCCCCAGGCCGCGGCTGCCGCCGGTGACCAGGGTGATGGGGGATGCGTTCATGGCGGGTCTCCGTGATCGCGGCGCGGGCTGCGCCGTGGGAGACAGCCTATTGGCTGGTGCATACCTGATAAATCCGCATAATCCGATTTGTCTGTTCGTCATGGGCGAACAATCCAGGAGACGACGATGAATCGGCTGGACGCCATGCAGGTCTACGTGCGCGTGGCGGAGCTCGCCAGCTTCACCCGCGCCGCCGAGAGCCTCGGCATTCCCAAGGCCAGCGCCTCGACCGCCGTCCGGGAGCTCGAGACCCTCCTCGGCACCCAGCTGCTCCACCGCACCACGCGCCGGGTGCGCATGACCGACGACGGCCGCGTGTTCCACGAGCGCTGCCGCGACCTGCTGTCCGAAATGGACGAGGTGCAGGGCATGTTCCGCGAGGCACCGCAGGCGCTGCGCGGGCGCGTGCGCATCGACATGCCCGGGCTGGTGGCGCGGCAGTTCGTGCTGCCGGCGATGCCGGCCTTCCTGGACGCGCACCCGCACCTGCACCTGGAGCTCGGCACCAGCGACCGCCGCGTGGACCTGGTGCGCGAGGGCTACGACTGCGTGCTGCGGATCGGCGGCCCCGGCGACGCCAGCCTGGTGGCGCGCCCGCTCGGTTTGTACCGGATCGTCACCTGTGCCAGCCCCGCCTACCTGGAGCGGCACGGCACGCCGCGTACCCTCGAGGACCTGGCCCACGGCCACTGCCTGGTGCACTACGTGCAGGGTTTCGGTGGACGGCCGGAGGAGTGGGAGTACTGGGACGGCAGCCGCTTCGCCACGCTGCCGCTGCCCGGCCGGCTGACCGTCAACAGCGCCTCGGCTTACCAGGCCGCGTGCCTGTCGGGGCTCGGGCTGGTGCAGGTGCCGGCGGCGGGGGTGCGCGATCACCTCGACGCCGGGCGCCTGGTGGAGGTGCTGCCGGAGTACCAGGCCGACCCGATGCCGGTGTCCCTGCTGTACGTGCAACGCCGCAACCTGCCGCTCCGGGTGCGCGCGGTGATGGACTGGATCGCCGGGCTGATGCGGCCGCACCTGGAGCCGCTGGCTGGCGCCACTGCAGGGTCCTGAACGTCCGGACCGGCCGATCCGCACGCCGCAGGCGTCCGGTCCGGTGGCGCAGGACGCGGCCCCGCGGTGCCGCGGGCACCGTGGCTCCCGACTTCACCAAAGGAGCCGACATTGCGCTGGATCACCACCCTGGCCCGCGGGGCCGCGACCTTCCTGTTCACCCTGTCCTGCCTCGGTGTCGGTGCCTACGCCTTCGCCTGGCTCTACGGCGAGTACCGCAGCGGCGACCCGTTCGCCGCGCAGTTCGCGGTCTCCGGGTTGGACGTGCCGCTGCACTTCTTCGCCGCCGGGCTGGCGCTAGTGCTGGCGCCCCTGCAGCTGTCGGGCGGCGTACGGCGGCGATGGCCGCGCCTGCACCGCCTGTCGGGCTGGACCTACATGGCCGCCATCCTGGTGGGCGGGGTTTCGGGCCTGTCGCTGTCGTTCGAGGCGCAGGGCGGGCGGCTGGCCCGGCTGGGGTTCTTCTCGCTCGCGCTGCTCTGGCCGCTGGTCACCGCCTACGGCGTGCGCCTGGCGGTCGCCGGGGACCACGTGCGCCATCGCGCATGGATGTGCCGGAGCGTCGCGCTCACCTTCGGCGCGGTGAGCCTGCGGGTGATGCTGGGCGTAGGCTTCGGGGTGCTGGAGCTGCCGTTCATGGCGGTGTACGCCACCGCGGCGTGGGCCTCGTGGCTGCTCAACCTGGCGGTGTGCGAGGCGATCCTGCGTTGGCCTCGGACGGCTGCGCCCCGCCGGCGTGGCGCTGGCGGAATGCGCTGGGGGTTTCGCCGAGCTGGCGCTTGAAGGCGGCGTTGAAGGTCGATTTCGAGGTGAAGCCGCAGTCGTAGGCGATGTCGAGGATGGTGCGGGCGTCGCCACGATCGGCCAGGCAGGTCCGCACGGCATCGATGCGGTGGCGGTTGACGTAGTCCCAGAAGTTGCCGCCGAAGCGCCGGTTGATCACCGCCGACACCAGGTATTCGGGATAGCCGCTGCGGCGCGCGAGCTGGGCGATGGTGAGTGCCGGCTCGCGGTACAGCGCCTGCCCGCGCATCAGTGCCGACAGGCGTGCTTCCACGTCGGGGAAGCGTGCGTCGTCGTCCGGCACCGCGGCCGGCGCGGCCGCTGCCTCGTCGTCGTCGGCCGGCAGCGCCACCACCGGTGGCTGCGCGAGGCTGAACCAGCCGATCACGCACACCCAGGCCGCGACCGCGCCGTAGATCAGGTAGTGGTCGAGCCCCGGCATGTCGCCCAGCTTCTGCAGCGCCGCGATCAGCCAGATCACCAGCTGGCCGACCGCGAGCGCGCCCAGCCAGCGCATCGACTGGCGGTCGGCGTCGGAGCGCTGGCCGCGCAGGCGCCGCCGGTAGCGCACGATGCTGGCGAGCGCGGCTGCGATGTACGCGAAGGCGAAGCCGAAAAGCAGCGCGTCGTACCAGTCCCCTGGCATCGGCCACGCGTGGTCGCGCTGGTGCGGTGGCAGGGCGGCAACGGCTGCCGGGTCCAGCACCAGCAGGCGCGCGGCGAGCGCCAGGGCGAGCGCGAACCCCGCCAGGTGCACCAGGTCGCGCACGCCGACGCCGCGCCCGGTGGTGAGCACGCGCACGTAGACGTGGAAGAACGGCGCGTAGAGGAACGGGAACAGGCCGACGAAACGCGCCGCCCTCGCAAGGACGGGGTCGGGGTTCGCGAGCCAGGCCGCCTTGACGGCGAGGTCGAGCGCGACCACCGCCGTCCATGCCGCGAGCACACGGTTCGCGTGGCTGTTGGCTGGCCGCCGCCACAGCGCGAGCGCGAGCAGCACGGCCTGAGCGGCACCGATCGCATAGATGAGGACCCATCCGTGCATGGGTCCGGATTGTATGGGGTGGGGCGGCGGCGGTCAGGCCGCCGACTGCGGCGCCTGGATCAGGTCGTCCAGCTCGAAGCCCTGTTCGCGGGCGCTTGCGAGGAAGTCCTCGCGGGTAGTGCCTTCCACGCGCGGCGTGCGCGAGAGCAGCCACAGGTACTTGCGGTCGGGGCTGCCGACGAGCGCGGTGTTGTATCCCTCGTCGATTCGGATGATCCAGTAGTCGCCCTTGGTGAACGGGATCCAGCGCAGGCCCTCGGGCAGGAAGGTCACCTCCAGCCGGCTGTTGCTGTCGTCGATGGGCGTGGCCTCGCCGACGGCTTCCTGGTGTTCGCCCTTGCCGTCGACGGCGCGGTTGACCACGCGTACCTTGCCGTCGTCCTGCATCGAGTACTCGGCGGTGATGTCGCGGTAGTCCTCCGGCTCGTGCCGCATCGGCAGGCGCGTGATCTCGTACCAGAGGCCGAGGTAGCGCTGCAGGTCGATGGAGGGGACGGTGGCGAGCTCGGGATGGGCCATGGCAGGTTCCGCGGAGGGTGGGGCCGCATGTATAGCGTTCGCGCGGTGAAGCCGCGGTCGGGCGGGGCGCAGGGGCCTGCCGGCCCGGTTGCGACCAGCGGAGCGTCGGAACCGCCGGGCGGCCGGGTCGTCCCGCACCCGTGGTGCTAGCGTGGGACGCGATCGTGGAATGTCAGGGAGGACGTCATGCGACTGTTGGCCTTGCTCCTCGTCTCGTTGCTACCGACCATCGGGATGTCCGAAGGGCGCGCGGAAGTTGCGCGCGCCAGCGCCATGTTCCCTTCGGAATTGCACGGCAAATGGAACCCGGCGCCTTACAGCTGCAGCAGAGAGGCGGAGGAAGCGGACAACGACATGCGCTTTGAGATCGTCGGCACGGAGCGCAACAACTACGAAGATATCGAACGAATCAGATCAGCAACGCGGATATCCGAAGCGCCTGCGGCATGGAGGATCGTCTCGGTGTCGAATGTGGTCGGAGACAATAAGGGGCGGGCGAGCATCTATGTGCTGGGGCCCCGTTATCTATTCGTCACCGATGGCTTGCGCACAGACCAGTTCGTCCGATGCAACTAGCAAAACGCCTGCAGACAAGGATGTCCGATGCAGAAGGATCAACCCATCACCTACCAGGTGACGCAGCTGGGCGCGCCTGACCTGCGAAAGATCCAGCGCAATATTTCGGTGCTCGATCTCGAGAGTCTTGTCACACATCATCCGGGGGCCAATGCGGCCGCTCGACTCATCGACGGCGTCCCTGATGGCGCG
Organism: Luteimonas sp.; assembly: GCA_041918855.1. Lineage (GTDB taxonomy): Bacteria > Pseudomonadota > Gammaproteobacteria > Xanthomonadales > Xanthomonadaceae > Luteimonas. Next base: position 26,956 of record JAYRUX010000006.1, read on the forward strand.
GAACAGATGGACGTCCGCTCCCACGCGATCGTCGGCGGTGAGTTCCAGGAAGTCATGGCGTTGCGCTCCGACAAGTACGGCAGCCTCGCGACCGACCAGGTCCTCCTCATCAAGGACTTCATCCTCGACGACACCACCGCAGCCAACACTCGGCGCGTCGACGTGCCGGCGCCAGTCGCCGGCGTCATCGGACGGGTGGATCCACGTAATGGCGTCGTGGACATCTGCAATCCCGACGACGACAGCGTCATCGCCCGCGTCCGTCACCTCGGACCGATTGCGGTGGTGGTCGGGGAGGAAGTGGCCTATGGCCAGTCGCTCGGCACGCAGAACAACATCGGCCTGAATGCATCGGCCGGCAAGCACGTCCACATCGAGATGGACACGCGCTACTACCAGCACTTCGACCACTACATCCGCGACCTCGTCGAAGGCCGCCTGCCGGTACAGGCGGAGCTGCGCGAGGGCGTGCAGCCACGCCCGGTCGTGGACGACGGCGTGCAGCGGGTGGGCGAGGCAGGGGAGCGCGTGGCGGCCGTGCAGCGGGCGCTTGCCGCCGGCGGCTACCGTGGCGTGGGCGATGCCGAGATCGCTGCCGACGGCGTGTACCGGCTGTCGATGCAGGGCGCGGTGCTCGTGTTCCAGCAGGACCACGGCCTGGCGCAGACGGGCGATATCGATGCCGACACCTGGCGCAAGGCGCTGGACGTCACCCTCGGCCGGCCGGTCCTGCCGCCGACGGTCCATGACGCCGCACCCGCGGCGCCGTCGCGGCCGCACGACCCGTTGCTGGAGCGGATCCGCGGGCACGTCGGCGCCATCGACGCCACGCATGGCCGCGACTTCGACGAAGCCAGCGAGCGCATGAGCCTGGCGCTCGCGCGGCTGGCGGCGGAGCGCCGGCTGACGTCGGTGGACCACGTGGTACTGAGCGGGCCGCTGGGCGACATGCCGGCAGGTGCGCGGGTGTTCCTGGTGCAGGGGCGCCTGGAGGATCCGGCGCACCGTCGTGAATGGATGTCGACCGACGAGGCGGTGGCGACGCCGGCCGCGGTATCGCTGCAGCGCCTGCAGGGCCTGTTCGCGCAGCAGGCGGCGGGGCCGGAGCGGAGCTCGCCCGCCGAGGACCGCGTCGCGGACGTGCAGCGGATGCCGCACGTGGGCTGACTGGCCCGCGTGCTGGAGGCGGCGGGTGCGGCCGGCCCGGCCGCCCGACCGCGTTGGCCGGGGCATGTCCTGCGCGTCGCGCAGGATGGAGCACCACCATGCCGAACTGGGCCACCCCCGGGGTCTATGTCGAGGAGTTGCCCGTCCTGAATCGCGGGATCGTGCCGCTGCCGACGTCGATCACCGCCTTCGTCGGACGCGCGGCACGCGGCCCCTGCGACACCGATGCCGATGCGCCGGTGATGGTGTCCTCGCCCGAGGCGTACGAGCACGTGTTCGGGGGCCGCGGGCGCCCGTTTCCGATGGCGTACGCGGTCCGCGACTACTTTGCCAACGGCGGCCGCCGCGCCGTGGTGCTGCGCCTGCGCGGCAGCGGCACTGGTGACGACGACGTGGCCAGGCTGACCTACGCCGACTATGCCGGCGACGCCACGCGCGGCACCGGACTCCATGCGCTGCGCCGGGCGTCGCTGTTCAACCTGCTGTGCATCCCGCCCGACCGCCTGGACGAAGACACGTCGCCGGCGGTCTGGCAGGAGGCACTGTCGCTGTGTGCGGCGTCGCGCGCGTTGCTGCTGGTGGATCCCCCGGTGGCGTGGCAGGACGCACGTGCGGCACTGGCATCCGGCACCACGCCCCTCGGGCTCGACGGTGCCGGCGCCGGCAACGCCACCCTGTACTTCCCGCGGCTCTGGGTCCGCGACCCGGCGAGCGGGGTGGTCGATGCCTGCGTGCCCTGCGGGGCCGTGGCGGGTCTCCTCGCGCGCAACGATGCGGAGCGAGGCGTCTGGAAGGCCGCCACCGGCGCGGAGGCGGCGCTGCACGGTATCGAGGGTCCGGTGGTGGCGGTCGGCGAGCGCGAGGGCCACGACCTGCGACCGCTCGCGATCAACTGCCTGCGCACCTTCCCGCGGGTCGGGCTGGTGGCCTGGGGCGCGCGGACGCTGGCGGCGCGGGAGCCGGACCGGCGCTACATCCCGGTGCGCCGCCTTCTGCTGCACGTGGAAGCGTCGATCGAGCAGGGCACGGCCTGGGCGGCGATGGCGCCGCCGGGAGAAGACACGTGGGCGGGCGTGCGACAGTCGGTGGGAGACTTCCTCGGCCACCTGCAGGCGGCAGGCGCGTTCCCGGCGCCGCTGGCGCGCGACGCGTGGTTCGTGCGCTGCGGCCGCGACACCATGACCGCCGCCGACATCGACGCGGGGCGCCTGGTGGTCCATGCCGGCATCGCGCCGCTGCGCCCGGCCGAATTCCTCGACGTGCGCGTGGTCCATCGCGTCCCGACGCCCGTGCCGCTGCCTTGACGCCGCCGATGCCAGCCTCGGTCCTCACATGGCGCACGAGGAGAACGACGATGGGCACAGAGCGCGACGACGGCAACGACGACATCCGCGAACAGCAGCAGAAGACCGACGTCGGCACCGGCCACGGCGTGCGCGGCCAGGGCGGGCAGGAGGAATCGAAGGGCGTGCCGGTGGCCGATGACATCGAGGATCGGGAAAGCCGGCAGGACCAGCCGCGCTAGCGCAGCGACGGCAGCAGGCTGCCGAAGGCGTCGGCGAAGGCCGCCTGCGCGGTGTTGACGTTGTGCAGGTAGATGCGGTCGAAGCCCAGTTCGAGGTCGTCCTGCAGCCACCCCGCGTGCCGCTGCAGGTCGGCGGACACGCGCACCGAGGCATGCATGTCTTCCGCGCGCACGAAGGTCGCCGCGGCGTCGTATTGCGCCGGGCTGCGCAGCACCTCGGTGACGTCCGGCGCGAACACGTTCGTGCGCCATTGTGCATGGGCCCCGGCCAGCGCCTCGGCATCGCTGGTGGCCCACGACAGCTTCACCTGCAGCAGCATCGGCTTGCCCGCGCCACCGCCTTCGCGGAACGCGTCGACGATCGGCCGGAGCTGGTCGGGCGGCCGGCCGACGGTGATCAGGCCATCGGCCCAGGCGGCACCCCAGCGCGCGGTCTCGACGCTGAGCGCCGCCACGTATACCGGCGGTGGCGTCTCCGGGCGCGTGTACAGCCGCGCCCGCTGCACCTCGAAGGCGCCGGAATGGCTGACCTCGTCCCCCGCCCACAACGCACGCATCACGTCCGCGGCCTCGCGCAGGCGTGCGTTGCGCTGCGCCTTGGGCGGCCAGGCGGCACCGGTGATCGATTCGTTCAGCGCCTCGCCGCTGCCGGCGGCCATCCAGAACCGGTCGGGGAACATCTGCGCGAGCGTGGCCGCGGCCTGTGCAATCACGGCGGGGTGGTAACGGCCGACCGGTGCATTGACGACGCCGAAGGACAGCCGCGTGGTCGCCATCGCCGCGCCGAGCCAGCTCCAGGCATGCCCGCTCTGGCCCTGGGCCGCGCCCCAGGGATGGAAGTGGTCGGAACACATGGCGGCGGTGAAGCCGGCATCTTCCGCCTGCCGCACCAGCCGGAGCAGGGCCGATGGCGTGAACTGTTCGTGCGAGGCGTGGTAACCGAACGTGGCCATGAAGGGGTCAGCCCGGAGGCGGGTACGGCGACTGCTGCAGCAGCCGCGCCAGGTGGACGGCATTGCCCGCCAGGGTCGAGATCGTCTTGCCGACCTTGTCCGGCACCTCGTCGAGATCCTTGAAGTCCTTGCTTCCCATGGCTTCGCCGACCCAGTAGGCGCCGCTTCCCGCCGGCACCGTGAACCCCACGTCGGTCAACGCCTGGTAGACCTCGGCGCAGACGTGGTGGGCGCCGTCCTCGTTGCCGACCACGCCCACGATCGCGATCTTGCCGAAGGTGGGGTAGCGGCCGTCGTCGCCGATCTCGCCCAGCACCGCGTCCAGGCGTTCCAGCACGCGCTTGGCGACGCTGCTCGGCTGTCCCAGCCAGATCGGGGTCGCCAGGACGAAGATCTGCGCATCCATGATCTGGCGGCGCAGCCCGGGCCACGCGTCGCCATCGCCCTCGTCGGCGGTGACGCCCGGCTTGACGTCATGGTCGACGACGCGGGCGTGCGAGGTCGCAACGCCGTGCTTCGCGATCGATGCCAGAAGCAGGTCGAGCATCCTTTGGGTGGAAGAGCCGGCCGGGGAGGCCTTCAGGGTGCAGTTGAGGCCGAATGCGCGCAGGTTCATGGACAGTCCTCCAGGCGGACCGGCAAGGGTCCCACTGCCGGTGTCAGCGGCATGTCGGCGGCGGCATCCACGTCCCCGCGAGGCTTTACGGTCCGGGATGCACCCATGCAATGCGACAATGCGGCTGCAGAGCTTGTCGCGAGGTCTATGGTGTCGGTGGATGCAGGTGGCGCGGGTGCGATCTTGGACGTGGTGGTGGTGGGCGGTGGCGCATCGGGCACGCTGGTCCTGATCCAGCTCCTGCGGAGCGAGGGGCCGTCGTTGCGCATCGCGGTGGTCGAGCCACGGCCGCGGCTGGGCGAGGGCGTGGCCTATTCCACGGCGTATCCGGAACACGTGCTCAACGTGATCGCCTCGCGGATGACCGCGATCGACGGCATGCCCGGCCATTTCGTCGACTTCCTGTCCGCCGACGCGGCGAACGCCGGCGTCGATGCCGCCACCCTGGGCGCGCGTTTCGCGCGCCGCATGGATTACGCCCGCTACCTGCGCGCCACGCTGGAAGAGTCGCCCGGGTTCGCCGACGTGCACTGGCTCCGCGACGAAGCGGTGGACGTCGCCCGCGAAGGAGACGCGTGGTCGCTGCGGCTCGCCTCCGGCGGCCACGTCGCTGCCGCGGCGGTGGTGCTGGCCGTGGGCAACGAGCCGCGCGCGCTGCCGGTTCCGGATGCGGCGCTGCGTGCCCCCGGCCGGGTGGTCGATGCCTGGGACTACGCCGGCGTGCGCGGGATCGCCGCCGGCGATGCGGTGGCGATCGTCGGATCGGGACTGAGCATGGTCGATGCCCTCGCGACGCTGTCGGCGACCGGGCACCGCGGGCAGGTCACGGTGCTGTCGCGCCACGGCCTGGTGCCGTTGCCGCACGCGCACGCGGGTTCGCAGCAGGGCGTGGCCTCGGACCTCGTGCCCCTGGGCATGCGCGCGCGCCTGCGCGTGCTGCGCGCCCGCGCGCGCGAGGCCGTCGCGGCGGGCAAGCCCTGGCAGTGGACCATGGACGCGCTGCGCCACCACGGCGAGACCCTGTGGCGGCATGCCAGCACGGAGGAACGCGCGCGCTTCCTGCGCCACCTGGCGCGCTACTGGGACATCCATCGCCACCGCATCGCGCCCGAGTCGGCCGCGATGCTCGATGCCGCCGCTGCATCCGGCCGGCTGCGCGTGCGCGCCGGCCGCGTGCTCGCCATCGACGACGGCGGCCCGATCGCGCGGGTCCGGTTCCGCGGCCGCGGCATGGACGACGACGAGGCGATCGAGGTCGCGCACGTGGTGAATGCCACCGGCATCGAGACCGCCTTCCATCGCAGCCGCCGCCCGCTGCTGCCGGCGATGCACGCGCATGGCGTGGCGGCCCCGGGGCCGCTCGGCCTGGGCATCGCCACCGGCACCGACGGCGCCGTGCTCGATGGCAGGGGCAGGGCATCGCCGGGGCTGCTGACCCTCGGCGCCCCGCGCATCGGCGAACTGTGGGAGAGCATCGCGATCCCGGAACTGCGCGTGCAGGCGCGGCGGATCGCGGAGCACGTGCGTGCGCGCGGCGGAGCCACGGCCGCCCACTGAGGCCGCACGCGTGCCCCGGAGACCGGAGACCGGAGAGGCGGGCGGTGAGCGGCAGGCGACGCGGGACGTCCTCACCATTGCCCAGCGTTCACGTCCCGGGTCCTAGCGTCGGAATCCCGATGGAGGACCGACATGGGCGACAACGACACCCCCGAGCGCACACGCCAGGACAGCGCCGACGCCCCCGGCGACCGCGGAAGGCCCCACGCCGCCGGTGAGCAGGGCGGCGAGGCCGGGAGCACCGCCGGCGATGCCGGCCTCGAGCGCGAAGTGGGCGACATCGAGGACGCGGACGACGACGACGCACTGCCGGGACGCCTCGGCGGCGGCCTCGCCGGCGGCTGATCAGCAACCACCCCGCCACAGGCGCGGCGGCAGCCGCGGCCCCCGCGGTGCCGGCTCGACTCCGACGGTTCCGTCAGGGTCGATGCCGACCCCCACGCCGCACCGGCGCCGTCGGGCGTCGCGGCTGCCGCAGCGCCTGTGGCTTATCCGGCGCACCCGCGCCGCCATGACGGAGACACGGCATGAGCAACCAGAACGGGAACCAGGGCAACGACCGCGACGGCGGGCAGGGCAACGAGACGCGCGGCCAGGGTGGCCAGGCCGGCTACGGCGCCGGGCTGCAGATCCGGAGCGACGAGGCGCAGGGCTCGCGGGGCGCCAGCGGACTTGGCGGCCGCGGAGAGGTCGACCCCCTCGAGGCGCAGGAGCTGCAGGATGGTGCCCCCGGCGAGCGTAGCGGCAGCCAGAACGGCAGCACGCAGACCGATGTGCAGGAGGTCGTCGGCGGCGAGACCGGTACCCGCCAGCAGGGCGGTGGCTCGCAGGGCGAGGGCATGGGCGACGACAACCGCTGAGCACCGGACCCGCGGCGGTCGGTGCATTTCACGCGCCGCAGGCGCGTCCGCGGGGACCCTGCGTGGCGGGGCGCCGCGGGGAGCGCCAGGCGGACGATATGCTGGAGCGTGAGGCGAACAAGGACGGCGAGCTTCATGGCTTGCCGGACGATCTGCGGATGGCCAGGGGCTTGCCGCCGGCCGAGGTGCTGTACGCGGCCCTGTGGGCCACGACCACCGATGCGGTCCTGATCAGCAACAGCGAGGACACCATCCTCCACGCCAACCCGCGCGCGCGGACCCTGTTTGGGCGTGCCCCGGAGGCGCTGGTCGGCCGCAAGGTGCACGAACTGCTGCCGGAGCGGGCGCGCGGCGAGCACCTGGACGCGCTCCACCGCTACCTGCGCACCGGCGTGCGTACCGTGGACTGGCAGTCCGTACAGGTGGCCGTGCTCGATGGCGACGGTGCCGAAGTGCCGACCGAGGTGTCGTTCTCGGAGATGGAGTTCGAGGGCCAGCGGCTGTTCGTGGGCTTCTTCCGCGACATCTCGGCGCGCCGCCGCCAGGAGCAACAGCGCGTCGCCGAGCGCGAGTGGGCGGAGGCGACACTGCAGTCGATCGCCGACGCGGTGGTCACGCTCGACCTCGATGGCCGCATCGCTTCGCTCAGCGTGGTCGCCGAGCACCTCACCGGCTGGCCGGCGGCGGACGCCGTCGGCAAGGCGTTCGTGGACGTCGTGCGCCTGCGTGGCGAGGACGGGCAGCTGATCCCCGCGTTTCCGTCCGGCAGCCATTTCGCGTTCGACTTCCCGCGGCACACGCTGCTGGTGCGCCGCGACGGCCACGAGGTGCCGGTGGAAGGAACGGTGGCGCCGATCATGACCGGCGGCCGCCACATCGCCGGCAGCGTCGCCGCGTTCCGCAACGTCGCCCAGGCGCGCCGCCTGACCGCGGAGCTGAGCTACCAGGCCAGCCACGACGGCCTCACCGGGCTGGTCAACCGCAAGGCGTTCGAGCGCCTGGTCGAGGACGCGGTGGGGCGCGCCGGTGGTGGCGGCCCGGCCGACACCCTGCTGTACCTCGACCTCGACCAGTTCAAGATCGTCAACGACACCAGCGGCCACGTCGCCGGTGACGCACTGCTGCAGCAACTCGCGGCCCTGTTGAAGGGCCGCCTGCGCGAGAGCGACCACATCGCGCGCCTGGGCGGCGACGAGTTCGGCGTGCTGCTGCACGAGTGCGACGCGACCGCGGCGGTCCAGGTTGCCGAGGGGCTCCGGCAGACGGTGGCGGACTTCAACTTCGTGTGGGAACAGAAGGTGTTCGCCATCGGCGTGAGCATCGGCATCGTCCACCTCGGCCATGGCACCCCGACGCTCGGCGAGGTCCTCGGCCGCGCCGACGAGGCCTGCTACGTGGCCAAGGCCAAGGGCCGCAACACCTGGCACCTGTTCACCCCCGGCGACCAGCTGCTCGCGCTCCACCACAGCGAGATGGAGTGGACCACAGAGATTCGTGCGGCGATGGACGAGGGACGACTGTTCCTGTGCATGCAGGAGATTGCGCGCATCGGCGGCGACCCGGCAGGGACGGCGCACGGCGAAGTGCTGTTGCGCATGCACGCCCGCGACGGCACCACCATCCCGCCGATGGCGTTCATCCCCGCCGCGGAGCGCTTCGGGCTGATGTCGGCCATCGACCGCTGGGTGCTGGCGGCGGTGGTCGAGCACATCGCCGGCTGCGACGACGACGCCTGCTACGGCATCAACCTGTCCGCCACCAGCATCAGCGACCCCGAATTCCCCGCGTTCGTGCGCGAGCTGCTGGCCACGCCCGGCGTGGACGCGCGCCGCATCTGCTTCGAGCTGACCGAGACCGCGGCCATCGCCAACCTCACCGACGCAAGCACGCTGATGCGCGACCTGCGCCAGCGCGGCGTGCGCTTCGCGCTCGACGATTTCGGCAGCGGCATGTCCTCGTTCGCGTACCTGCGCCAGTTGCCGGTCGACTACCTGAAAATCGACGGCTCGTTCATCCGCAACATCGCCAGCGAGCGCGTGGACCGGGCGATGGTCGAGTCCATCAACCACCTCGCGCACGTGATGGGCATCGAGACCATCGCCGAATGGGTGAACGACGCCGAGACGCTGGAGATCCTGGCCCAGATCGGCGTCGACTTCGCCCAGGGGCATGGCATCGCGCGGCCACAGCGGCTGCGTTGACGCGGCAGGCGATCACCGGCGGATCACCGCGCGCGGCCTAGGCTCGCCGGCAGGCAACGAACACGCAGGAGAGCGACATGGGCAACAGCACGCAGGGCGGCAACGACCGCGACGACGACCAGCTGGCCAAGGACATCCTCGGGCGCCAGGGCAACCAGGTCACCGGCACCGACGAGGAGCAGATGCCATCGGGCGTGCGCCCCGACCTCGAGCCGAAGCAGCGCACCGACGATGGCGAAGCTGGCGACGGTGGCGGGGTCGGCAAGGGCTACTGACGCGCGGCGGGGCCGCGCCGCGATCGGGGCGGCCGCCATGGACCTCTTCGCCGACGACAATCGCCCGCAGCAGGTGCTGGACGATGCCGAAGGCGGGATCCGCTATTGGCCGCGGCTGGTGTCGCCAGACACGGCCGACGCCTGGTTCGAGGCCCTCCGGCAGGCGCCGTGGGCATCGCACCGGCGCCCGATGTACGACCGGGTGGTCGACGTCCCCCGCCTGCTGGCGTCGTGGCCGGTGGACCAGTGGCCGGCGACGCTGCCATTGGGCGCCATCCTGGCGCAGGTGCAGGCGCTTGCACCCGCGCCGTACAACGCCGTCGGCATGAACCTCTACCGCGACGGCCGCGACAGCGTCGCCATGCACAACGACAAGCTGCACACGATCGTCGCCGGGATGCCCATCGCGCTGGTGTCCCTCGGCGACCCGCGTCGCATGCGCATCAAGCCCAAGCACGCGCCCGGCCGCATCGACCTCGACCTGGCCCACGGAAGCCTGCTGGTGATGAGCCACGCCTCCCAGCTCAGCCACGAACACGGCATCCCCAAGACCACCCGCCCCGCCGGCCCACGCATGAGCGTCGTCTTCCGCGTCCGCCCCGCCGCGCACGCGCGCTGACTCGAAAAGGGTGGGGGCGGCGTTGCGCGGCGATCGGAGGCGGAACTGCAGGGTGACTCCGCCGACTGGTCCCTTCGGGCCCTTCATGTCGGCTGCGCACCCCGCAGCCCCGCCTCCTCGCGGAACAGCGCGGCCGTTGGCTTTCCAACAGCCCGGACCTGTCGGCGGGCGGGTGGTGTGTTCCGCAGCGGACATAAAGGCCCCGAAGGGGCCAGTCCGCGGAGGAATTCACCACTCGCCAGCTCGCGCCCGAGCCCGCCCCCCCCTGTGCACTCCGCATCCGGCAGCCGCGCCGTTCCGCTCACCCGAACAGCAGTTGCCCGATGGCGACCTAGTCCAACAGGGTCTCGATCCGGGGGACGATCCGGCCACGCTCGACGCGAAGGTCGGCGATGGTGACCGGGAGCCGGAAGCGGCGGGGGCCGGCACTGCCGAGATTGAGCAGGAGCACGCCGTCGCGCTCGGCGACGACGGCCTTGTGCGAGTGGCCGGAGACGACCACCGCCACGTCCTCGGCGACGGGGTCGAGTGCGAGCTGTTTCAGGTCGTGCAGCACGTGCAGGCGGATGCCGCAGACGTCGACGAGCAGCGTGCCGGGCAGGTTGGCGGCCCAGTCGCCCGTGTCGATGTTGCCGCGGATCGCCGTCAGCGGCGCGAGGGCCGCGAGCGCGTCCAGAATGTGGGGCTTGCCGATGTCGCCGGCATGGACGATGTGGTCGCAGCCATCGAGGAACGCGATCGCCTCCGGCCGCAGCAGGCCGTGGGTGTCGGAAATGACCCCGATGCGTGCGCCGTCGCCGTGACCGGCTGCAGGCACCGGCGCGGCCGTCAGGCTGCCGGGGGCGACGGATCCCCGTTGCCGTCGGATGTGGCCTTGGCCGCCTCGCGTTCGGCGCGCTTGCGCGCATCCTTCTCGTCCTGCTTCTTCTTCTTCGCCAGTTCGCGCTGGCGCTTTTCGAAGGAGTAGTTGGGCTTGGCCAAGGCGATACCTCACGTCGGGGAAGCCCCAGTGTAATCCATGGCCGTCGCAGGGCCCATGGAACGCCTGGTGCGGCCTGGCAAAAGGTGGTGGCGGCTGCAACTTCTGCAGGCGTCGAGCCGGCCTGCGCCCGGCCGCCGCGAGCGCGCCGCGTGGCCCCGGAGGGTAGCCGCGGCGCCGCATTTCATGCCCGATTCCCCGCACGCCGCGCGTTGGCACGGAACCCGCGTGCCATCGGGTGTTTCCAGTGGCGGACAAGCGCATGCATCGACCTTCCGGCGCGCCCCCGGATGCCCGCCCCGCACCCCTCGAGCTGTGGCTCGGCGCCGAATGCAGCGTGGTCCGCATCGGCGACCGCCATGTCGACCAGTCGCTGGCCACCGGCCACGCCGGCCGCCTGCTTGCGGACATCGACCGGATGGCCGCGCTGGGCGCGCGCGCGGTGCGATTTCCGGTGCTGTGGGAGCGCACGTGGCCGGACCCGGCGCGCGCGCCGGACTGGACGTGGGCGGATGCCGGGCTTTCGCGGCTGCGCGCGCGCGGCATCCGCCCGATCGTCGGCCTCGTCCACCACGGCAGCGGGCCGATCCATACCAACCTCCTGGACGAGTCCTTCGTGGAAGGCCTGGCCGCGTTCGCCGGCCTCGTCGCGCGCCGCTATCCGTGGGTGGAGGATTACACCCCCGTCAACGAGCCGCTGACCACCGCGCGCTTCAGCGGCCTGTACGGACACTGGTACCCCCACGCCCGCAGCGATCATGCGTTCCTGCGCGCACTGCTGGTCCAGTGCCGGGCCACCGCCGCGGCCATGGCGGAGGTGCGACGCATCCAGCCGGCCGCGCGGCTGGTGCAGACCGAAGACATGGCGACGGTGTCCTCGACGCCCGAGCTCGCCTACCAGGCGATGTTCGAGAACGAGCGCCGGTTCCTCGGCCTGGACCTGCTGTGCGGGCGCGTCGGTCCGGCGCACCCGCTGCACCGCTACATCACCGCTGCCGGCATCGACGCCGGCGAACTCGCGCTGATGTCAGGCGCACCGTGCCCGCCGGACCTCATCGGCCTCAACCACTACGTCACCAGCGACCGGTTCCTGGACCACCGCCTGGACCGCTACCCGCCGCACGTGCGCGGCGGCAACGGCCGCCACGCCTACGCCGATGTCGAGGCGGTGCGGGTGCTGGGGCCGGACCTGCCCGGGCACGCCGCGCTGCTGGCGGCACTGTGGTCGCGGTACGGCATCCCGCTTGCCATCACGGAGGCGCACCTCGGTTGCGCACCGGAGGAACAGGTGCGCTGGCTGCGCGCGGCCTGGCGCGGCGCGGAAGCGGCGCGGGCGCGCGGCGTGGACGTGCGCGCGGTGACCGCGTGGTCGGTGTTCGGCGCCTGCGACTGGGACAGCCTGCTGACCCGCGGCCATGGACACTACGAGCCCGGTGTCTTCGATGTCCGCGGCGGCGTCGTCCGCCCGACCGCGCTGGCCGGCGTGGCGCGCGAACTCGCGCAGTCGGGCACCAGCACCCATCCGGCGCTCGATGCACCCGGTTGGTGGCGGCGCGACGGCCGCCACGAATACCCCCCGTACGGTCCAGTGGCGCGGGTGTCGCCGACGCCGCGACCGCGACTGATCCTGGTCACCGGTGCACGGGGCACGCTGGGGACGGCCATCGCACGGATATGCGAGTCGCGCGGGCTGCGCACGGTGCTGGCGGCCCGTCGCGATCTCGACATCGGCGATCGCGATGCGGTCGCGGACATGCTCGACGCGCACCGGCCGTGGGCCGTGGTCAACGCCGCGGGTTTCGTCCGGGTCGACGACGCCGAGGCCGCGCGTCAGGACTGCCTGCGCACGAATGCTTCGGCCCCCTGCGTGCTCGCCGATGCCTGTGGCGAACGCGGGGTGCGGCTGGCGGTGTTCTCGTCCGACCTGGTGTTCGACGGTGCCAAGGGCAGGCCCTACGTCGAGAGCGACCCGGTCTCCCCGCTGGGCGCGTACGGCGAGTCCAAGGCGGTGCTGGAGCGCGAGGTCGCGGCGCGTTGCCCGGGTGCGCTGGTGGTGCGCACCAGCGCGTTCTTCGGGCCCTGGGACCAGGCCAATTTCCTGTTCGCGCTGCTGGATGCGCTGCGTCGCCGGCGCCCCTTCCGGGCCCCGAGCGACGTGGTGGTGTCGCCGACCTACGTGCCGCACCTGGCGGACGCAGTGATCACCCTGCTCGTGGATGGTGCCGACGGTGTCTGGCACCTCGCGAACGGTGGCGCGCTCAGCTGGCACGCGTTCGCGACACGCGTGGCGGGCCTGGCGGGGGTGGATGCATCGACCCTCGAGCCGTGCACCGTCGCCGAACTCGGGTTGCCCGCGCCGCGGCCGCGCTGCAGTGCCCTGGCGAGCGAGCGTGGTGCGCTGATGCCGCCGCTGTACGCGGCAATGGAGTGCTACGTCGCGGCATGCCGCGCGGCTGCGGGCAGCGAGGTGGGGAGGCGCCGCGCGTGACGTGGAGGGACGCACGCGCTGGAGAACCATGGAGCCGCCGGAGGCTTGCGAGTTGCTGAACGGTTTCCCTGCGGAAGCCATGGCCCGGGGCCGCGCGAAAGCCCCGTTCATCCGCCGCCGTCCGATGGTCGCGCGCGCAATCCGTTCCTTCCCGTGAATTGGTTGCAGGCCCGTGAAACCCCTTGTTTTGCAGCTGTTTCGTCGTCGTCACGCGGCGCGCATCCGGTTCACGCGGGAACCACGGCAGTCGGGATTTGATGGCCCCGCCGGAACCCCGGCCGTCCCCACAGAACGGAGTTTCACCATGAACCAGAACAACCAGAACAACCAGAACCAGAACAACCAGCAGGGCCAGCAGGGCCAGCAGGGCCAGCAGAACCAGCAGGGCCAGCAGAACCAGCAGAACCAGCAGAACGAGCAGAACCGCGACAACCAGCAGAACCGCCAGAACCAGCAGAACGAGCAGAACCGCCAGAACGAGCGCCAGCAGCGCTGACCGGGGCGCGGCGCCCGCAGGCGCGCACCCGTGGACGCGAACGCCCCGGTCCATCCGGGGCGTTCGTCTGTCAGAGACCGGAACACACGGACCGATGAAACCCTTCTCCTGCGACGACCTGTTCCTGCAACGCACCCTCCAGGGCCTGGACGGCTCGACATCGCATCCGCGGGTGGCGTTTCTCGTCTCCCGCGCGGTCGAGGCCAGCGACAGCTACGAGTCCATCGCATGGCTCGTCGATACCGGCAGCGACGCGCCTCCGCGCCGGCTGACCTCACCCGCTTCCAGCGCCTCCTCGCCGCTGCTGGACCCGGGCGGAAACCGCCTTGCCTTCCTGTCGTCGCGCGATGGCACGGGCGGCCAACAGGTGCAGCTCATGCCAGTCGACGGCGGCGAAGCCGCCCAGCTCACGAACGCGAAGCACCAGCTGCAGACCCTCGCCGGCTGGTCGAGTGACGGGACGCGCCTGCTGGCGACCGCCAGGGTGGCATGGGCCGAGGACGAGGACGATGACCCGGCGCGCGACGGGCGCCCGTGGGTGGTCGACTTCCTGCCGTGGAAGATGGACGGCAGTGGCCCGCGGGTGGGCCAGCGCACGCACCTGCTGGAGATCGACGCCGCCAGCGGCGAAGAGCGGATGCTGGCCTCGGGCGACTTCGACGTCGGCACTGCGCAGTGGTCGCCCGACGGGAGCAGGCTGGCCTACGTGCGATCGCGCGACGGCACGCAGCGGCACCTGCAGGACCTGTGGCTGGCCGATGCCGACGGCGGCGATGCGCGGCAGGTGACCCGGGACCTCGTCACCATCAGCGGCATCCGCTGGTCCCCCGATGGACGCCGCATCGCCTTCGGGGGCAGTTGCGTGGAAGGCGACAGCATCAGCCACCTCTGGCTCTTCGACGTGGAATCAGGCGCCGCGACCCGCCCCTGCGGCGAGGACCTCCAGCTGGAAGGGTCCACCATTGTCTGGCACGCGGACGGCCGCCGGCTCGCCACGATCGCGTCGCGACGCGGGCTCCACGAGCTGGTGGCGGTCTCGGTCGAGGATGGCGGTGTCCGCCGCCTCGATTCCGGCCTGCAGCACGTGGCGGCCCTGTGTCCGGCGGGCGACCGCCTGCTGTTCGTTGCCGCGACCATGCGCTGCCCGGACGAACTGCATTCGGTCGGCTGGGACGGCGGAGACGTGCGCCGGCATGGCGAGTTCAACCACGGCTGGTTCGCCGAGCGCGCGCGGCCGCGCGTCGAGAAGCGCGCATTCGACGTGCCCGACGGGGAGGGCGGTACCGAGGCCATCGACGCCTGGGTGCTGCTGCCGGCAGACGGGGAGGGCCCGTTCCCCCTGCTGGTCGACTTCCACGGCGGCCCGCAGAGCAACGTGCTGATCGATTTCGGCAGCCACGTGTACTGGTACGCGCTGCTGTCGGCCGGCTGGGCCATCGTGGCGCCGAATGCGGTCGGCTCCGGCGGCTACGGCACCGGCTTCGCACGGCGGATGTGCGGGCGCTGGGGCGAGATCGACCTGCCGCAGCACATCGCCGTGATCGAGGCGCTGCAGCGCGAGGGCCTGGCCGACGATCGCCTCGCCTGCACCGGCAAGTCCTACGGCGGCTTCCTGGGCGCATGGGCAATCGCGCACGACACGCGCTTCCGCGCCGCGGTCATCAGCGCCCCGGTCGCCAACCTCGAGTCGCACACCGGGACGTCCGACACCGGCTACTACGTCGGGCCCTACGCCATGGGCGGCGAGCTTGCGGAGGAGCGTGCGCGATACCACGCGCTTTCGCCGGTACAGGAGTGCCACACCATCCGGACCCCCACGCTGCTGCTGCAGGGCGAGGACGACCAGCGCTGCCCGCTCGGCCAGTCGGAGGAAATCTTCGCGCACCTGGTGCGCTGCGCGGAGGCCTCGTGCCGCATGGTGGTGTATCCCGGGGGCAGCCACAGGATGGCGGGCACCGGCAAGCCGAGCCACCGGCTGGATTACCACCGTCGCCTCGCGGGCTGGATGCGCCGCTGGGCGACGCCGTCGGATTGACCAGGCGTGCGGGCGGTGCGATGCCGGCTTGGCCGGCTCCCGAGCACCGCCGGGAGCCGGATTGCGATCCGCGCCGTGCGTCCTGTCGCCTAGGCGACGACGCCCGTCTGCGTCGACAGGAACCGCTCGACGCGGAAGTCGATCGGCTTGTAGCGGAAGTTGTTGGACTGGCCGGCGGAGCACGCCGTCATCGCCACCACCAGGGGCATCTCGGCGCGCAAGCGTACGTGGTCGCCGGCGCGGCTGAGCGGCGGCCTGACCTCGATGCGCCCGCTGGCCGCGTCCACCGCCACGTGCATGAACACGTTGAAAGCGATCGGGATGCGGTCGACGCCGATGCCGTACGGCGCGAGCGCCATCGCCAGGTTGCCCTCGCAGCCCGGACGGCCCTCGTGCTCGCCGTAGATGATCGCGAAGGTGTCCTTCGAGCACGGGGTCAGGGTGAAGTCATGGCGCCCGCAGGTGTCTTCCAGGATGGTGAACATCGGCCGGCTGCGATTGGAATACAGCACGTCGCCGGCGGTGAGGAAGAGCCGCGAGGCGTAGTCGATCGAGCGTCCCGAAGACAGGTATTCGGCCGTGTCGTCGCGGGCAAAGGCAACCAGATCGCTCACCTGCTGCCCTTCCGGGTCGATCACCAGCAGTTCGTCGCCGGCCTCGAGTTCCACCGCCTGCGCGGAGCAGGGTGCGATCCGGGTGGTCGCGGCGGCATCCGCCACGGCGCTCATCTGCCCTCCAGTACATGGAACGGGCACGTCCAGTCCGCATCGACCGCGCGCCCGCTGTACTGGCGCGCCTCCGAGGCCGTCCCGAAATCGGCCAGGTTGGGGTTGATCGAGCCTTGCAGCGCCGTATCGCGCTCGCGGGTCGCCGCCTGCATCTTGGCGTAGCGCCCATCGGCGCGCAGAGCGTCGAACTGGCGGTGCGAATTGAAGACCATCGCGGGGCGCTCGAAGCGTCGCGCCTGCCGCGACGCGCCCGGGTGCAGCCCGATCACGAAGAACGGGTGTCCGCCGAGGCTGAAGCTGAAGCCCGGGTCCCGCGGATCCGCGCTGACGTCGGTGGCCCACGTGTGGCCGCGGCCGACGTCCAGGGTGTGCAGCCGCCGCAGTTGCGCCCACAACAGGGCCTCGAAGCGGAGCTCGCTGGTGTCGTCCGGGCCGTCGAACACCGCCACCAGCGAGCGTACGGTGGTGTCGTCCTTGCCCGCGGCGTCGAACGACGCACCGAAGCGTGTCAAGGCATCCAGGAGCGGCGCGTCGTTGTCGCGCGCCCCGAGAGCGGCGAGCGCGTGCACTTCGATCGCGTCGCGGGCCAGCGCCGCTTTCGCGCCGACGCAGGGGAACGCCTGGTCGGCGACGAACCGCAGGAAGCGCTCGGCCTCGGTCTCGTTGGCTGCCGGACATGCGCCGCCGTGGACGGGATGTGCAGGCGTCACGGCGCGCGCGCTTGGCGTCGCGGACGGAGGCGCCGCGGGGCAGGCGGCGGTGAGGCGGCGGTGACGATGAAGCATGAGTCGATGTCCGTGTGGGGAGGTCACGTGGCGGCCACGTTAGGCAACGCGGCGTGCTGCAGGCGTGTACGCGCCGCGGGATGATTCAGGTCAAGGCGCCGCCGGACGGCAGGGGGGATGCTTCCGCCTGCAGCGACACGGTTGGAGGAGCGGGACCATGGAATTCAGGGTGCATCTCGACGACGCGGCACCGCCGCTGGCGACCGTACACGGCGCATGCGCCGATGCTGACCCCTCCGCGCTGGTCGACATCAGCCCGGATGGCGGCGCAGTGCGCATCGCCACGATGCTCGACCAGGCAACCCTGGCGGCGGTGCTCGCGCGCAGCGGCTGGGCGCTCGGCGCGGGGCAACTGAAGCAACTGCCGTCGGTGTGCTGTGGTGGCTGCAGCGGCTGAAGCCTGTCTCGACAGTCCGTCACCATGCCATTGGCTACGCTGCCGGCATTCAAACCGGAGCCGCGGCCATGGCCACATCGACGAGTCGGTCCCGTGCCGACACCTCCCAGCCGGCGGCATGGAGGCATGTCCATGAAGCGTGAGCAGGGACTGACCGGCGAGGTCTCCGACCACAAGGTGCTCGCGGTGTTCGAGGACGTGCGCCGCGCCGACGCTGCCGCGCGCACGCTGCGGGAGGCGTTGCGCATGGAAGACGCGCAGGTGATCGTGGTGGCGCCTGGGCAGCCGGGGCTGTTGCGTGCCCTCGAGCCCGAGGACCGGGGCATCTTCCGCACCATCCTGCGTACCCACATGTGGTTGGGGCTTGCGGGTGCGGTGCTGGGCACCGGTGTGTTCGCGGTGCTGTGGACCCGCGGGATCCCGCTGGTGGCGCAGTCGCCGGTGGCGGCGGGGCTGGTGATGGCGGCCTTCGGTGCCGTCGCTGGCCTGTTCATGGGCGGGCTGGTGTCGTTGCGTCCCGACCACGATCCCTATATCGAGAAGGCGCGCCAGGCGCATGCGGCGGGCAAGCCCGTGGTCCTGGTGCACGCCTTCGACGTGGACCAGGCGGCTTCGGCGCAGCAGGCGCTCGAAGCGGCCGGCGGCGACACGATCCGCACGCTCTAGCGGCGCATGCCGCCCGCGTCCGGCTCCCGGCGCGGCGGCACCACTGGCGGCGCCCCGAGCAGTTGCGCGAGCGGCACGGGGCGGCCCAGCAGGAAGCCCTGGGCACGGTGGCCGCCGTTGTCGCGGAACCAGTCCAGCTGCGCGCGGGTCTCGATCCCCTCCGCGGTGACGCAGAGGTCGAACAGCGACGCCAGCGACATGACCGAGCGGCAGATGGCGGCGTTGGCGCCGTCGTTCTCGATGTCCTGCACGAACACACGGTCGATCTTCAACGTGTGCACCGGAAGCCGTCGCAGGTAGGCGAGGTTGGAGTAGCCGGTGCCGAAATCGTCGATCGCCAGCCGTGCGCCCATGGTGCGCAGCTCGACCAGCGTGCGGATCACGAGTTCGGGGTCGCTCATGACCACGCCTTCCGTGAGCTCCAGCTCGATGGCATCGGTGGGGATGCCATGGGCGGCGACGACGTCTCGCATCTCGCCCACGAGGTCGCTGCGCGAGAACTGCGGCACCGACACGTTGACCGCGATCGGGCGGGGCGGATGCCCGGCGGCGGCGAACGCGAGCCAGGCGCGCGCCGCCTCGTGCAGCACCCAGCGCCCGAACGGCACGATCATCGCGCTCTCCTCGCACAGCGGGATGAACTCGCCGGGCGGTACCCAGCTGCCGTCCGGCTGCGGCCAGCGCGCCAGCGCCTCGTAGCAGGAGACCTCGCCCGTGGCCAGGTCGAAGATCGGCTGGAAGTGCAGCTTGAACTGCTGCTGTTCGATCGCGGCGTGCAGGCGGCCGAGCATGCCCAGGCGCGACGACATCTGCTGGGCAAGGCCGGCGCTGTAGCGCATCCCGTCCTGGGAGGCGCCGCGGGCGACGTTGTGCACGGCGAGACCGGCGTTGCGCACCAGGTCGTCGGCACGGGCGCCGTCCGCCGGATGGATCGCAAGCCCCAGCGACGGGTCCAGGTAGTGCGGCGCGTCGGCGGCCCATACCGGCTCGTGCAGGGTGCTGGCGAGCAGGCCCAGCAGGGTGCTGCCGCGGGCATCGTCCGCGGGCGCGGGGACCGCAACGAGGAACTCGGCGGCGTCGAGGCGGGCCAGCAACCCACGCTCGCCGACCAGCAGGCGCAGGCGCGCGGCGGCCTGGACCAGCACCTCGTCGGCGACCGAGGTGCCGAGGCTGTCGCTCAGCAGCGTGTGGCGCTGCAGCACGATGCGTGCGACATGGATATCGCCTTCGCCGGCATCGATCAGGGCGTCGAGCTGCTGCCGGAATGCCGGCTCGTTGGCGAGCCCGGTCAGGAGGTCGTGGGTGGCGCGGTAACGCATCTCGCGCTGCGCCTGCAGCCGTTCGCCGACGTCTTCGGCCAGCACCAGCCGCGCAGGCCGGCCACGGAACTCGATGTCCGCGGCGTGGATGCGCACCTCGAGCACGGAACCATCCTTGCGCCGGTGCACCCACACGCTGGGACCGCTCGGCCAGATGCGCGACGCCTCCAGATCCTCCAGCAGGCGCGGCACGTCCTTGTCGGGGCGGATGTCCGGCAGCCGCATCGACAGGAATTCGTCGCGGGTGTAGCCGTAGTTGCGCACGGCGGCGTCGTTCACCTCGAGGAACGCGAGGGTGGCCGTGTCGAACACCCAGAACGGCAGCGGATTGCGGTCGAACGTGGCGCGGAACTGGCGCTCGGCGTCGAGCAGGCGCTGCTGCGCGACCACGCTGTCGGTGACGTCCATGACCACGCCGCTCACGCGGATGTCGCTGCCCGGCGTTTCCACGCGGGCGCCGCGGCTGGACAGGTGGCGGATGCTGCCGTCGGGCAGCCGCACCCGGTAGTTGACCGTCACCCGGCCGGCTTCCGGAAGACTTGCCAGCGCGTCCACCACCGCGTCGCGGTCTTCCGGGACGATGCAGGCGATGAGCACGTCCTGGTCGACCAGGCCGGCCTCTGCGGGCATCCCATACAACGGCGGTGCCTCCTCCGACCACCAGAGCGTGCCGTCGTTGAGGTAGGCCCAGCTGCCCATGCGGCCGGCGCGCTGCGCGACCGTCAGCAGTTCGGCGCTGCGACCGATCTGGTGCAGCAGGTCGGCCTGGTGCCGGTTGCTGCGGCGGATGATCGACAGGAGGTGCAGGAAGCCCGCCCAGAACATCGCGTAGCCGAGCATGGACAGCCCGGCCAGCAGGTACCACGGCCACAGCACCGGCCCGGTCGGCTGCCCGGCGGCGATGTAGAGCGGGTAGCGGTCCGACGCGAGGAAGGCGCGGATGCGCGGCACCCGGTCGCGCGGGCTGACGTCGAGGTCGACCAGCCGCGTGGTGCGCTCGCTGATGCGACGTACCAGCTCCTCGTCGTCGAACCGCGTGCCCACCGTGGATCCGGCCTCGAGGGTGCGCGCCAGCACGTTGCGGCGGGCGTCCAGGACGGTGATCAGCCTGGGCTCGTTGGCTGCGACCCGTGCGACGACCTCCTGCAGTGCGTCGAGCCGGTAGCTCCCGACGACCCAGCCGGGGCGGGTCCCGGGCAGCGGCACGGCGAGCGCGATGACCCAGTTGCCGTCTTCGCTCCGCCGGGGGGCACCGAAACGCATCGTCGACCCGGGATGGACGGCGGCGCTGGCGACCCACTCCGCCAGTGCAGGATCATCCGGCCCCGGGCTCAGCGCGCGGCCGGACGCGTCGTATACGACGATCGCGGCCAGCTCGTCGCGATCTTCGACCAGTTCCTGGATCGGGACTGCCGAGAGCTGGTCCGGTCCGGAATCCGCGAGGCGCCGCGCGCTGCCGCGCGCGGCCGACAGCAGCGCACGCTCGATGTCGCGCATGGCGTAATGCACGAGCCCGGCCGTCGCCTCGGCCAGGGTGGCGGTGTCGCGCTTGGCGGCGTCGATCCGGCTGCTGCGGTCGTGCACCAGCATCGTGGCCAGGGCCGCGCCCAGCAGGAGTGCGAGGAGCAGGCCATAGCGGAGGGCCGCCCGCTCCGAGAGTGCCTGGAGCACCTGACCCTTCGCTGCATCGTCGCGCACGCGCGGCATCCGCCCCCCTGCAGCAGGCTGCTGCGTCATCCGTATCCGGTCCCGGGCATAGCGCCACCCGCCGTGTCCATCGGTACCGGGCGCGCGACTGCGCCGAACGTCGGCGTCGCCGTGGCCTCGCCGAACATCCGCCCCTGGGCGTGGTCGCAGCCCAGGGCGAGCAGGGCGTCGACTTGCCCCTGCGCCTCCACGCCCTTGGCCACCACCTGGTAGCCCATGACCCGGCCGATGGCGAGGATGGCCTCGATCGTGCGCCGTGCCTGGGGCTCTGTCGCCATCCGCTGCACGTGCTCGCGGTCGATCTTGAGCGCATCGAAGTCGAAGCTCGCAAGGGCGTGCAGGCTGGCCTGGCCGCTGCCGAAGTCGTCTGCGGCGACGCGCACGCCCTCGGCCTTGAGGGCCGCGACCAGGGCCTGCCCGCGGCCGCCGTGGGCGAACAGCTGCGCGCCCTGGAACTCGATCTCCAGCTGCCCCGGCGGCAGGCCGCTCTCGGCGAGTACGGTGCGCACGTGCGCGAGCAGGCGCTCCGCATCGAAGCGCGCCAGCGACACATTGGTCGACACCGGGACCGCGGGACGGCCTTCGGCGCGCCAGCGCATGGCCTGCGCGCAGGCGGCGCGCAGCACCCATTCGTCGATGTCCACGACCAGGCCGGTCTCCTCGGCGACGGGAATGAAGTCCTCCGCCGGGACCATGCCGCCCTCGCCGTCGCGCCAGCGCACCAGCGCCTCGACGCCGTCGACCTCGCCACCCGGGAGCCGCACCTGCGGCTGCCAGGCCAGCACGAAGTCGCCGTTGGCCAGCGCGATGCGCAGGTCGTGCTCGGTGCGCATGCGCTCCTCGGCGCTGGCGCCGATGACGTCGGTGGCGTAGCTGTAGCGGCCGCGGCCCCCGCGCTTGGCGTGGTAGAGCGCGGCATCGGCCTGGCGTGCGAGGTCGCGGGTGTCGGCGCCATCCTGCGGGAACAGGGCGATGCCGATGCTGGCCGAGACCTGCAGTTCATGGCCGTCGACGTGGATCGGCTGCTCGATGGCCTGGATCAGCTTGTCGGCCACGCGCGCGGCGTCGCGCGGGTCGGCGAGGCGCACCAGCAGCAGGACGAACTCGTCGCCACCCTGGCGGCTCACGGTGTCGTCCTGGCGCACGCAGCGGCGCAGGCGGGCGGCGACTTCCTGCAGCACGCGGTCGCCGACCGGATGCCCGAGGCTGTCGTTGATCGGCTTGAAGCGGTCGAGATCGAGGTAGAGCAGGGCGCCCCGGTAGCCGCGGTCGACCTGCGCCAGCGCCTGCGACAGGCGGTCCTGCAACAGCACTCGGTTGGGCAGCCCGGTCAGCGCGTCGTGCTGCGCCTGGTGCGCGAGCGTCTGCGCCTGCGCCTGCGACTCGGTGACGTCCTGCAGCATCAGCACCGCACCGCTCACCTGGCCGTGGCGGTCGTGCAGCGGCGCCGCGGTCTCGGCCACCACGCGGCGCGTGCCGTCGCGGCCGAGCAGCCAGCGCTCCGCCGCGGCGGCCACCTTGCCCGTGCGCAGCGCCTGCTGCAGGCGCGACGGCGCCGGCGTGCCGCTGCCGGTTTCCACGAATGCCAGCACGTCGCCCAGCGCGCGGCCGGTCGCATCGTCCTGCTGCCACCCGGCCAGGCGCGCGGCGGCGGCATTGAGCAGCAGGACGCGCTCCTGCAGGTCGCAGACCAGCACCGCATTGGGAAGGGCGGCAAGTGCCGACTCGGCATGCGCGCGCGACTGCGCCCGCAGCGCCTCGGCCGCGAGCACCGGTCCCAGGTCCCGGACCGTCAGCAGAACCTGGACGGAGGATTCGCCCGGCAGCGGCGCGAGCCGCAACGCCACCGGGAATGCGCTGCCGTCCGCCTGCCGGGCGGACAGTCCCGCGTCCCGTGGCAGGGACGAGGGTTCGCCCGCCGCGCGCACCGAGGCAAGTGCCTGGAGGAGGGCGGCCACGGCGTCGGGGTCGAACAGCGTCGACAACGGTTGTCCCGTCAGCACGTCGCCCGCGACGCCGAAGCGGACCGCCGCCGCGGTGTTCGCGCGCGTGATCCGCGCCGCGGCATCGACCACCACCGCCGGCTCCGCCAACGCCTCCACCAGCGCGTCCAGGCCCTGGGCCAGCGTGGCCCGCCACGAGGCATCCTGCGCAAGGAGGTGGACGCCGTCGACCGGCCCGTCGGCGCCGAAGCGGGGCTCGAAGCGGATGTCGGCGACGCGCCCACCTCCGATGTCGAAGCGGCCCGCATGCGCGCGCCCGGAAAGCGCTCGCCGGGCGGCCGCGACCGCGGACGCGCCGCCGGGGCCCAGGACCGCCTCGAGCGGGCTGCCGGCCAGCGACGATGCGTCGGTTCCCGTCCACCGCAGCCAGGCCTGGTTCGCCCACTCGTGGACCAGGTCGCGGTCGAGCGTCGCCATGGGTGCCGGGCTCGCCGCCTCGATGGCGTGCAGGCGTTCGGCATCGGCGCTGCGCCCGGCGACGGCCGCGTCACGTTGCCCGATCGCGGTGCCCAGCCGCGTCGCCAGCAGCAGTGCCGACACCGCACCGATGGCGACGAGTGCCGCCACCGTGGCGTCCACGGCGAGTCCCGCCGGCAGCCCGGGGCGATGCCACGCCACGGCGGCGCCGAGCGCGGGAAACAGGATCGACAGCACGATCAGCACGGTCGGCCGGGCGCTGCCGGCGGTCGCGGCGCCCCGCATGGCGACGGGCCGCCTGACTGGTACTTCCTTCGACATCGCGTGCGTTCGGCCCCTCCGCCGGACGGCCACCTCGAGGTCCGGATTGGGCCACGAACAGGCCGTATTGTCTCCCGGCCGGGGATGGCGAAACCGTGAGCAGGTCGCCAGTGCTGCGCTGCGGCAGGGCCGCCGCACTGCGCCCGCGTTCACCGCCCCTGGACTAGGCTCGCACCATCGAGCTTCGGGAGGACGCCCATGGCGACCGGATGGGCCGGCGACGGCGCGGTGCAGGACCAGATCGACGCGACCGTCGAGGACGCGATCAAGCGTGCGCGCAGCCAGCTCGCGAGCGGGCCGGGCCTGGAGCACTGCGAGGAATGCGACGCGCCGATCCCCATGGCGCGGCGCAAGGCCGTGCCCGGCGTGCGCCTGTGCGTGGAATGCCAGGAGGCCCGCGACGCGGCAGGCGCCACGGGGCCCGGGTACAACCGCCGTGGCAGCAAGGACAGCCAGCTGCGCTGAGCGCGTGTGTCCGGCTGCGCATGCGCGCCACGCGCGCCATGCGAGGATCGGCGGCTCGTCCCCAACGGCACGGCGCCATGACCGCAACCACCCTCGTCGGCATCCTGCTCGCGGTCGCGATCGGCGCGCTGCTGCCGTTGCAGGCGCTGATCAATGCCCGCCTCGGGCAGTGGACGAGCGGGGCGCTGCTGGCCTCGTTCGCGTCGTTCCTGGTCGGCACGCTGGTGCTCGCGCTGGCGGTCGCGGTGACGCGCACGCCGTGGCCGTCGTGGCAGCAGGCTTCGGCGCTGCCGGCATGGAGCTGGGCCGGCGGCGTCATCGGCGCCACGTTCGTGCTCACCGCGACCGTGCTCGTGCCCCGCATCGGGGCGGCCGCCCTCATCAGCCTGGCGGTCTTCGGACAGTTGCTGGGGTCGTTGCTGCTGGACCACTTCGGCGTGCTGGGGCAGGCGCGGCCGGCCGATCCGGTGCGCATCGCCGGGGCTGTCCTGGTGGGCGTGGGCGCGCTGCTCGTGCTGCGGCCCTGGCAACAGGGCTAGAAGCGCTCGCCCACCGGCAGGTGGCGCCATGTCCCGACTGCCATCTTCGCCAGGGCCACGCGGCCGATGCGGATGCGGCGCACGGCCACGACGCCGAGACCCACCTCCCCGCACATGTGCCGCAGCTGGCCCGGTCGCACGTCCTTGATCGCGAACCGCAGCCGGATCTCGTTCTGCCAGCTGACCTTGCAGGGCGGCAGCGCGCGGCCCTGGTACGTGGCGCCACGGGCCAGGCGCGCCAGGCCGTACGGCGGCAGCGTGCCGTCCACTTCGACCACGAACTCCTGCTCGATCGAGGCGTAGTCCTCGGTGAGCCTGCGCACGACCCGGCCGTCCTGGGACAGCACCACGAGGCCGCTGGCGTCGTCGTCGAGCGGCATCAGCGGCGCCAACCGCTGCAGGTGGCGGCCGAGGGTGCGGATGCCGGTGGCATCGAGTTCCGAGCGGGTGTGGGCCCCGACCAGCGCCGGGCACTCCGCCAGCGGCACGCCCACGGGCTTGTGCAGCAGCAGCGTCGACGGCTCCACCGGCTCCAGGCTTGCGTCCGCGTCCACCTCGACGACGGCATCGGCGACCGGCGCCTGCGGCGCGTCCACGACCACGCCGTCGACGCTGACCCAGCCGTTCTCGATGTAGCGGCGGGCGTCGGCGCGTGGGCAGTGCAGCAGGTCGGCGACGCGCTTGTCGAGGCGGAGCGGCTCGCTCATCCGGGGTCCGGCAGGGGGCGGGACAGTGTAGGCGCAGCAACCGGCGGGCGCCGCTTCGTTACCATCGCCGCCCCGCCACGGAGATGCCCTTGAACGATCCACGCCCCGTGCCGCCGGAACGGCCGCTGCCAGGCGACTGCTGCGGGGGCGGCTGCGATCCCTGCATCTTCGACCTGCACGCCGAGGCGATGGAGGCGTACGAGGCGGCGCTTGCGGCGTGGCGCGCACGGCACCCGGAGCAGGATCGGGACCCGCCGTGACCCTGCCGGCGATCGATGGCGTCAAGCCCAGCCGGGTGCAGTTGCCGCCCGGGCCGTGGCGCACGGTGGAGGAGGCGCTGTGCGCGCTGTTCCCGGCGATCCCGCCGGCGACCTGGCGCGATCGCGTCGAGCGCGGCCGCGTCTTCGCGAGCGGCGTGCCGGTGTTGCCGTCGACGCCGTACCGGGCCGGGTCCGAGATCCACTACTACCGCGAGGTGGCCGCAGAGCCGCGCAATCCGGCGCAGGAGGCGGTGCTGCACGTCGACGCGCACCTGGTCGTGGCCGACAAGCCGCACGGGCTGCCGGTGACGCCGGCGGGCTCGCATGTGTCGGAGACACTGCTTGCACGCCTGGTCCGGCGGCTGGGGAACCCGGACCTGGTGCCCTTGCACCGCATCGACCGTGCGACTGCGGGGCTGGTGCTGTTCTCCTCCAACCCCGAGTCGCGTGCGCGCTACCAGGCCCTGTTCCGCGAGCGGGCCATCGACAAGCGCTACGAAGCGCTGGCGCCGCCGCTGCCGGCGCTGGCGTTCCCGCACGTGCGCCACAGCCGGATCGAGCGCGGCGAGCCGTTCTTCCGGATGCACGAGGTGGAGGGTGCGCCCAACGCCGAGACCCGCATCGAGGTGCTCGCGCGCGGGCCCGCGTGCTGGCGCTACGCGCTCACGCCCGTCACGGGGCGCAAGCACCAGTTGCGCGTGCATATGGCCGCGCTTGGCGCCCCGATCCTGCATGACCCCGCCTACCCGGAGCTGGCGGCTGCCGGGGACGCCCCGGCGGCGCCACTGCAGTTGCTGGCGCGGACGCTGGCGTTCCGGGACCCGCTGGACAACCGGGCGCGACGCTTCGAGAGCCGGCTGCGGCTCGCCGCCGGCGGCCCGGCCTAGAGCATCGCCAGCTCGACGTTGGTGAGCGTCCGGTTGTACTGGTCGCGGAGCCGCACCTTGCGCGCCAGGTCCTCGATGATGTGGGTGCTGAAGTCGACGCCTGTCAGCTCCTCGGCCATGTTGATGCCGCCGGGGGTGTCGACGTTCACTTCCATCAGCTTGTCGCCGACGATGTCGAGCCCTGCCAGGTACATGCCGTCGCGGATCAGCTTCGGTGCCACGATCTCGGCCAGGCGCAGGGCATCGTCGTCCGGCTCCGCCATCTCGATCTTGCCGCCGGCGGTGATGTTGCTGCGCGCATCGCCGCTGTCGTTGTAGCGGCGGAAGCAGGCGTAACGGCCATCGACCTGCAGCGGGCGGCCGTTGAGGGTGAGCAGGCGCAGGTCCCCTTCGGCGGCCTTGGGCAGGTATTCCTGCACGATGGCGTAACCGTCGCGGGTCACCGCCTCGATCATCTGGTTGAGGTTGGCGCCGCTGTCGCCATTGACCACGAACACGCTCTGGCCGCCGGAGCCCTGCAGCGGCTTGATCACGCCGCGTCCGTCGTGGGTGGCGATGAAGGACTTGATCTCCTCCGCATCGCGGGTGATGCAGGTGACCGGCCGCACCTCCTCGGGGAAGTGCTGGAAATAGGTCTTGTTGGACGCGTCGGTGAGGTGGGTGGGATCGTTGAGCACGATCACGTGGCGCAGGGTGACGAGCTGCGCGAACAGCAGGCCGCTGTTCGGTGCCCAGGGCCGCTCGACCACCTCCACCGCCGGGTCGCTGCGCAGCATCAGGACGTCGAGCTCCTCCACCGAGATCCGCGTGCGCTCGGCGTCCTCGCCCTGGATGTCGGCGAGGAAGGCATCGTCGTCGGCGTAGTCGGTGGCACGCGGCACGTGCGCCATCGCGCGCACGCAGCCGTTGGCGTCGTAGATGAAGTCGCCGAGGCCCATGAGGGCCACGGCGTGGCCCATGTTGGCCGCGGTGCGCGCCAGCCGGATGGTGGTGTAGTTGTTCTGTTCGGTGGCGACGTCGTTGACGACGAAGCCCAGCCTGATCGGTGTCCGGCTCATCCGGCCTGCTCCTGGAGAGGGTGGTGGGGGTGGTAGAAGCGTTCCACCGGCGTCGAGCGGCAGCGTGCCAGCGCGTCCTCGAAGCCGGGGGCGAAGCAGTAGCGCGGCAACAGCTGCGGGGGCACGACCCAGCCCGCCGCCAGCAGCTGGTCGAGCAGGTCGAGGTGCGACAGCGCGAACTTGCCCGCGAACAGCGGTTCAAGCCCGCCCCCCTCGCGCAGGTGCGCGAGCAGGTCGCGCAGGCCACGCAGGTACACCGCGTCCTTGGTCAGGCCGCCGCCGCGCAGGGCGCGCACCGCGACGTCGAAGGCGTCGTCGGTGGGCAGGGCATGGTTGTGGTGCAGGACATCGAAGATCGCGGGGATGCCTTCGCCATGGATCGCCATGTCCACCGCGACCACGCGCGCGGCCAGCACCCGCAGGCGCTCGCCGGGAAGATAGCCCGCGAGGTACTCGGCGAGGACGCCCAGGCCTTCCTGCAGCGGATCGTACTGGGCGAGCCCGACCTCGAGCTGGCGGAGCGCCTGGCGCCGGCCGTTGTGCCGGGTGACCACGTGGGTGCCGATCTCGTGCTGGATCAGCGGCTGCAGGCGCGCCCGCGGCAGGCGGATGCTGGCGTCGATGTAGAACGTACCGTGCGACACCATCATCAGCGAGTCGATGTCGGTGTCGGCGACGACGGTGACCCGGAAGTCCGGGTCCTGTGCGCGGTACCAGTCCAGTTCCGCCTCCACCTCCGAGAGCACGACGTCGATGCCGGTGTCCGCCTCCAGCGGGTCGCCGGTGCCGACGGTGGCGAGGATGTCGTCGGCCAGCGCCCGGAGCTCCGGCTCCACCCCGCCGAAGAGGTCGATGCTGGCGGCGACGAAGCCGTCGGTGCCGCGCAGCCGCACCAGGTCCACCATGCGCTCGAGCTCGCCCCGCTTCTCCGCAAGCAGTTCGGCCAGCAGCGGCGATTCGATGTCGGCCAGCGGCAGCGCCCGCAGGCGGTCGCGGGCCTCGTCGAGGTCGGTGTCAAGGTCGATGTAGCGCAGCGGCGCGACCTCGGTCCGGCCACTGGCCTCGAATGCGGTCCACAGCGCGTCCCCGCCCACGGGCGACAGCGCCAGCAGCCAGTCGAGGCGGGCGTCGAGATCGGCGAGTGCGCCGTCCACCTGCGCCGCCACCGGCGGCAGGGCCCGCGCCGGGGCGGCGGCGTTCAGCGGCATGCCAGGAACTCCGGGCGCACCGCGTCGACCGCGCTCTGCAGCCCGTCGCGCAGGTCCTCGAGCGCCTGGATGTCCACCTGGCCGGTCCACTCGTCCATGAAGATCTTCTTGTACTCCGGCGAAATCGTGCAGACGCGGTCGCCGTAGGCCGCGTAGACCCATTCCGGGAAATGGCCGCCGGTCGGGAAGCGGACGTTGGCGCGGACGTCCGGCGCGTGCCCGGCGACGGGGGATGCGCGCAGCACGTCGGTGAAGCGCTCCGCCACATGGCCCCAGCGGCCGGCATCGAGCGTGGTCAGCCCGAGTTCGATGTCGGGGTTGCCGTCCTGCGGCGCCGGTGGCATGTCGGGCCCGTCGCGACGGTGGTTGTAGCTGTGGACGTCGACCAGCAGCACCGCGCCCCAGCGCGCGAGCAGGCGGTCGAGGAGCTCGGCGACCATGGCGTAGAAGCGGTCCCACGATTCACGCGAGCGCGCGAGTTCCACGTCCGGCAGCGGCTCGCGCCACACGTGCAGGCCCCAGCAGTCCTCGGGACGCGCATACACCGCCTTGTCGCGCGGCCGGTTGAGGTCGACCTCGAAGCGCGAGGCGCGCGCGCGGATGCGCACGTCGCCGGCAGTGGTGAAGAAGCCCGTCAGCGGGTCCTCCTCGCGCCGGCGCATGTCGTCGGGAAGCTCGAGCAGCGGACGCAACGACGGCCGGATGGCATGGCCGTCGTGGATCGCGGTCACCACCACCGGGCCGTCCCCGGCGACGATGTCCCACGCATCGCCGTCGCCGCGGAAGGCCAGCTGCTCGCGCATTGCGAAATAGTCCGGCGCTTCGCCGGTCGCCATGGGTCCAGTCATGGCGCCGCATGCTCGCAGTGGCGGCATGAGAAAACCGTGAGAAGGCGGCACACGCGGAATTCACGAACGCCGTGGCTCGCGGCGCGTGCGCCATCCGCGTCCGCGTCGCGCGCCCGAGCGCCTACAATCCCCGCTTTGCACGGACCAGCCGCATGGCGCCCAACGCGACCGTCTACAAGGTGGAACTGCAGGTCAGCGACATGGACCGGCACTACTACGCCTCGCACAACCTGACACTGGCGCAGCACCCGTCGGAAACGGATGGCCGGCTGATGGTACGGCTGCTGGCGTTCGCGCTGTTCGCCGACGAACGCCTGGAGTTCGGCCGCGGCCTGAGCAACGAGGAGGAGCCCGACCTCTGGCGCCGCGACTACACCGGCGACGTGGAGCAGTGGATCGACCTGGGCCAGCCCGACGAATCCCGGATCCGCAAGGCCTGCGGACGCGCGCGCCAGGTGGTGGTGGTGACCTACAGCGGCAATGCCGCCGGCATCTGGTGGGAGAAGAACGCGGGCGCGTTGTCGCGGCTGAAGAACCTCGCGGTGGTCGACATCGACGCCGGCGCGGTCGCCTCGGTGGCGGCGCTTCTGCAGCGGGGGATGCGCCTGACGGCGATGATCCAGGACCGCGAGCTGCAGCTGATGAGCGACGCCGCGAGCGTCGCGCTGACGCCGCGCTGGCTGCTGGGAAGCCCGGAGGCCGCCTAGGTGCGTGGCGCGTGGCGAGCGCTTCTCGCGCGGGTGCGCGGACTGCGCGCGCCGCTCGACCCGCTGGGCGTGCCGCTGCGCCCGGCACGGGTGCGCCTGCATGGCGACTACGCCTCGCTGCAGTTCCGGCGCGGACAGACCCAGAGCCGGATGCGGGTGGAGGATCCCGATGCGCTGCTGATCGACTACACGCGCACGATGCTCGGTTGCCTGCTGTGGCAGCCGCGGCCGCGCGTGCTGGGCATGGTCGGCCTGGGTGGCGGCTCGCAGGTGAAGTTCCTCCACCGCGCGTTCGCCGCGACGCGGGTCGAGGTGGTGGAGAACCACCCGGGGGTGCTGGCGCTGCGCCACCGCTTCGGCATCCCGCCCGATGACGCGCGGCTCGAGGTGTCGCTGGACGACGGCGCACGCTTCCTGCGCGCGCGCCGCGGGCGTTACGACCTGCTGCTGCTCGACGGCTATGACGAGCACGGGATCCCGGCGGCGCTGTCCACCCAGGCCTACTACGACGACTGCCGCGACGCGCTCGCCGACGGCGGCGCGCTCGCCGCGAACCTGTTCTGCGACGATCCGGGGACCCACGTCGCGCGCCTGCGCAACAGCTTCGGCGCCGGCCACGTGCTGGTGCTCGCGGAGCCGCGGATGAGCAACCGCGTGGCGTTCGCGTGGCGCGGCGCCGGCGTCGCGGACGCGGCGGCGGCGGTCGCAGCCCTTCCCGACGGCGTGCGCGACGAGCTCGCACCCGTGCTCGAGCGCGTCTCGGCGGCGCTCGCATGGCAACGCTCGGCGGGCGCCGCGGCGCGTTGACGGCCCGGGCGGCGGGATCGGCGATACTGCGCGGCCGTTCCGGCCGTGCCCCCTCGATGAAGATTCCCACCGGCCTGCAGCCACTGGTCGAAGACGGCGTGATCGACGCGGTCCTGCGGCCGCTGAAAAGCGGCAAGGAAGCCTCGGTCTATGTCGTGCGCGCCGGCGACGAGGTGCTGTGCGCGAAGGTCTACAAGGACATGGCGCAGCGCAGTTTCCAGGCGCGGGTGCAGTACCAGGAGGGCCGCAAGGTCCGTGGCAGCCGCCAGGCGCGCGCCATCGGCAAGGCCAGCAAGTTCGGCCGCCGCGAGCAGGAAACCGCCTGGAAGAACACCGAGGTCGAGGTGCTGTACCAGCTCGCCGATGCCGGCGTGCGCGTGCCGCGGCCGCACGGCTACTTCCACGGCGTGCTGCTGATGGAACTGGTGACCGATGCCGATGGCGCGAGCGCGCTGCGCATGGGCGAGGTGGAGTTCGATGCCGCCGATGCGCGGCGGTACCACCAGGCACTGGTGCGCGACGTGGTGCGCATGCTGTGCCTGGGCCTGGTGCACGGCGACCTCTCGGCCTACAACGTGCTGGTGTCGCCGGAGGGCCCGGTGCTGATCGATTTCCCGCAGGTCGTGAGCGCCACCGGCAACAATGCCGCCCGCGCGATGCTGCTGCGCGACGTGCACAACGTGCGCGACGCGCTCTCGCCGTACGCCCCGGAACTGGCGCAGACCCACTACGGCGAGGAGATGTGGGCGCTGTTCGAGCAGGGCGACCTGCGGCCCGATACCGAGCTCACCGGCAGCTTCGTGTTCGACGAACACGCGGCCGACGTGAGGGCGGTGCGCGACTCGATCGAGGACGCGCGCCAGGAGGCGCTGATCCGCCAGCAGGGGCGCGAGGCGGCGGCGGAACAGGACTGACGGCCGGCCCGTCCGGGCCGACCGTTCAGGTGCTCACTCTTCTTCTTCGCTGGCCGAGGTGCCGACACGCGGGATGCGTGTCTCCGGCCGCTCCGGGTTGATGTCGGCGTGCGCGGGTGCCTCCTGGCCCGGCTGCGACCGTCCGGGATCCTGCTTCTGTTCGTTGGTGGCCATGGCGGCTCTCGGTTGAGGGGTCCGGCGATGCTGGACCGGCGCGCGCGCCGCCGGCGTGAAGCAGGGCGCTAAAATGTGGGTTTCCACGCGAGGCCACGCGCACATGGCAGTGAAGGACAGCAACGGCAATGTGCTTGCCGACGGCGACAACGTCACCGTGATCAAAGACCTGAAGGTCAAGGGGTCATCGATCCCGCTCAAGCGGGGCACCATGATCCGGGGGATCCGCCTGGTGGAGGACGACGACGAACACGTCGAAGGCAACTCCGACCGGATCAAGGGCCTGGTGCTGAAGGCGTGCTTCCTCAGGAAGGCGTGAGCACGCATGTGCCAGCCGCCGATGCGCGAGCGCGTGCGGCGCGGCACCGCCTGTTCCTCGCGCTCCGGCCGGATGCCGCGACAGCGGAGCACATCGCCGATTTCGCCGTGCGGCTTGCCCGCGAGCAGGGCCTGCAGCCGGCGCCGCCAGCCACCGCGCGCCTGCACGTCACGATGAACTACTTCGGCGTCTTTGCCGGGGTTCCCGCGGGGCTCACAGAGACCGTACACGCCGCCACCACGGGGTTGGCCATCGCGCCGATCGACGTCGTGCTGGACCGGGTGGCCAGTTTCGACGGGCACCGCGGCGCGCGGCCCTGGGTGATGCTGCCGTCGGCGGCGTCAGCGCACTCCTTGCGGCAGCTGTACGGGGCGCTGGCGACCCGCCTGCGCGCCCACGGCGTGGAGGGCGGGACCGGCCGCCGTGCGTTCACGCCCCACCTGACGCTGCGCCGCGTGGCGGCGCCGTTGCCGTCGCAGGCGGTCGCGCCGATCGCATGGCAGGCGGACGCGATCCTGCTGGTGGACAGCCGGGTGGGGCGTAGCGAGCACGTCGTGCTCGGACGCTGGCCACTCGTTGCGGGCTGAACCGGGCGGCTACTTGGCCTTGGTGGCCGCGGGCACGTCGACGCGGGTCAGCACGCGGGTGACGCCGAGCTTCTCGACATGGCCGCCCGACTTGCGGAAGTCGGCGAGGTCGGCGCTGATGCGCTCGCTGGTCAGGCGCTTCTGCGCCTGCGAGTCCCCTCCGTCCCGCGCCCGGCGCTGTGGCGCCTTCGCGGTCTTGGCGGCGGCCTTGGGGCCCTTGGGTGCGGTCATCGTCGTCATCGTCTCGTCCTCAGTACATCGTCAGTGGAATGCCGCGGGCGTTCTGCTCGCGGTAGGTGTCGCGCACGTCGCGGCAGTAGGGGCTGCCCATCGCGAACTTGCGGCAGATCGTCGGCCGCTGCTCGTAGATCGAGCAGCACATCCGCAGCGGGTCCACCGCCACGCACCAGCCCTCCTCGTCGCGCGCCATCACGTGCAGGCCGTGCCCGGTGCGGTCGGTGAGGTGCTCGGGGACCCGGTCCTCGGCCATCAGGACCACGGTCAGCCGGCAGCAGACCGCGTCGCAGGCATCACAGGCCACGCCCGGGTCGATGCTCTCGGCGTAGGGGTCGGAGCCGGCGATCGCGTCGCCGGTGCTGGCGTCGCTCATGCCCTGGCCACCGCGGCGCCACCACGGCGGTAGTACAGCAACCGCCCACGGTACGGCGGGACATCGTCGACCCCGAGCGCGGCGCGCTGCTCGCTGGCGACGTAGCCCTGCGCCAGCAGCGCGCGGCTGAAATGCGCGCTGTTGCCGCGGCCGGGGTCGGCGATCACCACCTCGGACTCCGGGTGCGCGTGGCGCGGAAGCAGCGCCGCCAGCGCGTCGGCATGGCCGCGCTCGTAGAGCACGTCGGAGCCGATGATCAGGTCGAAGCGCCCGAGGCCGTCGTTGGGGACGGTCCACTGCAGGGTGCGGTACGGCACCGAGGGCAGGGCGTTGAGCGCGGCGTTGTACGCCAGGAACACTTCCGCCAGCGGATGGAAATCGCTGGCGGTGATGTCGGCTTCGCGTTGGCACAGCACCAGGCTCGCGAGGCCGAGGCCGCAGCCGACCTCGAGGATCCGCTTGCCCGCCACCTCGTGCACCGACATCTGTTCCGCGAGCAGGCGGCTGCAGGGCCAGACATGGCCGAACAGGCTCCATTGCGCCGAGGAGATGCCTGCGCGCTCGGCGTTGCCGTCGGGGTCCGCGAACTGCTGGACGTCGACGAGCGAGCGGATCCGGTAATCGTGTCCGCCGAATGACAGCGTGCGGATGTGTGTGTCGTAGCCCGGCATGGGGCT
The DNA here is from genome assembly GCA_041918855.1 of Luteimonas sp. GTDB lineage: Bacteria > Pseudomonadota > Gammaproteobacteria > Xanthomonadales > Xanthomonadaceae > Luteimonas. The sequence goes on from JAYRUX010000006.1 coordinate 61,837, forward strand.
CCCTGGGAGCGGCGTTCCGGGCTGCGCCCGGACGCGGGAATGGGAGCGAGACAGCGGGCCGCGGGGCCTGGCGAAACGCGCGTAGGTACGGAGACCACCGGGCATGGTACGCCCGCCATCCTTAACGGGGCCGCTTGCTAGACTCACGGGCTCCTGCGGCCGCACGACGCTGAATGAACCGGATGGCGCCTCCGCTCGAGATTCCCGCGGCCCAGCTGGCGGCGCTGAGCGAGGCGTATGCCAGCCCGCCGCGCGCCTACCATGGCTTCGACCACGTCCGTTCCGTCCTCGATCGCTGGGAGGAGGTTGCCGCGGGTCCCGGCTGGGCGCGCCCCCGCGAGACCTGGCTGGCGGTGCTGTACCACGACGCGGTGTACGTTCCCGGCCGTCGCGACAACGAGTCCCGTTCGGCGGACATGGCCCGCGACGCCATCGCGCACTGGCTCGCCGGGGCGGGCGTCGATGGCGGACGCGTGGCCTGGCTGATCGGATTGACCGCCCGCCACGGCACGCTCTCGCGCGATGACTGCGGCGAAGGCCGCGAAGGCGACGACGCGCGCCTGTTCCTCGACTGCGACATGGCCGTTCTCGGCGCCGACCCCGACACCTTCGCCGCGTACGACCGCGGCATCGCGGACGAATTCCGGGGCGTGGTACCGGGCGTGCTCTACCGGTTCAACCGCCGCCGGTTCCTCGCAGGTCTCGTTGCACGCCCGAGGATCTTCCTGAGCGACTTCTTCCATGCGCGGCTCGACGCGGCCGCGCGACGGAACCTGCGGCACGCGCTCGATGGCAGCGGTTGATCCCCGGCGCCGCGCGCTGCGGACTCCGCGCCTGCTGCTGCGCCCCATGGACGGGGACGATGCCGATGCCTTCTGCGCGCTCTATGGCGACAGCGAGGTCATGCGGCGGGTGGGCCCTCCGCTGGACGAAGCAGCGGCACGGGTGGCATTCACGCGCATGCAGGCGCAGGCGGTTGCCCGCCCGCCGCGCGCCCATTACTGGATGATCCTGCCGCACGGCGCGCAGGACCCGGTGGGACTGATCGCGCTGGTCCACGATCGCGGCGCGCCGGAAGGCGCGGAATGCGGGATCCTGCTGCAGGGTCCGGCACAGGCCTGCGGCTACGCCACCGAGGCCATCGCGACCGTCGCCCTGGCTGCATTCGCCGACTACGGCGTGACGCGGCTGTGGACCCGCCATGCCGCGGCCAACACCGCCGTGGTGGCGCTGATGCGCCGCCTCGACTTCATCCGCGACACCGACGCGCCGGTCGACGAAGTGCGCTGGCACGTGCGGCACGACGACCCGGCGGTGGCGGGGTGGCGGGCGGCCGGCTTTGCAAACCCGCCGGCAGGGCGCTAGATTGCGGCCGGGACAGGGGAGTCGCATGGACGGAGGGAGCCTGGCTTGCGTCGGCACGGGGATGATGCTCGGCGCACACATCGGCCCGCGTGCCCGCTCGACCATCGAGCAGGCGGACGTGGTGTTCGCGGCTGTCTCCGATCCACTGGTCGAGCTCTGGGTGCAGCAGATGCACCACGACGTGCGCAGCCTGCAGCCGTTCTATCGCGAGGGGAAGTCGCGGTACGACACCTACCGAGAGATGGTCGAGGCCATGCTCGCCGAGGTCCGCGCGGGCAAGCGCGTCTGCGGCGCTTTCTACGGCCATCCCGGCGTCTTTGCGCGGGTACCCCACGATGCCATCGCCCAGGCACGGCGCGAGGGCTACGGGGCGTCGATGGAACCGGGCGTGTCCGCGGAGGATTGCCTGTACGCCGACCTGGGATTCGACCCCGGCGCGTTCGGCTGCCAGCACTTCGAGGCGAGCCAGTACATGTTCTACCGGCGGCGCACCGACCCCTCCGCCTACCTGGTGCTGTGGCAGGTGGGCGTGGCCGGTGACCGCTCGGTCCGCCGTTTCCAGACAGGGACGGCGCACCGCCGCCTGCTGGTCGAGCGCCTGGCCGAGGACTATCCGCTCGACCACCCGGTCACCCTGTACGAGGCCGCCACGTTGCCGATCTCGCCACCGCGCATCGAGGCCATCGCCCTTGCCGGCCTCGTCGGGGCCGACATGAGCCTGCAGACCACGCTGGTGATCCCGCCGGCCATCCCGCTGCAGCGCGACGAGGCGATGCTCGAGCGGATCGCCCGCATCGAATCCAACCCGGCGCACGCCGCCAACGTCCACCACCAGGGGAATGAAGATGTCCAACGCAATCCGGTTTCTTGAAGCGCTCGGTTCGCAGCCGGCAGACGGCTCTGCTCCGGCCGGGTACGAGGCGGCGGTTGCCGCGTGCGAGCTCGTCGAGCCGGAACGCCAGGCGCTGAGGGGGCGGGATGCCGCTGCCCTGGCACGGCTGCTCGAGGGCCGCGAGACGATGATCTGTGCCGTCTGCACGCCCGACGACGAAAGCGAGCACCAGGTCGTGCCGGATGACGCAGACGCGGACGGCGACATGGTCCCCGATCGTGAGCAGGCGCCGGAACGCGACTGACCCCTTACGCCGGCACAGGCCGATGAAGCTGCCAGCCCTCCTGGCTGGGCCGCTTGCGGTAATGGTCGCCATCGCGGCGACCATTTCCGTGGCGGCGGCGGAGCCTGCTTTGCCGACCGTGGCCTTCGATGCGCTGCTCGCTGAAGCCGACCGCGTCCGCAGCTCGGATCCGCGACATTTCCGCGAGATCCTGCTGGTGCTGCATGAACGGCGCGAGGGCGCCCGTGCGGGGGAGCGGCAGCATCTGGAGTACCTGGAAGCCTACGAGAAGATCGTCTATGGCAACGCGATCGGGGAGGGCACTGAGCAGGCAAAACGACTGTTCGCGAACGCGGAGCATCCCGACCTCAAGTTCCGGGCCGGTTCGCTGGTCGTCAATGCCTACGCGATCAACCGCAACTTCACGGAAGGCCTCAGGTTCCTCAACCAGACCCTGGCGATGCGGCATCAGGTGAAAGACCGCGACATCCGCCACGATGGCATCAACGTGGCGGCTGTGCTCTACAACCAGTTGGGCCAGTACGCGCTCGCCCTCGACTATGCCACCGAAACCCTCGCCGACAATCCCAATGCCCGCGCGCGATGCTTCGCCTCGAGCTTCCGGGTGGAGGCGCAGTATTTCCTCGGCCAGCTTCCCCGCGATGACCGTCCCATCGCTCAGGTGGTGGCGGAGTGCGCCGCGCTGGGCGAGGGCATCACGGCGAATTTCGCGCGTGCGGTCCAGGCGCGCCTGCTTGCAGCCAGAGGTGATCGAGCGGCGGCGATCGCCCTGCTTCAGGACCATATGGGTGCGGTGGAGGCGCTTGGCTATCCGCGGCTGATCGCCGAGTTCCGCTCGCTGCTCGCGGAGCTGAGCCTCCAGGAGGGGAACGAAGACGCCGCCGTCGGCCACGCTGCGAAGACCGTCGATCAGGGCGGCGACGTCGCGAGCACCCTCGCATTGGCCGTGGCCTACCGCACGCTCTTCCAGGTCGCCGAGCGGCGCGGCCAACTCGCCGAAGCGCTGGCCTACCACCGCCGCTACGCCGAAGCCGACAAGGCCTGGCTCAACGAGGTCAAGACGCGGGAGCTGGCGTACCAGATCGTGCGCCAGGAGACGAGCCAGAAGAACCAGCAGATCGAGCTGCTCAACCGCCAGAACGAGGTGCTGCAGCTGCAGCAGGAAGTCCAGGAGCAGTCGGCGCAGAACGCGCGCCTGCTGGTGGCCCTGCTGGTGGTGCTGCTGGCGACGATCGCGTTCTGGGCCTACAAGACCAAGCGCGTGCAGATGTCGCTGCGGCGCATGGCCGAGACCGATGCGTTGACCGGCATCTGCAATCGCCACCACTTCAGCCGCCAGTCCGAGCGCACGCTGCAGCAGTGCCGGCGCGCCGGCGGCGAGGCGGCTCTGGTGATGTTCGACCTCGACCACTTCAAGTCGATCAACGACCGCTTCGGCCATGCCGTCGGCGACTGGGTGCTGAAGCGCGTGGTCGACGCCTGCGCGCCGGTCTGCCGGCAGGTGGACACCTTCGGACGCCTGGGCGGCGAGGAGTTCGCGATCCTGCTCGCGGGATGCGACCTGCAGGGCGCGCGCCGGGTAGCGGACGACTGCCGGGCGCGGCTGGCGGCGATCGACACCGGCGACAGCGGCCACCGGTTCCGGGTGACCGCCAGTTTCGGCGTCACCACCTCGTCGGTGTCGGGCTACGACCTGACCCGGCTGCTCTCCCATGCCGACCGGGTCATGTACGCGGCCAAGCACGGTGGGCGCGACCGCGTGTCCATCTACGAACCGAACTCCATCGCCTCGTTAGACGCGATGTCCATGGCAACCGCGGGCGGGGAGGCCGAACGCGCGGGCGTCCCGGCCGAGGCGCCGGGGCAGGATCCCGAGGGCGCGCTCCTGGAGCCGCGCGTACGCGCCGTCGCCTCCTGACCCGCGTCGGCCGGCAGCGCCGGCGTATCATCCGGCGCATGGCCAAGCTCCTGCTCAACATGCGCATGGTTCCCGAGGACGAGGCCGAGGACGTGCGGGCGTTCCTGCGCGAGCACGGCATCGAACACTACGAGACCAGGCCGAGCCGCTGGGGCATCTCCCATGGCGGCATCTGGGTGTCCGACGATGCCGACCTGCCCGCCGCCAAGCGCCTGATGGCCGACTACCAGGCAGTGCGCAGCGCGCGCGCGCGCGCGGAACACCAGGCGGCGCGCGCCGACGGCAGCGCCGAGACCTTCGCCGACATCGCGCGCCGGGAACCGCTGCGGGTGGCCCTGACCGGGCTCGCGATCGTGTTCCTGCTGGCCCTGGTCGCACTGCCGGTGATCCTGCTCCGCCAGTAACCCCGGGGCGGCGTCATGCAGGCGCCTCGGGGATGGCCTATCGTCCACGCCAGGCCACCGGAAGGACCCCCGGCAGCACATGCGTACCCCCGGCATCGAGCCAGCACCCCGCGGCGGGCGCCATTTCCCGGACCGTCGCGCCTACCTGCACCGGCGCCGCGCCCACCGCATCTTCGCCGTGGTGGCGGTGCTGCTGCTGGTCCTGCCGTGGTTCGGCTACCGCCACCTCCGCGAGCTGATGACGGGCCTGCGCCCGGCGCAGGAGGCTGCGACACCGGCTGTGCACGGCAGCGCAACGGCAGCCGGCACGGGCGGCGTGGTGGATCCGCCGGCCGCTGCGGCGGACCGGGAACTCGATCCCGGGCGTACCGCGGCGCAGCTCGACCGCATACGCGCCGGCACGCGCAGGGGCGACCGGGTCGCGGTGCAGGCGGGCGTCGACGCCCTGGCCGACGACGTGCGCCAGTCGATGCGCCTGGCCGAGCGCGGCAGCATGGTCCACCGCGAGGCGGCCCGGGCACGGGTGCAGGCCATGCCGGGGGTGCGCGCGGTGGGCTGGATCGACCGCAGCCACCTGCTGGTGGTGGTGGCGCGCGCCGGCCTCCGGGTGCCGCCGATGCTCGACGGCGTCTGTGCGGCCCTGCGCGCGAGCGGCGACCCGGAGGGGGTGGTGGTGCACCTGCAGAGCGGCGAGGCCGGGCGGGCCACGCGCGCAGGACTGCTGAGTGCCGACTGCGCCACCGGAGTCGCGGCCGCGCGTTCCCAGGGCGGGCCGCCCGCGGCGGCTGCGCCGGCCCGTCCTGCGTTGCCGGAGACCGCGCCGCCGGTGGACCTGGACGCGCACCGGCGCCGCAACGCCGAAAGCATGCGCATCCTCGAGGAGACGACGCCGGAGCTGTGACGCAGTGCACGGCCTCCGCGTCCTAACGTTTGCCCAACGTTTGCGCTTTATGATCGCGCTGCCCCCGAACCAGCGGATGCCTCCACGTTGAATCCAGTCCTGCGCCCCAGTCTCCTGGCCGCGATGCTGGCGACCTGCCTGGTCGCCGCATGCGATCGCGCCGATCCTCCCGCCGAGGCGAGCGCCCCGACGCCCGCGCCCAGCACGGCGCCACCGCCGGCACCGCGCGCGCTGCTGGAGCCCGACACCTCCAATGCCACCATCGAGCGCGCCGCGCCGCCCACGTTGCGCGCGGTCGCGAGCGGGGCCTTCGAGCCCGGGAATCCCGTTGCCGAGGCGGTCACCGGCCGCATCGAGATCGAGGACACGAAGATCACCGGTGCCAACGGCGCCAGCTTCGTCACCGAGCGCGTGGCGATCGTGCGCGGCGGCGACGAGTTCACCGCCGGCCAGCGCTACGCCGACGTGATGATGATGGACGCCGACCAGCCGGTGGAGCTGCGCCGGGTGATCGACGAGACCCCGCCGACGGACGTGCCCGGCAGTGCCTTCTGCGGCCGGATGAAGACCGGCTACCTGGCGCTGGCGAGCTACACCGAGGGCGAGCACCGCCTGGTCAAGGTGATCGGCCTGCAGGGCGATGCGATCCCGGCCCCGAACGCCACCGACACCAGCCTCTGCGCCTCCACCTTCTACCTGGCCAAGGGCTGATTCACGCCACTCCGCCCGCGGCGTGCCCCGATGCCCACGCCCACTGGAAGTTGTAGCCGCCCAGCCAGCCGGTGACGTCCACGACCTCGCCGATGAAGTACAGGTCCGGCACCCGCTTCGACATCATCGTGGTCGACGACAGTTCGTCGGTGTCGACGCCCCCCAGGGTGACCTCGGCGGTGCGGTAGCCCTCGGTGCCGCTGGCCACGATCGGCCAGCGGTGGAGCGCGGCGGCGACGCCGGCGATGGCGCGCTCGTCCAGCCGGCGCATGGGCTGGTTCTCGAACCAGTGCTCGCACAGCCGCTGCGCGAAGCGCCGCGGCAGCAGGTCCGCCAGGACCGTGTGCAGCGACGCATCCGGGCGCGCCTGCCGCTGCGCGCGCAGGAACGCCGCGGCGTCGGTGCCGGGCAGCAGGTCGATGTCGAGCGGTTGCCCCGGCGCCCAGTAGGAGGACACCTGCAGGATCGCCGGCCCGCTGAGGCCGCGGTGGGTCAGGAGCATCGCCTCGCTGAAGTGCTGGCCGCTGGCCGCCACGTCCACCGGCAATGCGACCCCGCTCAGCTCCTGCAGGCGCTCGGCATGCACGCCGCTGAGCGTCAGCGGCACCAGGCCGGCGCGCGTCGGCAGCACCGCGTGTCCGAACTGGCGCGCCAGGGCATAGCCGAAGCCGCTGCCGCCCAGGCTCGGGATCGACAGGCCACCGCTGGCGACCACCAGCGACTGCGCCACGAAGCGGCCCTGGCTGCTGTCGACGGTAAAACCTCCGCCGCTGGCCTCGACGCCTGCGACCTCGCAGCTGGTGCGCACCTCGACGCCCGCCGCCGCGCATTCGTCCAGCAGCATCGCCACGATCTGCTTCGACGACAGGTCGCAGAACAGCTGCCCCGGCGCCTTCTCGTGCCAGGCGATGCCGTGGCGATCGACCATCGCGATGAAATCCCACGGCGTGTAACGTGCCAGCGCCGACTTGCAGAAGTGCGGGTTCTGCGAAAGGAAGTTCGCCGCCGTGGTGCCGGTGTTGGTGAAGTTGCAGCGGCCGCCGCCCGACATCAGGATCTTCTTCCCCGGCCGGTTGGCGCGCTCCAGCACCAGCACGCGCCGGCCGCGCCCGCCTGCGGTCAGCGCGCACATCAGCCCGGCGGCGCCGGCACCGATGACGATGACGTCGTGGGTGCGCGCCACGCTCAGCGGGCGCCGTCGCGCCGCACCAGGAGCGCGCCCGCCAGGCTCTCCAGCACGCCCACGGCAAGCACCGTGGCCGCCACGAGCATCGCCTGCAGCCCCGGGTCGAAGAACATCGGCCGCACTGCCTCCAGTTCCGCCAGCGCCTGCGCGGCCGCCGGATCGCTCGCGCGGTCCGCGCCGAGCTGCGCCACGTGCGCGGCATACAGCGCCTCCGCCAGCGCGGGGGCCGCCAGCCGATGGACGAGGTACGCCGCCAGCCCGGCCACCACGCTGGCCACCAGCGTCACCTGGATCCCGGCGACGAGCGCGGCCCCGAATCCGATGCGGTTCCCGTGGCGGCGGCGCTCCGCGCGCATCGCCAGCCACGTCGCCGCCAGGCACGGCAACGCCACCGCCAGCAGCCAGGCGTCGGAGACCTGCAGCCAGTCCGCGCGCAGCGCCGGCACGGCATAGGGTCCGAAGGCGAGCAATGACAGCAGCAGGCCGGCGGCCAGGCCATGGCGCAGGGTGGAGTTCATCGGGACACCGCCGGCAGCGGCGGCATGGGGTGCGTCGGCATGCGGCGAGGATATCGCGCCGGACGCAGCCGGCCCCCGTGCTAGCGTGCCGACGTCGCGGCAGGCGCGGCATGTCCGGGGGCGGCATGGCAGGGAAGACGCGGGACGGCATGGCGGCGGCAGGTGGGCCGCTGGTGCGCGGCATCGGCCCGCGCAGCCTGGCCGCCCTGTTCGTCAACGCGGTGGTCGGCGCCGGCATCTTCGGCCTGCCGTCGGGGGTGCACGCGCTCCTGGGGCCCTGGGCACTCGTCGCCTATGTCGGCTGTGCACTCCTGGTGTTGCTGATCGTGCTCTGTTTCGCCGAGGTCGGCAGCCGATTCGAGAGGACGGGCGGCCCCTATCTCTACGCGCGCGAAGCCTTTGGCCCGCTTGTGGGCTTCCAGGTCGGGTGGCTGGTGTGGCTGACGCGGGTCACCGCGTTCGCGGCGCTGTGCAACCTGCTGCTGGAGTACCTGTCGTGGTTCTGGCCGGCCGCGGACGGCCCGGCGTGGCGCATCCCGCTGGCGGTCGCGTTGACCCTGGTATTCGCGCTGGTCAACGTGCGCGGCGTGCGCACCGCGGCAGTGGTCGCGAACATCTTCACCGTGGGCAAGCTGGTGCCGCTGGTGCTGTTCGTGCTGGTGGGCCTGTGGTTCGTCGAGCCGGCGCGGTTCGTGCCGCCGGCAGTGCCACGGTTGCAGGATTTTTCAGCCGGGATGCTGCTGCTGGTGTTCGCGTTCACCGGCTTCGAGACCGCGACCGTGCCTGCGGGCGAAGTGCGCGACCCGCGGAAGACGCTGCCGGTGGCGATCCTGGCGGCGCTTGCGGCGATCGTGCCGCTGTACGTCCTGGTGCAGGTGGTGTGCATCGGCACGCTGCCCGGGCTCGCGGCGTCCGACCGGCCGCTGGCCGATGCCGCGTCGGCGTTCGCCGGCAGCGCCGGCGCGGCGGTGATCGTGGCCGGCGCGCTGGTGTCGATCGCGGGCACGCTCAACGGGCTGGTGCTGGCGGCGCCGCGGCTGCTGTTCGCGATGGCCGAGCACGGCGAGCTGCCGCGCTGGCTGGCGGCGACGCATCCGCGCTGGCGCACGCCGCACGTGGCGATCGCCGTCACCGCGGCCTGCATGCTCGCGTTGACCCTGTCGGGCAGCTTCCTCGGCGCGGTCGCGATCAGCACGCTGACGCGCTTGCTGGCGTACGCGGCGACCTGCCTGGCGGTGCCGGTGCTGCGGCGGCGCGACGACGTGCCGGAGGCGCGCTTCCGCGCCCCCGGCGGCACCGCCACCGTGGGGGTGGCGCTGGCCGTGATCGCGTGGCTGCTGGCGCACGGCAGCGCGCGCGAGCTGGCGAGCGTCGCGGTGGCCATGGCGCTGGGCGGGCTGCTGCTGGTGCTGGGGCGACGCGGGGCGCTGGGCGACGCGGCCGGGCGCGGCACCTAGAATGGCGTGATGCACGATCCGCTTCTCCCCATGCCGCACGCCGCCATCCCTGCCTCCACGCCGGCCGCGGGAGCCGCCGCTTGAGCTGGCTCGGCATCATGGCCGTCATCGTCGGCCTGTACCTGGCATTCAAGGTGGTGGGCGTGCTGCTGAAGATCGTGCTGTGGATCGTCGTGGTGGTGGGCGCGTACTGGGTGCTCGCACCCTTCTTCGGCTGGCCGGCGCTGGCCGAACTGGTGCACGTGCTGGGGCCCTGAGCGGCGCAGGGCCGCGGTTCACTTCGCCTTGCCCGCGCATGCGATGTCATGCCGGTCTTTCCCCCGGCAGGTAGCGCACATGAGCCACCACGAGCACGACCATCGCGAACACGTCAGGGAGCTCGGCGAGCTGATCCGGGATGTCCGCATCGCCATGCTGACCACCACCACACCCGAGGGCCGCCTCGTGAGCCGGCCGCTCGCCACCCAGGATGTCGAGTTCGATGGCGACCTGTGGTTCGCCACCGGCGCCGACAGCGGCAAGCTCGAGGAGATCGAGGCCAACCCTCGCGTCAACGTCGCCTATGCCAACCCGACGAAAAACAGTTACGTCTCGGTGTCCGGGACCGCCTTCATCGTCCACGACCGCGCCAAGATCGACGAGCTCTGGTCGCCGGCGATGAAGGTCTACTTTCCCGAAGGCAAGGACGATCCGAACCTGCGCCTGATCCGGGTGCGCGCGGAAACGGCCGAATACTGGGACGGTCCGGGTTCCGCGGTCGGCAAGGCTTTCTACCTGGTCAGCGCCGCGGTCACCGGCGACGCCGGGACGATGTCCGAAAACGAGCGCATCGACCTGCGCTGAGGCGGTGCTGGCGGGCCGTGCGCGGCCCGCCAGCTTCAGCCGTCGCCGCGCGGCGGGCCCTTGCGATGCGGCGTGCGCGGCGGGAACGGCGGGCGCGGGCCGCGCGGCCCTGCCGGCCGTGGTCGGTCACCGGCCGCGCGGGGTGCGAACGAGCCCGGCGGGCGCTCGCCCCGGGGACGCGGCGCGCCCGGACGCTTGCCGGGTCGCCCGCCACCGCCCCCGGCGGTGTCTTCCGGTTCGGCGCGACGCATGCGCAGCGGCTGGCCGGCGACGTAGACCCGCTTCAGGTGCTCCAGCAGTTCGCGCGGCATGCCCTCGGGCAGGTCAACCAGGCTGTAGTCGTCGCGGATGTCGATGCGGCCGATGTAGCGGCTTTCGAGGTCGGCCTCGTTGGCGATGGCGCCGACGATGTTGCCGGGCTGCACGCCGTGGACGTGGCCGACTTCGATGCGGAAGGTCTCCGTCCCGACATCGGGGGCCTCGCGCGGCGGACGTGGCGTGCGAGGTACGTCTTCCGACCGCGACGGCGAGGCGCCGACGCCTGCGCCGGCTTCGCCGTCCCGCGTGCCGGCGTCGCCCGCTTCGTGCGCGCGGCGCGCGGCGAGCTCCCGGCGCTGCGGCGGGGCTCCGGCCGAGCGCGGCGCATAGCCGTCGCTGCGAGGCGGACGCGCGGCGCGTTCCGGACGCTCGTACTGCGCGCGCGGCGGCGGTGCCGGCGGCAGCAGCAGGGGCGTCTCGCCCTGCACCATCTTCGCCAGTGCGGCCGCGATCTCGACCATCGGCACGTTGTGCTCGGTCTCGTAGCGCTCGACCAGGCCGCGGTACATCGCCAGGTCCCCGTCGGACTCCAGCGCCTCGCCGATGCGGCCGAGGAAGCGGGCCACGCGCTGGTCGTTGACCATCTCCACGCTCGGCAGCTGCATCGGCTCGATCTTCTGCCGCGTGGCGCGCTCGATCGCGCCGAGCATGCCGCGCTCGCGCGGCGCCACGAACAGGATCGCCTCGCCGCTGCGCCCGGCACGGCCGGTGCGGCCGATGCGGTGGACGTAGCTCTCGGTGTCGTAGGGGATGTCGTAGTTCAGCACGTGGCTGATGCGGTCGACATCAAGGCCGCGCGCGGCAACGTCGGTGGCGACCAGGATGTCGATGCGGCCGTCCTTGAGCGACTGCACCATCTTCTCGCGCTGTTTCTGCTCGACGTCGCCATGGATCGCGGCCGCCGACAGACCGCGCGCGGCGAGCTTCTCCGCGAGCTCCTGGGTGCCGAGCTTGGTACGCGCGAACACCAGCATGCCGTCGAAGGGCTCGGCCTCGAGGATGCGGGTGAGGGCATCGAGCTTGTTGACGCCGCTGACCATCCAGTAGCGCTGGCGGATGTTGGCCGCGGTCGTCGTCGTCGCCCTGATCGCGATCTCGACCGGGTCCTTCAGGTAGGTCTGCGCGATGCGGCGGATCTGCTGCGGCATCGTCGCCGAGAACAGCGCCACCTGGCGCGTCTCCGGGGTCTTGGTCAGCACCGCTTCGACGTCGTCGATGAAGCCCATGCGCAGCATCTCGTCGGCCTCGTCCAGCACCAGGCAGCGCAACTCGGAGAGGTCGAGCGAGCCGCGGTTGAGGTGGTCGATGACGCGCCCGGGGGTGCCGACGATCACCTGCACGCCGCGCTTCAGCGCCGAGAGCTGCGGGGCGTAGCCCTGGCCGCCGTAGATCGGCAGCACCTGGAAGCCCGGCAGGTGCGCGGCGTATTTCTGGAAGGCCTCGGCGACCTGGATCGCGAGTTCGCGGGTCGGTGCAAGGACCAGCACCTGCGGCTTGCGCTGCGCCGGGTCGATGCGGGCCAGCGCCGGCAGCGCGAACGCCGCGGTCTTGCCGGTGCCGGTCTGCGCCTGGCCGAGGACGTCGCGGCCGGCGAGCAGGGGCGGGATGGTCGCGGCCTGGATCGGCGACGGCGATTCATAACCCACCGCCGCGAGCGCCTCCAGCAGGCTCGCGGGCAGGCCGAGGTCGGCGAACGTGGTGGTGGTGTCGGCGGAGGCGGGGGCGGGCTGGTCGCTCATGTCGGTCTCGATTCGCACCGGGACGGCGCAGCGGGGCGCTAGTTTACGTGGATGCCACGCACGGCCGGATAAAGTGCCGCATGGCCTTTGGATCACTGCACTTCGACAACGCATTCATCCGCGAGCTTCCGGGCGATCCAGTGCGCGGCGGCCGCGTCCGCCAGGTCCACGGCGCGGCCTGGTCCGCGGTCGACCCCGCGCCCGTCGCCGCACCGCGGGTGCTGGCCTGGTCGCGCGAGGTCGCGGCCGAGCTCGGCTTGGACGCGGGCGACGTGGCCTCGCCGGAGTTCGCGGCCGTGTTCGGCGGCAACGCGATCCTCGACGGCATGGCGCCCTGGGCCGCGAACTACGGCGGCCACCAGTTCGGGCACTGGGCCGGCCAACTGGGCGATGGCCGCGCGATCTCGCTCGGCGAGGCGGTGACATCCGCCGGCCGCCGCGAGCTGCAGCTCAAGGGCGCCGGCCGCACCCCGTATTCGCGCACCGCCGACGGGCGCGCGGTCCTGCGATCGTCGATCCGCGAGTTCCTGTGCAGCGAGGCCATGCACCATCTCGGCGTCCCGACAACCCGGGCGTTGTCGCTGGTGGCCACCGGCGAACAGGTGGTCCGCGACATGTTCTACGACGGCCGCGCCGCACCGGAACCGGGCGCCATCGTCTGCAGGGTGGCGCCGTCGTTCCTGCGCTTCGGCAATTTCGAGCTGCCGGCGTCGCGCGGCGAGCATGCGCTGCTGCGGGACCTGGTCGACTTCTGCATCTGGCGGGATTTCCCGCACCTGCTGGGTCCGCGGGCGGCGACGCCCCTGGCGGCGCTGCGCGAGGCGGGCGCCTTCGACGAGGAGCTCCATGCGGCCTGGTTCACCGAAGTCTGCCGGCGCACCGCCACCACCATCGCCCACTGGATGCGCGTCGGCTTCGTCCACGGCGTCATGAATACCGACAACCTGTCGATACTGGGCCTCACCATCGACTACGGCCCCTACGGCTGGGTCGACAACTACGACCCCGACTGGACACCCAACACCACCGACGCCCAGGGCCGCCGCTACCGCTTTGGCTGGCAGCCGCGGATCGCGCACTGGAACCTGGTGCAGCTCGCGAACGCGGTGGCACCGCTGTTCGAGGCGGTGGAACCGCTGGAAACGGGCCTGGATGCGTACGCCGAGACCTATACCGACGCCGACCGGCGCAACGTGGCGGCCAAGTTCGGCCTCGCCGACTGCCGCGACGACGACCTCGAGCGCATGCAGGCGCTCCAGGTGCTGATGCAGGACGGGGAGGTCGACATGACCCTGTGGTTCCGGGCGCTGGCCGACCTGGACCTTGCGGCGCCCTCGCTGGCGCCGTTCGAGGAAGCCTTCTACGACCAGGTACGCCGCGACGCTGTCGCGCCCGCGCTCGAGCAATGGCTGCAGGCGTACGCGGCACGGGTGCTGGAGGAGGGCGCGCCGACGGAAACCTGGCGCGGGGGCCTGCGCGCGGCCAACCCGCGCTACGTGCTGCGCAACTACCTGGCCCAGGAGGCCATTGATCGCGCGCACGGAGGCGACGAAGGCGGGGTGGTGGAACTGCTGGAGGTGATGCGGCGGCCGTACGACGACCAGCCGGGGATGGAACGCTACGCGCGGCGGAGGCCGGACTGGGCGCGCGACCGGGCGGGCTGCTCGATGCTGTCCTGCAGCTCCTGACGGCGACGCCCGCGCCGCCGGGCCGCGGGCACCGCCAGGGCCGGTCTTACTTGCCGGCCTTCTTTTCCTTCTTCTCGGCGCGCTTTTCCTTCAGCGTCTTCTCCGGCTTCTTCTTCTCTTCCTTCTTCTTGTCCAGGCCCTTGGCCATGTTCCTGCTCCGCTGGTGGGTGGTCGACCGCGGCGCAAATGTACTGCCTGCAGGCAGCGCCGGATAGGGCCGTGCCGCACGCGGTGCCGGGCGTGGCGTTCGCAGCCGGTAGACTATGCGCATGCCCCTGATCACCCTGAATGCCGTCGACTACAGCGTCGGCGGCCCGCTCCTGCTCGAGAAGGTCGACCTGGCGATCGACAGCGGAGAGCGCATCGCGCTCATCGGCCGCAACGGCGCCGGCAAGTCCACCCTGATGCGCCTGCTTGCAGGCGAACTCAAACCCGACGACGGCGAGATCCGCCGCGAGGGCGGCGTGCGCATCGCGCGCCTGGAGCAGGAGGTCCCGGCCGGCGCCGGCGGCACCGTCTTCGACGTGGTTGCCGAAGGCATGGGCGAGCTCGGTGGCTGGCTGGCGGAATTCCACCACCTGAGCCATGCCGACGAGTTCGACGCCGACGCCATGTCGGCGGTGCAGGCGAAGATCGACGCCGCCGGCGGCTGGGCCGCGGACCAGCGCGTCGAGGAGACCCTGCAGAAGCTCGAGCTGGACGGCGACCGCGTGTTCGGCGAGCTGTCCGGCGGCATGAAGCGGCGCGTGCTGCTGGCCCGCGCGCTGGTCTCGGCGCCCGACGTGCTGCTGCTCGACGAGCCCACCAACCACCTCGACATCGCCGCGATCGACTGGCTGGAGGGCTTCCTCAAGGGCTGGGCCGGCGCGCTGGTGTTCGTCACCCACGACCGGCGCTTCCTGCGCGCGCTCGCCACCCGCATCGTCGAGATCGACCGCGGCCAGGTCACCGACTGGCCCGGCGACTGGGCCAACTACCAGCGCCGCCGCGAGGAGCGCCTGAACGCGGAGGCGCAGGAGAACGCGCGCTTCGACAAGATGCTGGCGCAGGAGGAGATCTGGATCCGCCAGGGCATCAAGGCCCGCCGCACCCGCGACGAAGGCCGCGTGCGCAGGCTCGAGGCGATGCGCCGCGAGCGCTCGCAGCGCCGCGACCTCACCGGCAACGTGCGCATGGAGACCGCGACCGCCGGCAACTCCGGGAAGAAGGTGATCGAGGCGAAGGACGTTTCCTTCGGCTACCCCGGCAAGCCGCTGATCCGTGATTTCTCCGGCACCATCCTGCGCGGCGACCGCATCGGCCTGATCGGCGCCAACGGCACCGGCAAGACCACGCTGCTGAAACTGTTGCTGGGCGACCTCGCACCGCAGCAGGGCGAGATCCGCATCGGCACGCAGCTGCAGGTCGCCTACTTCGACCAGTACCGCGCGACCCTGCGCGAGGACTGGAACGCGCTGGAAAACGTGGCCGAGGGCCTGGAGTTCGTCGAGGTCGGCGGCAAGCGCAAGCACGTCATCGGCTACCTGCAGGACTTCCTGTTCACCCCCGAACGCGCGCGGGCGCCGATCACCCGCCTGTCCGGCGGCGAACGCAACCGCCTGCTGCTGGCCAAGCTGTTCGCGCAGCCGTCCAACCTGCTGGTGATGGACGAGCCCACCAACGACCTCGATGTCGAGACGCTGGAGCTGCTCGAGGAACTGCTGGGCGAGTACGCGGGCACGCTGCTGCTGGTGAGCCACGACCGCGACTTCCTCGACAACGTGGTGACGTCGACCCTGGTGATGGAAGGCGACGGCCGCGTCGGCGACTACGTCGGCGGCTACAGCGATTGGCTGCGGCAACGCGCGGTGGCGCGCTCGGACGGAGGCGGTGCGCGTTCGGCACCGGCCGCTTCGACACCGGTCGCTGCCGCGTCGGGGTCAATGGCAACGGCGGGGATGCAGGATGCCTCCGCTTCGCCCGCGCCTCGGCGCAAGCTCAGCTACAAGCTGGAGCGCGAGCTGGAACAGTTGCCGCTGCGGATCGAGGCGCTGGAGACCGAGATCGCGCAGCGCATCGCCGCGATGAACGACCCGGCGTTCTACCAGCAGGAACGCGCTGCCATCGACGCGCACAACCACGCCATTGCCCTGGCACAGGCAGAACTTGACGCCGCGTACGTGCGCTGGAGCGAGCTGGAGAACCAGGCACCGTAGCAGGGTCGGATGGCGCCAGCGCAGTCGCGTGGCGCCGCTGTCCCTGGTCCCTCGCAGCCGCAGGACCCTTCGGCCCTGCGGCGGTGCGCCTCATGTGGCGAGGCTCAATCCAGGGACGGGAAGATGCCCTGGTGGCAGATCATGTAGGTCATGTTGTTCGGCGTCACCGGACGCAGGTCGGGCAGCGCGAACGTCGTCTGGCCGTCGCCGCCATACCTGTTGCCGATCAGCGAGAACAGCGCCGAGTTCTGCGCGATGGACATCAGCTGGCCGCGCGCAGGTATTCCCTCTCCGGCGTACGAGGACGCGGTCAGGATGATCGTGCCCATGACGCACTCGTATGTGTTGCTCGTGCCGGCGTTGCCGGTGTTGTAACCGTAGTGCTGGGACAGCTGGGAATTACCGGGCACCCCCTGAGGCCCCTGGGGGCCTTGCGGGCCGCTGGGACCCGCAGGGCCCGTCGCGCCGGGCGTTCCAGCCGGACCGGAAGGGCCGGGCGCACCGTCCGGGCCAGCCGGACCTGCCGGACCCGTCGCACCGGCCGCACCCGCAGGGCCAGCAAGCCCTCTCTCGCCCTGGAGGCCCTGGGGGCCGGTGGCTCCCGGGGCGCCGCGCTCACCGGCGGGCCCCTGCAGCCCCTGCGGGCCGGTCCCGCCGGCGGGTCCTTGCGGCCCGGCGGCGCCCGTGGCGCCAACAGGGCCCACCGGGCCGGCAGGCCCCACGGCTCCGGTCGCGCCAGCCGGACCGGTTTCGCCACGCGGCCCGACCGGACCGGTCGGGCCCGGTTCGCCGGCAATGCCACGTTCGCCCTGCGGGCCCGCCGCACCCGCGGGGCCGATCGCCCCTGTCGGACCTTCGGGGCCGATGGGACCCGCCGGCCCCTGGGGGCCCGTGGCCCCGGCCGTCCCTGCCGGGCCCTCGGGCCCCACGGGGCCGGTGGCGCCTTCCGCACCGGCAGGCCCGGCTGGACCTGCCGGTCCGGTCTGGCCCGCGGGTCCGCGCGGCCCGACGGGCCCCGTCGGGCCGGGGACGCCCTGCGGGCCGGCCGCGCCGAGAGTGAGGGCGTAGTCGAACGACGTGCCGGAACGTGTGTCGCCGACGGTGAGCAGGTAGTCGCCATCCGGCGGCAGACCGCCGGCGAAGGTGCACGTGATCGCGCGCTTCAGGGGCTGCGCCGGACGGCACGCGGAGGAGATGTCGCCCGGCTCGCCGGCGGCACCCAGCTGGACATGGAGATCGGCGGCGCGGGTCGGGAAACCCTGGCCGACGATGGCGATGGCGCCGAGGTCGTCCATGACGATGATGGATTCCACCCGGAGGTCGGACGCGGCGGGCGCGGCGATCGCCGCGGAAGACATGCACAGCAAAGCTGCGAGCGCGGCGCGCCCACTCGTGGGTCGTTGCATCGATTTCCCCCTGTGGCAATCGAGCCGGAATGGTATCCGAGTCCTCGCCGAGGGCGCTGTCAGGTGCGTCCCGATTGCGCCGGACCGGCTGCATGGTGTCGCGGGCCCGGCGTCACCGGCTTCGGCACACGGAGCGCGCCCGCGGCATGGCTACAGGGACGGGAGGCCGGCGCGCCGGCATGCCGCGGCGGCGTCCCCGGGCGTGTTCCCGGCCCGCGCCGTCCGGCGTCGATCGCCGTCGCCGGCGCTGACGCGGACCGCGGCGAAGACGCCGAAGTGATCGCTGGCCCAGGCACCGTCGGGCGCAGGCGTGTCGAACACGATGTCTGCATCGATCACGTCGAAGCGCCCGCGTTCGACGAGAACGTGGTCGATGCGCGCGGTCGCGGCGAAGTACGCGGGGTTGAGCGTGGCGTGGGCCGGCGGCCCCGCACCGGCACCGTGCCGCACGCCGTAGGCGTCGGCGAACCGGGTCCGCAGCGGCGACAGCCCGGCGTCGTCCACGGATGCGTTGAAGTCGCCCAGCAGCAGCACCGGCAGCGCCGGATCGCGCGTGGCGTCGACGGCGGCGAGGACCCCGTCCGCCTGTTGCCTCCGCATCGCGCTGCCATGCTGCTCGTGGTGCAGGTGGGTGGCGAACACGTCCACAACCGTGCCATCGATGGCGATTCGGGCGTGGGCGAGCGTCCGGCCATCGGACACCGGCTCGAGCCGGCAGCCGCCGCGCGCCAGGATCGGGTGCGGGGTGAGGATCGCGTTGCCGTAGCGACGAGCGCGGTCGGCCGGATCCACCGAGATGAAATGGACGTCGTATCCGAGGGCGTCGGCGATGGTCCGGGCCTGGTTGGGCAGCGTGTCGTGCTGCAGGACCTCCTGCAACGCGATCACGTCGGGCCGCAATGCCTGGAGCCCGTCGACCACCAGTGGCAGCCGCTTCGGCCAGTCCGCCTTGTCGTGGTAGATGTTGAGGGTGACGACCGAAATGGCGTCTTCCGGCGCCCCGCGCGGTGCCGTCGCGCACGCGGCGAGCGCCAGTGCCACCAGCAGGGCAGGCAGTGCCCGCAGTCCGCGCATGCGTCGGCTCACGGCACCGCGTCTGTCCGCAACACCGGGTACAGCCCATGGCGCTCGTCCCAGGCGCTGTGGCGGCGGTAGAAGAAGTCGAGTCGCGCGTCCGGATCGGCCGCGAACGCGGGGTCCTCGCGCACCCGGCGCTCGAAGTCCGCGCGCAGGGCCGGGTCGTTCGCGAGCATGTCGCGCGCGACGTCCTCGGCCACGTAGGCCTCCATGTATTCCTTGCGCTCGAAGTGGTTGTTGAACCGGCCCCACGCCGCCAGCGAGTCCGGCGCCCGCGGTTCCAGCAGCGCCACGACCATCCGCGCCTTGGCCTGTGCGATCGGCACGAACAGGGCGCCGGCACCGAGGTCGCGGCGCTCCGGCGCCCACGCGCCCTCGAGCGTGAGGCGCTGGTGCCCCTCGCTCGGACGGGGGGCGAACTCGGTGTTGGCGGCGCGGAATGCCTCGACCTCCGCCTGCGCGAGCGGCGTGTCCAGGGTGCGGAAGGCGATGCCGTGCCGGGCAAGCTTGGCGCCGACGGAGGACGCCAGCGCCGCCGGCACCAGGTAGCCGCCCCGCGGTGCCTCGACCTGCTCGTCCGGCACGATCTCGTCGCGCATGGGCACCCGCCACACCTGCGGCGTGGCCTCGTCGTAGCGCGTCATCAGCGCCCCGGACACGTCCGACGGCGTGCGCGTATAGGCATAGCCGCGGAAATCGATGGTCCGCGCGCGCTCGGTGGCCCGGTACGCCAGCGGCACCTGCTGCCCGCCCAGTCGCGCGGCACGCGCGTCCGCGTCTGCCGCCATCCGCAGCCAGCCGCGGCCATCGCGGCCGACACGTTCCAGGACCGAGACGATGGTGTTGCGGGTGATGCGGACCCGCACCGGGTATTCCTTCCAGGAGTGGGTCTCGACCAGCATCGCGAAGCGGTTGCGCAGCGGGAAGTAGCCGGTGGAGAACCGCGGCGGGGAGACGCCGTCGACGAAGCCCGAACTCGGGTCGTCGTCGACCACGAACGACGGATAGAACGGCAGCGGCAACGAACCCGCCGCCGCGAGGTCGGCGATGACGCCGTCGCGCAGGCCACGGCCGGCGTCGCGGAGGACCTCGTCGCCGGAATACAGCGGCTCGAGCTGGACCGACACGTCGTGCTCGAACTGGGCGCCGTTGGTGGCGTGCAGGTCGACGTAGAGGATCGGGTCCCAGGCCTCGACCAGCGCCAGCATCGCCTGCATCTCCGGCGCGTCGGCCTTGAGGTAGTCGCGGTTGAGGTTGTAGTTCTGCGCCGTGGTGCGCCAGCCCATCTCCTCGGGGCCGCGCTGGTTCGGCCGGTTCCAGCGCCCGAAGCGCTCGTGGCCGTCGACGTTGAACACCGGCACGAACACGAGCACCTGTGCGCCGAGCGCACCCGCGGCCGCGCCGCCGTCGAGCAGCTCGCGCAAGGCCAGGAAGCCGGCGTCCTTGCCGTCGATCTCGCCGGCGTGGATGCCGCCCTGCACCAGGGTCACCGGGATGTTGCCCGCGCGCGCGGCCTCGGCGGTCAGCGCGCCGGTGCGCGAGACCGCCAGCGCCTTCATCGGACGGCCTTCGGGCGTGGTGCCGAAGTCGAAGCAGCGCACCGCATCCGGATGGGCGCGCGCGAAGGCCTCGCACAGCGCCAGCACTTCGTCGTAGCGCCCGGTGATCCGGAAGCCGGAGCGTTCGGCGACCGTGGAGAGTGCAGGGCTGGTGGTCGTCGGAGCCTCGTTCTGCGCCAGCGCCAGCGTCGACACGAGCGCGAGGAGCGCCAGGAGGGCGGGGCGGGGGCGTCGGATCATCGGATGGGAGCCTTCGGGACGGACCGCCGATGATGACCTGCGCGCCGCGATCACCCAAGCCCCCGCGCCCGTGCGGAGCGGCACCGGCCGGTCGCACCGGCCGATCGGGTACCCTTCGACCGTCCTTTTGCCGCGACGCCCTGATGACGCCGAACGCACCTGCCGCCCCCGAGGGGCGGATGCCCCGCCAGATCCCCTACATCATCGGCAACGAAGCCTGCGAGCGCTTCAGCTTCTACGGGATGCGCAACATCCTGGTGCCGTTCCTGATCAGCTCGGTCCTGCTGGCGTACCTGCCCGACGGCCCCGAGCGCGAAGGCGCCGCCAAGGACATCTTCCACAGCTTCGTCATCGGCGTGTACTTCTTCCCGCTCCTGGGCGGCTGGCTGTCGGACCGCTTCTTCGGCAAGTACAACACCGTCCTGTGGTTCTCGCTGATCTACTGCGCGGGCCACGCCTGCCTCGCGATGTTCGAGGACAGTGCGAAGGGCTTCTACACCGGCCTGTTCCTGATCGCGCTGGGGTCGGGTGGGATCAAGCCGCTGGTGGTGAGCTTCTGCGGCGACCAGTTCGACCAGACCAACAAGGACAAGGCGAAGCTGGTCTTCGATGCCTTCTACTGGATCATCAACTTCGGCTCGTTCTTCGCCTCGCTGCTCGCGCCGCTGTTCCTGCGCCACTACGGGCCGGCGGTGGCGTTCGGCATCCCGGGCGTGCTGATGTTCATCGCCACCTTCGTGTTCTGGCTGGGCCGCAAGCGCTACGTGAACGTGCCCCCGTCGGGGAACGACCCGCACGGCTTCCTGGCCGTGGTGCGCACGGCGCTGGCCTGGCGCGGCGACGCCGGCAATGGCGGCGGCATCGTGGCGCGCGGCGCCCTCGCATTCGCCGCAGCGATGCTGCTCGGCTGGGCGCTGCATGCCACGGCCGGCTGGCCGGCATGGTGGCCGGAGTCGTTCGGCTTCGTCATCACTGCGTGCCTCGCGCTGGGCGTGGTCATCGCCGGCGTCGGCATCGGCGCGTCGATGCAGCTGGAGCGCGCCCGCGGCGCGCACCCGGATGCCGCCGTGGACGGCGTGCGCGCGGTGCTGCGCATCCTGATCGTGTTCGCGCTGGTGACGCCGTTCTGGTCGCTGTTCGACCAGAAGGCCTCCACCTGGATCATCCAGGGCCGCGAGATGGTGATCCCGCACGGGCAGGGCTGGTGGCCGAGCTGGCTGATCAAGGACGCCGCGCAGATGCAGGCCCTGAACCCGTTGCTGGTGATGCTGCTGATCCCGTTCAACAACATCGTGCTGTACCCGGCGCTGCGGCGGGCCGGCTTCCAGGTGACCGCGCTGCGGCGCATGGGCTGGGGCATCGCCATCTCCGGCGTGTCCTGGATCGTCGCCGGCATGCTGCAGCTGTGGATCGACGGTGGCGCGGAGGTCTCGCTGGCCTGGCAGAGCCTGCCCTACCTGCTGCTGACCTTCGGCGAGGTGCTGGTCTCGGCCACCGCGCTCGAGTTCGCCTACAGCCAGGCGCCGATGGCGATGAAGGGCGTGATCATGGCGTTCTGGTACCTCACCAGCACCTTCGGCAGCCTGTGGGTGCTGCTGACCAATGCCGGCGTTCGCAACGAGGCGGTGACCGCGGCGATCGCGACCACGGGGATGAGCGAGAACGCATTCCTGATGTTCTTCTTCGCCGGCTTTGCCTTCGTCGCCGCGGCGGCCTTCGCGGGCTATGCGCGGGTGTACCCGATGCAGGACAACTACCGGGTGGCCGGGGCGGGGCGGTGACCGGCATCGTCACCTTCGCGCTGATCGCGCTCACCGTGCTGGTGTCGTGGCAGGCGTTCGATCGCCCCAGGATGCTCGACCGCCTGCTGCTGTGGCCGCCGGCGATCGAACGCAACCGCCAGTACGACCGCCTGGTCACGCACGGCTTCGTGCATGCCGACTGGCAGCACCTGCTGTTCAACATGATCACGCTGTACTTCTTCGGACGCCACGTGGAGCGGCTGTTCCTGCCCTACATCGGCCAGCTGGGCTTCCTGCTGTTCTACCTGTCGGCGATCCTGGTCGCGATCCTGCCGACCTACCTGCGCCACCGCCACGACCCGCGCTACCGCAGCCTCGGCGCCTCGGGCGCGGTGTCGGCGGTGCTGTTCGCCTTCATCCTGGCCGATCCATGGTCGCTGCTGTTCGTGTTCTTCGTGCCGCTGCCGGCGATCGTGTACGCCGCGCTGTACATCGGCTACTCGGTCTGGATGGACCGGCGCGGAGGCGACAACGTGAACCACAGCGCCCACCTCTGGGGCGCCGGCTACGGCGTGCTGTTCACCGTCGTCATGGAGCCCGGCGTGGTGGCCGGGTTCCTGGAACGGCTGGCGAGCCCGCGCTTCCTGTAGGCGCGGCCGCGGTCAGGAGATCGATTCGCCCTGCGGCGCGTCCTGCACGTCGTAGGCACGCATGAGCCGCTGGTAGATCATCGAGTCGAGCTGCGCGAACTCGACATTCTCCACCTCGCCCGCGCTGGCGAGGTCGAACAGCCGGTTGATGGCGTGGTGCTCGGTGTTGCTGCCGATCGTCGACATCTGGTTCCCCTTCCTTTCCCCGGATGGTGCGTCCCGACATGAAGCATCAAGCGTGCCACCTGCAGCCTGTCCTGCCCGTGGCCCGATCCCGGGGCGGCGACTGACGCACCGTGTCACCCGGGTGCCGCGGCGTGGCGGTTGTCCGGCGTGCCGCGACACGATCACCGGGCGTGTATGTGCCCCGTGCTATCCAACGCTGGACATTGCGAATGGAGGTCAACCGATGGCGATCACCCGCGCGCAGGCAGGCGCTGTACTGAACCAGGCCGAGATGCGGCTGTACGACGAAAGCCGTGCCAACGCCGTGCGCGGGCTGCGCGCCGCCGACCTCGAGCGCCGGATCGAGCGCTCGCGGACCGCCCGCGACCGCGCCCGCGACCAGCTCAAGCGCCAGAAGCTCGCCACGCGTGCGCGCACCGGCAGCAAAGCCGGCGCCAGCGGCAATGCCAATGCCCGCAGCGAACGCAAGGCCGAGGTGCTGGCGGACGTGCTGAAGCGCTTCGAGACGCAGTTGAAGCTGGCGAAACAGGCCGCGCGCGAAGAGGCGCGGGCCGGGCGCGCCTCCAGGCCGGCCGCGAAGTCGGGCACCCGGGCGACCGCTGGTGCCTCCGCCGGCCGCAGCGCGACATCGAAGGCGGCCGCGAAGACTGCTCCCAGGAAGGCGACGGGGACGGCCGCGACGAAGAAGACGAAGAAGTCGCCATCGAAGGCGACGGAGACGGCTGCGACGAAGACATCGCCATCGAAGGCGACCGGGAAGGCCGCCACGAAAACGTCGCGCCCGGACGCGGCGGGGAAGGCCGCAACGAAGGCATCGCCATCGAAGGCGGCCTCGGACAGGTCACCACCGGAATCCGCGGGAAAGACGAC
Source organism: Luteimonas sp. (assembly GCA_041918855.1). Lineage (GTDB taxonomy): Bacteria > Pseudomonadota > Gammaproteobacteria > Xanthomonadales > Xanthomonadaceae > Luteimonas. Next base: position 85,946 of record JAYRUX010000006.1, read on the forward strand.
CGCAGGCACGTCGCCCTCGAACGCGCCGGAGGCGACTGCAGGCGGCGGATCGCCTGCGAAGCGCGCAGGCAGGAAGGCATCTGCCTCCAGGGCACCCGATTCGACCGACGGCGGCGACGCGGCTCCCTCAGCGTCGACGGCGCGCCCATCGGCGGGCCAGCGCAAACGGGGCGACGGAGCCGGCGCGATCACCCCCGAGCAGGCCCTCGAGAACACCCGCCGGTTGCTGGAAGAAAAACAGGCGCGTGACCGCTCGCAGCCGGCGTGGCAGGAGGCCGTGCCGGCCGCCGGCCCAACGCACGACCCGGGATTCCAGTCGAACGAGGCGCAGGGCAAGGCCAACCTCCTGCATGACGCCGAGAGTCGCGTCGTTCCGATCGGCGGCAGCGTCGGCACCCGGGACCGCATCAGCCAGGGCAAGCGCGACCGCCGCCGAAGCGGCGACTGAGGGCCTGACATGAGCGACCATCTTCCGATTACCCACCACCCGATCCCGGGTCGCTTCGTCACCGAGGTCGACGGCCACCAGGCCTATCTCGACTACGAGATGGACGGCCCGGAGATGCACATCACCCACACCATCGTGCCGGAGGCCATCGGCGGCCGCGGCATCGCCTCGAAGCTGGTGCGCGCGGCGTTCGACCAGGCGCGGCAGGAAGGGTGGAAGGTGCGCACGCTCTGCTCCTACGCCGAAGCCTGGGCGCGGAAGCATCCCGACCAGGCGGATCTGCTCGCCGCGCGCTGACGGTCCGGGGGCGGGTCAGCGACCCTGGGGGGCGGTGCTCACCTGCTGGCCGCGCTCCGGCTCGCCCCGGTCGACGGGCGTGCCGTCGGCGACGTAGTCCCTGAACTGTGCCGGCAGGCCGTCCCCGCGCCCCAGCTCCGGCGTGTCCTGCAGGTGCATGTGCAGGTGCGGCTCACTTGTATTGCCGCTGTTGCCGCAGCGCCCGACGATGTCCCCGCGCCTGACCTGCTCGCCCTGGTGCACCTGCACGGTGCCCCTGCGCAGGTGCGCCAGGAAGGCGTATTCGTCGTTGCCCAGGTCGAGCACCACATGGTTGCCCGCGGGAGCGAACCTGTTGGTGGTGCCGATTGCCTGGTCCGGAAGGTCTCCCATCGCCGCGACGACGCGTCCGTCGGCTGGCGCCAGGATCGGCTGGTCCCAGCAATGGTAGTCCTCGAGCCGGGAGCCATCGCCGGCATGGCTGCGCCCGTCGACATGGCGCACGAAGTCATAGGCGAAGCGCTGTCCGCGGTCGACAGCGTGGTAGTTCCGTTCGATGCCGCGGCCGCCCCAGAACACGTGCCACTCGCCTTCGAACGGCAGGCGCAGCCGTGCGCGCGTCTGCCGCTCGAGGTGGGTACTCGGCGCCGCCTCGGGCGCCGCGGACTCCGGCACCACCTTGAATCCGGCGACCCTCCCTTCGCCGTCGAGCACCCACTGCATGAGCACCGGCTGCGCGAACCCGCTCCAGTGCGACACGCGCCTGTAGCTGGTCATTCCCTGCTCGCGGGCGATGGTTTCCGAAACCAGGGCAGCCTCCTGACCAAGTTCGCGCGCCACCTGGCTCCGGAACGCGGCCAGGGCTGCCTCATCCAGGTGGGCGCGCATGCCCGGCGCGAAGCGTGCCCGGACCGCTGCGATATCGCCGGCAAGGAACAGCCGGCTCAGCGCGCGGCCGGCCTCCAGTGCTGCCGGATCGGGCGCGGCGGCACGCACGTCCCCCGCCTGCGGTGGTGCGGCCTCGGGGGCGGCCGGCGGCGCGGCGTTGACAAGGCCGCCGAGCGCCAGCAGCAGGAACAGAGTCTTCACGGCGTGGCTCCGGGCAGGGCGGCGGCGCGATGCCCGGCACCATACCAGCGGCGGCGGGGCCTGCGCCCGCCCGGGAAGCCGATCTGCGAGACTGCGCGCCGGAACGCGATGCACGGCACCACATGAGACTCAACAAGCACATCAGCGATACCGGCTTCTGTTCCCGGCGCGAGGCCGACCGCCTGGTCGGCGAGGGCCGGGTGACGGTCAACGGCCAGCGCGCGCGCATCGGCGCCGAGGTGGGCGAGGGCGACGAGGTCCGGGTGGACGGCCAGGTGCTCAAGGCGCGCTCGGCCGCCAAGGGGCAGCGCAAGCATGTCTACATCGCACTCAACAAGCCGGTCGGCATCACCTCCACCACCGAGTCGGCGGTGAAGGACAACATCGTCGACTTCGTCGGCCACGAGCGGCGGATCTTCCCCATCGGCCGCCTGGACAAGGACTCCGAGGGACTGATCCTGCTGACCAGCAACGGCGACATCGTCAATGCCGTCCTGCGCGCCGAGAACAAGCTGGAAAAGGAATACCTGGTGGCGGTCAACCTGCCGGTCACCGACGAGTTCCTGCGCGGCATGGGGCGCGGCGTGCCGCTGCGCGACGGGATGACGCTGCCGTGCCGGACCGGAAAGATTGGCCGCTACGGCTTCCGGATCGTGCTGGTGCAGGGCATGAACCGGCAGATCCGGCTGATGGCCGCGCATTTCCGCTACCGGGTGAAGCAGTTGCTGCGCGTGCGCATCGGCACCATCCGGCTCGGGCACCTCAAGCCGGGGCAATGGCGCAACCTCAGCGACGCCGAACTCGGCAGCCTGCTGCCGCGCCCTGAGGACTGGTAACGGCGCGGTTGCGCCATTCCTGGAGCCGGCGGCGCCGTCAGCCGCCGCCGCTCGCGCCGGGCGGGGGCTTCGGGGCGACGAACGGCAGTCGATCCGTTCACACTTCCGGCCTGAACTGCGGTATGGTGCGCCCACTGTTCAAGGCGGGATCACGGTACATCGTGGCTCCGATGCGGTAGATCACAGGTTTCAGGGCCGGCAACGGCCGGTCCGGACGATCCGCTCCATCGCTTCGCGTTACCCCTTGCTAGACACAGTCGCGGAGGCGCCATGCGCCACGTGTATCCAACCAACTGTTCCAAGGAGTAACAAGCATGTCTGATCGTCAGACCGGTACCGTCAAGTGGTTCAACGACGCCAAGGGCTTCGGCTTCATCACCCCGGAAAGCGGCCAGGACCTCTTCGTCCATTTCCGCTCGATCCAGGGCACCGGCTTCAAGTCGCTGCAGGAAGGCCAGAAGGTTTCCTTCAAGGTCGTCCAGGGCCAGAAGGGCCTGCAGGCTGACGAAGTGCAGGCGATCTAAAGCCCGTACCGAGTTCGCGTGATACCAACCCCGGGCGGCGACGCCCGGGGTTTTTTGTTGCGTGCGGCCGGGCCGTCGATGCCGGCGTCACGCCCGCGCCGATAGCCTGCGCATGTCGAAACTTCGCGGGGACACAATGTCGATCCACCCGAGCAACCGCCGATCGGCGCCGACGGCGAAGCGTGGCTCGTCCGACGCCCGCGCGCCGCGTGCCACGCCCATTCTTGTCGCCTGCCTGCTGCTCGCACTCGCCGCCTGTGGGCGCGACCAGGAGGCGCGCAGCCCGGGCGCTTCGGGTCCGGCCCCGGGCCAGGCGCCGGCGGCCGCACCGGCGACGGCGTCCGAGGCGGTCCAGCTCGAGGACGTGATCGAAACCGACCCGCGCTACATCATCGGCATCAGCTATCCGCGCGGGATCGACAGGTACCCGGGGCTGGCCGCGGTGCTCAAGCGTTATGCCGACGCCGCCCGGGCGGAGGTGCTGTCCGCGGTGGAGGACGTGGATCCCGCGTCGCTCACGTCCCCCTACGACCTCTCGCTGGCCTTCAGCATGCCGGTCGAGACGCCACGGGTGGTGGCGGTGGCCGCCGACGGCAGTGCCTACACGGGCGGTGCCCATGGCAACCCGCTGGTCGCGCGCTTCGTCTGGCTGCCCACCGCCGGTCAACTGCTCACCGCGGACCAGCTCATCCCCGAGGCCGGCGGCTGGCAGGACGTGTCGGCGTACGTGCGGGAGCAGTTGCATTCGGCCCTGTCGCAGCGCGTCGACGCCGACGACCTGGCGCCGGTCGAGCGTGAGCAGGTGATGCGTTCGGCGATCCGGATGATCGACGAGGGGTCGGATCCGGAGCCCGGCAACTTCGCCCAGTTCGAGCCGGTGCCGGGCGCCGACGGCCGGCTGCGCGCGCTGCGCTTCGTGTTCCCGCCGTACCAGGTCGGGCCGTATTCCGACGGGGTGCAGACGGTGGAAGTGCCGGCGTCGGTCCTGTTGCCGCACGTCGCGCCGCAGTACCGCGACCTGTTCGCCGCCGCCTGACCGCGGCTGGCTGCGCGGCCACCTTCGCGCTAGGCTCGACCCGGGGATCGCTGCACCGGGACGGCCAGCCATGTCGATCCAGCATGCCTTCCGTGCGTGCGTGCAGTCGCTGCTGCACGACGCCGATGTCCGACTGGACGGCGACCGGCCGTGGGACCTGGAGGTGCGCGACGAGCGGTTGCCGGCCCGCCTGCTGGCGGGTGGCTCGCTCGCGCTCGGCGACGCCTACATGGACGGCTGGTGGGAGACGGCCGCGCTCGACGAGCTGCTGTTCCGCGTCCTGGACAGTGGCGTCGACCAGCGGGCCCGCGGATTCGCCGATGTCGTCGACGCGCTGCGTGCCCGGCTTCTCAACGCGCAGGTCCGGCGGCGCAGCTTCGAGGTAGGGGAGCGCCACTACGACCTGGGCAACGACCTGTACCAGGCCATGCTCGGCACGCGCATGGTGTACAGCTGCGGCTACTGGCGCGACCCGGACGGGCGCGACCTGGAGTCGCTCGACGCGGCACAGGAGGCCAAGCTCGACCTGGCCTGCCGCAAGCTCGGCCTAGAGCCGGGCATGCGCCTGCTCGACATCGGCTGCGGCTGGGGCGAGGCGCTGAAGTTCGCCGCCGAACGCCATGGCGTGTCCGGCGTCGGCGTCACCGTGTCGCGCGAGCAGGCCGCGTTCGCGCGGGAGCTCTGCGCCGGCCTGCCGGTCGAGATCCGGGTGCAGGACTACCGCGACGTCGACGGCCACTTCGACCGGGTCCTGTCCGTCGGCATGTTCGAGCATGTCGGCGTCCGCAACTACGGCACCTACTTCGACGTCGTGCGCGCCCGGCTCGCGGACGATGGCCTGTTCCTCCTGCACACCATCGGCGGCAACCGCTCGGTGCGGCGCACCGATGCGTGGATCGGGCGCCACATCTTCCCCAACTCGATGCTGCCGTCGGCGGTGCAGATCGCAGCGGCGGTGGAGGGGCGGTTCGTGATCGAGGACTGGCACGGCTTCGGTGCCGACTACGACCTGACGCTGCAGGCCTGGCGGCGCAACATCGAGGGCGCCTGGGACCGTCTGCCGGCGCGCTACGACGAGCGCTTCCGGCGCATGTGGCGCTACTACCTGGCAGGTTCGATGGCGGCGTTCCGCGCCCGTCGCACGCAGCTCTGGCAGCTCGTGCTGTCGCCGCGCGGCGTGCGCGGTGGCTACGTCGCGCCGCGGTAGCGGCGGCCGCAAACGCGAACCGCCCGGGCATGCCGGGCGGTTCGGACGTGCAGCGGCGTGGGCCGGTCAGGGCGTCGGCGGGGTCGCCTCCGCGGGTGCCACCGGCGGCGCATCGTCGCTGATTTCGGCGACCAGGCCACGCTTTACCAGCAGCGGCTGGATGTCCGGGTCACGCCCGGAGAAGTCCTTGAACAGTTGCAGCGCGTCCTTGCTGCCGCCCTGCGACAGCAGCGTGGCGCGGAAACGGTCTCCGTTCTCGCGCGTCAGCCCGCCGTTCTCCTCGATCCAGGCCACGGTGTTCGCGTCGAGCACCTCGGACCAGATGTAGGCGTAGTAACCGGCCGAGTAGCCGCCCATGATGTGGCTGAAGTAGGGCGTGCGGTAGCGCGGCGGTACCGGCGCGTAGTCGACGCCGTCGGCCTTGAGCGCCGCGGCCTCGAATGCCATCACGCCTTCCGGCCCGGGGATGCGGTCGGCCGGCAACTGGTGCCAGCGCTGGTCGAGCAGCGCCGAACCCAGGTACTCCGTCGTGGCATGGCCCTGGTTGAACTTCGCGGTCGCGACCACCTTGTCCAGCAGTTCCTTCGGCATCGGCGCGCCGGTCTCGTGGTGCTTGGCGTAGTTGGCCAGGATCGACGGCCAGTCGGCCCACATCTCGTTGACCTGCGACGGGAACTCGACGAAGTCGCGCGGCACGCTGGTGCCGCTGAAGTAGGGGTACTTCACGTCGGAGAACATGCCGTGCAGGGCGTGGCCGAACTCGTGGAACGCGGTGGTCACCTCATCCCAGGTGAGCAGCGTCGGCTTGCCGGCCGACGGCTTCGGCACGTTGAGGTGGTTCGCCACCACGGGCTTGGTGCCTTCCATCTCCGACTGCGAGACGTAGGAGTTCATCCACGCGCCGCCGCGCTTGGAATCGCGCGCGTAGGGATCCCAGATGAAGATCGCGAGCTGGCTGCCGTCGCGGTCCATGACGTCGTACACCCAGGTGTCGGGGTGGTACTTCGGCAGGTCGGTGCGCTCCTTGAAGCTCAGGCCGTACAACTGGTTGGCGGCGAAGAACACGCCGTTCTCGAGCACGTTCTGCATCTCGAAGTAGGGCTTGAGCTGCGATTCGTCGAAGTCGTACTCGGCCTGGCGGACCTTCTCAGTGTAGAACGCCCAGTCCCAGGGCTGGAGCTGGAACGTCGGCTCGCCCTTGGCCTTCTGTTCCTGGTCGATCATCGCCTGCAGCTTTGCCGCTTCCTTCTTCGCGTTGGCGACCGCGGCCGGCGCAAGCTGGGCGAGCATGGCGTTCACCGCCTCGGGCGTCTTCGCCGTCTCGTCGGCGAGCACGTACGCCGCATGCGTGGGGTAGCCGAGCATCTTCGCGCGCTCGGCGCGCAGCTTCGCCACCTTCGACACGATCGCGGTGTTGTCCCACTCGTTGCCGCGGCTGCCGCGGGCGACGGACGCCTCGTGGATGCGCTGGCGCAGGGCCCGGTTGGTCAGCTGCGACATCGGCGGCTGGCCGGTGGTGTTGAGCAGGGTGATGACGTACTTGCCCTCGTGCCCGCGCGACTTCGCCGCTGCCGCGGCGGCGGCGATCTGCTCGTCGGTCAGCCCGTCGAGTTCCGCGGCGGTATCGACCACCACCGCCGAGTCGTTGACCTCGGCCAGCACGTTCTGGCTGAACTGCGTGCCGAGTGCCGCGGCTTCGGCATTGATCTCCTTCAGCCGCGCCTTGTCCGATTCCGACAGGTTGGCGCCGGAGCGGACGAAATCGGTGTGGTAACGCTCGACAAGGCGCACGCCCTCGGCATCCAGCCCAAGCGAATCGCGCTTCTTGTACAGCGCCTCGACGCGGGCGAAGAGCTTCGGGTCGAGCGAGATCGCGTCCTGGTGCGCGGCGAGCTTGCCGGCGTATTCCGCCTGCAGCTTCTTGCGCGTGTCGTTGGTGTCGGTGCCGACGAGGTTGAAGAACACGCGCAGCGCGCGGCCGAGCACCTCGCCGGATTCCTCCAGCGCGAGGATCGTGTTCTCGAAGGTCGGCGCGTCGGGGTTGTTCGCGATGCGCTCGACCTCGGCCAGGTTCTGCGCCATGCCGGCGTCGAACGCGGGGGCGAAGTGGGCGTCCTCGATGCGGTCGAAGTGCGGGTACTGCAGCGGCAGGGTGCTCTCGCGCGCGAACGGGTTGTCCTGCGGGAGCTGGGCGGATGCGGACACGGCGGCCTCGGCAGGTGCGGCGGGTGTGGCAGTGGCGGACTGGGCGTGGGCGGCGCCGGTGGCACCGGCGAGAATGGCCGCGAGTGCAAGGGTCAGCGGATGCGTCATCGGGTCGTTCCTGTGGGTCGGATCCCCCAAGGGTAGCCCACGGCCCCCGGACGGGCCCATGACGAAAGGCATGGACGCGGGGTGCTGGGGCGGGGGTAGAGTGCGGATTCCGACGCCTGATGCCGCGTCGACAGCGGGGAATCCCATGCGCCTGCACGTCGTCGCCGCCCTCCTGGCGCTGGCCGCCACCGATGCCATGGCGGACGAGACCGTCCGCTACCTCGCCCTCGTCGACGGTGGTACCCGGGCAGGGCACCAGGCGGTCACCGTCGGCGAGGATGGCCGGACCCGGGTCGAATTCGTGTTCAAGGACAATGGGCGCGGCCCGGAGCTGGTGGAGGAATACCGGCTCGGCGAGGACGGCACCTATCGCGATTACCGCGTCACAGGCGTTTCCACGTTCGGCGCGAAGGTGGACGAGACATTCCGGATGGAAGGTGGCCGGGCCCACTGGACCTCCACCTCCGATACCGGTGAAATGGCCGCTGCCGGCACGGCGATGTACTCGCCGCTCGGCGGCACCCCGGACACGTTTTCAGTCGCGATCCGCGCGCTGGCCGCCCGCGGCGAGGGCGGACTGCCGCTGATCCCGAGCGGCACCCTGCGCATGCGCCGCATCGCCGATGCCGAGGTCCGTCGCGGCGAGGACGTGCGGACGGTGCAGCTGGTCGCCGTCACCGGCGTCGGCTTCACGCCGCAGTTCGCGTGGGCGACCACGGGCGAGGCACCGCGGCTGTTCGCATACATCTACCCGGGCTTCCTGCAGCTGGTGGAGGAGGGCTGGGAAGGCAACGCCGACGCCCTCGAGGCGCGGCAGAAGGCGGCGGAGGGTGAGGCGCTGGTGGCCCTGCAGAAGCGCCTCGCGCACCCGATCCCGGGTGCCACCCTGATCCGGAACGCGCGGGTGTTCGACAGCGAACGCGCGGTCCTCGGTGGCGCCAGCGACGTGCTCGTGCGCGACGGGCGCATCGTCTCGGTGTCCGCTGCCGGAACCGGCGAGGTGGCGGCGACGCGGACCGTGGACGCCGACGGCCGCACCCTGCTCCCGGGCCTCTACGACATGCACGGCCATGTCGGCCGCTGGGACGGCGGCCTGCAGCTGGGCGCGGGCGTGACCACCGTGCGCGACATGGGCAACGACAACGAGACCCTCCAGCAGCTGATGCGGCAGGAGCGCGACGGCAGCCTGCTGTCGCCGCGCGTGGTCCCCGCCGGCTTCATCGAAGGCGAGAGCGACATGTCCGCCCGCAACGGTTTCGTCGTCCGCGACCTCGCGGGCGCGAAGGAGGCGGTGGACTGGTATGCGGCCAATGGCGACGGCCAGGTCAAGATCTACAACTCGTTCCCGAAGGCGCTGCTGCGCGACACCGCCAGCTACGCCCACGCGCGCGGCCTGCGCGTCAGTGGCCACGTGCCGGCGTTCATGCGTGCGCAGGAGGTGGTCGAGCAGGGATACGACGAGCTCCAGCACATCAACCAGGTGGTGCTGAACTTCCTGGTGACGCCCGAAACCGACACCCGCACCCTCGAGCGCTTCTACCTGGTGGCGAAGCAGGCGGGCGACCTGGACCTCGACTCGAAGCCGGTGCGCGACTTCATCGCGATGCTGGTGGACAAGGACGTGGTGGTCGACCCGACCCTCGCCACCTTCGAGTTCCTGTACCAGCGCGACGGCCAGATGTCGCCGATCTTCGCGCCCATCGCCGACCACGTGCCGCCGGACGTGCAGCGCAGCCGGCGCGTGGCCGAGATGGACATCCCGGACGACGCGACCGCCGCGCGTTACCGCCGGTCCTTCGACACCCTGGTGGCCTTCGTCGGACGCATGCACGAGGCCGGCGTGACGCTGGTGGCGGGCACCGACGAGGTCCCGGGCTTCACCCTGCATCGTGAGCTGGCGCTCTACGTGGACGCCGGGCTGACGCCTGCGGAAGCGCTGCAGGTGGCGACCTGGAAGGCCGCGAAAGTCTCCGGCACCCTCGACGACCGCGGCTCGATCACGCCCGGCAAGCGCGCCGACCTCATCCTGGTCGATGGCGACCCGACCCGGGACATCGCCGCCATCCGCCAGGTGGCGCTGGTGCTGAAGGGTGACGTCGCCTATTACCCGGCCGAGATCCACACGGAGCTGGGCGTGGCGCCGTTCGCGGAGCCGGCCCGGCTGCGGTCGGCGCGCTGACGCAAGCGCGCCGGCGGGCTCAGCGGACGATCGTCACCGGCAACGTGGACTGCGCCACCACCTTGGCCGAGACCGAGCCCAGGAACATCCCCTTGACCGCGCCGCGGCCGTGGGAGCCCATCACCACCAGGTCCTGCCGTCCCTTCTTCGCCACCGCGAGCAGGGTGTCGGCGACCTCGCCGACCTCGAACTTCTCCGTGTGCGCGAGCCCGGCCTTGGCCAGCACCTTGCGCGCAGGGCCGAGCATGCGCTCGCCGTTGTCGGCGTGGTACTTCGCCACCGCCTGCTCGCCGAGCTTGCGCTGCGCACCGGGAAACAGCGGCAGGTCCACCGCGACCAGCGTGATCGCCGGCGGCTGCGCCAGGCCCTTGGCGAGCTTGACCACGAACGAGACGGCGCGCGTGCTGATGGCGCTGCCGTCGACTGCGACCAGGATCTTCATCGACGTCCTCCACGGAAGCCGGAAGTATAGCCGCGCCGCTATTTCTCGACGAAGGCGCGCTCGTACACGTACTGCCCCGGCACGCCGATGCGCGGCGCGGCGGTGAAGCCGCGGGCATCGAGCAGCGCGCGGAAGTCCGCCAGCATCTGCGGCCCGCCGCACACCATGGCGCGGTCGTGCGCGGGATCCAGCGCATCGAGTCCCAGATCGGCGGCGATCCGCCCCGAGGCCAGCAGGTCCGTCAGGCGCCCGCGCTGGTCGCGGCCGTCGTGTTCGAACGCCTCGCGGGTGGCCGCGGGGTAGTACAGCAGGCGCTCGCGCAGGATGTCGCCCAGGAGTTCGTGGCGCGGCAGTTCGTTGACGATGTAGTCGCGATACGCGAGGTCGCGTGCGTGCCGCACGCCGTGGCAGAGCACCACGCGCTCGAAGCGTTCGTAGGTCTCCGGATCCTTGATGATCGACAGCCATGGCGCGAAGCCGGTGCCGGTGCCGAGCAGGTACAGGTTGCGGCCCGGGTGCAGGTCGTGGACCAGCAACGTGCCGGTGGGCTTGCGACCGACGAGGATGCCGTCGCCCGGCGCGATGTTGCGCAGCCGCGAGGTCAACGGGCCATCCGGCACCTTGATGCTGAAGAACTCCAGCTGCTCCTCCCAGTTGGCGCTGGCGATGGAGTACGCGCGCATCAGCGGCCGCATGGTGCCGTCGTCCTGCGCCACCGGCAGCCCGATCATGACGAACTGCCCGTTGTCGAAGCGGAAGCCGTCGTCGCGGGTGGTGGTGAAGCTGAAATAGTCGTCCGTCCAGTGGCGGACGTCGAGCACGGTTTCGGTGCCGAAAGGCGAGGACATGGGGGGGCGAGGGGGACTGCGGGTGCGCCTATTGTAGGAGCGGGCACCCCGAATCCCAAGCCGGCTACCGCGCCCCGCGTTCCTCCCGCGGCTTGGCCTTGCGGTCCTTCAGCAGCGCGCTCGCCACCAGCGCCACGCCGAGTGCGGTCGCCATCAGGAACAGCACCAGCGCCACCGCCGGGTACCCGAACAGGCGGGTGTCGGTGTCCACCCGCATCATCATCGCCGCGCCGATGATCAGGGCCGCGCTCACCAGCGCGGTGCTGATGCGGTTGGCGATCTTGTGCAGGCTCTCCAGGAGGTGGGATTCCTCCAGCCCGGTCACGCGCACCTGCATCCGGTTGTCGGCCAGCAGCGACAGGATGTCGCCCACCTTGCGCGGCGACTCCCGCAGCAGCGACTGCAGTTCCATCATCTCGCTGGCCAGGTTCGCCGCCGAGAACGACTTGCGCAGGCGCGCGGCCATGATGTTCTCGAGGTGGCTCTCGATCACGTTCTTGACGTCGAGCGCCGGGTCGAGGGCGTGCGCCACCTGCTCCAGGTTGAGCAGGGTCTTGCCGAGCAGGCTGAGTTCCGGGGGCGTGCGCAGCCCGCAGGCCGTTGCCAGCCGCACCAGTTCCAGCACCAGGCGGCCCTCGGATTGCGCGTGCGCCATCGCGCGCGCGGCGCGCCGCGCCGCGTAGCGCGCCACCAGCTGCGACACCTCGCGCACGAAGCGGGTCTCGTCGAAATCCTCCAGCCGCGTGCCCATCGCGATCGACTCGCTCGCGACCTCCTCGCCGCGGCCGTCGACGGCCGCGAACAGCAGCTTGAGCATGCGCTCGCGCTGGCCCGGCGGCACGTGCGCGACCATGCCCAGGTCGAGCAGCGCGAGCCGCGTGTCGCGGGTCAGGAACAGGTTGCCCGGGTGCGGGTCGGCATGGATCTCGCCGTGCACGAACATCTGGTCGAGGTAGGCGCGCATCAGCGTCGCCGCCAGCGCGCCAAGGTCTTCCTCGGCGCGGCGCATGCCGGAGATGTCGGTGACCTTGGTGCCTTCCACCAGCTCCATCGTGAGTACGCGGGCGGACGTCAGGTCCCACACCGGCCGCGGCACGAACAGGGTGGGGTAGTCGGCGAAATGGCTCTCGAACCGGTCGAGGTTCTCGGCCTCGATGCGGTAGTCCAGCTCCAGCAGCAGGGTCTTGCGGAACTCGTTGACCCAGTCGGCGAAGCGCATGCGGCGACCGAGGTCGGTGGCGCCGTCGACGCGCCGCGCCAGCCCCGACAGCACCTCGAGGTCGGCGCGGATCTGGTCCCCGATGCCGGGGCGCTGGACCTTGACCGCGACCTGGCGTCCGTCGCGCAGGGCGGCGCGGTGCACCTGCGCCAGCGATGCGCTGCCGATCGGCGTGTCGTCGAAGGCGGAGAACGCGGTGCTGATGCGCACGCCGAGTTCGGACTCGATCAGCGCGCGGATCTCGCCGATGTCGGCGGGGGTGACGTCGTCCTGCATGCGCTCCAGCGCGACCACGTAGTCCGGCGGCACCATGTCGGGCCGGGTCGACAGCGACTGGCCGACCTTGACGAAGGTGGGGCCGAGCGCCTCGAGGTCGTCGACGAACTGCTCGGGGGTGCCTTCGCCGGTCGGCGGCGCGGCGTCGGCCGCGGCGGCATCGATGTCGAGACCGGTGAACACGCCTGCACGCCGGTACTTCATCAGGAAGCCGAGGATCTGTGCGCTGCGCGCGAGGCCGCTGCGGGTTTCGCTCATGGTGTCGCTCCGTGGAAGAGGGCACGGTACCCGCGCGGGCGTCAACGCGGCTTCACCCGGGCGACATGCGCGCTGCGCAGAATGGCCCGATGACCGGCACCTTGTGGACCATCGGCCACTCCACCCATCCCTGGGACACGTTCGTCGACCTGCTGCACGGCGCCGGCATCTCTACGCTCGTCGACGTGCGGCGTTTCGCCGGTTCCCGGCGGCACCCGCAGTTCGGCAGCGAGGCGATGGCGCACGCGCTACCGGCGGCGGGCGTCGCCTATGTCGCCATGCCGGATCTCGGCGGCCGCCGCCCGCCGCGTCCGGACTCGCGCAACACGGCCTGGCGCAATGCCAGCTTCCGCGGCTATGCCGACTGGATGGCGGAGGCGCCGTATGCGCGGGCGCGCGAGCGGCTGGCGGCCCTCGCGACCGCCTCGCCGGCCGCGGTCATGTGCGCCGAGGCACTGTGGTGGCAATGCCACCGCGCGCTGGTCTCCGACGATTTCAAGGCCCGCGGATGGGAGGTGCTGCACATCGCGTCCGGTGGCCGTACCAGCGTGCACCCATACACCGGCGCCGCGCGCATCGTCGATGGCCGCCTCGACTATTCGGCGCCACCGGAGCCGCAACCCGACCTCTTCCCCGCTCCCGGTGGCTGACGCCCGCCGTCAGCGGTAGCCCGCCGCCTGCAGCTCGAAGAGCTCGGCGTAGCGTCCGCCTGCCGCCATCAGCTCCGCGTGCGTGCCCGCGGCCTCGATGCGCCCGCCTTCCAGCACCAGGATGCGGTCGGCCATGCGCACGCTGGAAAACCGGTGCGAGATGAGCACCGCGCTGCGGTCGTCGGAGAGCTCCTTGAAGCGCTGGAACACCTCGTACTCGCTGCGTGCGTCGAGCGCCGCGGTGGGCTCGTCCAGGATCATGACCTGGGCGTCGCGCATGTAGGCCCGCGCGATCGCGATCTTCTGCCACTGCCCGCCGGACAGGTCCACGCCGCTCTTGAACCGGCGCCCGATCACCTGGTCGTAGCCGCCCGGCAGCGACTCGACCAGCACGTCGGCGTTGGCGCGCCGGGCGGAATCGCGGATGCGCGCCATGTCGTCCATGGCATCGATCTGGCCGACGCCGATGTTCTCGGCCGCGGTCAGGTGGTAGCGCACGAAATCCTGGAAGATCACTCCGATGTTGGCGCGCAGGTCGTCCAGGTCGTAGTCGCGCAGGTCGCGGCCATCGAGCAGGATCCGGCCCTCGTCGGGGTCGTACAGCCGCGCCAGCAGCTTCACCAGCGTGGTCTTGCCGGCGCCGTTCTCGCCGACCAGGGCGAGCACTTCGCCGGCGCGCAGTTCGAAGTCCAGGTGGCGCAGGGCCCAGCGCTCGGCCTCGGGGTAGCGGAAGCCGACGTTCTCGAACACGAAGCCGCGGGTGATCGGCCGCGGGATCGCGACCGCATCGGGCTTCGACGCGATCTCCGGACGGATCTCGAAGAACGAGTACAGGTCCTCGAGGAACAGCGCCTGGCCCGCCACCTGCGAGAAGCCCACCAGCAGACCTTCGAGCAACTGGCGAAGGCGACGGAAGCTGCCGGCCAGGAAGGTGAGGTCGCCGATGCTGAAGTCGCCCTTGACCGTGCGCCAGGCGATGTAGGCGTAGGCGACGTAGTAGCCGAGCGTGCCGAAACCGGCGAGCAGCGTGCCCCAGAAGGCGCGACGCCCCGCCAGCTTGCGGTTGGCCTGGTAGAAGCCGTCGGCCAGCACCCGGTAGCGGGCGATGAAGAAGCGGTGAAGGTTGAAGATCTTCACCTCCTTGGCGGTCTCGACGCTGGCGCCGGTCTGCTTCAGGTACTCGAGCTGGCGCCGCTCGGGCGTCCACTGGAAGTTGAGCGAGTAGTTCAGGGCGTTGAAGTGTGCCTCGCCGACAAAGGCCGGGATGAGCGCCACCGCGAGCAGCACGATCAGCCAGGGCGCGTAGACCACCAGGCCGGCGCCGAATGCGAGCACCGTGATCGCGTCCTGCACCTGGCCGAACAGCTGGCCCATCAGGTTCATCCGGCCCATGGTCTGCCGGCGCGCGCGGTCCAGGCGGTCCTGCAGTTCCGGGTCCTCGAAGTCCTCGAGGTCGAGCGTCGCCGCGTGCTCCATCAGGCGCACGCTGGTGGCGTTGGTGAACAGCTCCGACAGCAGCCCGTCGCAGTAGCTCACCAGGCGGCCGAGCAGGTCGGAGAGGATGGCCAGCCCGAACTCCAGCGCCAGCAGCCACAGCAGGGTGTCGAGCAGGCCGCTGCGCCAGGCCGATTCCAGGCTCTCGAAGCCGGCGCCGAGCGTCACCAGGCGGATCGCCTCGTCGATGATCAGCTTGCCGATGTAGAGCGTGGCCACCGGCAGCAGCGCCCGCACCAGGCGCAGGCCGAGGCTGGCGGCGGTCAGCGGGCGGCTGGTGGCCCAGATCTCGCGGAGGAACGGCGGCAGGTTGCGCAGCGCGTCGACGCGTTCGCGGAAGCTGGGGCGGGACTGCTTCGGTTGCCGGGGCGAGGACGCGTCAGCGGGTGCGGTGGGTCGGGCCATGGCGCCATGATGCCGCGGCGGGCATCACGGCGCCGGTCACGCGGCGCCTACTCGAGCTCGAGCGTCGCGTCGCCGGAGAAGGTCTCGAACGTGATCTCGGCCGAGCCGCCACCGTAGGTCTGCTGGAAGTCCGAGCCCGGACCGTGGCGGGAGCGGTTGATCGTGGCCCCGGGTGCGGCCAGCGTGCCGCTGAAGCTCTCGCCGCGGACGCGGGCGGAAAGCGCCTTCGGCGCCACCACGCGGATGTCGCCGCTGACCGACTCCGCGCGCAGGCGCCCGCCGTCGGCCAGGCCGGTGCGGATGTCGGCGTTGCCGGACACGCTGCTGCTGTCGACCCGGCGCAGGGCCTGGCCACGGCTGTCGACGTCGATGTCGCCGGAGACCGTCTCCACCGCGATCTCCCCCGAGACCTTGCCACGCAGGGCGATGCCGCCGCTGACGCTTTCCAGCGACACCGAGCGGCTGTTGAGGTTGAGCTGCAGGTCGCCGCTGACGCTCTCGATGTCGGCTTCGCCCGGCGCGCCGACCGCCTTGACCGCGCCGCTGACACTCTCGATGTCGAGCCGCGCGCCGGCGCTGCCGGCGACGTCGACGTCGGCGGACACCGATTCGATGTCCAGACTCGCCAGCGACGGCACGGTCAGCAGGAGGGTCGTGGGCCCGGTGCGCCGGCTGTTGCGCGGGTACTCGACCCGGACCTCGAGGCTCTGGCCGTCGCCCTCGATGTGCAGGCGCTCGACGCCGTCGCCGAGGGTGCCGCGGATGGCGACCTCCGGGCGGTCCCAGGTGCGGACCTCGATGCGGCCCTTGAGGTTCTCGATCTCGATCTCGCCGCGCGCGTCGAGTCGCCGTGTCTCGTCGATGGGGGTGGCCGCCACCGCGGGCAGCGCAAGGCTGGCGGCAAGCAGGAACAGGGGCAGGCGGATGGCCATGGGAATCTCCGTGGGCGGGGGTCAGGCGAAGCGCTGGACCAGCGCCAGGCGGTGGGCGTGGACGCGCTGCAGGCGGTCCAGGAGGAAGCGGGAGCCGGGATCGCGCGCCAGCGCCTGGCGGATCTCGCGTGCGCTGCGTTCGAGCGCTTCGACCGCGTCCTCTGGATAGCCGCTGGCGCCGGCATGGCGCATCTCCAGCACCGCCGCGTCGTATTCGCGGATCATCGCGTCCGCTTCGCGCAACAGCGGCGGAGGTGGCGCGTTGCCGCGTGCCGCACCGTCGCCGGCGCCGGCCACGACCGTCCCGGTGGATGCAGGCAGGCCGTCGCCCGGAGCCGTCGGCCACGCCTGCCAGCCGATGGCGACGGCCGCGCTGACCGAGGCGGCAAGGGCGAGCCAGCGCGCGATGCGGGGGCGCCCGTGGCGTGGCACCCCGGCCCCGGCGTGCGCCGGTGCGTCGAGGCGCGCCGCGATGGCCGGCCACAGGTCGCGGGACGGCGGGTCGTCGCGCCGCAGTGCCCGCAGCTGCAGGCGCAGGCCGGGTGGCAGCGCGTCGCCGTCACGGGTGGCGTCGTGGTCGTGCGTGCTCATGTGCTGTCTCCGAGGCGCGCCCGCAGCAGGCGGCGCGCGCGATGCAACTGGGCCTTGGAACTGCCGACTGCCATGGCGAGCTCGATGGCGATCTCCTCGTGTGTCCAGCCTTCGATATCGAACAGCACCAGCACGGCCCGCGCGCGCGGCGGCAGGCTGGCGACGGCGCGGTCGAGATCCAGGCGGAGGGCGGCGCCATGCCCGGCGGAGTCGGCGGTGCCGACGACGTCCAGGCCGTCGTCGCCCTCGTCCATGTCCGGCCGCGCCCGTCGCGCCCGCAGTTCCATCAACGCGGTGTTCGCGGCCAGGCGGTGCAGCCAGGTCCCGAAGGCGCTTTCGAACCGGTACTTCGGCAGCGCCCGCCAGGCGCGCACGAACGCCTCCTGGGTCAGGTCGTCGGCGCGGGCGCCGTGTCGGCCGACCAGCCGCGCAATGACGCCGTGGACGCGCCCGCTGTGCCTGCGGTAGAGCGCCTCGAACGCGGCGCGGTCCCCGCCCGCGGCAGCCCGCGCCAGCGCCTGGTCCGGGTCGGCCACGGGCAGGGTGGCGACGGCGGCGGGTGCGGCGGGGGCGAGGTCGGTCATCGTGGCCATCAGCATGGGCAGTGGGATGCGTCCGGCGGTCCAGGGGTTTAAGCGGCTGCCGCCGCCGCGACCGTCAGCGCGGGTCGCCTTCGTCGCCCTCGCCACCGTGTCCGCGCCCGCGACGGTCGGAGGGCGTCGACTGCAGCGCCACCGGCAGGTGCCATCCGTAGCGCAGCGCCATCATCCGCAACCCGAAGCAGAGGCCGGCGCCGAGGCTCACGGTCACGGCGGAGGGCGCGCCCGCCACGTGGCCGGCCGCGACCACGCTGGCCCCGGCCAGCGCCGCCACCGCGTAGAGTTCCGCGCGCAGGACCAAGGGCACCTCGCCCAGCAGCACGTCGCGCAGCATGCCGCCGCCGATGCCGGTCAGCATGCCCAGCGCCGCCGCCATGGGCGGCAGCAGGCCGAACTCGAGCGCCTTCTGCGTGCCCGCCACCGCGAACACCGCCAGACCCATGGCGTCGAACATCCGCACCGGGGTCTGCAGCCGTTCGATCAGCGGGCTCCAGAAGAAGGTCACGATGCCCGCCGACAGCGACACCACCGGATAGCGCCAGTCGCTGAGCGCGGCCGGCGGTGTCGCGCCGATCAGCAGGTCGCGGGTGATGCCGCCGGCGGTGGCGGCGGCGAAGGACAGCACCAGCACGCCGAACAGGTCCAGCCGGCGGCGGACGCCCATCATCGCGCCCGACAACGCGAACACGAAGGTGCCGACCAGGTCGAGCACGAGCACGAAGGTCTCCATCCCGCGATTGTGCGGGCTCCGGGGCGCCGGGGCGACCGGCCGCGGGCGCCGACGCAGCGTTGCACCCGCCGGCCCGGCCCGGCACGCGCGCGACGGTAGAATGGCGGGTCCCCTCCGAACCGCAAGGCCGCCGTGAGCCGCATCGACCCGTCGCCCTCCGCCCCCCGTACGCCCGTGGCGATCCGCCAGGCCGACCTGATCGAAAGCGTCGCCGACGCCCTGCAGTACATCAGCTACTACCACCCCGTGGACTACATCCGGAACCTCGGCGCGGCCTACGAGCGCGAGGAGTCCCCGGCGGCGAAGGACGCGATGGCGCAGATCCTGGTCAACTCGCGCATGTGCGCCGAAGGCCACCGCCCGATCTGCCAGGACACCGGCATCGTCACCGTGTTCCTGGCCATCGGCATGGACGTGCAGTGGCCAGACGCGACGATGGGCGTCGAGGACATGGTCAACGAGGGCGTGCGCCGCGCCTACAGCCATTCCGGCAACAGGCTGCGCGCGAGCGTGCTCGCCGACCCCGCCGGCCGGCGCCGCAACACCGGCGACAACACGCCGGCGGTGGTGAACGTCAGGGTCGTGCCTGGCAACACCGTGGACGTGATCGTCGCCGCCAAGGGCGGCGGTTCCGAGGCCAAGAGCAAGTTCGCCATGCTCAACCCGTCGGATTCCATCGTCGACTGGGTGCTGAGGACGGTGCCGACGATGGGCGCCGGCTGGTGCCCGCCGGGCATGCTCGGCATCGGCATCGGCGGCACCGCGGAGAAGGCGATGCTGCTCGCCAAGGAAGCGCTGATGGAGCCCATCGACATCGTGGACCTCAAGGCACGCGGGCCGGCCAGCCGGCTGGAAGAACTGCGCCTGGAACTCTTCGACAAGGTCAACGCGCTGGGCATCGGTGCCCAGGGGCTGGGCGGCCTGACCACGGTGCTCGACATCAAGATCCGCGACTACCCGACCCACGCCGCCAACCTGCCGGTGGCGATGATCCCCAACTGCGCCGCCACCCGGCACGCGCATTTCACCCTCGACGGCTCGGGCCCGGTGGCGCTCGAGCCGCCGTCGCTCGAGGACTGGCCGCAGGTCACGTGGGATGCCTCCAAGGGCCGTCGCGTCGACCTCGACACCGTCACCCGCGACGAGGTCGCGGCCTGGCAGCCGGGCGAGACCCTGCTGCTCAACGGGCGCCTGCTCACCGGCCGCGACGCCGCGCACAAGCGCATGGTCGACATGCTCGACCGCGGCGAGGCGCTGCCGGTGGACCTCGCCGGGCGCTTCATCTATTACGTCGGCCCGGTGGATCCGGTGGCCGGCGAAGTGGTGGGGCCGGCCGGTCCGACCACCGCCACGCGCATGGACAAGTTCACCGACCAGGTCCTGGCCGAGACCGGGCTGCTGGGGATGGTCGGCAAGGCCGAGCGCGGCCCCGCGGCCATCGACGCCATCTGCAGGCACCGCTCGGCCTACCTGATGGCAGTGGGCGGCTCGGCGTACCTGGTGTCGAAGGCAATCAAGGCCGCGCGCGTGCTGGCGTTCGAGGACCTCGGCATGGAGGCCATCTACGAGTTCACGGTGCAGGACATGCCGGTGACCGTGGCGGTGGACTCGCGCGGCGAATCCGTGCACGAGACCGGGCCGCGGCAGTGGAAGTCGAAGATCGCGGGCATCCCGGTGGTGGTCGAGAGCGCCTGAGGCGCTCGCGATCGGTCTTGCCGCCCCGCGGCGGTCAGAACCAGTCGAGCAGCGAGATGCCGAGGCCGATGTAGGTGGCCTTGTGGTTGTAGTCGATCATGCTCTCGCCATAGCCGTGGAAGGCCTGCACGTGCCCGCGCAGCTGGTTGCTGATCGGGAAGCCCCAGTCGAATTCCAGCGCGCCGTGCGAGCGGTCGCCGCCGCGCAGCGAATGCCGCGCCATGAGCGAATAGACGTGCCCGTCGCGGACGTGGACCAGGGTCATGTCGCCGCGGCCGATGTAGTCCTCGATATCGGGGTTGTCGTCCTCGCTGTCGTCCAGCCGCACCCACGGCCGTAACGTCAGCGCCCAGTCCTCGCGGTCGAGCCCGATGTTGAACATCACCCGGTTCCAGCTGCGCGAGAGGGGGTCGGCGCGGCCGTTGGACTGGTGGTTGATGCCGATCGCCGCCATGCGGCCCTTCCAGCCGAACAGGCTGTAATTGTTGCGGAACACCAGCAGCACTTCGGGCTCGTAGTTGGTTTCGCGGAACGGACGCGAGGACTCGGTGTTGTAGACCTGCCAGCGCGAGCTCTGGGTGTAGCCCATCCACACGTCGCCGTTGTCCCCGAACAGGTTCTCGAGCGCCTTGGTCTTGAAGCTCACCTGGAACTTCGTCTCGATCGAATCCAGGTCCTGCGCTTCGGCCAGTGGCCCTCCTGCTTCGGCGGCGAACGGCTGCCCGTTGGGGTCGTTGCTCCAGAACACCGGCAGCAGGTAGACCGGCTTGTAGGCGCGGAAGTTGAAGGTGCCGAGCTTGGAGCCCTTGGCCAGCTCCCAGCGGCTGTCCAGCAGCGAGCCCTTGCCGGCGTTGGCGAGGGCGTCGTCGATCGGACCCGTATCCTGGCGGAACAGGTCGCCCACGGCACGGCGCGCGCGCTCGCCACGGGGCGCATCCGCTGTCGCGGCTGCGTCGGCCGCCTCCGCCATGTCGCGGCTTGCACCGGCAACCTCGGCTTCGGCGTCGGCCCGCGCGGCCGAACGGCCCGGGCGGCCGGTTGCGGTGTCGTAGCAGGCCAGCCGCTCGGCGTCGATCTCGACTGCCGTGCAGGCATCGACCGCGGCCGGCGTCTGCGCCTGCGCGGCGCCGGCGGCGGCGCAGGAAACGGCGAAGAGGACGAACGCGTGGTGTCGGGGAGTCATCGCAAGGCCTCGTGGGGAGCGCGGCAGTCTACAGCTGCGACTTGAAGGGCAGCACGAACTTCTCCACCAGCTTGTTCTTCAGCGGCCGGCTCTTCCACATGTCCAGGCTGTACTGTTTCGCGCGCGGGAGGTCGGCCTCGAAGGCCGCGGTCATCCGCTCGGCAAAGGGGCGGTCGTAGACGTTGAGGCTGGCCTCGTCGTTGAGCCGGAACGAGCGCATGTCGAAGTTGGTGGAGCCCACCGACACCAGCTCGCCGTCCACGATCAGCAGCTTGAGGTGGATCATCGTCGGGATGTACTCGTGGACCTCCACCCCGGCCTCGAGCAGTTCGCCCCATTGCCCCTTGGAGGCGAACTTCACCGTTTCCGAGTCGATGTGCTCTCCGGGCAGCAGCACGCGCACGCGGACGCCGCGTTCGCGCGCGGCGAGCAGCGCCTTGCGCACCAGGGTATCGGGCACGAAATAGGAGGCGGCCACGTCGATGGTGCGGGTGGCCGCGGCGAGCGCCATGAGGAACATCAGGTGCATGCTCTCGCTGCCGCCGGCGGGCGAGGCGATGAACAGATGGGCGGCGGTGTCGCCCACGGGCTCCAGAGGCGGGAAGTAGGGCGCACCGTGCAGCAGCTCGCCGGTGGTCTTGATCCAGTTGTCGTTGAAGGCCGCCTGCAACTGGGCGACCGCGGGGCCCTCGATGCGGAAATGGGTGTCGCGCCAGTGCTCCGGATCCTCGGCGTGGCCGGCCCACTGGTCGGCGATGCCGACGCCGCCGGTGAACCCGAGCCGGCCGTCGACCACCAGCAGCTTGCGATGGGTGCGGTTGTTGAGCCGGCCGATGTTGTACCAGCGCAGCGGCCGGTACTTCTCGATCTCGACGCCGGCGTCCTTCATGCCGTCGAGCAGGCTGTCGTCCATCTTGAGGCTGCCGGCCCAGTCGACGATCACGTGCACCCTCACCCCGGCGCGCGCGCGCTCGGCCAGCGCTGCCGCGAACTCCTTGCCGATCGTCCCGGACCAGTAGATGTAGGTTTCGAAGGTGATGGTGTTGCGGGCGGCGCGGATGGCCTCGAGCATCGCGGGGAAGATCTCGTCGCCGTTCTGCAGCTCGGTGATGCGGTTGCCGCCGATGATCGCGGGGCCGAGCAGGACCGACATCTCGCGGCGGAACTGCGGGTCGGCGATCGCGTGCCGGTGCTCGACCTTGCGCTCGATCTCCTTCTCGGGGGTGGCGAAGTTCATCGCCAGGACGGCGAGGACGATCGTGATCACGATGGTGGCAACGATCGTCCAGGTCATCACTCAGGCTCCGGCAGCGGTGCGCCGCCTCGAGAGGGCGGCTGCCGCGCACTCTGCGCATTCAGCGTTCATGGACGCGTGAATGCGAGCGCACGGGTCAGAAGAACCAGGCGAGCGCGAACAACCCCAGCATGGCGAACGCCAGCGTCAGCTTGAGCACCACGCCGAACACGATGCCGAGCCAGGTGCCGACGCCCACGCGGGTGGCGTGGCCGAACCCCGCGGTGCCGTGGCGCCGGCCATGGACCAGTTCGCCCGCGAGTGCGCCGAGGAAGGGTCCGACGAAGATGCCGACCGGGCCCAGGAACAGACCGAACAGCATCCCGAGCATCGCGCCCGCCAATGCCAGCCGGCTGGCGCCAACGCGCTTCGCGCCCACGGCGGTCGCCCAGAAATCGATCACCAGCGACACCGCCGTCAGCAGGCCGAGCACCACGAGCATGCCCGCCCCGACCTGCTCGAAGCCGCCGGCCCATGCCGCCAGCACCATGCCGGCGAACACCAGCGGCAGACCCGGGAGCGCGGGAAGCACGGTGCCGGCGATGCCGACCAGCACGAGCAGCGCGGCCAGCGCGTAGAAGAGGTACTGCGTTTCCATCGGCTGTTCCCGGGGTGGCGCGGGAGGTCGCCCGCGCCGCGATCATCGCAGGCGCGCGCACGAAAACGAACGGCCCGCGTGGGCGGGCCGTCCGTGCCTACACCGTGGCGCGGGCTCAGCGCAGGAAGGCGCGACCGTTGTTCACGCGGACATAGGAGCCTTCGCGGATGCCGCCGAGGTCGTTCTGCGACACCACGGTCATGCGGCCGTCGTCGAGGCGCACGTGCACGTCGTAGGTGCTCTGCGACTGCACCCGGTTCTGGATGGCGTTGCCGGCGACGGCGCCACCCACGGCACCCGCGGCGGTCGCGGTGTTCTTGCGGCCCTCGCTGTCGGTGTTGCGGTCGGCGAGTTCGCGCGCGGCCACCGCGCCGACGATGCCACCGAGGACCGCACCGGTCGCGTTAGGGGTGGTGCCGCCGCGCGCGCGGTGGTCGATGCGCGTGACGACGCCGCAGTCGACGCACTGCTGCTGCGGGGCGCTGTAGCCGCCGCCGTAACCGCCGGGCGCGGACGAATAACCGGGCGACGTGCTCGCGCAACCGGCGAGGGTCATGGCGGCAATGGCCGC
Organism: Luteimonas sp.; assembly: GCA_041918855.1. Lineage (GTDB taxonomy): Bacteria > Pseudomonadota > Gammaproteobacteria > Xanthomonadales > Xanthomonadaceae > Luteimonas. Next base: position 109,639 of record JAYRUX010000006.1, read on the forward strand.
GGTGGCGCCGATGATGCGGATCTTCATGTCGATCTCCTTGGGTCGCGGGGCGGGAGGACGGCAGGCACGCCGCTTCCGTGTGCCCGGACCTTAGGCGCGCTCCCGTGAATGGGTGATCAACCGCGCGTGCGAAACGCCGATCGCGACCCGATGCTGCGGCGGGGGTTCAGAACCCGGTCAGCCGCGGAAATCCTGGTGGCAGGCCTTGCAGGCCTCGCCGATCTGCTCGAGCACGCGGCTCGCACCGGCGCAGTCCAGCGGCGGCGACGAGAGGGCGGCGTCGAGCGTCTGCCGCAGCTTGCCGGCGTGGCCGGCGAAGCGCTCGTCGTCGCGCAGGTCGGGAAACGCCGGCTCGAGGTCGTTGCCGAGCTGTCGGATCGCGCGCAGGTGCGGCAGCGTATCGGTGGCCGCGCAGCGGTTGGCCTGCGTCGTGGCGGAAAACTGCGCGGTGTGCGCCTGCATCAGTTGCATGGTGGCGTGCGGGTAGTGGTCCTGCCACGTCTTCCGTGCCTCAAGGGCGCGCAGCACCATCACCACCGCCACGATGCCCACCACCAGGCCGAGCAGGAACAGGAACAGGTACCGGCTCGCGGCGGAGGGCGGGCGGCGCGGCGTGCTGGCATCGGACGGCGTCGACATGGGCGGGCTCCGGCGGTGTGGCCCGGACGATATCACGCGCCCCGACGGTAGACTGCGGGGATGGATCAGGACTGGCAGGACAGGTTCGCCGGCGTCGACCGGCTGTACGGACGTGGCACGGTCGCCCGCCTCGCCGGCCGCCACGTCACCGTCGTCGGACTGGGTGGCGTGGGGTCGTGGGTGGTGGAGGCGCTCGCGCGGAGCGGCGTCGGGCGGCTGACGCTCGTCGACGCCGACGACATCTGCCTGTCCAACACCAACCGCCAGCTGCCCGCGCTCTCCGGTGGCTACGGCCGCAACAAGGCCGACGCCATGGCGGAACGCTGCCGCGCGATCAATCCTTCGATGCGCGTGGATCCGGTGCCGGCGTTCCTGACGCCCGCCAACCTGTCGGAGTTGCTCGGAGGTGGCCAGGATCTGGTGATCGACGCCTGCGACAGCTTCCGCAGCAAGGTCGAGGCGATCGCCTGGTGCCGCCGGCGCAAGCAGCCGATGGTCACCGTGGGGTCCGCGGGAGGCCGGATAGACCCGACGCTGGTGCGCGTGCGCGACCTCTCGCGTACCGAGCACGACGCGATGCTGGCGCTGGTGCGGCGCAAGCTGCGCGGCGAGTTCGGATTCCCGAAGGGTCCGAAGCGCTACTTCGGCATCGCCGCGGTGTATTCGCTGGAGAACGTGCGCTACCCGCAGCCGGACGGCAGCGTCTGCGGCCTGCGGCCGGCGTCCAGTCCGGAGGAAGGCTTCAAGCTCGACTGCGGCGGCGGCCTGGGTGCCGCCACGCACGTCACCGGCGCGTTCGCATTCGTGGCGGTGGCCAAGGCGCTGGAGCTGCTGGCGAAGGACGCTCCGGCATCGAGCGGCGGAGTCGCCTCAGCCTGAGGGAGCGGGCAGCGCGAACAGGCGCCGCGCGTTCGCGGTCGTGGCGGCGGCGATCGCCTCGACGTCGGCGTCGCGCAGGCGCGCGATGGCGGCGCACACCTCGCGCAGGCGCGCCGGCTCGTTGCGCAGGCCGCGGATGGCGGCGTCGGGCTGGTCGGGCGCGTCGGTTTCAAGCAGCAGGAATTCGATCGGCATCGACGCCACCAGGCGGCGCAGGCGCTGCGCGCGCTCGTAGGTGACCGGGCCGCCAATGCCGAGCAGGAAACCAAGGCGCCAGAGGTCCCGCGCCTGCTGCTCGCTGCCCGGGAAGCTGTGCACGACGCCGCGCAGGCCACCGACGCGGCGGATGGCCGCGATCACCGCATCGACCGCGCGGCGCGCGTGCACGATCACCGGCAGGTCGTGCTCGCGCGCCAGACGCAGCTGCGCCTCGAACACCTCCATCTGCCGGTCGCGGTCGAGGCCGTCGACGAAGAAGTCGAGGCCGCATTCGCCGACCGCGACGCGATCGCGTTCCGCTAGGCAGGAGGCGAGCGCATCCAGGTGCTCCGGCCGGTGCTCCGCCAGGTACATCGGGTGCAGTCCGAACGCGGGGTACATCCCTTCGGTGGCGGCGCAGACGCGGCGCAGCCCTTCCCAGCCCGCGGCATGGGTCGCAGGCACCACCTGCGCCACCACGCCCGCGGCGCGGGCGCGGGCGACGACAGCCGCGCGGTCGTGGTCGAACTCGCCTGCGTCGAGGTGGCAATGGCTGTCGACGAGCATCCCGGTCAACGCCGCGTCGACTCCCCGTCGATCGGGCCGCGCTCGCGCGCGTCGCGGTTCTTCCAGTTCGCCAGCAGCAGGGTGCCCAGCCCGAGCAGCAGCTCGTCGATGAAGGGGATCGGATCCGGCACGAAGACGTTGGCCACGAACAAGGCCGCGGTCAGCATGAAGAGGCGCGGAAAGGACAGCCGTCCCAGCCAGCGCAGGACCGGGGCGAGCAGGAGGTTGGGCATCGAAGATCCCGTCGGAATGGTGGCGCCGGGCACGCTAGCACGGGCCGGCGGCAGGTCGCGTCCGGCCGGCCGGGGCGTAGCGAAGCGGCGGATCGGCCCCCGTTCAGGCGCGCGGTGTTGGAATCCCGTTGCCCGCAAGCCCGGGCACACGCCACAGGAGGCGCCATGAAGAACAATACCCTCGCAATCGCCCTGGCTTCGCTGCTCGTCGGGGGCGTGGCGGTTGCGGCATTCCAGAACGGCCGCGAAGACTCCAGCCTCGCCATCGAAGACGGCGGCGCGCTGTCCGTCGACGCCGGCGCGGCATCCGACGAACGCGCTGCCGCACGCCTCGAGTACGCGGACGTCGTGCGCGTCGACCCCGTCACCGAACGCCGCGACCTGTTCGCGACCGTCATCGGCAGCGAGGCGATCCGCGAGACCTCGACCAGCTCCACGCCGCGCCAGGTGTGCGAGGACGTGGTGGTCCAGGAGCGCGCGCCCGAGCGCGACGGCAACGTCGGCGGCACCGTGGCCGGCGCCGTCATCGGCGGGCTGATCGGCAACCAGGTCGGCAGCGGCAACGGCCGCAAGGCAGCGACGGTCGCCGGTGCGGTCGGCGGCGGGTTCGCCGGGCGCGCGATCGACCGCCGCCACGTCGGCGGCCAGGTGGTCGAGCGGGTGGACCGCCAGTGCCGCACGGTCACCGATACGTCCGAGTCGTCGCGCGTGGTGGGCTACACCGTGACCTACCGCAATCCGGACGGCACCACCGGCACCATGCGCACCGACAGCAAGCCTGCCGGCCAGATCCCGCTGGGCACCGAGGAGGTCACCGTGGCCTATGACGTGACATACCGCTACGACGGCCGCGAGAACACGGTGCAGATGGAGCAGGCGCCGGCGGACCGACTGCCGGTGATCGACGGCCAGGTCGTGACCCAGGTTGCGGCCGTGGATGGCGAGACCAGCCGCGGCTGATCCCCTGGCCGGGGAGATCCCCGACCGTCTGTGCAACCCCGACGGGGCCGGAGCGATCCGGCCCCGTCTGCATTTCCGGGCACGGGCGGCGGCCGGTGGGAGCGGCTAAAATGCCCGGCTATCGTCCCCACCGGATCGGCCATGGCCCTGCACCCCTACGACCTCTTCGACGTCCGCTCGCTGCTCACCGAAGAGGAGCGCGCGGTCCAGGAGACCGTCGCCCGCTTCACCGACGAGCGCGTGCTGCCGATCATCGGCGACTGCTTCGACCAGGCCCGGTTCCCGCGCGAACTGGTGCCGGAGATGGCCGAACTCGGGCTGCTCGGCGCGACGCTGCCGGTGGAGTACGGCTGCGCCGGCCTCAACGCGGTGAGCTACGGCCTCATCTGCCAGGAACTGGAACGCGGCGACTCCGGCATCCGCAGCTTCGCCAGCGTGCAGTCCTCGCTGTGCATGTACCCCATCTACGCCTACGGCAGCGAAGAGCAGAAGCAGCGCTGGCTGCCGGACATGGCCGCGGGCAAGGTCATCGGCTGCTTCGGCCTGACCGAGCCGCACGGTGGCTCCGACCCCGCCAACATGAAGACCCGCGCGCGCCGCGACGGCGCCGACTGGGTCCTCGACGGCGCCAAGATGTGGATCACCAACGGCAACCTGGCCGACATCGCCATCGTCTGGGCGCAGACCGACGACGGCATCCAGGGCTTCATCGTCGAAAAGGACTTCGCCGGGTTCACCGCGCAGGAGATCCACAAGAAGATGAGCCTGCGCGCGTCGGTCACCTCGGCGCTGTTCCTGGACGGGGTGCGGGTGCCGGAGGCCAACCGGCTGCCGAACGTGAAGGGCCTGAAGGGGCCGCTGGGCTGCCTGACCCAGGCCCGCTACGGGATCACCTGGGGACCGATCGGGGCGGCCATCGCCTGCCTGGACGAGGCCCTGAACTACTCGAAGGAGCGCATCCTCTTCGACCGCCCGGTGGCCGCGACCCAGAGCGCGCAGCTGAAGATGGCCGACTGGGCCCGCCGCATCACCACCGCGCAGCTGCTGTCGCTGCAGCTGGGCCGGCTCAAGGATGCCGGCACGATGCAGCCGACCCAGGTGTCGCTGGCGAAGTGGAACAACTGCCGCATGGCGATCGACATCGCGCGCGAGGCGCGCGACCTGCTCGGCGGCGCCGGTATCACGACCGAACATGCGCCCATCCGCCATGCGCTGAACCTGGAATCGGTGATCACCTACGAGGGCACCGAGACCGTGCACCAGCTGGTCGTGGGCCGCGAGCTCACCGGCATCAACGCCTTCGCCGGCTGACCGGCGCGGGCCGCGGCCATGGACACGCCCGTGATCGAAACCGAGCGCCTGCTGCTGCGCCTGCCGCGGGCGGACGATTTCGAGCGCTACGCGGAACTGCATGCCGACGAGGACGCCGCACGCCACGTCGGCGGTCCGCTGGTACGCGCGGCGGCGTGGCGCAAGTTCCTGCAGATGCCGGGTGCGTGGGCGATCCAGGGCTTTGCCATGTTCGCGGTGGTGGATCGCGCCAGCGGGATCTGGCTTGGGCAGGCGGGGCCGTGGAAGCCGGAAGGCTGGCCCGGCAACGAGATCGGCTATGCCTTCCACCGCGATGCGTGGGGCAGGGGCTACGCAAGCGAGGCGGCGGCCGCGACCATCGACTGGGCGCTGGAGCACCTGGGGTGGGATGACTTCATCCACTGCATCGCCCCGGAGAACGTGCCGTCGCAGTCGGTCGCCCGGCGCCTGGGTTCGCGCAACCAGGGTGCGGGCCGCCTGCCACCACCGTTCGAGACCGCGGCGGTGGACGTGTGGGGCCAGACGGCCGCCCAATGGCGTGCCGCGCGGCACGTCGCGTCGTGACACCGCCGCGCGCGCCACAGGCCGCCGTGCACTTCCTCCAGCGCGCCAGGCGCGCCTCGACCTGACCAGGGACACCATGAGCAAGCCCCTTCCCGCGCGCATGCGCGGACTCAACCGCGCCGAGATCTGCGACGTCAACTTCCAGGAGTTCGTGCGCGACTGGGACGGCGATACCGGTCCGCGGCCCGGCGGCGATGCGCCAGTGCTCGCCGGCAGCGCGCTGGACGCGCGCGGGTTCCTGGAGCTGTTCGAGTCGCAGCTGATCAGCCGGCACCTGGACCTGATGGCGCGGGTGCTGCGGGTGCAGGACAAGGTCTTCTACACCATCGGCTCCAGCGGCCACGAGGGCAATGCCATGGTGGCGCGGCTCACGCGGCACACGGATCCGGCGTTCCTGCACTACCGTTCCGGCGGCTTCATGGCCGAACGCTTCCGCAAGCTGCCGGGCATGGACCCGGTGATGGACTCGGCGCTGTCGTTCGCGGCCAGCAAGGACGACCCCGCCAGCGGTGGCCGCCACAAGGTCTGGGGCAGCAAGCCATTGTGGGTGTTGCCGCAGACCTCGACCATCGCCTCGCACCTGCCCAAGGCGCTCGGCACGGCGATCGCGATCGAGCAGGGCAGGCGCATCGGCCATGCGCTGCCGGTGCCGGACGACAGCATCGTGGTGTGCTCGTTCGGCGACGCATCCAGCAACCATGCCACGGCGCAGACGGCGTTCAATGCCGCGGCCTGGACGGCGTACCAGAAGCTGCCGGCGCCGGTGCTGTTCGTGTGCGAGGACAACGGCATCGGCATCTCGGTGAAGACGCCGGACGGCTGGATCGCCCGCAACTTCGCGCAGCGGCCCGACCTCGACTACTTCGCCGCCGACGGGCTGGACCTCGCCGCGGGCTACGGCGACGTGCAGCGTGCGGTCGAGCATTGCCGGCGTACGCGGCGGCCGACCTTCCTGCACCTGCGCACGACGCGCATCATGGGCCACGCCGGCACCGACTTCGAGATCGAATGGCGGTCGCTGGAGGAACTGTGCGCGGTCGAGGCGACCGACCCGTTGCTTCGCTCGGCGGTGATCGCGCTGGAGTCGGGGCTGATGTCGAAGGACGACATCCTCGCGCTCTACGACGCCACCCGCGCGAAGTGCTTCGCCGCCGCCGAGGATGCCGACCGCCGGCCGCGCCTCACCGCGCTCGACGACGTCATGGCGCCGCTCGCGCCGTACTCCCCGGACGCCGTGCAGGCCGAGGCGACCCGTGTCGACGACACGCTCCTGTCGCGCCGCGTCGCGCTGTTCGGCGGCGAGGCGAAGCTGCCCGAACACCAGCCGCCGCGCCACCTCGCGATCCAGATCAACCAGGCGCTGCACGACCTGCTCGCGAAGTACCCCGAGGCGCTGCTGTTCGGCGAGGACGTCGCGCAGAAGGGCGGCGTGTACACGGTGACCAAGGGCCTGCAGAAGGCGTTCGGGCCGCGGCGCGTGTTCAACACCCTGCTCGACGAGACCACGATCCTGGGCCTGGCGCAGGGCTACGCCAACATGGGCCTGCTTCCGCTGCCCGAGATCCAGTACCTCGCCTACTTCCACAACGCCTGCGACCAGATCCGCGGCGAGGCGGCCAGCCTGCAGTTCTTCTCCAACGGCCAGTACCGCAACCCGATGGTGATGCGCATCGCGTCCCTGGGCTACCAGCGTGGCTTCGGTGGCCACTTCCACAACGACAACTCGATCACCGCGCTGCGCGACATTCCCGGCCTCGTGGTCGGCTGCCCCAGCCGCGGCGACGATGCCGCCACCATGCTGCGCACGCTGATGGCGCTGGCGAAGGTGGACGGGCGCGTCTGCGCCCTGCTCGAGCCGATCGCGCTGTACATGGCGAAGGACCTGCACGCGCCGGGCGACGGCGGCTGGCTCACGCCGTACCCCGCGCCTGGCGAAGCGATGCCGCTGGGCGAGGGTCGTGTCTACGGAGAAGGCGACGACCTGGTCGTCTACACCTTCGGCAACGGGGTGCCGATGGCGCTGCGCGCGGCCCGCACGATCGAGGCCGCCCACGGCTGGCGGGTGCGCGTGGTCGACCTGCGCTGGCTGGTGCCGCTCAACGATGCCTTCATCCGCGAACAGGCCGCGGGTGCGAAGCGGATCATCGTGCTCGACGAGGGCCGGCGCAGCGCCGGCGTTGGCGAGGGCATCATCACCGCGCTGCTCGAGGGCGGCTTCGGCGAAGTGCCGCTGCGGCGGGTGGTCGGCGCCGACACCTTCACCCCGCTGGCGGGTGCGGCGTTCCTGGTGATTCCGTCGGAGGCCGACGTGGTCGCCGCGGCCGCCTCGCTGGCCGAAGTGGAGGCCGGCACGAAGAAGCCCGGCCGGAGCCGGGCTTCGAGAGGCGCGTGAGACCGTCGATGGTCAGGGCATCAGCACCCTGACGTCGACCCGACGGTTCGGCGCCAGGCAGTCGATCAGGGCCTGGCCGCGCTCGCCCTCGCAGTCCACCACCGGCTCGACGCTGCCGCGGCCCACGGCCGTCACCCTGTCCGCCGCCACGCCGGCCGCGACCAGGTAGTCGCGCACGGCCTGGGCCCGCCTGTTCGACAGCGCGACATTGGCGCGGTCGTTGCCGATCCGGTCGCTGTGGCCGATCACGTGGACCATGTCGATCGCCGGCGCCGCCAGCACCCGTTCGGCGAGCGCGTCGAGTTCGGCGCGGCCGGCAGGGCTCAGGTTGTCGATGCTCGACTTGCCGAAAGCGAACAGCGCATCGCCCGACAACGTGTGGTCGAACGACGCCGGCGGCGGCGCGGGTGGCTCCGGCGGAGGCGCCGGCGGTGCCGAGGCGCAGGCGGCGAGCAGGCAGGCGGCGGCAAGCGCCGACGTGATCGGTGCGAATCGAGTCATGCAATTCCCCTTGCGTGATGGTCGGAATGTAGCGACGCGAGCCCCGGACCGGTGCCCCCGCGCGAGCATAGCGTTGCCGTGTGGCGCCGATGTTGACGCCCTGCACACACGCGCGGGCCTTGCTCAGCGGGCGAGGCCGTCCAGCAGGGGCAGGGGTTCGAGTGTGGCGGTGGCCGTGGCCAGCCCGGCGCCGTCGTCGTCGAGCGGAAGCACTGCCAGCGCCGCCAGTCCGTCGGCGCTGGTGCTGGCGATGGTGCCGACCGCGCGGTCGCCACGCAGCACCTCGGTTCCCGGCTCGACCCGTGCCGTTGCCTGCAACCGGACCAGCCCGCGCTTCGCCTGGCCGAGGAAATGGGTGCGGGCCACGATCTCCTGCCCCGGATAGCACCCCTTGCGCACGCTGTAGGCGCCAAGGCGGTCCAGCGACAGCTGCTGCGGCGTCCAGGTCGGCGGCAGGTCGGGCGCCAGCCAGGGCAGGCCATGGTCGATGTCGAAGGCTCGCCAGCGCGAGACCATGCCGGCATCCGCGGCCGCCGGCGCCGCGCCGATCGACAAGGTCCGCGCGCCGCCCTCGCCGCCGAAGTCGAGTCCGACCACGTCGTCGACGACATGCGCGCTGTTCCCGCGGGCCCGCGGGGGCGCCTGGAGTGCGCCCGCCACGTGCAGGTCGGTGCGGACGTCGATCGCCACCTTGCTGCGGAACACGAAGCGTCGCAGCCCCGCGGCGAGTGCCGTGGCATCGGCGCCATGGGTGATCGCCCACACCGTCCCGGCGTCGCGGCGGAGCAGGGCGAAGAGCGCGAGCACCCGCCCCTTCGGGTTCAGCCATCCGTTCCAGTGCCAGCCACCGTCGGCGAGGGCGGCGACATCGTTCATCAGCTGCGCCTGCGCGAATGCCACGGCATCGCGCCCGTCCAGCGCGATGATCGCGTGCTCCGGCAGGGCGAAGAGTGGTGGTTGCGAAGGGATCTGCTTGTCCGGCATCGGGCTGGGGATTAGACTTTCACATGTGCAAGACCCGGCAATCATAGGCGAAAGCCCTTCTCCACCGACCCCGGCACCGGTGGGCCGGCGTGTTCCGGAGCCGGTGGTTCCCGAGGCGCCCGCGCCCGAGGTGGGCGGCCGCGACGGACCCGACCCGACGCGCTACGGCGACTGGGAGAAGAACGGCCGCTGCATCGACTTCTGACCGGCCGGTGCCCTCCGGGGCAGCGGCCATCCCTGCAATACAAGCCAATGCGGCGCGTGCTGCCGCCCAGCAAAGAGATCCGTGCCGCGATGTCGAACCGACCACGCCCCCTGTCGCCGCACCTGCAGGTGTACCGCTGGCAGATCACGATGGTGATGTCCATCCTGTTCCGCGCCACCGGCATCGTCCTCTCCGTGGGCGCGTTCGTGATCGCCTGGTGGCTGCTGGCGGTGGCCGCCGGTGGCGACGCGTACGCCGACGCCTCGGCATTGCTGTCGTCGCCGATCGGCATGCTGGCGCTGTTCGTGTTTTCGCTGGCGATGGTCTACCACCTGCTCAACGGTTTCCGCCACCTGCTCTGGGACGCCGGCTGGGGCTTCGACATTCCCGAGGTCTACAAGTCCGGCTGGACCGTCGCGGTGCTGACGGTGGTGCTGACCGCGCTGATCTGGGTCGTCGCGCTCGGGGCAGGCGCATGAGCGGCAACGACGGCAAGGGCGTGAAGCAGGATTTCCGCTCGCCGGTGGCGCGCGCCCGCGGCCTCGGCTCGGCCAAGTCCGGTACCGGCCACTTCTGGGCCATCCGCGCCAGCGCGATTGCCCTGGCGGTGCTGGTGCCCTGGCTGATCGGCACGCTGGTGTCGCTGGTGGGCGCCGACCTCGCCACGGTGCAGGCCTCGCTGGCGCGGCCGTGGGTCGCGATCCTGCTCGCGGCGTTCGTGCTGGTGCTGTTCTGGCACACCAAGCTCGGCCTGCAGGTGATCATCGAGGACTACGTGCACACCCGCGTGTACGAACTCGCGCTGCAACTCGCGGTGTCCTTCCTCTGCGGCCTCGGTGCGCTGGCATCGCTGTACGCGCTCGCGCGCATCGCGCTTCTCGCCTGATGCCTTTTCCCCGACTGAAGACCCGATGACAACGACCTACAAGATCACCGAACACAAGTACGACATGGTCGTCGTCGGCGCCGGCGGCGCCGGGCTGCGCGCGACCTTCGGCCTCGCGCAGAAGGGGCTGCAGACCGCCTGCATCACCAAGGTGTTCCCGACGCGTTCGCACACGGTCGCGGCGCAGGGCGGCATCTCCGCGGCGCTGGGCAACATGGGCGAGGACGACTGGCGCTTCCACTTCTACGACACGATCAAGGGCTCGGACTGGCTGGGCGACCAGGACGCCATCGAATACATGTGCCGCGAGGCCATCCCCGCGATCATCGAGCTGGAGCACCAGGGCGTGCCGTTCTCGCGGACCGACGAGGGCAAGATCTACCAGCGCCCGTTCGGTGGCATGACCACGCACTACGGCCAGGGCACGGCGCAGCGCACCTGCGCCGCCGCCGACCGCACCGGGCACGCGATCCTGCATACGCTCTACCAGCAGTCGCTGAAGCACGACGCGCGCTTCTTCGTCGAGTACTTCGCGCTCGACCTGATCATGGACGCCGACGGCGCCTGCCGCGGCGTGCTGGCGCTGGACATGGCCGAAGGCACCCTGCACCTGTTCCGCGCCCACGGCACGGTGCTCGCCACCGGCGGCTACGGCCGCGCGTACTTCTCGGCGACCTCGGCGCACACCTGCACCGGTGACGGCGGCGGCATGGCGCTGCGCGCCGGGCTGGGCCTGCAGGACATGGAGTTCGTGCAGTTCCACCCCACCGGCATCTACGGTGCCGGCTGCCTGATCACCGAAGGCGTGCGTGGCGAAGGCGGGATCCTGCGCAACGCGAACGGCGAGCGCTTCATGGAGCGCTACGCGCCCAACGCCAAGGATCTCGCCTCGCGCGACGTCGTCTCGCGCTCGATGACCATCGAGATCCGCGAGGGCCGCGGCGTCGGCGAGCACAAGGACCACATCCACCTCGACCTCACCCACCTCGACCCCAAGGACATCCACGAGAAGCTCCCGGGCATCGCCGAGAGCGCGCGGATCTTCGCCGGCGTCGACGTCGAGAAGCAGCCGATCCCGGTGCTGCCGACGGTGCACTACAACATGGGCGGCATCCCGACCAACTACCACGGCGAGGTCGTGCAGCTGCGCAACGGCGACCCCGACGCGGTGGTGCCGGGCCTGTATTCCATCGGCGAGGCCGCGTGCGTGTCGGTGCACGGCGCCAACCGCCTGGGCTCCAACTCGCTGCTGGACCTGGTGGTGTTCGGCCGCGCGGTCGCCAACCGCTGCAGCGAGACCATCCGCCGCGACCAGCCGCACGCGAAGTTGCCGACCGACGCGCTGGACCACTCGCTGGCCAACCTCGACCGCCTGCGCCACGCCAATGGCGGCACGCCGACCGCGGTGATCCGCGACAAGATGCAGCGCACGATGCAGAACGACGCCGCGGTGTTCCGCACCGGCGAGACGCTGTCCGAGGGCGTGGCCAAGATGCGCGAGATCCACGCGTCGTTCGCCGACGTCAAGGTGAGCGACCGCTCGCTGGTGTGGAACTCCGACCTGGTGGAGACCTTCGAGCTGCAGAACCTGCTGTCGCAGGCGGTGGCGACGATCGTGTCGGCGGAGAACCGCAAGGAGTCGCGTGGCGCGCACGCGCGCGAGGATTTCCCCGACCGCGACGACACCGAATGGCAGAAGCACACGTTGTGCTGGGTGGGCGAGGGCGGCGAGACCCGCATCGACTACCGCCCGGTGCACATGTACACGCTCGACGACGACGTCGAGGTGGTGCCGCCCAAGGCGCGGGTGTACTGACCCGCGCCATGCGTCACGCCCACGTTCCCAACGCGTTCCAACGAGCCAACCGCGTCCCGCGGCCAGCCCAACCCACGGTGCAGTCCTGACATGGCCGAATTTTCCCTACCGAAGAACTCGAAGGTCCACAAGGGCCGCCGCCATGCCGCGCCCGCGGGCGCCGGCCGCGTGCGCGAGTTCAAGGTCTACCGCTGGAGCCCGGACGACGACGAGAACCCGCGCACCGACACCTACGAGATCGACCTCGACGCCTGCGGACCGATGGTCCTGGACGCGCTGATCAAGATCAAGAACGAGGTCGACCCGACGTTGACCTTCCGCCGCTCCTGCCGCGAGGGCATCTGCGGCTCGTGCGCGATGAACATCGACGGCACCAACACCCTGGCCTGCACCAAGGCCATCGACGACTGCGGCAAGGGCAAGGGCGAAGTGCCGATCTACCCGCTGCCGCACATGCCGGTGGTCAAGGACCTGGTGCCCGACCTCACCCAGTTCTACGCCCAGTACGCGTCGATCCAGCCGTGGATCCGCACCCAGGGCGCGCCGCCGCCCGACCGCGAGCGCCTGCAGTCGAAGGAAGACCGCGCGCGCCTGGACGGCATCTACGAGTGCATCCTCTGCGCGTGCTGCAGCACCAGTTGCCCGAGCTACTGGTGGAACGGCGACCGCTACCTGGGGCCGGCGATCCTGCTGCAGGCCTACCGCTGGATCGCCGATTCGCGCGACGAGGACCTGGGCGCGCGCCTCGACGACCTCGAGGACCCGTTCAAGCTCTACCGCTGCCACACGATCATGAACTGCACGCGCACCTGTCCCAAGGGGCTGAACCCGGCCAAGGCCATCGGCGAAATCAAGATGCTGATGCTCCAGCGCCAGCTCTGAGCGCGTCGATGGCGGGCGAGGGCGTCGTGGACGCCGACGATGCCGAGCTGCGGCGCCTGCGCTGGCGCTGCCGCCGCGGCATGCGCGAGCTCGACCAGCTCCTGGTGCGCTGGCTGGAGCGGCGCTGGCGGCAATCCCCGACAGGCGAGCGCGCTCTGTTCCTGACGCTTCTGGACACCGAGGACGACAGGCTGTGGCGATGGTTCCTCGGCCACGAGGTCGTTCCCGATGCCGCACTCGCATCGCTCGTCGAACGCATCCGCACCCTGCCGCCTTGAGTGGCGGCCCTCGCGCTGGCTGCTGTCGGCGCTCCTCGCGCTGACGCTCGCCGCCCCGCTGGCGGTCCTCGCCTCGGAACTGCCGCGGCACGCGGCCTGGGCGCTGGCCGTTGCCGCGGGCCTCCACGGCCTTCGCCTGATGTGGCGCGAACATCGCCGCGTCCGCCCGGTGCTGGTGTTCCCCGGTGGCGATGCGCCGGTCGAGGTCGACGCTGTTGGGGTTGATTGCGTCACCGTCTCCTGGCGGGGTCCTCTGGCCTTCGTGTCGTGGCGCGATGGCCAGGGCCGCACGCACCGGCTGTCATGGTGGCCGGACACGCTTCCGGCGGCGTCGCGACGTGAACTGCGTCTGGCCGCTCCCGGGCCGTCCCGGGCGGCGCGCCTGCCTTCGGTGGCACCATAGCGGCCTTCGTGCCGCCCGACCGGGTGGCGCCCGCCGCCAAGCGAGCCCCGATGTTCAAACCGATCCCCGTGGCCATCGGCCTGCGCTACCTGCGCGCGAAACGCCGCAACGGCTTCATCTCCTTCATCTCGATGGCGTCCATCCTCGGCATCGCCATCGGCGTCGCCGCGCTGATCACCACGCTGGCGGTGATGAGCGGGTTCCAGCGCGAGATCCGCGACCGCATGCTGCAGATGACCCAGCACGCCACGGTCAGCGCCGACGGCATGCCAATGGAGAACTGGCGCGAGGCGATGGCCGAGGCGAGCACGGATCCGCGCGTGGCCGGCGCCGCGCCGTACGTCGCCACCGAGGCGCTGCTGTCGGGTGCGCGCCGCCAGCCCGGCATGCTGCGCGGCGTGCTGCCGGCGGAAGAGGCGACGGTGTCGACGCTGGGCGAACTGATGGTGCAGGGCCGCCTGGATTCGCTCGCGCCGCGCAGCTACAACATCGTGCTCGGCAAGGAGCTCGCGCTGTGGCTCGGCGTCGGGGTCGGCGACAAGGTCGTGGTCACCACCGACTTCCAGACCACGCCGATGGGCGCCGTGCCGCAGCTCAAGCGCTTCACGGTCAGCGGCCTGTTCGAGGCCGGCTACCAGGAGTACGACAAGGGCATGGCCTTCGTGCACATGGAGGACGCCCAGCGGCTGATGCGCATCGGCGATGGCGTCAGCGGCGTGCGCCTGCACCTGCACGACATGGACCTGGCGTTCGAGGTCGCGCGCGACCTCGCCTTGCGCCTTGACGGGCCCTACCGGGTGAGCGACTGGACCAGCGAGAACGCCAACATGTTCCGCGCGCTGCGCCTGGAGAAGACCATGATCGCGATCCTGCTGTCGCTGATCATCGCCATGGGCGCGTTCAACCTGGTCTCGTCGCAGGTCATGCTGGTGACAGACAAGCAGGCCGACATCGCCATCCTGCGCACCCTGGGGCTGACGCCGCGCGGGGTGATGCAGGTGTTCATGGTCCAGGGCTCGCTGATCGGCGTCATTGGCACGCTGCTGGGCGTGCTGTCCGGGATCCTGCTCACGCTCAACCTCGAGCACATCCTGCGCGCGATCGAAGGGGCGTTCGGCGTGGTGCTGATGCCGGCCGACGTCTACTACATCACCGGGCTGCCGACCGAGCTCAACCCCGACGACGTGCTCGCCATCGCCCTGGTGGCGCTCGCGATGGCCTTCGTCGCCACCATCTACCCGGCCTGGCGCGCGGCGCGCACGGCGCCGGCGGAGGCGCTGCGCTATGAATGACATCCAGGGCGGCGACCAGGTGCGGACCGGCGACGTCGTGCGCGCCGAAGGCCTGGGCAAGACGTATGCGGAGGGGCGCATGCACACGCCGGTGTTCGACGGCCTCGACCTGCGCATCGACGCGGGCGAGACGGTCGCAATCCTGGGCGCGTCGGGTGCGGGCAAGAGCACGCTGCTGCACCTGCTGGGCGGGCTCGACACGCCCACGGCAGGCGAGGTCTACGTCACCGGGCGGCAGATGAGCACGCTGTCCGACGCCGCGCGCGGCCAGCTGCGCAACCGCGCGCTCGGCTTCGTCTACCAGTTCCACCACCTGCTGCCGGAGTTCACGGCGCTGGAGAACGTGATGCTGCCGGTGCTGCTTGCCGGCAGCGAGGTGCGGGCGGCGCGCCAGCGTGCGTCCACGTTGCTCGAGTCGGTCGGCCTCGGCCACCGCCTCGAGCACAAGCCGGGCGAGCTGTCGGGAGGCGAGCGCCAGCGCGCGGCGGTCGCACGCGCACTGGTCAACGATCCCGCCTGCGTCCTCGGCGACGAGCCCACCGGCAACCTCGACGAGAAGACCGCGGCGACGGTGTTCGAGATCATGCTCGAGTTGAACCGCGCCAAGCGCACCAGCCTGGTGCTGGTCACGCACGACCGCCGCCTGGCACGGCGGCTGGACCGGGTGCTGGAACTGCACGCCGGGCGCCTGCGCGAGGTTCCCACCGCCGAGGTCTGACGCCCCGGCCACGGCGTTTCCCCACGCGCGCGGCCGCGATCGGCCGAACGCCGCCTCCGGGGCCGTCGGCCAACATCGAAGGCCCGTTCCCGGAGTGCGGCCGTGCAGCCGGCACCGCCCGCAAACGTGCCGCTGCTTGGTGTCGCCGTCGCGGCTGCGTTCGTCGCCGGCATCGCCGGCTGCCTCGCGCTGCCGGGCCTGCTGCCCGGGCCGTGGCTGGCGGCGCTCGCGGGTGCGGGCCTGTGGCACTGGTGGCGGCCAGGACTGCATCGTGTCGCCGGCGCTGCCGTCTTCGGTTTCGGACTGTGCGGGCTGCACGCGGTGGCGTCGCTGGCCGGGCAGCTTCCGCTGGCGCACGAGCGGGGCGATTTCGCGGTCGAGGGCAGGGTGGTGGAGCTGCCCGTGCACGAGGCCAGGCGCACGCGCTTCGCTTTCCGCGTCGACGGCGATGCCGGGCCCGCGTTCCTGCGCGGCGCGCTGCTGCGCCTGGCCTGGTACGACGACGGCAAGCCCGCCGGCACGCATTCCCGCTTCGACATCGCGCCCGGCAGCCGCTGGCGCTTCGACGTGCGCCTGCGCGCGCCGCGCGGGCTGCGCAACCCGGGGCCGCTCGACAGCGAGAAGCACGCCTTCGCCCGCCGCGTCGCGGCCACCGGCTACGTGCGCACGCCGGCGCGTGCGGAGCGGCTGGCGCCGGCGACCGGCATCGACGCCTGGCGCGACGACATGGCGCGCCGCATCGGTGCGGCGGTGCAGTCGGGCTCGTCGCGCTACATCCGCGCGCTCGCGCTCGGCGATACCCGCGGCCTCGATGACCGCGACTGGGAGGCCCTGCGCGCCACGGGCCTGACCCACCTGATCGCGATCTCGGGCTTCCACGTCGGTCTCGTCGCCGGCTTCTTCGCGCTGCTCGCGTCGGGCAGTTGGCGCGCGGTGCCCGCGCTCGGCCTGTGGCTGCCGCGGCCGCAGGCGGCGGCGATCGCCGCGCTGGCCGGGGCCGCGGGCTATGCGGCGGTGGCGGGCTTCGCGCTGCCGACGGTGCGCACCGCGGCGATGATCGCGGTCGTGGTCTGCGCGCGCCTGTGGCGTCGGCCGTTGCGTGTCGCCGATGGACTGGCGCTGGCGGCGATCGTGGTCCTGCTGCCCGATCCGCTCGCCGTCCTCGGCGCGGGCTTCTGGCTCAGCTTCGCCGGCGTGGCGTGGCTGGCCTGGTGCCTGCCGCAGGCGAACGGACGGCACCTGCTGCACGAGTTCCTCTCGGCCCAGGGCGTGGCCACCGTCGGCCTGCTGCCCCTGACAGTGGCGCTCTTCGGCCAGGCGTCGGTGGCCGGCCCGGTCGCCAACCTGGTCGCGATCCCCTGGTGGAGCCTGGTGGTCGTGCCCCTTTCGCTGGTGGGCACGGGGCTGGAGGCGCTCCATTCCGGTACCGGCGGCGCGGCGTGGCGCGCGGCGGCCTGGTGCTTCGACCTCGCATGGCCCCTGTTCGAATGGCTTGCGTCGAGCCGCTTCGCGCTCTGGTGGCTCCCCGAGGCGCGCTGGTTGGCGCTGCCGATGGCCCTGTCCGCCGCGGCCTGGTGCCTCCTGCCGCGTGGCGTCCCCGGCAAATCACTGGCTGTCCTGCTGTGGCTGCCCCTGCTGTGGCCGGACCGCGGGCTGCCGGCTGCGGGTGCCTTCGACCTCACCGTGCTCGACGTCGGCCAGGGTCTGTCACTGCTCGTGCGCACCCATCGCGGCGCGCTGCTCTACGACATGGGCCCTGCGGTCACCGACGGCTACGACGCCGGTGAACGCGCGGTCGTGCCGGCCCTGCATGCCATCGGCGTGCGCCGCCTCGACGCCGCCATCGTCAGCCACGCCGACGGCGACCACGCCGGCGGCCTCGACGCCGTCGTCCGCCGCTTCCCGCCCGCGCGCCGCCTCGCGCCGCGCGGGTCCGGCATCCCCGACGCCGCCCCTTGCGACGCCGGTACCCGCTGGCAACGCGATGGCGTCGGCTTCCGGTTCCTGCACCCCGACCGCCATTTCCCTTACCTCGGCAACGAGGCGAGCTGCGTCCTGCGCATCGACTCGCGGTACGGCTCCGCGCTCCTCACCGGCGACATCGGCGCCGTCATCGAGCGCGGCCTGGTGGCACGCGCCCCCGCCGCACTCCCGGCGGACATCGTGATCGTCGCCCACCACGGCAGCGCCCACTCCTCCGACCCCGCCTTCATCGCCGCCACCGGCGCCCGCATGGCCCTGGTCTCTGCCGGCCACGGCAACCGCTTCAACCATCCCGACCCCGACGTCGTCGGCCGCTGGCACCACGCCGGCGCCACCGTCCTCGCCACCCCCGACTCCGGCGCCCTCCGCATCACCGTCGGCCCCGACGGCATCACCACCCGGACGGAGCGCAACCACAACCCGACGCTCTGGGATGCCGCCAGGCGGGCAGCCCGCGAAACCCCCTGACCTGTGCAGTCCAATCCCCCATCGGCACCCGCTTGCCAACCCGCCGGAGCCCCTGACTGTGACAATTGCCAGGCGGCGACCGGCGCGGGTGCTGCGCACAGCGCACAGGGATGTGCGCGGTAGGCGAGTCAGCCATGGGTGAGCAGGGGCTGCTTGCGCGGCATGCCGCGCAGCCCGCGCGAACGCCCGGCCCGCTGGGCCGGGCCGGACCGCACGCGTAGCGTGCGGCTGACCGAGCCGGTGCGGAGCGGCCGCGCAGGGCGTCGCCCCCGCCCGAAGCCCGGGCTCTTGCTGCTGGCACGTGCAGGGCGTCGCCCCGCCCGAAGCCCCTGCTCTTGCTGCTGGCACGTATAGGTCGTCGCCCGCCGCCCGACGCCGCGGCTTCTGCCAACTCCGCCCAGAGGGTCGGATCCAAAGCCCGTGCTCCTGCTCTCGCAAGCCAAGACTGCGACACCCGCCACTCTCCGGCCCGCAGGCCCCCCGCCGCCCGTGGGCTATCCTATCGGCCGGTTCGGATCGGCCGCAGGGCCAGGGGAAGACGCGTGCTGGAACTGGTGAAAGCGGGTGGCTGGCCGATGATCCCGCTGTTGCTGCTCTCCGCGGTCGGCCTCGCGATCATCGTCGAGCGCTTCTGGACCCTCCGCCGCAGCGCCGTCCTGCCCCCCGGCCTCGGCCGCGAAGTCCGCGAGTGGGCCGCGCGCGGCCGGCTCGACCCCGTCCACATCGACTCCCTGCGCAACAACTCCCCGCTGGGCGCACTGCTCGCCGCCGCGCTCGACGTCCGCCAGCGCCCCCGCGACGAGATCCGCGAGCGCATCGAGGACGTCGGCCGCCACCTCGTGCACCGGATGGAGCGCTTCCTGAGCGCACTCGGCACCATCGCCGCCGCCGGCCCGCTGCTGGGCCTGTTCGGCACCGTCGTCGGCATGATCCAGATGTTCCTCGGCATCATGGACGTCGGCGTCGGCGACGTGAACCAGCTTGCCGGCGGCATCGGCAAGGCGCTGGTCTGCGCCGCCACCGGCATGATCGTCGCCGTGCCCGCGCTGATGTTCCACCGTCATTTCCGCGCCCGCATCGACAGCTACATCATCGCCATGGAGCACGAGGCCATCCAGCTGATGGACGTGATCGACCCGCGCGCGCGCCGCACCGCCGGGGCCGCCCCCGTCGCCGGCGACCTCGCCACCGCCCAGGCCTGACGCCCGATGCGCATCCGCGACCGCCGCGCCGAGGACGAGCCCGAGATCAACCTCGTGCCGCTGATCGACGTGATCCTGGTGCTGATCATCTTCTTCGTGGTCACCACCACCTTCGACGCGCGCTCGGTGCTGAAGCTCGAGCTGCCGCGGGCCGGCGGCGAGGCGGCGCAGACGCAGGGCCGGGCGCTGAGCCTGCTGGTGAATGCCGAGGGCCGCTACTTCGTCGACGACCGCGAGGCCCTGCGCACCGACGTCGAATCGCTCAAGCGCACCATCGGCGAAGTCGCCGGCGACGACCGCGACCGCCCCGTGCTGCTGCGCGCCGACGCGCGCACCCCGCACCAGGCGGTGGTCACCGCCCTCGATGCGCTCGGCCAGCTCGGCTTCCGCCGGATCTCGATCGCGACCGCGCCCGAACAGCGCGCGGCGGCGCCGTGAGGCCGGCGGCATGAGCGAGGCCGGGGTGACGGCGGCGTGGCCGATCTACCGCCGCCTGCTCGGCCACGCCTGGACCTACTGGCCGCTGCTCGCGGCGGCCACGGTGGGCATGGTGATCGAGGCCGCGGCCGGCGGCGCCTTCGTGCAGCTGATGGAGCCGCTGATCAACCGCGGCTTCGTGAATCCGGAACCGCGCATGGCGGTACTGCTGCCGCTGGCGATCGTCGGCTTGTTCGTGCTGCGCGGCATCGCCACCTTCGTCACCGACTACGGCATGGCGCGCGCCGGGCGCAGCGTGGTGCGCGACCTGCGCGAGCTGGTGCTCGGCAAGTACCTGCGCCTGCCCAGCGCGCGCTTCGATACCGAGGCGGTGCCGGTGATGGTCAGCCGGCTCAACTTCGACACCGAGCAGGTCACCCAGGCGAGCGCCGATGCGCTCAAGGTGATCGTCACCGACGGCCTCACCATCGTCTACCTGGTGGTGGCGATGCTGCTGGTGAGCGTCAAGGTGACGCTGGCCATGGTGTTCATCGCGCCGCTGATCGGCGTGCTCGTCTGGTACGTCGGCCGCCGCTACCGGCGCATCAGTCGCGGCATCCAGGACGGCATGGGCGAGCTGGCACAGAGTGCCGAGCAGTCGCTGTCGGCCCAGCAGGAGGTCAAGGTGCATGGCGCGCAGGCCTTCGAGCGCGGCCGCTATTCCCGGCTCACCAACCGCATCCTGCGCCTGAACCTCAAGGTCGAGTCCACGCGCGCGGCCTCCTCCGGCCTGGTGCAGGTGCTGGCTGCATTCGCGCTCGCCGCCATCGTCTGGGTCGCGACCCGCGAGGCGCTGGAGGGGCGGCTCAATGCCGGCGAGTTCACCCTGCTGATGACCGCGATGATGGGCATCGTGCCGTCGCTTCGCCGCATCACCAACGTCCAGAGCGTCATCGGCCGCGGCGTCGCTGCGGCGGAACGCCTGTTCGCGGTGCTCGATGCCGAGGAGGAGAGCGACTCGGGCAGCCGGCCGCTGGCGCGCGCGCGCGGCGAGCTGGTGTTCGAGGACGTGTCGCTGCACTACGAGCGCGACCAGGACCGGCTGGCGCTGGACGGCATCAGCTTCACCGCGAAGCCCGGCACCGTCACCGCCATCGTCGGCCGTTCCGGCAGCGGCAAGACCAGCCTGGTGCGCCTGGTGCCGCGCTTCTACGAGCCCAGCGGTGGCCGCATCCTGCTGGACGGCGTACCGCTGGCGGACTACCGGTTGGCCGACCTGCGCCGCCAGATCGCGCTGGTCGGGCAGCGCGTGATGCTGTTCGACGACACCGTGGCCGCCAACATCGCCTACGCCGCCGATGCCGACCCCGACCGGCTGCGCGCCGCCGCCGAGGCCGCCAACGCCTGGGAGTTCATCGAGCGCCTGCCGCAGGCGCTGGACACGCCGATCGGCGAGAACGGCGCGCTGCTGTCGGGGGGCCAGCGCCAGCGCCTGGCGATCGCGCGCGCGATCCTGCGCGACGCGCCGGTGCTGATCCTGGACGAGGCCACCGCCGCGCTCGACACCGAGTCCGAGCGCCTGGTGCAGGACGCGCTCAACCGGCTGATGCCCGAGCGCACCACGCTGGTGATCGCGCACCGCCTGTCGACCATCGAGCACGCTCACCAGGTGCTGGTGCTCGACCAGGGGCGCCTGGTGGAGCAGGGCACGCACGCCGAGCTGCTGGCGCGCGGCGGCCTCTACGCGCACCTGCACCGGATGCAGTTCCGCGACGGCGGCGAGCCGTGAGCGCCGTGCCTGCCGCGTCGCGTCGCAGGCGCGTGTCGCCATGAGCCGGACCCCCGGGTGGTGGTTCGCCGACCGTGCGCCGCCGCTGCCGGCGCGCGCGGTCGCCGCGGCCTATGGCAGCGCCACGGCCCTGCGTCGCGCGCTGTATGCGCGCGGCCTGCTGCGCCGCCACGGCGTCGACGTGCCGGTGGTCGTGGTCGGCAACCTGATCGCCGGGGGCAGCGGCAAGACACCGCTGGCGATCGCACTGGTCGCGCGCCTGCGCGCCGCCGGCTTCACTCCCGGCGTCGCCAGCCGGGGCCATGGTCGCGCCGACTCCGCCGCCGCGCTGTGGGTGGAGGCCGACACGCCGGCCGCGCAGGGCGGCGACGAGCCGGTGCTGATCGCCCGCGAAGCCGGGGTGCGCGTCCGCGTCGACCGCGACCGCGTCGCCGCCGCCCGCGCGCTCGCCGACGCCGGCTGCGACATCGTCGTCTGCGACGACGGCCTGCAGCACTACCGCCTGCGCCGCGACATCGAGATCGAGGTCATCGACGGCCGCCGCCGCTACGGCAACGGCCAACTGCTGCCGGCGGGGCCGCTGCGTGAGCCGGCCGAGCGCGGCGCCGGCTGCGACTTCCGCGTGCTCAACACCGGCAGCGATCCGGATCTCGCGGCGGGTTTCGGGGAGTGGCCGATGTGGCTGCAGCCCGGCGACGCGCTGCCGCTGCTCGGCGGGCGCCCGCGGCCCCTGTCCGCCTTCGCCGGCCAGCGCGTGCACGCCATCGCCGGCATCGGCGACCCCGAGCGCTTCTTCTCCATGCTTCGCGGCCTGGGCATCGCCGTGGTGCCGCACGCGTTCCCGGACCACCATGCCTACACCGCCGACGACCTGCGCTTCGGCAGCGACCTGCCGGTGCTGATGACGACCAAGGACGCGGTCAAGTGCGGTGCACTCGCCACCGACCGGTACCACGCGGTGCCGGTGCGCGCGGAACTGCCGGAAGCTTTCTGGGTGGCACTGCTGGACCGCGTGTCGCAGGCGAAGCGCGGGGGCACGGCGTGAGTGCCGGCGATTTCGTGGTCGCCATCCCCGCCCGCCATGCCGCGACGCGGTTGCCGGGCAAGCCGTTGCGGCTCCTGGCCGGCGAGCCGCTGGTGCTCCACGTCGCCCGGCGTGCGCTCGCCGCCGGGGCGCGCGACGTGTGGGTGGCCGCCGACGATGCGCGCATCGCGCGCGCGCTGGAGGGCGCCGGCGTCCGCGTCGCGATGACCTCGCCCGGCCACGCCTCCGGTAGCGACCGCCTGGCCGAATGCGCCGCCATCGCCGGCTGGGCCGACGACACCGTCGTGGTCAACCTGCAGGGCGACGAACCCTTCGCGCCCGCGGCCGGCATCCGCGCGGTGGCCGAGGTGCTGCAGGCTTCCGGCGCCGCGATGTCGACCCTGGCGACGCCGGTCGACGACGTCGCCATGCTGTTCGACCCCAACGTCGTCAAGCTCGTCCGCGCTGCCAGCGGCGATGCCCTCTACTTCAGCCGCGCGCCGCTTCCCTGGCCGCGCGACGCCTTCGCCGCATCGCGCGACGCGCTGCCGGCGGGCGGCCACTGGCTGCGCCACATCGGCATCTACGGCTACCGCGCGGGCTTCCTGCGCCGGTTCGCGGCGCTGCCGCCGACGTCGCTGGAACGCGTGGAATCGCTGGAGCAGCTGCGCGCGCTCGAGCACGGCCACCGCATCGCCGTGGCGCTCACCCCGGCGCCGTTCCCGCCGGGCGTGGACACGCCGGAGGACCTCGAGCGCGCGGAGGCGCGGCTCCAGGCGCAGGACCGGGTCGATTGACGGCATAATCGCCCGACCGTGGCCCGATGGACCGAATGGACGCGACGACGCCCGCACCCGAGTTCCCGCCTTCGCTGGAGTGGCTGAACCTGGCCGAGCCCCTGCGCATGGCGCAGCTGCGCGGCAAGGTGTGCGCGCTCGCGTTCGTGAACGCGGGCTCGGCCTGGTCGCAGCAGCGCCTCAACGATCTCGCGCACCTGCGCGCGCGCCACGGCGAGCGCCTGCACGTGGTCGCGGTGCACGTGCCGCGGTTCGACCACGAGCGCGACCCGCGCCGGGTCGCCAAGCGCCTGAACCGGCAGAAGTACGAGTTCCCGATCGCCCACGACGCCGACTGGACGCTGTGGCAGCACTACGGCATCGAGGCCTGGCCGACGGTGGTGCTGATCGACGGCGAAGGCCAGGTGCGCGACCGATTCGTCGGCGACAGCCAGCTGCGCGAGCTCGACGCCCGCGTCGGCAAGCTGCATGACGAGATCGTGCCGCGCTCGCGCAGCATCGACCCGGTCGAGCTGCGGCGGGGCGGCGAACCGGTGCTGCCGCTGCGGTTCCCGGTCGGCATCGCGCTCTCCGGCAGCTACCTCTACGTCGCCGACAGCGGCCACCACCGCGTGCTGGAGTGCGACCACGGCGGCCGCGTGCTGCGCCAGTTCGGCAGCGGCGGCCCCGGGTTCATCGACGGCCCGATGGAGCTCGCGGCGTTCAGCCGCCCGCACGGGCTGTGCGTGCAGCGCGACACGCTGTACGTGGCCGATGCCGGCAACCACGCCGTGCGCCGCATCCACCTGCGCACCGGCGACATCGACACCGTCTGCGGCGCAGGCCGTCCCGGCCAGCCGCAGCAGGGTCCCATTGGCGACCCGCGCATGGTCGCGCTCGACCAGCCGCGCGCCGTGGCCCTCGCCGGCGGCGCCATGTACATCGCCACCAGCGGCGACAACCGCGTCTGGCGCTACGACCTCGGCGCGCCGTCGCTGACGCTGCTCGCGGGCTCGGGCGCGCTGGCGGTGGCCGATGGCCCGGGCGAGGCCGCCGCGTTCGCGGAGCCGGTGGCGCTCGCGTCGGTGCAGCAGATGGTCTACGTCTGCGACGCTGCGGGCTCCGCCATCCGCAGCGCCAACGGCCGCACCGGCCAGGTGTCGACGCTGGTAGGCCAGGACCCGTGGAACCATGGCCAGGAGGATGGTGCCCGCGCCAGCGCCCGCCTGCAGCAGCCCCAGGCGATCGCGCTCGACCCCGACGCCCCGGTGCTGTGGATCGCCGACAGCGGCAACGACAGCCTGCGCTGCCTGCGCCTGGGCGGCGGCGAGCTCACCACCTTCCCGCTGTCGCAGCGCCTGCATGCACCGTCGGGCCTGGCGGTGGCCGACGGCGTGGTCTGGATCGCCGACACCGATGCCCACGCCGTGCTGCGCCTGGACACCAAGGACGGCGCGCTGCGCCACGTCCCGATCGGCGAATGACCCCGGGCGGCCCCACGCCGGATCCGCCGGCGTTCGACGGCAAGGCCTTCGTCCGCGGGCTCAGCACCGCCCCGGGCGTGTACCGGATGTACGCCGCCGACGACAGCGTGCTGTACGTCGGCAAGGCCGGCGCCCTGCGCAAGCGCGTGGCGAGCTATTTCAGCGGCACGCCGAAATCGTCGCGCACCATGGCCATGCTGGCCCAGGTCGCGCGCATGGAGGTCACGGTCACCCGCACCGAGGCCGAGGCGCTGCTGCTGGAAAACCAGCTGATCAAGTCGCTGCGCCCGCGCTACAACGTGCTGCTGCGCGATGACAAGAGCTACCCCTACGTGCTCCTGACCCAGGAGGACTGGCCGCGCATCGCCATGCATCGCGGCCCGCGCAGCATTCCCGGCCGCTACTTCGGCCCCTATCCGGGCGTGACGGCGGTGCGCGAGACCCTCAACCAGCTGCACAAGCTGTTCAAGCTGCGCAGCTGCGAGGACAGCGTGTTCCGCAACCGCTCGCGCCCCTGCCTGCAGCACCAGATCGGGCGCTGCACCGCGCCCTGCGTCGGCCTGGTGGCGGCGGACGAGTACGCGGAGTCCGTGCGCCGGGTGGCGCTGTTCCTCGACGGCCGCAGCGACGAGCTGACCCAGGAGCTGGGACGCGCGATGGAGGCGGCGAGCGAACGCCTCGACTTCGAGCAGGCCGCGCGCCTGCGCGACACCCTGGGCGCATTGCGGAAGATGCAGGCGCGGCAGTACGTCGACGGCAGCGCCGCCGACCTGGACGTGCTGGCGGTGGCGATGGAAGGCAGCCACGCCTGCGTGCTGCTGCTCGCCTTCCGCGACGGCCGCAACCTCGGCACCCGCGCCTTCTTCCCGAAGACCAACGGCGCCGAGCATCCGGGGGAGGTGCTGAGCGCGTTCGTATCGCAGTACTACGTCGACCAGGTGCCGCCGCGCGAGATCGTCCTCGACCGCTGGATCGAGGACGTGGGCCTGCTGGAAGAGGCCTTCAGCATGGCCGCCGGCCGGCGGGTGGCGATCAAGTGCAACGTGCGCGGCGAACGCGCCGGCTACCTCGACATGGCGCGCCGCAACGCCGGCATGGCACTGGCGTCGGCCATGACCAGCCAGGCGGCGCAGGAGACGCGCGCGCAGTCGTTGCGCGAGCTCCTGGGCCTGCCGGAGCCGGCATCGCGCATCGAGTGCTTCGACATCAGCCACACCATGGGCGAGGCGCCGGTGGCCTCGTGCGTGGTGTTCGACCGCGAAGGCCCGGTGCGCGGCCAGTACCGCCGCTACAACATCACCGGCGTCGAACCCGGCGACGACTACGCCGCGATGCGCCAGGCGCTGGAGCGGCGGTTCCGGCGCGCCATCGAGCCGCCCGCGGAGGCCGCGAAACCACCGCCAGAGGCGTCCATGCCGGAGCTGCCGGCCACGGAGGCTGCCGCCGACCCCACCCCGCGCCGCGCGGTCCTGCGCGAAGGCCCCGCCGGGATCCTGCCCGATGTCCTGCTCATCGACGGCGGTGCGGGGCAGGTGGCACAGGCGCACGCGGTGCTGTCCGGGCTCGGCATCCAGGGCATCACCGTGGTCGGCGTCGCCAAGGGCGAGGCGCGCAAGGCCGGGCACGAGACCCTGCTGCTGCCCGATGGCCGCGAACTGCAGCCGGGTGCGGAGTCGCCGGGGTTGCAACTGGTGCAGCAGGTCCGCGACGAGGCGCACCGCTTCGCCATCACCGGGCATCGCGGTCGGCGGCAGAAGGCGCGCAGCACCAGCCGCCTCGAGGACATCCCGGGTATCGGCCCGCGCCGGCGCGCCAGCCTGCTCAAGCATTTCGGCGGGCTCGGCGGGCTCAAGAGCGCCGGCATCGAGGAGATCGCCGGGGTGGAAGGCGTGAACGTGGCGCTCGCGGAGCGGATTTACGCCACACTGCACGGGTTGCCCAGTCCCGAGACCCCCGGCCCGCGGGCTCCCCGATAACGATGAAGCTGACGATCCCGACGTGGCTCACCCTGCTGCGCATCCTGATGATCCCCGTGCTGGTGCTGGTGTTCTACCTGCCGTACCAGTGGACCAATTTCGCCTCCGCGGCGGTGTTCATCTTCGCCGCGCTCACCGACTGGCTCGATGGCTGGATCGCGCGCCGCTTCCACCAGTACTCGGCGTTCGGCGCGTTCCTGGACCCGGTCGCGGACAAGCTGATGGTGGCCGTCGCCCTGTTCCTGATCGTGCAGGGGCACCCGACGCCGTGGATGGCGCTGTGGGCGGCGGTGATCGTGGGCCGCGAGATCGCGGTGTCGGCGCTGCGCGAGTGGATGGCCGAGCTCGGCCAGCGCGCGCGGGTGCGGGTGGCGTCGCTCGGCAAGATCAAGACCATCGTGCAGATGGTGGCGCTGGCGTGCCTGCTGTACTCGGTCACGCCGGAGAAGCCGCCGCGCCCGGCGGCGTGGCTGGGCGAGCCCATCTTCCACATTGGCGACTGGCTGCTGGCCGCCGCCGCGCTGCTCACGCTGTGGTCCGGATTCCTGTATCTGCGTGCGGCGTGGCCGGTTCTTCGTGCCGGAGAAGGCCAGGCTGTTGACACGCCCGCGGCAGACGCTAGAATTCCGCCTCTCACGCGGGAATAGCTCAGTTGGTAGAGCGCAACCTTGCCAAGGTTGAGGTCGCGAGTTCGAGTCTCGTTTCCCGCTCCATGTCCTGACCGGTTGCCACCATCGCAACCGGTGCGCCACGGGAGGTCGCCGTGGCAGGCGGCACGGCAACGTGCCCACCGAAGCCCCGGCCTCCGGGGTTTTGTTTTGTCGGGCGCTTGAAAACCTCGCCCGGGTGCGCCAGCCTGCTGGTCGCACGCAGTCACCGGCCTGGTGGCAGAGTGGTTATGCAGCGGCCTGCAAAGC
The DNA here is from genome assembly GCA_041918855.1 of Luteimonas sp. Classification (GTDB taxonomy): domain Bacteria; phylum Pseudomonadota; class Gammaproteobacteria; order Xanthomonadales; family Xanthomonadaceae; genus Luteimonas. The sequence continues at coordinate 137,383 of JAYRUX010000006.1, forward strand.
CGCGTACGCCGGTTCAATTCCGACCCAGGCCTCCATCCTCCGACAGCCCGGGCGACGCGCCCATGCGCGCCGCCTGCGGCCCCGCGCGCGCGGCAGGGGCGCCGCGCCCGCGCGGTTCCAATCGTCGAGGCGCTCGGGCAACCTAGCACTGCGCCCGGATGGCGAAACTGGTAGACGCAAGGGACTTAAAATCCCTCGGCCGCAAGGCCGTGTCGGTTCGATCCCGACTCCGGGCACCACGGCGGGGACGGACGCGTTCCGCAGCGGTGGTGACGCCTGTCGCGCGCTGGCGCGGCGTCAGTTCCCGGCGCGGTGCGGACTCAGCGCCTCGTGTCGATCTCCGGGCGCTCTTCGATCGGGTCCGTCCGGGCACAGCTCGAGCGACGTGACCCCGGAGACCGGCGTCAGGTGATAGCGCATCAGCGTGATTCCTCCTTGCGTCCGAATGACTGCACGGGTGGCTCCGACGGCTTCGAAGAGGTTCGGGGCCGCCTCCGACGTCGTTCCCGACTGCGGTGCCTGCTCGACCAGGAGGCCGGGGGCGGTGCACAGGTCGGCAGGGAAGGCGCCACGGAAGCCGTAGCGCTGCAGTTGCGCCACGGACCAGACGGGCACCTGCGGAAAACGAAGCGCGAGCGATCCGGTCCGAGCGTAGTCGGTCGTCGCGATCCACCTCGCGCCCGTCTCGTCGAGCACGCCGGCGATGGCATCCCCGGTCGCCGGCCAACCGCGCGCCTGGTTGGGCGGATTGTCGGTCGTGCCGATGGGGGTGGCCGGGTTGAAGGCGGTCGCGACCAGACCGACGCTCATCAACGATGCGAGGGCGAGGGTGGCGCTGGTCCAGAGCTGCCGAGACTTCGCCCGGGCAAGCGCAAAGGCCGCGGGAATGGCGAACAGCGCCTGCAGCGGCACGATCCAGTTGGCCTGGACTGGCGCATGCGTCGCGTGCCAGGCGAAGTAGAGCAGGAGCGGAGCCGAGCTCCAGACCAGCAGCGTGCTCTCCTTCGGCGGCGACTTGAAAGCCCGCAAGGCGAACCACGTCACCAATGGTGTCGGCGCCAGGAGCAGGAGCGCGGCATATTCCCCGACATAGCGGGGCGAGAAGCCGGTGGCGGCGAGGCGCGCGCCCTGGCGTTCCAGGCCGAGCCATTCGTTCTGCAGGTTCCAGGACCGATAGGGCAGGAGCGGCAGGGTCGCCGCCGCCACGGCCATCCAGGGCAGGCGGCTGGGCAGGTACGCCCGGCCCCTTGGCGTGGCGATCAGGTAGCCCAGCAAGCCGAAGGCCAGGAAGGCGTTGGTGAACTTCGACAGGCCGCCGAACCCGACGAGCAGGCCAGTGCAGATCCACCACGGTGTCGCGGTGCGCGTGTCCGGATGCGTGTTGGTCGCGCGGATCGCGGCCCAGAGTGCGGCGACCCAGAACAGGGTCGAGGGCGCGTCCGGCGTGGCGAAACTGCCGAGGGCGAAGACCGGCAGGCTGAGGTTGTAGAGCGTCGTCGCCAGCACCGGCAAGCCCGCAGCGCCGCGGGACATGCGCCGTGCCATGTCGCCCACGAGGTATCCCGAGGCGACGAAAGCGATCACCGGGAACAGGCGGATGCCGAACGGGGTTTCGCCGACGAGGGTGGTCCCCATGCGGATCATGTAGGCGACCATGGGCGGATGATCGTAATACCCACGCGCGAGGTCGCGGGCCCACAGGGCGTAGTACGCCTCGTCATCGAACAGGGGGATCAACGCTGCGATGGCGAGGTGAACCGCGAGGAACGCGAGCGATACGGTCAGGACGGAACGCCGCACCTGAGGATCGTCCTTGCGGACCAAGCCATGTCGCGATGCTGCGAGCTTCGGCCTTCCGCTCGTGCGCCCTGCGCTCGTCAACGGGTCCGCCAGGTGAACAGTGAAGACGCGACGAAGTTCCAGAGTGCCCCGGCGATCGCACCGACAATGCTGGCCGCGGCCCAGACCGGCAGCGTCGCGAAGAACAGATTGGCCACGCCCACGTTCATGACCGCACCGAGCGCACAGACCGCGTAGAAGCTGAGCAATCCCCGCCAGATCGCGCGCCCGCGCAGGGCACGGTCCCGATAGGTGATCAGGTTGTTCAACAGGAAGTTCGAATTGATGGCCGTGAACACTCCGATGGCCTGCGCCAACGCAAACCGGTCCACCAGGAACACCAGTGCAAGCCTGACGGCAACAAGCTGCACGAAGATGCCCGTGAAGCCGACCGCGCAGAACAGCACGAACCGCGTCGACACCAGCCCGCCGGTCTTGCGGACCACCAGCAGCGACAGGAATTCGAGCGCGACCGCGGAATCCATCTTGGATTCGCCGGCATGGCGCGAGCGGAACGTGTAGGGGATTTCGCGCGTCTTCCATCGTCCTGCAGACGCGGCCAGCATGTCCGCAAGGATCTTGAAGCCTTCGCCCTGCAGGGACGTGACCACCTGGTTGAATGACAGGCGGCGCACCATGAAGAATCCGCTGACCGGATCGGAGGCCGTGATGCCCAGCATGCGCCGCGTCAGCGCGGTCGCACGGTCGCTGCCCCAGCGCCGGATGCGGGACAGGCCGTGCCCGCTCGACCCACCGTCGATGTTGCGACTGCCGATCACGATGTCCAGCCCGTCATCGCACTGCAACGCGTCGAGCATGGGTGCAAGCCGGGATTCGTCGTGCTGCTGGTCCGCATCGATGACGGCGCAGAACGGCGCCGTCGACGACAGGATGCCTTCGATGCAGGCACCTGCGAGGCCCCGCCGCCCGATCCGCTGGATCACACGGACATTGTCGTGTTCCAGAGCCAGGGAACGCACTTCCTCGGCCGTGCCATCGGGGCTGTCGTCATCCACATAGATGGCCTCCCAGGACTGCCCCTCGAGCGCGGCGCGCAGCAGGTCGAACAGGGGCCGGACATTGTCCTTTTCATTGAAGGTGGGGATCACGACGCTCAGGACATGCATGCGTCGGCCCGGCTCCGGCCGCTGGCCCCGGATGGTCGCCACGTATCGACGGCCTGCGTCCGACGGCGCGTCGGCTCGGGCAGGGAGCGAGGGATCTCGAACAGACAGCATGCCCGGCAGGAGAACTACAGGGTCCGCGATGGTTCGAGCCGGCGGGCCAGTCCGAAGAACAGGACGCCCACCATGGCGCCGATGGCCATGCCGGTGAGGGTGTCCAGCGGATAGTGCACCCCCACGTAGATGCGACTGAATCCGACGATCGACGCCCAGAGGAGAAGGAGAAGCAGGAGAAGGGGCAGGTTGCTGCTGCTTTTCCTGAGCAGCAGGCCCAGGAAAACCGCGAATGCCGTCGAGTTCCCGGCGTGTGCCGAGAAGTAGCCATACCGCCCGCAGCGCGGCGCGATGTAGCGGATGAGCTCCTCCAGGTGTTCTTCCCGGCAGGGCCTGGGACGTTCGAAGACGTGCTTGAAGAGATTGGCCAACTGGTCCGTCAGGGTGATCATCGCCACGATCAGGGCCACGACGATCAGCAGATTCTTTGCTCCGTACTGGCGATGCACCAGGTACAGCAGGGCCGCATAAAGGGGGATCCATGTGAGCTTGTGGGTGACGAACAGCCAGAAGCGATCCCAGCGTTCGGACCCCAGCGAATTCAGGAACACGAACAGTCGCTCATCCAGCAGTTGCAGCCCACCGACGAAGCCGACAGCCGTCGTCCGCGACGGATACCCCTGCACCGCTTCGACCGGTAGCAGCGTGATGGTTGCGATCCACAATCCGAGCAGCCCGCCGACGGCGACCGACGCGGTGCCGACAACGGCGGCCCGGCGCGAACGCCCGATGGACAAGGAGCGATTGCCCGGGGAGTCGCCTGCGTGGTTGCGGCAGGTGCCGGCGTGCGGACGCATGCGATGCCTCGTGCCATGACGAGGCGCGACTGTCGGTCGATGTGTCTTTCCGGATCCTTACCGGCGGAGGCGGCTCGCGCAGACCAGGCGCAAACTCGACCTGGTAAGTGTCGGGTAAGAAATGCGCCGGATAATGTCGCTCCCTTGCGACGCGCGCTGTCGAACGCACGCGGGTGCAGCGGCTTCCAGGCGCGAGTGCGCTACTCTCATCACTCGCAAGGGAACGGGACGAAGCGATGAGCCGCATTCTCCTCGTCGAGGATCACGAGCGGCTTGCGGGGCTGGTTTCGAGGGGGCTCGTGGCAGCCGGGATCGCCGTAGATGTCGTCGATCGCATCGACGCCGCGTGGGCCACGATCCGGCGGATTCCCTACCAGGCGCTGGTGCTCGATCGCGGGTTGCCGGATGGCGATGGCCTGGACCTGCTGCAGCGCATGCGCCGCGACGGAATCGGCACGCCCTGCATGGTGCTGACGGCGCGGGATGCGCTGCGCGACCGCGTGGAAGGCCTGGATGCCGGCGCCGACGACTATCTTCCGAAACCCTTCGTCATGGATGAGATGGTGGCGCGCGTTCGGGCGCTGTTGCGCCGACCGGCGGAGGTTCACGCGCTCGATCCCAGCCACGGCGATTTGACGCTGCGGCCCGCCGCCGGCGTCATGTGTTGCGGCGGGGAGCGCGTCACGCTGCCCGCGGCGGAGATGCAGATCATGCTGTTGCTGCTGCGCAGGCACGGGGACGTCGTGCGCCGCGGCGCGCTGGAGTCGGCCGGGTGGGGGTTGGGTGAGGCCGTCACCCCGAGCGCGCTGGATGTCGCCCTGCATCGCCTCCGCCGCAAGCTGCTCGTCGTCGGCTCCCGGCAACGGATCATCAATGCCAGGGGTCTCGGCTATGTCCTTCGTGAGGCCGGCAGTGCCGAACAGCCTTAGCCTGCGGGTCCTGCTCGCGTACGTGGTCGGGGTGACCCTGAGCATCCTGCTCATGATCGTGGCGGCGCTCGTGCTGACGACGTACCGCAGCGACCTGTTGCTGAAGGAAGACCTGACCGAGTACACGCGGGACCTGGTCGAGGCGGTCCGCTTCGACGACATGGGCGTGCCGGTCGGCCTCGCTGCCAGCGAGGACGGCGACATGTGGATCTACGAGAGCCTCAAGGAGGAAACGGCCTACCGGGTTCTGGACGAGGCCGGGCGTCCGGTACTCGTTTCCACTGCCGGAGAAGACTTCTGGCCTCCATCCGGCTCGCGGCGACCCGTGCCTGGAAGCTTCCACTTCGAGCGCGGCAGCGTCCGGATGCTCAGCGTCGTCGAGCCCTTCGAGCATGGTGGAAGGACCTGGTACTTCCAGTTCGCCGCCAGCACGCGGATCATGGGCTTCATCTACCAGCAGTTCACCTTGCCGTTCATGGGTGCCGGCGTCGCCATATTCAGCGTGGTGCTGCTCGTGGTCTTCGGCATCTGCGCCTATGTCACGCTCGGCTTCACGCTCCGGCCCTTGCGCACGCTGTCGGAGTCCGCAGCCTCGATCTCGCCGCGCGCGCTCCACGCGCGTTTGCGTACCAGGGCGATCCCGTCCGAGATCGCGCCCCTTGTGCACAGCTTCAACCGCGCACTCGACCGGCTGGAACACGGCTACCGGGTGCAGCAGGAGTTCCTCTCGACGGCTGCACACGAGTTGAAGACGCCACTGGCGTTGATCCGGGCCCAGGTCGAGTTGAGGGGGGAGGGCGAGGACCGGGATTCGCTTCTTGGCGATGTCGAGCAGATGACACGGCAAGTGCAGCAACTGCTGCTGCTGGCGGAAGCCAGCGAGGTGCAGAACTACGGGTTCGCCTCGGTCGATGTGCAGGAGGTTGCGCGGGACGTCGTCGCCTACCTGCAGCGGATGGCCGAGGCGGCGCACGTGGATGTGATCCTGTCCGGAAGCGCCTCCGTCGCACGATGGCAAGCCGATCGCGGTGCACTGTTCACGCTGCTGAAAAACCTGCTGGAGAACGCCATCCAGCATGCGCCGCCCGGCACCGGCGTGCGGGTGGAGGTGGACGCCGCAACGGTGACGGTTCGCGATTCGGGCCCCGGCGCGGATCCGCAACAGCTGTCGCAGATGTTCTCGCGCTTCTGGCGCGGCGCCCATCGGCGCGACACGGGCGCTGGCCTCGGCCTGGCCATCTGCCGGGAAATCGCGCTGGCGCATGGATGGGTGCTGTCCGCGCACAGGGTGGATCCGGGATTGCTGCTCCGGTTGTCCGTTCCGGGCCCGCCGCATGCGGCTTCATCGTCTGCCGGCCCAGGTCCCGGGACATTGGTTCCGCAGGATTGATGGCCCGCATGTAGGACACGTCGTCCCCCGTCCGCTGGCTGCGCACCTGCCCAGACCCCCAGGCGATCGAGCCTGGCCTCATGCCCGTCCGGCGTTCAAGTGTCGACCCCCGCGTTCCCCGAACGACACCATGGATCCTCCCGAGCGTTTTTGATGGCGGTCAAGAACGCGACCGGTGTGCGGCTGGCCGGGTGCGTGGCAAGCTGGCCCGATGGTGGACGCGCTGACACTCAAGGGGCTGCTCGCGGCGCTCGGCATCGGGTTGCTGGTCGGCATCGAGCGCGAGCGCAGCAAGGGCGAAGGCCCGTCACGGGCCGCGGCAGGCCTTCGCACATTCGCGCTGGTGGCCCTGGCCGGAGCGGTCGCCGAGCGCGTCGGGAACGTCGGGATCGCGCTTGCCGGGGCCTTCGTGGTCCTGGCGGCGCTGGCCGGATACCGCCACACGCGCGAGCACGATCCGGGGCTCACGACCGAGTTCGCGCTGCTGCTCGTGTTCCTGCTCGGTGTGCTTGCGATGCGCGAGGTTCTGCTCGCCGCCGGGCTGGGCGTGGTCGTGGCGCTGCTGCTCGCCGCGAAATCGCGCCTGCACCGCTTCGTACGCCAGACCCTGAGCGAGCAGGAGCTGCACGACGCCCTGCTGCTTGCGGCAGGCGCAGCGATCGTGCTCCCACTGCTGCCCGACCGCGCGATCGACCCCTGGCAGGTGCTCAACTTGCGCAGCCTCTGGGTGCTCGCACTGATCGTGATGGTGATCAATGCGACGGGCCATGTCGCCTTGCGAGCCATTGGTGCGCAGCGCGGCCTGCTCCTCGCCGGCTTCGCCGGCGGTTTCGTGTCCAGCACCGCGACCATCGCCGCGATGGGGTCCCGCGTACGCCGGGATCCTGCGCTCCTGCCGGCATGCACCAGCGCGGCACTGGTCTCCAACGTCAGCACCGTGCTCCAGCTCGCCGCCGTGTGTGGTGCGCTGTCGCAGGCGCTGCTGCGTGAACTGGCGTTGCCCTTGCTGGCGTCGGGACTTGTGGTGGGGGCATTTGCGTTGGCGTCGGCTTGGCGCAGCCGTCAGGCGACGGCACAGGCGACGCCCGGCATCGGCGGCAGGCCTTTCGAGCCCCGGCATGTGCTTGTTTTTGTCGCCGTCGTGGCGCTGGTGCTGTTGGCATCGGCCGCGCTGCTGGAGGTGTTCGGTGACGATGCGCTGGTCTGGGCGGCTGGCGCGGCAGGGTTGGCGGACGTGCACGCGGCTGCCGGCTCGGTGGCGCAGTTCGTGGCGATCGACCGCGTCGGAACGGGGCCTGCCGTCATGGCCGTGCTGTCTGCGTTCGCAGCCAACTCGCTGGCAAAGCTGCTGGTTGCTTTTGCGACGGGTGGCCGTGGCTTCGGCCTCCGATTGCTTCCTGCAGTGGTCGCAATGGTGGTTGCATTTGCCGCCGTGGTCCTGGTGGTGCGCCCGTGACTTTCGCGTGTCCGACGGACGGGTGCCAGCACGACTGGGTGGGTGATGGCCGTTGCAGACGGGCACGATGTCGCGTCATGGATCGCAACGCCTCGCGCCGGTCAGGCGTGCCCTGTCATCCGCATACCGCCGCGGGCGCCGGAGGTCGAGCCACAGGCTGTAGGCCGCAGTGAAAGCCGGGAACAGGTTCTGCAGCACGCCGACGGCGTCCTGCTTGCTGGAGAACAGGAAGTAGGCGAGGGTCATGCCGCTCCCGGCAAGGCTCATCCACCAGAAAGCGCGCGGGATGACCGGTTCTCCCGCCTTATGCGTGGCGGCGAACTGGACGAGCCACCGCAGCGCGAACAGGGTGGCACCGGAGAGGCCGATCAGCTTCCACGGCGTCATGTGCAGGCCTGTCCACGCCAGGCCCACGATCTGCTGGTTCATCGGATCCATCGATGTCTCCGTTGTGGATGGCGACCGCCCGCACGGCTGCGATGTTGTTCCGCCGGAGCAGCCAAGACATGCCGACGAGGTCGTACAGACCCGCGATCGCGCGCGTGAGGTTCCCGTATTTCGAAGCACCAGCCGATCGCGGGCGGTGGTGCACCGGGACGCTGCGCGTCGTCCAGCCCGCTCGCTGCATCAGCGCAGGCAGGTAGCGGTGCATGTGGTCGAACGCCGGCAGCTCGAGGAAGGCTTCGCGCTCGAACAGCTTGATGCCGCACCCGGTATCGGGCGTCTCGTCGCTGAGCAGGGCGGCGCGAACGCGGTTGGCGACACGCGAGGCCATGCGCTTGCTGCCGCTGTCGCGGCGGTGCACCCGCCACCCGCCGAACAGCTTGACATCCGTGGACGAGGCGTCCCGCACGGAAAGCAGGTTCGGCAGGTCGGCGGGGTCGTTCTGGCCATCGCCGTCGAGCGTGGCGATCCAGGTTGCCCGCGCGGAGTTCACGCCTGTCCTGATTGCGGCGCTCTGGCCGGCCCTCCGTACGTGCGAGAGCAAGTGCAAGCGCGGATTGGCACGGGCCCGCTCATGCAGCACCTGCAAGGTGTCGTCGGTGGAGGCGTCATCGACGCAAATGATCTCGTAGTCTCCAAGCCCGTCCACGCCTGCGATGTCGTCGAGGAGCCCGCCGATGCAGTCGCGCTCGTTGAAGACGGGCACGACGATCGAGAGCGCAGGCAAGGCGGCGGTCACGCCCGCATCTCCGGTGATACCAGGCGCGCTTCGGCAGCCTGGGCGCGGCAGGGGGCGAAGAGGTCGCGGTCGCGACGATATGCGCTGGTGCGTACGTCCATGGCCCCGAGCACCGAATGGAACAGGTAGTCGTGCGTCACGGGGCTGGAGGCGACACGCGATACGCAGGCGGTATCGATGCCTGACGCCGCCGCGAAGCCGGGCGAAAGCCAGGCAACCATCGGCACCTGGGTCTGAACGTCGGGGGCGATCGACCAGGGCATGCCATGCAGGTACAGGCCGTTCTCGCCGAGGGACTCGCCATGGTCGGAGACATAGAGCAGTGCCGCGTCATAGCGCGCCTGGCGCTCGAGAAGCCGGATGGCCCCGGCAAGCAGGTGATCCGAGTACAGCAGCGCGTTGTCGTAGGCATTGACGATGCTCTGCCGGCTGCACTCGTCGAGCTCGGCGGATGCGCAAGCGGGCCGGTAGCGCTCGAAGCGGGTGGGATACCGGTCCCTGTATCTGGGGCCGTGGTTGCCGAGCATGTGCATCACCACGACGCGCGGGCGGTCTCCATCGCCAAGCCATGCGTCCCGTCGCGCGAACAGGATGCCGTCGAGGCAGCGCATCCCGTTGCAGTTGGCGGCATCCCGCTCCACCTGCAGGCGCTGCGTCGGGAGCCCGTCGCAGACGCCCTTGCATCCGGACTGGTTGTCCCGCCACAGCACGGAGACGCCTGCGCGGGCGAGGACGTGGAGCAGCGACTCGTGGCTGCGGATCGCGCGCCGGTCGTAGTGCTCCCGGCCCTGGATGGAGAACATGCAGGGCACCGACACCTCGGTGCTGCTGCCACACGCGGTGACCCGTGGGAAGTTCACCACGCCAGCGGTTCGGGCGAGTTCGGGCGTGGTCTGGCGCGCATACCCGCCCAGCCCCCAGTTCGCCGCGCGCGCGGTCTCGCCGACGACGACGACCAGCAGGCGCGGCTTCTCCCCGCTCCAGGCCTGGGGCAGCAGGGTCGCGTCGGCGGCGACCTGGCGGCGCGGGCCACGGTCCCGCCCGCTGTTCTCGCTCGCCAGCTTGGCCAGCGACACGACGACATTCGCGGGGCTGGCCAGATAACGTGTCTCGCGGTGGTTGCGCACCAGTGCGCTCAGTTCCCGGGAGGTGCCGAGGCCGGCGAGGACGGCCACGGCGACGAGTGTGGCGACGAAGGCCAGGCGGCGACCGAGTGCGCGCGCCGGCCCTTCCCGGCGGATGCGGATGCGCCAGAGCACGAGCAGCGCAGGCGTGGAGGACAACACGGCCAGCAACGATGCCTTCGACAGGAACTCGGCGGATTCCCTGGCGTCGCTGTGGACGACGTTCGAGAGCATCTCGGCGTCGACATGCACGCCGTAGGCGGTCGCGTAATGGGATGCGATCGCCGAAGCCACCAGCAGCAGGCCGATGACGGGCTTCGCCAGGCGGCCCCAGGCCATGACCGACATGAGAAACGCATTCGCCGCGAACAGCAGGACGAGCAGGGCCGCGGCCCACCGCGGTTCCTGCAGCGGTTCCGCGATGGCGGCGCGCCAGAACGCGGCGTTGTCGAAGAGCGCGAAGTACAGGCTGAAGAGCGCGATCGTCGCTTCGCCGCTCAACGTCGGCCGGAGTCGCAGGACCGCCTGGAGCCGGCATGGCAGCTCGTCCTGGAGAGGCACGGTACGCGCCTGGACATTCATGTCGACACCGTCCCTTCCCCGTGCGCGAACGGGCGCGCCTGCGGCCGACGGCCAGCCCGGCACGGGGCGCGTCGGCGTTCCGGAACGGTGCAGTGCGGCGACATGGCGTGCATGCTCGGCGCGGCGGTGTCGGAGACGGGTCGGAGCACTGTCGGAGCGGTGTTAACCGTCGTGCCACCCCGGCGCACGTTCTCACGTGGTTCAGTCCGGCGCCCTGGACGACGGCCGTCCGCAGCCTGCTCGCAGCGCCGTGCCCGGCACCAGCCACCAGGTGCGCCGGCTCGAGACGCCGAGCCTGTGCGCGCGCTGCCGGTCGACGCAAGGGTCCAGCGCGTCTTCCAGCACGAACAGCCAGCGTCGGCTCGGGTCCGCCTGCAGCCATGGCCCTGCGTCGCGCCACTGCGCGTGCCATGCCCGCTTGAAGCCGAATTCCGCTGCTCCGGCCCCGGCCTGCAGCAGGTGCTGCTCGCGCCAGGCGAGCAGGGCCAGCTCCCCGTCGGCGCCGACGCGGCGCCGCGCTTCGCGCATGATCGCGCGGCCGGAACTGTCTGCATCCACCGCGGGCACCAGGCCGACGCCGTACACCGTCCAGACAGCGGCCATGGCGACCACGGTCGCGACGCCGATGTGGCGCAAGCGGGTCGCAGACGCCCAGGCGAGGCAGCCGGCCACCATCGTTCCCAGTGCCACCATCCAGAGCCCGCACTGCGCGACCGCCGCCGCGTCCACGCCGTGGCGCGCCGCGGCTGCCTGCAGCCAGCGCCCTTCGCCAGCGAGTGCCGACAGTCCCACGCCCACGGAGGCGAGTGCCACGACAGCGAGCCAGGAGGCGAGGACGCGCTGCACCGCCAGGCGCTGGAGCAGTCCCGGCAGCAGGGGCGCGGCCGCGATGCACAGCGCCGGCAGCACCGGCAGGATGTAGACGTCGCGCTTGCCCGGACTGACGGTGAAGAACGCCAGCACCAGGACGGCCCAGCCCAGCAGCAGCACCCAGCGCGGGTCGCTCCGGCGCAGGCGCCGCCACCACGCCGGGATCAGCCAGGGCAGAAGCAGCGAGCCGGGCAGCCAGAGGGTCGCGGCAACCTGGAGGTAGTACCAGGCCGGCTTGATGTGGTGCGACGGAGTGGCGTAGCGCGTGCCGGTCTGGCCCCAGAGGATCTCGGTGGCATAGGCACGCAGCGCGGGGTCCGCGCTGGTGGCGACGGCCCACAGCATCGGGACCAGCCAGATGCCCAGCCCGACCACGAGCCCCCCGAACCCTGCAATGAGGTGTCGCGCGCGTTCTCCGGCCGGCAGCCGTGGCAGACCCGGCCGCCTTCTCAATGCGAGCCAGGGCAGAAAGACCAGCAGAGGCAGGAAACCGACACCCTTGGTGACCGTTCCGAGTCCCGCGGCGAAGGTGCCTGCCGCGAGCAGCCACCACGCTCGGCGTACGAGCAGGTACTGCAGCAGCGCCCACAGGGACGCCGTCGTCATCGCCACCAGCACCATGTCGATCTGCGCGCGCTTGGCCTGCAGTCCGAACTGGAGGCAGGCGAACAATGCCAGCGCAGCCGTGCGGCCGGCCTCTCGATTCCAGAGCTTCGACGCCAGGTCGTGGGTGAACCACAGGGTGAGAAACGCCGCCACCCAGGACGGCAGCAGGAACGACCAGCGCCAGTCGCCGGTGAGCCATTGCCCTGCCGCGAGCAGCCACATGAACATCGGAGGCTTGTCCGCGTACAGCTCGTTGCCGCGGTGGGGAAACAGCCAGTCGCCGGAGGCCACCATGTGGTCCGCCGCCAGGACGAAGCGCGGCTCGTCGGCCGGTTGCGGATCGCGCATGCCGATGCCGGCAAAGAGCGAGGCCGCGAGAAGCGCGACGAGCAGCAGGAAGGCCGACGGACGTTGAGTGGTGGCCATGACTTGGCTGCGGGTGGCCGCGCCACGATGGCCGGTTCCAGGTCGTAGAACTGTCGGAGCTTCCGACACCTTTTCGACGGGGATCGTGGCAACCTCGCTTCGTGGCGCTACGCGCGCCGTCGCATCCGGGGACCCCATGCGATTGCTCGTGGTGGAAGACAACCGCAGCCTCACGGCGAACCTCTTCGACTATTTCGAGGCGCGTGGGCACGTCCTTGACGCAGCGCCCGACGGGGTGACTGGCCTGCACTTGGCGGCCAGCCAGCCCTACGATGCGGTCATCCTCGACTGGATGCTGCCGCGGATGGACGGCCCCGAGCTGTTGCGGCGGCTGCGCGGCGAACACGCGTCGGACGTACCCGTCATCATGCTGACGGCCCGCGACGAATTGCCCGACAAGATCGAAGGCTTCCGCGCCGGTGCGGACGATTACCTCACCAAGCCGTTCGCACTGCCCGAGCTGGAAGTCCGGCTGGAGGCGCTCCTGTCCCGCAGCCGCGGACGTGGCCGCCGGCACGTGCTGGAAGTGCATGACCTGAAGCTCGACCTGGATACCCTGGAGGCGTCACGGGACGGGATCGCACTGCACCTGTATCCGGCCTGCCGCAAGCTGCTCGAAGTCCTGATGCGGGCGAGCCCGGCCGCGGTGACCCGGCAGCGTCTTGAGCACGCGCTCTGGGGGGACGAGCCACCGGATGGCGACATGCTGCGCTCGCACATCTACGAGCTACGCCGCAGCGTCGACGGCCCCTTCCAGACCAAGCTGGTCCACACCCTGCCACGCACCGGCTACCGGCTGGCGCTTGCGGTGCCGGAAGGGGAGCGGCATGCGTAGAAGGACACTTGGCCGACGCACCATCCACTGGTTGCTCGGTTACGTCGCCCTGGCCACCATCGCGCTCTTCGCCGCCGTCTACTTCGTCCATGAGCGTGCCGAGCATGCGGTGTGGAGCGCCTTGCTGGGCACGGAGCTGGACAGCATCGTGGAGCGTGTGCGCCACGAGCCTGGATATCGCTGGCAGGACTCGGACACGCTTCGATTGTTCGGGGACGACGAGGGGCTGCCTCCAGAACTCGCACTCCTCGGCCCCGGACTCTCCGACGCCATCGACGTGGGCGGCGAGCGCAGCGCCGTGCTGGTGCGGGACGTCCCGCGACTCGGGCGGCTCGCCCTGGTGCTGGACATCACCGACTTCGAGGCGCTGGAATCGGTCGTGACCCGGTGGAGCATCGTCGGCGGAGGCAGCCTGATCCTGGTCACGCTGTTGATGGCTTCGCTCGGTACGACGCGGCTGGTCAGGCCGTTGCGACGGTTGGCCGAGGACATCGAGCGCTTGCGCCCCGAGGCCACGCAGCAGCGCGTCGAGGTCGATCCCCATGGCAGCTCCGAGCTCTTCGTCATTGCCGACGCGCTGAACAGCTACCTTGCGCGCAACGAACAGTTCGTCGACCGCGAACGATCGTTCCTTGCCACGGCCAGCCACGAGTTGCGCACGCCGCTGTCGGTGATGGCTGGCGCGGTGGAACTCGCCCTCGGCCAGCCGGGACTGCCCGAGGGCGCGCGCCTGCAGATGCTGCGGGCACTGCGCACGTCCCGTGGGGTCGAACAGTTGATCTCGCTGCTCCTGGTGCTGGCGAAGGATCCGACGCACCTGGCGAAGAGCGATGACCGCATCGCACTGGACGAGCTGATCCCGGAGATCATCGAGGACCACCGGCATCTCATGAAGGGAAAGAACCTCGTCATCGACAGCGCCGACCTTGCGCCCTGTTCTGTGACGGCCCCCATCGCCGTCGTCCAGGCGGCGATCGGCAACCTGCTGCGCAATGCCATCGAGAACAGCGACCAGGGCGTGATCCGCGTCAGTCTGTCACCCGAGGCCACGGTGGCGCTCGAAGATCCCGGTCACGGCATGTCGCCCGAGGAGATCGCGCGGATCCACGTGCAGGCATCCCGTCTGGCAGGGCGCGATGGTGGCGGGATCGGGCTGGATCTCGTCGCACGGCTTTGCGAGCACCTGGGATGGGAGCTGCGAATCAGGTCCGAACCCGGCCGCGGCACCTGCGCACGCCTGGACATGCACGCCGCGCTCGACAGGAGTGGTCGCGGCGGCGCGCCGGTCCCGCCGTCCTGAAGGGGTGCCGCATCCGGTCCGTCGCGTGCAGGGGAGAGGGCGCTTCACCACGATGATGGACGGCCTCGCCAGGCCCGGTGCACCCTCAGCAGCGGCAGCCGCCCACCCGCCAAGGAGCCGAACATGCTCGAAATCCTCGAAAGCGCCGACGAAGTCGTCGCCATCAAGGTATCCGACAGGATCACCGGAACCGACCTCGACGCGATCATGGACCGCCTCGACCTGGCGATGTCGGCGCATGGCACGGTGCACGTGTACGCGGAGACGCAGGGCATCGAGGGCATCGACCTGTCGGGCCTGCCGTCGTATGCGGCGCGGGCGATGCCGCTGTTCGGAAAACTCGACCGCTTCGGCCGCGTGGCCGTGGTTGCCGACCAGGCCTGGGTGCGCGCCGGCTCCCGGATCGAAAGCGCGGCGCTGCCGTTCATCAGCTACCGCGTCTTCGGGCCGGAGCAGCGCGACGAGGCACTGGCCTGGGTCGAGGGCTCGGCGGCCGAAGCTCCGCGCTAGGCACGGCTCTGGCGGCAGCGGGCGGCCGTGGCGCCGACCTTCGCATCCCGAGGCGCGCGGGTGCCACACCGCACTTCCGTGGGCTTGGAGGGCCGAGTCGCCGCGTCCACCCGGCCTGCAGGAGGTGCCTGCTAGCATCGCCTGGCCTTATCCGACCCACCGGAGACCTGCATCCGCTACGCCCCCTACATCGCCAGCATCGTCCTGACGCTCCTGTCCGCGGCGCTCACGCTGCACAACTCCGCCTGGCTGTGGGGCCTGGCCGTGTTCGGTGCGCTGGCGGTCGTCGGTACCGTCGACATCCTGCAGAAGCGCAGCACGCTGCGGCGCAACTTTCCGCTGCTGGCGCATTTCCGCTACGGGCTGGAATCCATCGGCCCGGAGATGCGCCAGTACTTCATCGAGGACGACAACGCCGAGGTTCCGTTCTCGCGCCAGCAGCGCTCGCTGGTGTACCAGCGCGCGAAGCACGTCACCGACGTGGTGCCCTTCGGCACTATCGAGAACGTCTACGGCGTCGACTACGAGTGGATCAACCACTCGCTGTTCCCGGCGGCGATCGCCTCGCACGACTTCCGCGTGCGCGTGGGCCCGGAGACGGCGCAGCCCTACGACGCCAGCGTCTTCAACATCTCGGCGATGAGCTTCGGCTCGCTGTCGGCGGCCGCGATCCGCGCGCTCAACGGCGGCGCGAAGCGCGGCGGCTTCTACCACGACACCGGCGAGGGCTCGATCTCGCCGTACCACCGCGAGCACGGCGGCGACCTGGTGTGGGAGATCGGCTCGGGCTACTTCGGCTGCCGCGACGAGAGCGGCAACTTCGACGAGGAGCGCTTCGCCGCCAATGCCACCGATCCGCAGGTGCGGATGATCGAGATCAAGCTGTCGCAGGGGGCCAAGCCCGGCCACGGCGGCATGCTGCCCGGGCCGAAGGTGACCCCCGAGATCGCGGTGACGCGCGGCGTGCCGGTGGGCCTCGACTGCATTTCCCCGGCGCGGCATTCGGCGTTTTCGACGCCGCTGGGCCTGCTCGAGTTCGTCGCGCGCCTGCGCAGGCTTTCCGGCGGCAAGCCCACCGGCTTCAAGTTGGCCATCGGCCACCCCTGGGAGTGGTTCGGCATCGCCAAGGCGATGCTGGAAACCGGGATCCTGCCGGACTTCATCGTGGTCGACGGCGCCGAGGGCGGTACAGGTGCGGCGCCGATCGAGTTCATGAACCACGTCGGGCTGCCGATGCACGAGGCGCTGATGCTGGTGCACAACACCCTGGTCGGCACCGGCTTGCGCGAGCGCATCCGCCTGGTCGGCGCCGGCAAGATCACCAGCGCCTTCGACATCGCGCGCACCATGGCCATGGGCGCGGACTGGTGCAACTCCGGCCGCGGCTTCATGTTCGCCCTGGGCTGCATCCAGGCGCGCACCTGCCACACCGACCTGTGCCCGACCGGCGTCGCCACCCAGGACCCGAAGCGCTGGCGGCAGCTCGACGTCGCCGACAAGGCCACGCGCGTCTACCAGTTCCACCAGAACACGCTGAAGGCGCTGCGCGACCTGGTCGCGGCGGCGGGGCTCGACGATCCTTCGCAGCTCGGCCCCGAGCACATCCTGCGCCGGGTGTCGCCGACCGAGGTGCGCTCGCTGCAGGCCCTGTACTGCTTCCTGGAGCCCGGGGCGCTGCTCGATGGCGTGCCCGACCACGCGGTGTTCCAGGACTACTGGAGCTGCGCGCGCAGCGACAGCTTCATGCCGCCCGAGCGCGTCCGCAGCCGCCGCGACACCAAGCTGCGCTAGCCCATCTCGCGTCTCCCCCTGTAGGAGCGGCCCATGGCCGCGACCCACGCGCCCACGAGTCGCGGCCATGGGCCGCTCCTACAGGGGCCGCGCGTTGCGGCTAGACGGGGGGCGTTGCGGCGGGGCCGCCATGCCTCCGGGCCACGATGCCGGTGGCGGTCAGGTCGGCGGTGACGTTGCCCACGGTCGAGAACACGTCGGGGATCGTGTCCACTGCCAGCAGCAGGCCCAGCGGTTCCACCGGCAGGCCCATGGCCTGGGTCACCGGCAGGTTGTTGGTCATGAAACTCACCTGCCCGGGCAGGCCCACCGAGCCCATGCTGATCAGCGCCGACAGCACGATGGCGGTCGCGACCTGCACCACGCCGAGCTCGATGCCGTACATCCACGCGATGAAGCTGATGACGCCGATGTACTGCGCGGGGCTGGTGATGCGGAACAGCGACACCGCCATCGGCAGCACCAGCGAGGTGACGTGCAGCGGGTAGCCCAGGTTGCGACGGGCGGCGTCGATCATCGCCGGCAGCGACGCCAGCGACGACTGGGTACTGGCCGCGATCGCCTGCGCCGGCAGGATGCCGGCGGCGAAGCGCCGCACCGGCTCGCGCGCGGCCACCGCCGCCACCACGTACAGCATCAGCGTCACCGAGATGTACAGCGTGCACAGCAGCAGGATGTACCAGCCGAGCGTGCCGATGACGCCCAGGCCCACGCGCGCGCACACCGCCAATACCAGCGCGAACACGCCCAGCGGCGCCGCCCACAGCACCCAGCGCACGATGGTGATCATGACGTCGCCGATCGACTGCACCAGTTCCAGCAGGCGCGCGCGGCGGTCCGGCTCGATACGCGTCAGCGCGAAGCCGAAGAACAGCGCGAACACCACCAGCGGCAGCATCGCGTTGGCCGCCGCCGCGGCAAGCGCATTGCTGGGGATCACGGTGGAAATCCACTCGCCGAAACTCGCCGCGCGCCCGGGCTCGACGCCGGCGCCGCCGATCGCCGCGCGCATCGCCTCCACCAGCGCCGGGTCGCGCGGCACCAGCGACAGCAGGGCCGGCGCCGCCATGGCGACGTAGGTGCCCGAGGCCAGCAGCAGCACCGCGAACACCGCCATCGCCTGGCGCGCGGTGCGGCCGGAGGCGGCGGCATCGGCCGCGGTATTGACGCCCACCACCACCAGCGCCGCGACCAGCGGCACCACGGTCATCTGCAGTGCGTTGAGCCACAGGCGCCCGATCGGTTCGACCAGGTCCGCGGCACGGCCGGCGACGGCGGGGTCGTGGAAGGCAAGGGCGAGCCCGACGATGGCGCCCAGGACGAGCGCGAGCAGGACGCGGGCGGTCTTCGACATGCAGGAGCGGTTCCGTCAGGGCGCGGGAAGGCGCCAGTTGGACGATAGCCGTTCGTGCTCGGCAAGGGGAAGCAGCACGAACACCGGCTGCGCGTCCGGGTCGAGCCAGGCGAGCAACGCCTGCATGGCCGGCTCCGGCATCGCGGTGCAGCCGGCGGTCGCGACCCCGGGCGCCTTCCACAGGTGCGCGAAGATGCAGCTGCCGGCGCCCGGAACAGCGGCGGCATTGTGTTCGATGACCAGGCCCAGGCGGTAGCGCTGGTCGCCATCGGCGTGGATGTCGCGGCGCATGGGCTCGGTGGAGTCGGCCACCGCCGCCTCGCCGACCTCGGTGCTGTCGACGATGCGGTTGTAGAGCGGCGACGCCGGCACGTCGATGCACCAGTCGCGGGCGTCCATGGCGGCGTAGGGCAGAGCGGTGTCGACGCCGTCGGCATAGCCGAACGCGGTGCCGAGCGCGAACACGCCGGCGGGTGCGCGGCCATCGCCTTCGCGCTTGGCCTGGCCCGGCTGCGCGGGATGCAGTCCGATGCCCCAGGCGCTGCCGCTGCGGCCAACGGTCACCGGGACCGCCTCCGCGACCGCCACCCAGGCGCCATCGGCAGCGCGCTCGTAGCGGCGCAGCGTGCCGCCGGTGGCGTCCCAGCCAGCGGTGGTCACCAGCACCATTTGCCGCGCGCCGTCCCACGGTAGGGCGGGGGTTCCCGACGGTTCGTGCGCGCAGGCGCCCACGAGCACTGCCAGCGCCGCAACGAGCCAGGCGCGCGCCGCGCCACGGAAGCGCGCGCCGGAACGTGCATTCGGAAGCGGGATCGCGCTCATGTCGTCGCCATCGCCTGCAGGTCCTCGATGTTCGCATCCAGCGCGCGCAGGTGGGCCTCGTCCCGGCACAGCAAGAGGAACACGAGATCCAGCAGGTGCTGCAACGCCGCCTGGTACAGCAGAAGCTCGACGTGGCTGCGCGGCTCGTGCGCGGACACCAGCAGCGGGATGTCGGCGTGCGCGCGCAGCGGGTTGGCACTGTGCCGGGTCACCGAGACCACCGTGCCCTGGCGTTCGCGGAACAGGCGCGCGGTGTGGCAGAGCGCCGCCTGCCCGCCGTGTTCGGAGAACACCAGCAGCAGGTCGCCCGGTCCGGCCGAGGAGGTCCCCACCGGCATCAGCACCGGGTCGTAGTGGTGCAGGGCGAGGATGCCCAGCATCGACAGCTTCATCGAGAACGCGCGCGCGACGATGCTGTCCTGGCCGGCGCCGACCACGAACACCTTGCCGGCGCCGCGGATGGCCGCGGCGATCGCGTCCAGCCGGTCGGGCGGGTTGAGCACGCGCGTGGCCTGCTCGGCCTGCGCCTTGGCCTGCCACAGCATGCCCGCGAGCGCCGCGTGCGGGTGCAGTGCCTCGTCCGCCTGGCCCCCGTCGAGGGTGTTGCCGTCGCCGCGCGCGAGCGACTCGCCGATCGAGTACTTGAGGTCCGGGTAGCCCTTGAAGCCCAGCTTCTGGCTGAACTTCACCACGCTCGACTGGCTGATGCCGAGTGCGTCCGCCAGCTGCTGCGAGGAGTAGTCACGCAGCAGGTGCGCGTTCTCGAGCATGAAGTCGGCGATGCGGCGCTCGATCGCCGACATCCGGTCGCGCTCGCCGCGGATCCTCAGCAGCGGGGGCATCGGCCTTCCGTGGCGGCCGCGTTCACCGGCGCGCGGCCTCCGCGCCGTCGAGCGGCTCGAGGCCGCGGATGCCGCGGATGCCCAGCCCTGGGGCATCGCCCACCGAGATCTCGGATTCGTTGAACAGCACCCCCCCGTCAACCGGGTTGAACGCGCAAAGCGAGGGCCCATCGAGGTCGACCTTGGTGATCACCGAGGATTTGGCGATCGCCAGGTGCACCGCCGCGGCCACGCTGATGCTGGTCTCGATCATGCAGCCGATCATGCAGTCGACCCCGTGCACCGCGGCGATGTCGGCGATGCGCACGGCGTTGGAGATGCCGCCGGTCTTCATCAGCTTGATGTTGATGATGTCGGCCGCGCGCAGCCGGATCAGCTCGATCACCTCCGCCGGCCCGAACACGCTTTCGTCCGCCATCACCGGCGTGTGCACGCGGTCGGTGACGTACTTCAGCCCCACCAGGTCGCGCGCGGGCACCGGCTGTTCCAGCAGTTCCAGGTGCACGCCGGCGTCCTCCAGCGCGCGCATCGCCGCCACCGCCTG
The DNA here is from genome assembly GCA_041918855.1 of Luteimonas sp. Lineage (GTDB taxonomy): Bacteria > Pseudomonadota > Gammaproteobacteria > Xanthomonadales > Xanthomonadaceae > Luteimonas. The sequence continues at coordinate 157,821 of JAYRUX010000006.1, forward strand.
CTTCGGGGTCCAGCCCTGGTTGGCATCCAGGCGGAGCAGGGCGCGGCCGTCGACAGCGGCATGGATCGCCTTGACCCGCTCGATGTCGACGCCGATGTCCTTGCCGACCTTGATCTTCAGCGATTCGAAGCCGCGCTCGATCGCCGCCAGCGAGTCGGCCACCATCTTGTCGATGTAGTCGACGCTGATGGTGATGTCGGTCGTCACCACCGGGTCGCCGCCGCCGAGCATCCGGTACAGCGGCGCCCCGTAGAGCTGCCCGAACAGGTCGTACACCGCGATCTCGACCGCGGCCTTGGCGCTGGTGTTGCGCTCCAGCGCGGTCTGGATCAGGTGGGTGATCGCGTTGAGGTCGGCGATCTCGCGGCCGACGATGCGCGGCGCGATGTAGTGCCGGATCGCTTCCACGATCGAGCCATGGGTGTCGCCGGTGATCACCGCGGTGGCCGCGGCCTCGCCGTACCCGACGTGGCCGCCGTCCGTATGCACGCTGACCACGATGTCCTCGACCGTGTCGACCGTGCGCAGCGCGGTCTTGAACGGCGTCTTCAGCGGCACCCGCAGCATGCCGAGACTGACCTGGGTGATCTTCATGGGCTCGGCTTCATTGCTCGGCGGCAGGCAGGGGACGCGCGCGCCTCAGGGGCGCATGCGCTGGATCGTCGTGATCCGGTCGACGGTGGGTGTGTCGGCATCGGACAGCATCGGCAGCACCGGGGTCACCACCACGCCGTTCAGCGCCAGCCGGCGCAGGCTGCCGTCGTCGCGGCGATACGTCATGCCGCTGGTGTCGTGGATCACGTACGGCATCCCGTCCTCGTGGCCGATCACCATCATCACGTGGCCCGGGATGTAGACCAGGTCGCCGACGCGGGTGTCGCGGAGGAGTTCCAGGCGCCGGGCGTGGTCCAGGCCCTCGAACGACAGCGTGTCCAGCGCCGGGCTCACCGACTGGTCGCGCGTGTTGCGCGGCATCAGCACGCCCATGCTGCGGTAGATCTCCGAAACGAAGCCGCTGCAGTCGCGCGCGTTGTAGGAGTGCCCCCATCCGTAGCGCTCGCCGAGGAACTTGAAGCCCTGGCGGATCACGTTCGCGTCGGTGAGTGGCAGGTAATCGGTGGCGACGTCGGCGCTGCGCGGCACCAGCGCGGGCGCGAAGTCGAGCGTGCCGTCGTCCCGCCGCACCGGCAGCTCGACCACGTGCGAGGCGAACGGATGCTGGCCGTTCACCGGCGTGTCGCCCGGCCAGTCCGCGCGCAGCGGCACGCGCACGCCCATCTCCAGCTGCACGTCCGACACCGCGGGGGCCTCGGGCGTGAATACGGTGCGTGCGGTGGCGCCGGTGACGACGAGGTACGGGGCGCGGCGGCCGTAGGCCAGGACCGCGTCGCGCCCGCCCAGCGCGACGTGGCGCGCCTCGATCCAGGCGGCATAGGTCTCGCTGACCACGAACAGCCACTCGCCATCGGCACTCGCGTGGGCCACCACCACCGGCGTGCCCGGGAACAGCGCCGACTCCTGGAAGCGGTCGATGTCGTGGTCGTCGGGGCTGTTGAACACGCGCAGGCTGGTGGGGAACGCACGCAGGTCCGCGCGCCGCACCACCATGCCGTAGCGGACCGGTTGCCGTGCCGGCACGGCGTCGAGCGCGCGGTTCTCCAGGATCGCGTCGAAGCGCGCGTCGCGCACGCGCTCCCCGCGCTCGTCGTACATCGCGCGCGATGGGCGCGTCGCGAGGCCTTCGATCCAGCCGCGGACGCGCGTGCCGTCGAGTTCCGCAGGCAACGCCTCCAGGTCGTGGAGTGCCTTGTCCTGCGCGCGCATCCGCGCGTTCTGCGCGGCCACGGCGTCGGTGTCGAGCACCGCGCGGTGCGGCTGGTCCAGGCGCCGCACCCAGTACTCGGCTGTCAGGTGGTCGGGCCGGATGCCGGGGACATCGTGGTCGTTGCCCGGCTGCGGCACGCTCCCCTGCACGCCGAGCGCGGCCAGTCCCAGGACCAGGGCCAGCATCGTGCGTCCTGCCCACAGCCGCCGTTCCGTTGCCATCAGCGATCCCCCGCGCACGTGCCGGCACCGCGACCGGAGCCGGCTGCGGCGATCATGGAATACATCATTCGACGAAATCAACCTCGGTGAATAATTTATTGACGGTCTCTGACCACCATGTTACACAGCCGTGTCGCCGTATCCCGGGGGTGGATGGACGTGCGGACCCAGGTGCAGACCGTCGAGATGCCAGCCACCCGCACCGCCGTGCGCGGCCGCTGGGCCGTCGCCTGTGCGGCGCTGCTTGCCTGCGCCGCCGCGCTCGCCATCGCCGCCGGCCCGGACAACCCGGATCCGGGTGTCGATGCGCCCCCCGTGGTCGTGGCGCTCATCGACGCGGGCGATTTCGCCGGTGCCGAACAGCGCATCGCCGCCGGCCTCTCCGCCGGCGCGGACCCGGCCACCCGCCGCGCCCTCGACTACCAGCGCGAGCGCATGCGCCGCATCCTGCTCGATTTCACCCTCGACGCCGCAGCCGCGAAGGCCGGCGTGCGCCGGCAGGTGCCCGACCTCACCGACGCCGAGTTCGCACGCTGGGATGCCGCCGGGCTCCTCGAACGCCGCGTCATCGACGGGCGCACGCTGTACTTCAACCGCGCGCCGTCCAACCTGTTCCGGCTGAGCGCGGAGGCCCGCGCGCGCCGCGCCGACCCGAAGCCGTTCCACGACAGCCCGTTCGAGCGCCCGCACGCCCACCACGAGGAAGTGCGTACGCAGGCGCTTGAAACCGGCGAATCCAGCGTCGCGCCGCGGCGCGTGCGCGTCACCCAGTCGCTCACCGTCGACGCCGATGCGGTGCCGGCCGGCGAGACCGTTCGCGCCTGGATCCCGTTCCCGCGTTCGCTGCCGGGCCAGCAGGACGACATCCGCCTGCTCGCGACCGAGCCCGCCGCGCACACGCTGGCCCCCGAAGGGACCCTGCAGCGCACCGTGTCCTTCGAGAAGGCGGCACGCGCCGGCGAGCCGACGGCGTTCTCGGTGTCCTACGAACTCACCGTGTCCGCGCAGTACGCCGACATCGACCCCGAGCGCGTGGTGCCGGTGGCGCCGACGCCGGAACTCGCACCGTTCCTCGCCGAGCGCCCGCCGCACGTGGTCTTCAGCGACGCCATGCGCCTGCACTCCGCCCGCATCGTCGGCGACGAGACCAACCCCTACCGCATCGCCCGCAAGCTGTTCGACGCCGTCGACAGCATCCCCTGGGCCGGCGCGCGCGAGTACTCCACGATCTCCAACATCGGCCAGCACGCCCTCGACCAGGGCCATGCCGACTGCGGCCAGCAGACCCTGCTGCTGATCACCCTGCTGCGCATGAACGGTATCCCCGCGCGCTGGCAGTCCGGCTGGATCTTCTCCGACGCCGGCTACGACAACATGCATGACTGGGGCTGGCTGTACCTGGCGCCCTACGGCTGGGTGCCGATGGACGTGACCTTCGGCCGCCTGCCCGGCGCCGCACCGGAGCTCGCCGGCTTCTACCTGGGCGGCTTCGACGCCTACCGCATCGCCTTCAACGACGACTGGTCGCGCCCGCTGGTGCCGGCCAAGCGCCACTTCCGTTCCGAAACCGTCGACCTGCAGCGCGGCGAAGCCGAGTGGACGGGCGGCAACCTGTATTTCGACCAGTGGGACTACGACTTCGAGTGGCAGATGCTGCCGCCCGATGCCAGCTGACGCGACGACCACGCCACCCAACTTGCACCTGTTCCGGGGAGAACCGCAATGAAGGCCAGCCACACCACGTTCCGACGCGCCGCCCTCTGCCTGGCCCTCGGGGCCTGCCTGTCCTCGATGACGCCGGTGGCGATGGCGCAGAGCGCGACCGGCGCGGTTGCCGGCCGCGCGAATGCCGGCGACCAGATCACCATCACCAATGCCAGCACGGGGGCAACCCGGGCCGTGTCCGCGGGCGCCGACGGCACCTACCGGCTCGCGCAACTGCAGGTCGGTGACTACACGTTGACGGTCACCCGCGGCGGACAGCAGGTCGGCGAGCCGGTGACGGTGAACGTGCCGCTCGGCGGCACCGCCACCGTCAATCTCGCGGGCGGTGTCTCCGAGCTCGCCGCGATCGAGGTGATCGGCTCGCGGGTCCTCAACCGGGTCGACGTCCGCTCCACGGAGTCGGCCACCAACATCCGGCGCGAGGAGCTGGCACTGCTGCCGGTCGACCAGAGTCTCGCTTCGGTCGCGCTGCTGGCGCCGGGCGTGGTGTCGTCGGGTGCCACCTTCGGCGGCCTCACCTTCGGCGGCGCGTCGGTGGCAGAGAACGCGGTCTACATCAATGGCCTGAACGTCACCGACCCGTATCGGCGCCAGGGCTTCTCGTCGGTACCGTTCGGCTTCTACGAGGAGTTCCAGGTCAAGACCGGCGGCTACTCGGCCGAGTTCGGCCGGAGCACCGGTGGCGTCATCAACGCCGTGACCCGCTCCGGCGGCAATGAGTTCGAGGCCGGCGTCGAGCTGACGATGGAGCCCTCCGCCTGGCAGTCGTCCCGCGAGGACCACTTCCACGACGACGGGACCATCGACGAGCGCGATCGCACCAGCCGCGACAAGACCTCGTTCTACAAGGCCAATGTGTGGGCATCCGGCGCCCTCGTGCAGGACCGCCTGTTCTTCTTCGCCATGTACGAGATGCGTGACAACAAGCCGCGCGACTTCGACACCAGCGAGGCCTGGCTCACCACGGGCGACAACGACTTCTGGGGCACCAAGCTCGACTGGCGCATCAACGACAACCATTCGCTGGAACTGCTGGCGTTCTCCGACAAGGCCGAGTCGGAGACGAGCATCTACGACTACGACTGGGACACGCGCGAGCGGGGCAACCTGACCGGAGGATCGGTCTCCGAAACCGGCGGCGAGAACTGGTCGGTGACCTACACCGGACACTTCGGCGACAACTTCACGGCCAAGGCGATGTACGGCGTGAACGAGCGCAACAACTTCAACAGCAGTCCATGGGATCCGGGCTGCAGCATCGTGACCGTGGCGAACCAGGCCAGGTCGGGTTGGGGCTGTCATCCGACCAACCTCGGCATCAACAATCGCGTCGACGAGCGCGAGGCGGCACGGCTCGACTTCGAGTGGACGCTGGGTGACCACCTCCTGCGGTTCGGCGTGGACCAGGAAATCCTCGACTCCGACAGCGCAACCCGGTATCCGGGCGATGGCCGGAGCTACCAGGTCCAGACCGTCGAGCCCGGGAGCTCGCTGAACGGCACCGTCGTGCCTGATGGCGTCACCCGGATCGTCGATGCGCGCCGCTACATCACCGGCGCGCCGGTCTCGACCGAGATGCAGGCGTTCTACCTGGAAGACAACTGGAGCGTGACGCCGAACGTGCTCCTGAACCTTGGCGTGCGGTTCGACAAGTTCCACAACAAGCTCGCCTCGGGCGCAACGTTTGCCCGGGCCGACTTCGAGGACATGATTTCGCCGCGCGTGGGCTTCAGCTGGGACATGCGCGGCGATGGCACGACCAAGCTGTTCGGCAACGCCGGCCGCTATTACCTGCCGCTGACCAACAAGCTGACCGATTACTTCGGCGGTGGCACGACCGACGAGCACACCTATTACGTGTTCGACGGCTGGAGCGAGGTCGCGGACCCGATCACCGGCAGGCCGTATCTCTCGCCGAACCTCGGCGACCAGATCGGCCCGGTCAATACCGACATGAACGCACCCGCGCCCGATGACGTGCGCACCGCGGTCGCCAGGGACCTGAAGCAGGTGTTCCAGGACGAGTTCATCCTTGGCTTCCAGCAGGCGGTCAACGAGGCCTGGTCGTACGGGGTCAACGCCACCTACCGCCGGGTGACGCGCGCCGTGGAAGACGCGCGCATCAACCATGTCGCGGGATGCGACTGGTACTCGGGCGACTGGCCCATCATCAACCCGGGCGAGTCGGTCACCCTGTGGTGCCCGGACACGGAGGACTGGGTCGAGTTCGATTCCTCGAAGGACGGCTACATCGCGTCGTTCGGCGATGGCGCGGTCATGGGCTACAAGAAGCCCAGGCGTACCTACAAGGCGGTGGAGTTCCAGGTGGACCGCGCCTGGGACGACAAATGGGCGTTCAACGCCAGCTATCTCTGGTCCAAGAGCGAGGGCAACCTCGAAGGCCCGGTGAACTCCGACACCGGCTACGCCGACACCAACCTCGTGCAGCACTACGACCATCCTGCCAACAACGAGCGCTACGGCGTCCTGTTCAACGATTTCCGCCACCAGTTCAAGCTGCGTGGCAGCTACAGGCTCAACGAGTCGTGGAGCTTCGGCGCCACCGTGTCCGCGCGTTCCGGCGGACCGATCACTGCGTTCGGCGTGGCCTGGCCGGACGACCGCCGCAGTGCCGGTGGCCCGGGTGAGTTCAGCGGGGGCGGCTCCGGCTGGCTGTGCGTCGCCAACTGCGGCGACCCGGCGACGCGGGAGTTCGTCTACTCCGAGCGCGGCGCCTTCGGCCGCATGCCCTGGGTCAAGGACGTCGGCGTCAACGTGACCTGGATGCTGCCTGTCGAGGGGATCGACCTGCGGGCGCGCCTGTTGGTCTACAACCTGTTCAACAGCCAGACCGAGATCAACGTGCATTCCCGCTACGAGAGCACCCCCGGCACGGTGATGCCCTACTTCGGGCAGGGCACCGTTTGGCAGGCGCCGCGCTACGCGCAGCTGGTGGTGACGTACAACTTCTGACCACGGTAGCGCCGCCCGCACCTGCCGGCGGCGTTTCCCATGACGGCTGGGTGATGGCGATGTGCGAGCGGGTCCTTTGCGCGGTTGCTCTGGCAGCCGCGCTTTTTTTCCGGCCGGGCAGTGCATCGGCGGCCGAGGAGACGCCGGCGGCGGTGCGCGCCGCCGTCGACGAGGTGGTTGCGCGCTACGACCTCCCGGGGATTGCCGTGGGCGTCGTCGAGGGCGGCCGGGTCACCGCGGTCGAGACACGCGGCGAGCTGGTCGCCGGCGGGGGCGAGGCCATCGACCGCGAAGCCATCTTCAAGATCGCCTCCAACAGCAAGGCCATGACCACTGCGCTGCTGGCGCGGCTGGTGGATGCAGGCAAGCTCGCCTGGGACGATCCGGTCGTGAAGCACCTGCCCGGGTTCCGCATGCACGATCCCTGGGTCACGCGCGAGATCCAGGTGCGCGACCTGCTGATCCACAACAGCGGCCTGGGCGCCGGTGCCGGCGACCTGATGCTGTGGCCGGAGCCGAACCTGTTCACCCGCGACGACGTGATCGCGGGGCTCGCGCACCTGGTGCCGGAAACCAGCTTCCGCTCGCGCTATGCCTACGACAACACGCTGTACATCGTCGCCGGCGAGGTCGCCGCGGCGGCGGGGGGCGCGCGCTACGACGAGCTGATGCGGCGCGAGGTGTTCGCACCGCTCGGGCTGGACCGTTGCCGCGTCGGCGAGTGGCGCGTCGACGATGCCGGCAACGTCGCCCAGCCGCACATGCGCGTCGACGGCCGCAACGTCGCCATGCGTGAGGACGGTGACGTGGTGCCCGACGTGCCGATGGCCGCCGCCGGCGGCATCCGCTGCAGCCTCGAGGACATGCTGGCGTGGGCGCGCATGTGGCTGTCGCCGGACACCGTGGGCCTGGTCGGCGGCAAACCATGGCTGTCGCAGGCCCAGCGCGAGGCGGTGTGGACGGCGCACACGCCGATGCCGCTGTCGCGACGCATGCGCGCCTGGGACAACAGCCACTTCTCGGCCTACGGCTACGGCTGGCGGCTCACCGACGTCGATGGCAGCTGGAAGGTGTCGCACACCGGCACGCTTTCCGGAATGTATTCGGCGCTCACGCTGTTGCCGGAGAAGAATGCCGGCTTCGTCATCCTCGTCAACGGCAACGCCGACGAGGCCCGCACCGTGCTGACACAGGTGCTGGTGAAGCAGTTCACGGCGCCGGAGGCCGGGCACGACGTGGCCCATTACGCCGGTCTGCTGGCTGCGGAGCGTGAGCGGCGCACGGAGGAGGCGGCGCCGGCGGCCGACGCGGGCCGCGATGTGGCCGTTGCCCCGCGCACGCAGGTGACCGCACGCGATGGCGCGGCCTGGGCCGGCCTCTGGCGCGATCCGTGGTTCGGCGAGGTGTCGATCTGCGCGGCGGGCGAGGGCATGCGCTTCGAGGCGGCGAAGTCACCGAAGCTCTCGGGCCGCGTCCTGCGCACCGGCGAGCGCCTGCTCGTCGACTGGGACGATGCCGACGTCGATGCCGAAGCCTGGCTCGTCTTCGCCGGCGACCGCGCGCGACCGGAACGGCTGACGATGGCCAAGGTCGACCCGGAGGCCGACTTCAGCTACGACTACGAAGACCTTGCCTTCGTCCGCACCGGCGACTGCCCGCGCCGCTGAGGCCGGGCAGCCATCGGCGCCGGATCAGAACGAGAAACGCCAGGCCGCGCCCCAGACGAGCGGGTCGATCGCGACGGTACCGAGGTCGGCCCCGTCCAGGCTTACGTCGGTGTCGATGTCGATCCAGCGCACGTCGATTCGGATCGCACCGCGCTCGCCCACGGCGAAGTCCACGCCGGCATGGGCCGCGGCACCCCAAGAGTCGTCCAGCGACAGCCTGCTGCCGGCCAGTGCGCCTGCGGTCTCCTCCTCGAAGAACGCGGTGTAGTTGATGCCCGCGCCGAGGAAGGGTGACACCGCGCCCTCGCTGTTGAAGTGGTACTGCAGGCTGACCGTCGGCGGCAGGTGGCGGGTGCTGCCCACGGTGCCCAGGCCGTCGATGGCGATGTCGTGCTCGAACGGCAGCGCCGCCAGCACTTCGATGCCGAGGTTGTCGCGGATGAAGTACTCGGCGGTGACCGTCGGCCGCACGTCATTGCCGACATCGACGGCAAGCGTGCCGCCGGCGAGGGCGCCGTTGTCGGACTTCGGCGAGACCTGGTGCGCGCCGACGGTGAAGGCCCAGTCGCCACGCGACTGCGCGGCGACCGGCAGGGTAGCGAGGGAGAGGGCGGCGACGAGGGCGAGGCGGGGGAACTGCGGCATGGTGGACTCCAGTGGGGACGCCACCAGTGTCCGTTCGCGCATACGCGGGCGTATTGATCAGGATCAAGTGCTGCGGAGTCTGCGATACGACCGCCCGTGGCAGCTGCCCGTCGCTGGGCGCTGCAGCGCAGCGGTCAGCCATCCCCCGTCGAGGGGTCGATCACCGCACTGATCGGGGTGATCCGGTTCGCCGGAAAGCCGGACTTCTCCGCGTGCTCGCGGATGCGTGATTCGCTCGAGGCGTCGTAGACGCAGTAGATCCTGTCGCCCGCGACGTAGCTGTGGACCCAGGCGATGTCCGCGCCCATGCCTGCCAGCACCTCGTTGGACTGCCTGGAGGCGTCGCGCAGCGCCTGCGCGGACATGTCGCCGGCGCCCGCGATGTCGCGTTCGATCAGATAACGGGTCATGGCGTCTCCTGCCTGCCGGCCCGCCTGCCTGGCGCGCATCGGCACCCCATCCAACGCAGGGAACGTGGTGCTGCGGTCACCCCGGCACGCTCAGCGGAAATGTCCACAGGGCTCGCAGCTCTCCCGGACAGGGGTGGAGGGTGCCGGCCTCAGGCGGGTCCGATCTCCACCACGTACGCCTTCAGCTCGGCCAGCCTGCCGCCGCGCAGCCGCCAGACGTCGCTGTAGGCGTAGGCGATGACTTCGCCGTCCTTGTCCTTGAGCGTGATGTTGCCCACCGCCACCAGGTGGTCGCCCTCGGCGATCAGGTCGGAGACGTCGAACGTCGGCGGCTCCGCGTACTCGGCTGCCATCCAATCCCGCAGCGCGTCCTTCCCGCGGATGGTGCGGCCGCCGACCATCGTCCACACGATGTCGTCCGTGCACCACTCCAGGAAGCCTTCGTTGTTGCCTTGCGCGACCTGGGCGTTGGCCGCCAGCAGGATGTCCTTGCTGTCCAGGGGCATCGGGGTTCTCCTGTCTGTGGTGGGGTCTCCTAGGCTTCGATCTCGAGAGTGCCACAGGGACCGGGGGCGGGATGCGTGCACCCCAGCGGCGGCTGCGGATCAGCCCAGGATCGACAGCCCCAGCTCGGCGGCGAGCCCGGTACGCACCAGCCAGGCGGCGGCGATCAGGTTGAGCACGACCGTCGCCCAGAACACCAGCTGGAACGGCTGCTTGATCGTCTTGTGGCGGAACCGCTGCTGCGCGATGAGCGCGCCGGGCCATCCACCCAGCAGGTCCGCCAGATGGAGCGTGTTCTCGGGGGTGCGTTGTCCGCCGCGTCCGGCCGACGCCTTGTCCGCCGCGTACATGAGGAACGACACGAGGCTCATCGCGTAGTAGGCGAGGGCGAGCGCCATGGGGACGGGTCCGACGAGCGCGAGCAAGGCTATCGCCAGCAGTGCTCCGACACCGATCGTCACGCGCGGAATGCGCGAAGGCACGCGCGGTACCTCGATCCTCTGTCCGGCGTGGCGGACCTGCGAGGCCTTGAGGCGGCCGCGCCGATCCCGCGACGGCAGGTATGAGATGAGGTCGCCTTCGACGGCGCGCCGCGATCCGCGCTGGAAGTCGTTGACGTGCACGAACGCCCGGTCGCCGCCGCCGCTGGGCACGACGAACCCGAACCCCTTGTCATCGTTCCAGTCGACGATCCGGCCAGCGAGGCGCATCGAAATCCTTGTCGGCAAGAGTCCCGGAGAAAGGTGCGGGGACGAAACAGGCGGGCGGAGCATGCCACAACCGCGGGGCAGCATCGGCCTGCTAACGCACGTTACGCCCCGCCTCCAGCAACGCCAGCGTGTGCTCGTCGCGCCCGCCGCCGAAGAAGCGCTCCAGCGCGGACGGTGCGCGACATCAGTGTCCGCCGGCCGCCACGTCCATGACAGCCGTGTCCGCAATCGACCCGACCTGTGCGGGACGCGCCAGCGCCTGCACGAGCGCCGTCATGAACACGCTGTTCGGGTCGGGGCGGTAGTCGCCGAAGGGCGGGCAGGGCACGAACCCGAACGATGCATACAAGCGCCGCGCCGGCTCGAAGAAGGCCATCGACCCCGTCTCCAGGCTTATCCGCGCATACCCGCGCGCTGCCGCCTCGTCGACGAGGTGCCGCAGCATCGCCCGCGCGACGCCCTGGCGGAGATAGGCGCGCGCCGTGCGCATCGACTTGATCTCGGCATGCGCGTCCGTCAGCTGCTTCAGCGCCCCGAACCCGGCCAGCGCCGGGCCGTCCCACATGCACCAGAAGCTGACGTCGGGCCGGCGCAGCCCGCTGAGGTCGAGCGCGTGCCGGCTCTCCGCCGGCGCCGTGGGTGCCAGCGCCTCGAGGTGCTCGCGGAGCAACGCGTGCACGACCGGGCTTTCCAGGGCGTCGATACGGATCTGCATGCGGTCCTTCATGATCTGTCGCCGTCGCGCGGCGTGCTCAGACGCCGGCGAACGCTTGCCCCGTGCGCAGCAGGTGCGCAACAGCCGCCTCGTCGAGCGGCCGGCCGAGCAGGAAGCCTTGGCCATTGTCGCAGGCCATTGCCGTCAGGGCAGCAAGCTGGCCGGCATCCTCGATGCCGCCACCGACCACGCTCATGCCCAGCCCATGGGCGGTGGCGATGACGGCCGCGACCAGCTCGCGCTGGCGCTCGTCGTCGATGCGGCCCAGTTTCACCACGCTCACCGGGATCCGCGGCAGGCGCGCCAGCGATCCCAGCGAAGCGCCGAAATCATCGACCGCGAGTTGCACGCCGACGGTTCCGAGCTCGTCCAGCACCGCGGCCACGCGCGGGTCGTCGTGCATCAGTTCGCGTTCGCTGATTTCCAGCCGCAGGGACGACGGCGCGATGCCGTGGGCGGCGAGGGCGGCGCGCACCTGGCCGGCCAGGCCTGCCGCACGCAGCTGGCTGCCCGACACGTTGACCGACATGATCATCGGCTCCGGGCCGCATGCGCCCTGCCCGGGTGCGGACGACCAGGCGGCCAGGCGCCCGCAGGCGGTGCCCAGCACCCAGGCGCCAATGCGCCCCATCAGGCCCATGCGCTCGGCCAGGGGCAGGAACTCCCCAGGCAGCAGCGTGCCGCGCGTGGCGTGCTGCCAGCGCAGCAGGGCCTCGAAGCCCAGCAGGCGCTGGTCGGCCAGCGAGAGCAGGGGCTGGTAGACAAGGGCGAATTCGCCGCGCTCCAGCGCGTGCTGCAGGTCGGCCTCCAGTTGCAGCTTGCCCTCGGCGGCGATGTCGGCCAACGGGTCGAAGATGTGGAAGCCATCGCGGCCCTGCTGCTTCACCCTGTACATGGCGGTGTCGGCATGCCGCAGCAGGTCCGCCGCGCAGGTGGAGGCATCGGCGGTCACGGCGACGCCGACGCTCGCCGACAGGCGTACCTGCGGCCCGGCGCCCACCGCGAACGGCTCGGCCAGCGCACCCAGCATCCGCGCGGCGATCTCGCGCACGTTGGCCTCGCCCTGCACGTTCTCGCACAGCACCACGAACTCGTCGCCGCCCAGGCGCGCGACGGTGTCCTCGCGCCGCGCCAGCACCGACAGCCGCCGCGCGAGCTCGATCAGCACCTGGTCGCCCACTTCATGGCCGTAGGAATCGTTGACGGCCTTGAAGCTGTCGAGGTCGATGAAGATCAGCACCACGCGCCCCGGCGTGCGTCCGAGGCGGACGATGGCCTGGCCCAGGCGATCCATCAGCAGGTAGCGGTTGGCCAGCCCCGTGACCGGGTCGTGCATCGCCTGGTGGGTCAGCGCGAGCTCGGCCACCTTGCTCGCGGTGACGTCGCGGGTGGACGAGAGCACGCCGACGATGCTGCCGTCGCGGCCGGTCTCCGGCGACAGCGTGCTGTGGAACCAGCCCGTCTGCCCGCCCTGTCCCGTGATGGCGAACTCGTGCTCGCCGGGCGTGCCCGTTTCCACCACCTGCCGCAGTGCCGATTCCCACGAATCGAGGTTCGCCGGTTCCAGGCCGGTCTCGCGGTCGGTCCGGCCCACCAGTTCGGCCAGCGGCATGCCGCGCAGGCGCTCGCCGGCCGGGTTGATGTAGCGGTAGCGCAGGTCGGCGGTGTACTGGGCGATCGCATCGGAGGAGCCGTTGAGGACCGCGCGCAACTGCGCTTCGATGCGCCCGAGTTCGGCGTTGGCGGCCGCCGAGCGTTCCGCCAGCCGCACCATCTCCTGCTCGGCGAGGACCCGCCGGGTAATGTCGCGCGAGATGCCGAAGGTGCCGATGATCGCGCCTTCGAGGTCGCGCAGCGGGAACTTGCTGGTCGCCACCCAGCGCGTCGCCCTGTCGGCAAAGGCCTCGCACTCTTCCTTGTTCACCACCGGCACGCCGGTGCGGATGATCTCCTGCTCGTCGGCGAAGGCGGACGCGGCGTGCGTCCCCGCGAACAGGTCGAAATCGGTCATGCCGTGCATCTGCTCCTGGGTCAGGCCGTGCAGCCCGGCGAGGCCCACGCTCACGCGGATGAAGCGGCTCTCGAGGTCCTTGAAGTAGATCGCCTCGTCTGAGGCATCGAGCAGGTTGCGGATCCATACCTGGTCCATCCAGTGCCGGCGCGCAGTCTCCGGCTGCGCCCGCAGGCCGCTGCCGATCTCGCGCCGGGCGTCGTCGACCCAGGACGCGACCAGCGTCTCCGCCACCCCGAAACGCCGGCTGGCCTCCGCCAGTGTCGTCTCGCCCTGCAGGATCTCCAGCACCAGCGCCGCCTTGCGGGTCGCCGTCCAGCGATTGGCTTCGTCTTCCATCACCCGCCCTGTCACGCTCCGATGGGCACGGTATCACCCGGCCACGCGGTGCCGTATTGACTGTCGTCAAGTCCGTGGCAGGCGGCGGGATCGCTGTCGCGGACCGGGTGGATGAGGTTGTCCATGCGGGATCAGGCCTGGTTGCGCCGGCCGCCAGCCCGTCCGCGCAGGCGTGAGCCGCCCCAGGCGCCGGCGAGGAACAGCAGCGACCACACCAGCAGGAATCCGACGCCGACCACGATCAAGGGGCCGGCCGGCAGGAATACCAGCATGTAGATCAGCTGCCCGGCGATGCTTCCCAGGTAGAACATCCACAGCGGCGCGGCGAAGGCGAACCCGGCCATCAATCCCGCCAGCACCAGAGCCGACGCGTAATAGCCGCCGCCCGCGTCCCAGGGCTCCGCCTGCCCGGTCACGACGGGCGACAGGACCCACACCGCGGCAGCCGCCAGCGCCGAGACCAGGAAGGCGGGGATAGAAGATCGCGTCATGGGATGGGGCGGCCTGTCGCGGGAGTGGCTGGAACGCGAGGATGCCACGAGCGCCCGCCGATCGACCCTCCACGTACCGCAGGCGACGCGCGTCAGGTTGGCGTGGCGATCGCGCCCATCGCGACGAAGTCGAAGGGTCCCCAGTGCCAGCTGGTCGCGGGCTAGGATTGCGGATGATGAACAACCTCGCCACGTCGCTTCGAGCGCGCCTGGGACTCGCAGACCCCACCCCGGTGGCGTTCCAGCGGGGCGCCGTGGAAGCGGCCGACGGCTTCAGCCGGGAACGTATCGAGTACGAGGGCCTGGAAGGCGACCTGATCCCTGCGTTCCTGTTCACTCCGAGGGGCCGCGCCACGCTTGGCGGGGTGGTCGTCTTCCACCAGCACAACGGCGAGTTCCACTTCGGCAAGAGCGAGGTGGCGGGCGTGGTGGGCGACGCGTTCCAGGCCTTCGGGCCGGCGCTCGCGCGAAGGGGCGTCGCGGTCCTGGCCCCGGACGCCATCACCTTCGAGGACCGGCGGGGCGAGGTTCGCGGGGTGGAGCCGGACTATTACGACTGGCTCCAGCACTACAGCGCGATGAGCTACCGGTTGCTGGACGGCGACGTGCTGATGAGGAAGTGCCTGGATGACGCCCAGCGGGCGCTGAGCGTCCTGCTCCGGGCCGCCGACCTGGACGAGCGGCTCGTGGGAGTGGCAGGACACTCGTACGGCGGCTACACCGCGCTCTACCACGCGGCACTCGATGCACGATGCAGGTTCGCGTGCATCAGCGGTGCGGTCTGCAGTTTCGGCACGCGCCGCCGCGAGGGCACCGGGATCACCCTGTTCGAGGCCGTGCCGGGGCTCGCCCGCGACGTCGAAACGCACGACGTCCTCGCGGCGATCGGGCCTCGCCCGACACTGGTCGTGTCGGGCACGCAGGACAAGTACTCGCGCGATGCCGACCAGGTCGTCGCCAGGGTTGGCGGCGATTTCGTCACCGAACTCCGCGTCGACCGTGGGCACGCCCTCGACCAGGAGAGATTCGACGCGATCGTCGAATGGCTCGTCGGTCGCGTCTCAGATGCCTGAGCGGGACGGTCCCCTCCTCGCATCAACCCTTGCCAGCAAGTTCCACCAGCGGTGTGAATCCGCCGAAGATCATCCGCTTGCCGTCGAACGGCATGGGGTTTTTCCCGGGGTCCATGCGCGGGTCGCTCCCGTCCATCATCTTCGCGAACGCGGCATCGCGCGTGGCCTTGTCCGGCCATTCGATCCACGAGAACACCACCGTCTCGTCGTCCTTCGCCTGCACCGCCTTGCGGAAATCGGTGACCGTGCCGTCCGGGACGTCGTCCGCCCAGCATTCGAGCACGCGCGTGGCGCCCAGCTCGATGAAAAACGCATCGCCGAGGTTGGCGTGGTCGGTGAACTTCTGCTTGTTCGCCGTCGGCACGGCGATCACGAAACCGTCGATGTAGGCCACTGCGTTGCTCCCTGGTTGAGCCGGAGCGCATGGCGGCCCCGGCTTGAATGAACTGCCTGGCGACAGGCGCCCGGAATCACGGACGAGGTGGCTGCGTTCCTCGGTCGGTCACGGACGACAGGGCGGAACGCCGTTCTGGCTCTGCCAGACAGCCACCAGGGGGTTGGGGCCTATCCTGGTGGTTGCCGGATGCTTTGATGCAAGCACCGCAACGAGCTTGAACGGGTGGGCTCCCGCGTTGATGAACGCGTGTCTCACCCCCGCGGGCACTTTGACTACGTAGGGCGCTTGTACGGTAAACGTGCTGTCATCCATCTGATACCGCGCAGTCCCTTCCAGCAGGACGTGCGCCTCCTCCGCATCGTGTACGTGAAGGCCAGGGCCGCCTCCGGGCAGCGTGTCGGTGATGATGAAGGACAGGGATTCAAACCCGTACCGGTCGCCATCGAGGCGATGGCTGAATTCTCCCGGCACGCGGTACCAGTGCTCGAGTTGCTCGAACGAAAATGAGAAGTCGGCAGGGTCGAGTGCCGCTTGCGGCGGCCTGTTGAAGGGTTCGCAGGGGGCGTCAGACGGCCCTGTAGGGATGGCCGGTGGCTTCTCCTGGACCACGCGCTGCTGAGCCGCGGCAACGCCCGACAGCGTTGGCCCGATGAGCAGGAACGCAAGCAGAACCGTGTTCATGGCCAGCTCCCGACGACCAACCCATGTGCCCGCAAGTGCAGTGAAGGTGTCCACTCGACGCGCGCACCGCGCGAGCGAAAGCGTGCACCGTTACCAGTAGTTGAACTCGAACTGCACAGTGAACGAACGCCCGCGCGGATCCGCGATGCGCGATTCCCACGCGGCGCCGTCGCCGTGGTCGAGGTAGCGCAGCGTGAACGGCGGATCGGTGTCGAACAGGTTGCGGACGCCGAAGGTCGCCTTCATCGAATCCGAGACCGCCCAGCCCAGGCTGTAGTTGTAGGTGATGTACTCGTCCACGTCCGCCTCGTAGTCGGGCGGGAAGTAGGTGCCGTTGCGCATGCCGGGCGGCAGGTAGTCCTCGTAGCCGTCGCGATAGACCTGGGTCAGCGTGTGGGTGAAGGCGCCCCTGTTCCAGCCGAAGCTCAGCGTGTGCTTCCACTCCAGCGGCAGGTTCAGGTAGGGCTCGTACTTGCCCACCAGGTCGTCGCCGTAGGGCTCGGTGTCGAAGTCCTTCTTGCGCGACGTCACCAGGTAGCTGCCGTTGAGGTTCACGTGGTAGTCGCCACCCCACAGTTCGCCGGTGAGGTTGGCATCCAGCTCGACGCCACGCATGAGGCTGCCGCCGGTGTTGATGAAGCGCTGGTCGATCTGCACGATGTCGCCGTCGGCGTCGCGGATGAAGTTCGCGGCATAGCGGTCGTAGTCGGCGCGCATGTCGTCGATGTCGAAGCCGCTGCGGATCGTGCTCAGCCGCTCGATCTCCCACCAGTCGAGGCTGACGTTGAAGTTCGCCGTCGGCGCGATCACGATGCCGACGCTCTTCTGCTTCGATTCCTCCGGCTCGAGCGCCGGGTTGCCGCCGATCAGGATGTTGGGCTGGATCTGCACGTCGCAGCCCGCCACCTGCGGGTTGTAGATGCCGCCAGGACACGTCGCCGGGTCGGCCAGGTCGAGGTTCGTGTACTGCGTCTCGGCCGAGGCGCGGAACAGCTGCGCGAACGACGGCACCTTGAACCCCGTGCTGTAGGCGCCGCGGAAGGCGAGCCAGTCCACCGGCTGGTACTTGAACGAGTACCGCGGATTCGTCGTGCTGCCGAAGCCGTCGTAGCGGTCGTGGCGGCCGGCGAGGGTGACTTCGAGCGCATCGAACACCGGAAGGTAGAGTTCGGCGAAGGCCGCTTTCACGTCGCGGCTGACTTCGGGGAGGTAGTTCTGCGAGTCGCCCGGTGCGCCAAAGACCCAGGCGTTGCCGAGGGCGGCTTCTTCCGGGCCGGTGAACGCGTACTCCTCGCGGCGCAGGTCCACGCCCACGGCCGCCTGCACTTCACCGCCGGGCAGCGCGAAACCGAGGCCGCCCGACACGCTCGCATCGAGGATCGTGCTGGTGCTCTCGCCGCCGTACAGCTGCTCGCCACGCGCCGACGCTGCCTCGAGGGCCGCGAGGGCCTCCGGGCTCTGCGACTGCCCCGCCAACAGGAACGGGTTGAGCAGTCCGCTGCCGAGAAGTGCCTTCAGCTCCGGCGTGAAGTAGTAGCCGTTGCCAAGCACGGATTCCGCCCGGCTCACCGCGCGCGACAGGCCGGCGTTGTAGTCCCAGCGGCCGATCACGCCTTCGAAGCCGAGCAGCAGGCGCGTGGCCCGGGTCTCGGTCTCGATCTCGCGCGGCCCGCAGGCAAGGCAGCGCCAGCGGTAGGCGATGGGGTTGCCGTAGGCCAGGTTGTCCTCGCCGAAGTAGGCAGCCAGCCCGCCGTACACCATGTCGTAGGTGTCGCGGGTGAGGTCGTTGAGCGGATACCAGGTGGTCGGGTCGAGGAACGCCGCACCGGTCGACGTCGAGGACGACAACTGCTGCGCCTCGAACTGGCGCCTGGACTCGACCTTCGAGCCCATGAACTCGAAGTAGGCCTGGTGCTCGTCGGCCATCTTGAACGTGGCGCGGCCGATGACCTGCAGGGACTCCACGGGCTGCTGGATCACGCGCGCCCGGCCGTAATCCCACGCACACGCGTATCGCGAACCGCTGGAGCTCCAGACACGGTCGTCGTACGGGCCCATCAGCTCGCCGCCGGCCTCGCAGCCGGGTCCACCCGGCAGGTCGAGGAGGTTGACCGCGCTGCGCAGCTGTCCGTCCGCGGGGTCGACCAGGCTGCCGACGATGATGCCGCCGGACTGGTTGAACACGTTGGCGAACGGCGTGCCGCGCGTGTCGGGCGAGAGGCCACGATCAGGCTGGAAGCTGTTGGCGAAGTCACGATCGACGCCGCGCAGGATCTGGTTCTCCTTCGCGCTCAGCGCCGCCCACACGTTCCAGCGATCCGTATCGAGGTCACCGACGCCGCCCATCAGGCTGGCGCGGTAGATGTTGCCGCCATGCGCCTGGGCGATGTCGGCACCGGCCGTCGCGGACAGGCCCTGGAACTCCGTGCGGGTGATGAAGTTGATCACGCCACCGATGGCGTCAGTGCCGTAGACGGCGGACGCGCCATCGCGCAGCACCTCGACGCGATCGATCGCACCGAACGGAATGGAGTTCAGGTCCACCACCTGGCCGGCCAGCCCGTGGGTGGCGACGCGGCGCCCGTTCAGCAGCACCAGCGTCGCATCCGAGCCCTGTCCACGCAGGTTGGCGCCCGACACCCCGTTGTTGCCGCGCGTGTCGGGCGGCGCGATGCCGCTGTTGGCCGCCAGGCTGTCCGCGCTGTTGCTGGCCACGTTGAGGAACTGCAGCAACTGCTCGGCGGAGGTGATGCCCTGCGCCTCGATCTCTTCCTTCTGCATCACCATGATCGGCAGCGCGGCCTCGACCTCGGTGCGCTTGATGCGGGTGCCGGTCACGGTGACCGCGTCGAGGGTCCTGGCTGTGGTGCCGCGCTCATCGGCCGGCGTCCGCCCCGGATCAGCGGCGCCCTCTTGCGCCATCGCCGGCAGTGCCAGCGCGAACAGCAGTGCACAGCTCAGGCTGCGCGGACGGAGTTTGCGATTCTCGACCATGCGGTTTCTCCCCGGCGAACATCGTTCGTGCCGCAGGCTCCCCCAAGCCTGGCCCACTGCCGGATCCCACGCCCGGCTCCGGCATTGGGGCATGCATGCGCCACCACGTCAATCCCGCGAAAAGCGCGGACGAATACACGGCGCGAGGCGCATAGATACGCGCGCCTCGCATCGCGCGGGTGCTTCATCCGCGAGGCGAGGGCGGAATCGGGCCGCCACCAGATATTTTCAGCAGTGCCTGACGCCCGGGTGCATCGCGGTGCTGCTCCGGCAGGCAGCGAGAGAAGGATCGTCAGCTCTCGGGCTGGACCGTGATCTGCCCGGGGTCGGTGACGCGGACGTGCGTCTGATAGTAGAACTTCTCCGTCGGCTTCCCATCGGCGAAGAAGTGGATCCTGGTTCGTTCCGCGACACCATCGACCAGGATGCGCTTGCCCCTGAGAGCCACGCGAGGATGCGAGCCGAGTTCCGCTTCGAGTTGCCGTGCCGCGGCAGGTGCGATTGCGATGGTGAGATTGCGCTGGTCGCGATAATCCGGCTGGGAGTTCAAGTAGGTGAAGTCGCCCCGCGTGCCCGTGGCCTGTACCTGGACGGCGAACACGCCAGGCACGCCGCCCGGGGCCGCTTCAGCAGCCAGCTGTACCGCTTGCGCGGGCTGGATCCATCGGGATGACGTCAGTCCACAGCCCGCAAGGACGAGGATCAGGAGCAAGAGAGCGAGCTTCTTTGGATTCACGGTTGCCTGGACCTCGTCTGTTCCCTCAACGCCCCGGCATACTTCCAGAGCTCATCGAAAATGGCACCGTAGTGCCCGCTGTCCTGTTCGGAGAGCGAAGTATTGGCGAACAGGATGACTCCGATCTCCCGGTCCAGGTCGGAGAGCATCATGGTCATGACACCGGGATCGCTTCCATTGTGTCCGATCCTGGTCGTGTCGAACTTCGTGGCCCAGAAGATTCCCGAGTTCACCGAGTCCGCACCGACGAGGTTCACATTCTCCGGCTTGCTCGACGGGACGTACTGGAACCTGGTCATCTCCGCGACCGACTGCTCCTCGAGGACGCGCGTGCCCTGGTACCGTCCATCGCCGAGCAGGGCGATGAAGAGCTTCGACAGGTCGGCAACCGACGTGCGAACGCCTCCGTCCGGGTAGGTCGTCCCCTCGTAGAGCTGGATCGGTATGGACAGACCCTGCACGACGTAGAGCTTGGAATGGTGCGCCGGTGGAACCTCGGAGAGGCGCCAGGTCGTCCTGTGCATGGCCAGCGGTTCGAAGATGTGCCGCCTGGCGTACGCACCGAGGCTTTCCCCCGTCGCCACTTCGACGATGTAGCCTGCCAGTCCGGCGGCGATGTTCGAGTAATCGCGATGCATGCCCGGCCTGAAGCGCAGGAAATTCTCCTCCGAGTGATCCTTGCCGCCCCTCGCCAGGTAGCCCTCGAGGAACTCTCCCAGTGGTTCCGGCGGGTCGCCACCGAAGTGGTAGCTCCGCTCGTAGACCGGCCGTCTGTCCGTGATGCCCGAAGTGTGTGTCGCCAGGTGCCTCAACGTGATTTTCTCATTCGGGAAGAACGGGTTGGTTACCTCGAACGGCAGATAGGCATTGATGTCCTTGTCCAGGTCGAGCTGCCCTTTCTCGACCGCATGCATCAGCGCCACGCCGGTGAACGTCTTGCTGATCGAGCCGATGTTCATGACCGTGTCTGGCCCGAAAGGCACTCCGCGCCCCTTGTCGGCGAATCCGTATCCCCCCGTCCAGGCGAGTTCGCGGTCCACGATGATGGCGGCGCCGAGACCCACGATTCCCGACTCGCCCATCCGGCGTCTGACCGTACTCTCCATCGCGCCCAACGGACTGTCGGCAGACGGCTGCGCACGGCCTTCGGCCGCGACTCGTCCAGGAAGCGCGATTGCCGCGAGCGCCACAAGCGCCACCATCGCCACAAGCATCTTCTTGATCTGCAAACGGCTCTCCTTGGTGTTCGGCAACTGCGTCGCCCGCACACGTGAGGTGAGGTAGGGCCGCAGTGAGGGACAGGGAACGAAGTGGTCGCCTTTTTCACTGCCCCCGTCCCCTCGACGTCCGGGAAGTCGAGCCGCGCCCGGTGCCTCGCGCCGCAGGGCGCGGGCCTCCCTGGCCGAAGCAGCACGGGGCCTCGCCGCCATCGATCGTGCGGCCTGCTCCCCGTACCTACCATCCGTAATCAAACCGCAGGCCGATCAGCGGCTCCGCTTCGCTGTCGTCCTCCACTTGGACACCACGGCGGTAGTCGAACTCGGTGTCGTCGCTCGACGACGCGGCCGTCAGGTTGATGACATCGAGGAATGCCGTGACATCGACGGGGCCGAATGCGCGCCGATAGTCGACGCGCACGTTGAACAGGCCGTACCCGCTCTTGCGGCCGACGTTGCGCTCGGTGATCTCCTTCGAGAATCGTACAGGCTCCCCCGGCCCCAGCACGTCCGCGTGGATGATGAACGCTTCGTCCGGCCTGCCGGAAAGATACTTGTAGCGCCCGGCGACCTTCCAGCGGTCGCTGATTTCCCAGGTGACGCCCAGCGTTGCGACATGCTCGCGGCTGAAGTCCGCGGCGACGTCGCCGCGTCCGTCCTTCCGGTCGATGACGCTGTCGTTGTAGGAGTAGGTCGCGGTCGCGTAGAGCCCCTCGCGGATCGTGCCGTTGACCACCACGTCGACGCCGTATGACGTGCCGTCACCGATGTTCGCGAACGTCCCGTTGGCCCGGTCGAGGTCCACCACGAGGTCGTCGAGGTCCTGGTAGTAGGCTTCCGTCAACACCGACCAGTTGCTGTCCGGTGCATATCTGAAACCGACGCTGGCGTGCCTGGTCTTTTCGGTCCCGAGGTCGTTCGACGCGTTGGCGGCCAGTTCCAGGAACCGTGGCGACTGGTGGAAGAGCCCCGCAGTCGCGAAATACCTGATCTTTCCGCCCGGCCGCCAATTGACGCTGAACCTGGGGGACGCGAAGCTCTCGTCCGCGAAGCCGTCCCGTTCGAACCGGACGCCCGTGCGGAAATCCCATTCGCCCCGCTGGAACACCTGGTCCACGTAACCCGCGTAGGTGGATTCCTTCCGGCGTAGCGAAGAGTTGATGTTCGCCGGAGTCAGGACGATGTAGCGCTGGCCGGGGTCGGGCCTGGAGTCGTCCTGGTCGTAGACGAAGCGGATCCAGTCGCCATCCAGGACGGTGTCGTAGTCCAGGTCGATCTGCGTTGCATGGAGCCCTGCACTGAATACGCCCCAGGCATTGGGGGTCTCGAAATCGCTGCGCCACCCGATCTCGGTCTCGCCTTCGCTGACGGTGATGATGTCTTCGCGTACCGGAAAGCTCGACGCCGGCGATCCCTCGGGAACGAGGTCGGGAAATGCTTCGCCCTCCGAGCTGGTCTTGTCGCTCCTGCGGTAGTAGGCCTTGTTGGTCCAGACCGCCTTCTCCCCGATCAGCGACCGCAAGGTCGCGCCATACAGGTCGCTGTCCTGCTCCGAATCCTGGAGTGCGACGTCCTCGAAGTTGGGCGACGCGAAGACGTGGGTCACGTCCCGGGTGTAGTCCTCATGCGTGTCGATCAGCAGGACTTCGAGCGTGTTGTTCTCGTTGATCGGCGTCGACGATTTCACGATGACGTCCCGCAGGACGGGATCTCCGATGTCGAGTTCCTCGATGGTCTCGAAGAACGAGCCGAAGTCCAGCCGGCGTGCGGACACGAGCAGGGTGGAGTCGTCGGTGATGCCCGCAGGGCCGTCGTACCCGACTTCGTAGCCCGCAAGGTCCAGGCGCAGGCTTGCCGAGGGGCTCGGATTGCCATTGGCGACTTCGAGCCTGAGCAGCGATGCAGCCCGGCCGCCGTACGCCGGACCCCATCCGCCCGGCGAGAACTCGGCGCCACCGATGACGTTCGGCGCGAAGATCGAGAAGCGGCCACCGCCACCGACATCCTCCTCTTCCCCCAGCGTCGCATCGAAGTGCACCGCCTTGTCGAACGGGAAGTCATCGACGAACAGCAGGTTGTCGCGCGGGCCGCGGCCACGAACGCTGAAGTTCGCGAACTCGCCGGTGGACGCGAGGCCGGGCAACCCGTCCAGCGAAAGGAGCGGGTCCGCGCCACCGCCAACGGCACTTCGCAAGGTCTCCCTGTCGAGGTAGGTGCTGGACGCGGACGCGAACGTATCGGCCTGCCGTGCCCGGGCCACCACGTTCTCGAGGGTCGTCGGCTCGCTGGCGACCTCGAATTCGACCTGGACGGTCTTGCGCGTGACCACGCGCACGCTGGGCTCGTAGGACGGCCTGAACCCGTCCCTGGCGACGCTCACCGAGTAGAGGCCGGGGTCGAGCTGCCCGACCGCGATGCGCCCCTGTGCGTCGGTTTCGACCGATTGCGTGGAACCGGTCTGCCGCTCCGTGATCGTGATCCGCGCGTTCGGGAGTGGCCGGTCGGTCAGCTGGTCCCGTACCAGGATGGTGATCCCGCCGGGCGCCTCGGCTGCGTGGGCGAACAGTGGAGAGCCGATCAGGAGTACAGAAAGAGCGATGCTTGATGCCTGTCCCGGATTCCTGCGCCTGGTGCCAGGTTGCCTGCCCATTTTGTTGATCCTCCAATGGTGGATCGTGCGGGTACCCGGCTGCCGTTACTGCAGTCCCCGTTCGATAGTGCTGGACTGGCCATGCGATGGCAATTGCAGTCCGACACCTGAATTCGGCCTCCACGCGAAAGAGGGTCGCTTGGGATGAAGGGCCGGGCAGCAGCCCGGCCGTCATGAAGAGGGAACGTGGGACAGGGAGGCTTGCGGCCGGAGGCGCCCCGGCTGCATTGGCGGCTTCACCACCTGTTCGGCAGCCACATGAAGAAGCCAACGGTGTGCGGCTTCGAGATATCCGATCCGGCGAGAAGAGGGTTCTCGATGACACGGGTAATCGTCAGACCCTGCGCTCGCTACCCGCTGGCCGCGGGCCCCCTCTTGCGTGGCTTGGGGAGCTTCGGCGCTGGCATGAGCGCGGCAGTGTCCGAAACGAGCTGGCGAAGCGCATCGGTGTCATCCAGTAGCTCGTCGGCGACAGGATAGTTCTTCGCGCCCGGGTACGGCGGACGTTGAGGCAGCCCGGGGGCCAGTGCCGTTGCCGCGGCGGACGGCTTGACGAACAAGCTGTTGTCGCAGGCGAACGCCACGACCTTGCCATCGAGGTAGAGCGCGTACTCACCAAACATCTTCCTGGATGTCACCCGGTCGCCGAGGCCGACCTGTTCAGTGACGTACTCGATGAAGTCCCGGTCAGTGGCCATGCTGCTCCGCGGTCCATCAGGTGAGTAGAGCCGCGCGACGAACCGGCGGCCTGAGTGAAGCCGGGCCGCGTGGAGAAGCGGCGCCAGCCTGGCCCTCGCATGTGGCCGACAGCCTATGCCGCTCCATTGCGGGCCGGCAAGTAGCCGGGAACCCTCTGCTCCAGTAGCTGGACAAGCTCCGGGGCCATGTAGCCGAACTGGTCCGGGATGCCGAGTACCGCGATTCGCTTGTCGCGGAACACGGTGCGGAACCTGGCCGCCATCTTCGCCCGGTGCGTTGCCTCCATCACCAGCACGACGTCCGCCCAGGCGATGAGCTCCGCCGACACCGGGCAGTCTGCATCGGCGCCCGTGCCGGCTGAAGCCGTCTCCACCCCCGGCCACTCCGCGAACAGGTGTTCCGCCGTGGGGCTTCGCAGACGGTTCTTGCCGCAGACGAAGAGAACGTTGCAGGTCAAGGCATCACCTGCGACCCGGTTGGTCAGGCTGCGCCATCGTAACGAGCAGCCCTGCTGCCAGCTGGCGAATGTGGCTGCGCTGCTCGGCGGAGAGCACGCGGAAAGGTATGGGCATCGCGCCATTCTCCAGCTCGATCAGAAAGCCAATGCTGTAAGAATGAACCGCTTTCACCCTCGACCAAGGCACCGAGCCCGGGCCACGTCGGGTGCGCCTGCTGACGCCACAAGCATCGATGCTGAAGTCACACCGGCCGATGCGGAATGACTTGTACACGAACCCGAGTGCTGCAACGACCTGGAGCACAATGCGCGCCAGGTTCCGCCTCGCACCACGCAGCGCGCGCAGGTCATCCTGCACGTCGAATGCGTGCTCCGTTACGAACTTGAGGTACTCGCCGAGCCGATAGCGGACCGAGAACTCGACGTGCGGTGAGTGATCCATCTGCAAGTTGATGCCGAGGTCAGGGCTCAATTCGGGACTGTACCGGCAAGAAGAACTCGACCTCTTACGGAATTGTCAGGCCACGCACCAGAAACCATCTATCCCTGGACTTGCGCTGGCTTGAGGAATGCCCCGCGCCGACGTGCCACGCCCAGCAGCAATACAACGGCAACAGTGACCGACATGATCACTAACAGCGAGCTCTCCGGGCCGAACATTCCCCCCGTCAACCAGTCAGGCCCCGCATAGCGGGTTTCCAGCGGGGCAAGATCGCGCCAGTCCCCGATGCCGGAAAGCGGCACGCCACTGAGCAAAATGGTGAAGTTCCATGCCGCGTGGTTGGCGACCACCACCCACAGGTTGCGCGTGAGGATGAACACTCCAGCCCAGAGCAGGCCCAGCATGGTCACCGAAACGAGCATGGTCGCTATTTCTCCGGCCCCGCCGTGCTCCACGTTCTCCAGGTGCACCAGGGCAAATATCACCGATTGCACCGCCAGAGCCACCCCTGTCCCCCAACCTCGCTCCAGCACCCGAAAGAGCAAACAGCGGTAGATCAGCTCTTCCAGAGTTGCCGCGATTGCAATGAGAGCCGCCACGCCAAAAAGCGCCGGCGAGGCGCTACGGAAAAGCACCAGTTCGTAAGCGCCGAGCGCAAACAGCACGGCAATCGGAATTGCCACCAGGACGGCGCCGCTGGCGCCGCCAAGCATCAGGCGAATGGGGAGCAGCCGCAACTCGCTCGCCTCTCGCTTCTCATGCCAGTGCGTATAAGCCCAATAGCCCGCAATTGCGGTGAAGAGAATGCCAGCGCGCCTGAGTGCACTCAGCCATTCCGGCGCAGGCCGGAACGCCGTTTCGATTAGTGGAAGCAAGCCCTGCCGAAATAGGAAGATCGAACCCAGGACAGCCATCCCGCCGAGAAGCAACGAGCCAAGCGTCCGAGCGGTGACGCGCAGATGCCGCCATCCGATACCTCTTGCTGCTGCAGGACGAGTGTGTCCCGTTCGAACATGGTCTGGCATGGCCGTTTCCTGTGCAGCATGGATGCAGGCTGTAGCTAGAAGCTGCAGCTAGAGGCTGCAGCAAATCAAGCGGTCTGCGACGAGACCACTGGAACGGTCGATCAAACAGAGAATGCGGCGACGAAATCACGCGCGGCGATGGGTACTTGCGAACGCGCTGATCCACGGCGGTCGTGCTGTGCTCCGCTCGACGCTGATGCGACGACGTGCGGGTCGTGAGCTTGATCCATTGCACCCCGGGGCGCTCGACCTGCAGCACCGCCAGTTGCGACGTCCCCCCAATTTTGAGTAGCGCGGCGATCTGGAGTCCAATTCCCCCAAGCGAGGAGATTGGACGTGAAGAAGCGCTTTTCCGAAGAACAG
Organism: Luteimonas sp.; assembly: GCA_041918855.1. Taxonomy (GTDB): domain Bacteria; phylum Pseudomonadota; class Gammaproteobacteria; order Xanthomonadales; family Xanthomonadaceae; genus Luteimonas. Next base: position 184,791 of record JAYRUX010000006.1, read on the forward strand.
ATCATTGGCTTCCTGCGTGAGGCCGAGGCC
>JAYRUX010000007.1:0-147439 GCA_041918855.1 Luteimonas sp.
GCCCCCCGACCCCGCCCCGGCCGCCTCGAAGGACCACGACGACAGCACCCGATTGCGCTGCGGACGCATTGCGCGGAGGATCGGCGCACCAGACCCCGGGGGAAGATCGATGAAGCGCCTGCTGGCCGCACTCCTGCTGCTCGTCCTGCTCCCCGCCACTGCCGCCGCACAGAACACCCGCGCAATGCGCGCGCAGGTCGAGGCGAGCATGCTCGTCACCGGCCACGTCGACATCGACCGCGCAGGCCATGTGACCGCGCACGTGCTCGACCAGCGCGAGCGGCTCCCCGACTATGTCGTATCGCTGGTGGACCGCGCGGTGCCGCAGTTGCGGTTCGAGCCGGTGCAGGTCGACGGCGAGCCGGCGCTTGCACGGGCGAAGATGAGCCTGCGCCTGGTCGCGCGCAAGGTCGGCGACGGCGAGATGAAGATCGCCATCCGCAGCGCGCATTTCGGTGAGGATGGCTCGTCGGTGAACGACGGGAGCATCGTCCGCGCGGCCTCCATGCCGCCGCCGTCCTTCCCGCAGAGCGTGATCCAGCAGGGCGGGAAGGGCACCGTGTACCTGCTCGTGAAAGTCGGGCGGGATGGCACCGTGGAGGACGTTGCCGTGGAACAGGTGAACCTCACGGTGGTGGCGGATGCGCGCACGGTCCAGTCGGTCCGGGATCGGCTCGCGAAGGCGGCCGTCGCTGGCGCACGCCGGTGGACCTTCACCCCGCCCAGCACCGGCGATGACGCCGACGAGCCCTACTGGGGGGTGCGGGTGCCGGTGGAGTTCGCGTATACCGGCGATCCGTCCGTCGGGTACGGCGAGTGGAGCGCCTACCTGCCCGGCCCGCGCCACCGTCCGGCCTGGGCGCAGCCCGACGCCCCGGGCTTCAGCCCGGATTCGCTGGTGGCCGGCATCGTCCACGGACAACTCTCGCGCTTCCGGCTGCTGACCCCGCTGGAGGGGTGAGCGCCGCGCACGCGACGCCGCCTATCGCGGCGGAATCCGCGATGCCCGCGCAACGTCCTGGCGCGCGGCCTGGATGATCGCGGCCATCAGTCCGTGCAGCGCATCTCGATGGCCGGTCCGCGCCGATGCGGCGCTGTCGTCGGAGGTCATCGCCACCGTCAGCCGCAGCGACGGCACGACGTAGAGCATCTGCCCGCCATAGCCCCAGGCGTAGCGGACCGGCTCGCCGGCGATGTCGCGCAGGAACCACCCGTAGCCATAGCCGTCGCCGGTATAGCGCGAGGCCGTGCGTGGCTGCCACGAGGCGTCGATCCACGCCTGCGACAGCAGCCGGCGCCCGTCGGCGGTGCGGCCGCCGTTGCGGTACAGCTCGCCGAAGGCGAGCAGCGAGCGCGTGCTCATCGCCATGTTGTTGCCGCCGAAGTGGATGCCTTGCGGGTCGCGGTCCCAGCTGGCGATGACGAAGCCCGGTTGCCCGCCCAGCCACTCGCGCGCCAGCGCGAGCGTCGGGCGGCCACTGGTACGCGCGAGGATCGCCGACAGCAGGTGGGTCGAGCCGGTGGAGTACAGCATCGCCCCGCCCGGCTCGTCCACGAATGGCCGCGCCAGCGCGTCGCGCACCCAGTCGCGGCTGGACACCCAGCGTCCGTAGTTCGCCCCGGAGGTGCGCTCCAGCCCGGCCTGCATCGTCAGCAGGTGACCGATGGTGATCCTGGCCAGGCGTGGGTCCGGGTCGGCCGGCAGCTTGTCCTCGAGCAGCGGCGCGATCGGCTGCCCGATGCCGGCCAGGACGCCCTTGTCGATGGCGATGCCGACCAGAGCCGACATCACCGACTTGGACGCGGACTTGATGTTGGTGGGCGACGATGGCGTCGCGCCGCGATAGCCACGCTCGGCGACGATGGCGCCGTCCTGGGCGACGACCACGGCCTTCAACGGCGCGATCGCGGACGCCTCGTCCAGCAGGGCCTCCATGGCGGCAGGCGCCAGCTGCGCTGCGTCAGGCGGCGAGACCGGCGCTGGCGCCACCGCACCCGCTTCGCGCGCACCCGGCGGCCCGCCGCCCCGGCCGGGGGCTGCGGTTGCCGGGCCGCCGTCCCCGCATGCGGGCGCGGTCGCGCACGCCAGCAGCAGGATCGACAGCTGCCAGAGCCGGGCGCCACGGCGCATCAGGCGCGCACCCCTCGGGTGTCGGTGCGGTCGTTCGGGTGCATCCGGGGTTCCATCGAGGTGCCAGGCAGCGAGCCTACCGCCCTGCCCGTGGGCGTCCCGTGGGCCACGACGTCTCCTTCCCGCGCGGGCTGCCCGTCACGCGCGGGCTGCCCGCGGCACTGTCGATTCCCCAAGGCACCGAACGTCGAGGACAGGCGCGCCCCGCAGGCCGCCCCCCTATCATTCCGCCCGGCCGACCAGGACGCCTCGTCGATGACCCACGCACCGGATACCGCGAGCCACGACACAACCGCCCTCGCGCCACCGCCGCGGTCGCTGCTCGCGGGCGTCCTCGACGCCATCCGCGGCACCGGCGCCGACTACACGAAGATCCCGCTGCGCACGGCCGTGTTCCTGCTCGCGGTGCCGATGGTGCTGGAGCTGGTGCTCGAATCGACGTTCGCCGTGGTCGACATCTTCTTCGTCGCCCAGCTCGGGGCGTCCGCCGTCGCCACCGTCGGCCTGACGGAGACCTACATGTTCCTGCTGTACTCGGTGGCGATGGGCCTGTCGATGGCGGTCACCGCCGTGGTCGCGCGCCGCATCGGCGAGCACGAGCCGGGGGAAGCCGCCGTCAGCGCGGTGCAGGCGGTGCTGGTGGCGATCCTGGTGTCGGTGCCGTTCGCCGTGGTCGGCATCGTCTGGGCACGCGAGCTGCTGCAGCTGATGGGCGCGGACGCCTGGACGCTGGACCACGGCGTGCCCTACATGCAGTGGATGCTTGGCGGCAACGCCGTGATCATGCTGCTGTTCGTGATCAACGCGATCTTCCGCGGCGCGGGGGACGCCGCCATCGCCATGCGCGTGCTGGTGGTCGCCAACGCGCTGAACATCGTCCTCGACCCGATCCTGATCTTCGGCCTCGGGCCCATCCCGGCGCTGGGCGTGGAAGGCGCGGCCATCGCCACCAACCTCGGCCGCGGCACCGGCGTGCTGATGCAGCTGTGGATCCTGTTCCGCGGCGGCCGCCACATCCGCGTGACGGCGGCGCAGATCGCGGTCCGCGGCGCGGTGATGCTCAACATCGTCCGCACCTCGCTCGGCGGCACGGGACAGATGATCGTGGCGACCACCTCGTGGATCTTCCTGATGCGCATCCTGGCCGCGATCGGCAGCGAGGCCGTGGCCGGGGCGACCATCACCATGCGCATCATGATGTTCACGCTGATGCCGGCCTGGGGCATGTCCAACGCCGCGGCGACGCTGGTCGGACAGAACCTGGGCGCGGGCCAGCCCGCGCGCGCCGAGGCCTCGGTGTGGCGCATCGGCTGGTACAACATGGCGTTCACGCTGGCGATCTCGGTCGCGTTCTTCTTCCTGCACGACCGCCTGATCGCGGTGTTCACCGATGACGCGCAGGTCATCGCCATCGGTGGCGAGTGGCTGCGCATCCTGTCGTACTCGTACTTCGTCTACGGCTGGTGGATGGTCGCGGTGCAGGCGTTCAACGGTGCCGGCGACACCGTGACGCCGACCAAGATCAACCTGGTGTTCTTCTGGCTGGTCCAGATCCCGCTGGCGTGGTGGCTGGCGACGGCGCTGGGCTGGGCCCACACCGGCGTGTTCTGGGCGGTGTTCGTCTCCGAGACCGGGGTCGGGCTGTTCACGTTGTGGCTGTTCTCGCGCGGCGGCTGGAAGACCGCGAAGGTGTGAGGACGCCGGCACGGCACCATGCCATCAGTCATAGACCAATTGGTCTAGACAGCAAGGTCTAGAAGGTGCAGGCTGTGCACGTCCCTCGACCGAACACGCGCATGCCCAAGCCCCGTCTCCCCAGGCCGACGCCCGCCGAACTCGACCTGCTGCGCACGCTCTGGCGGCTGGGCCCTGCGACGGTGAAGCAGGTGCACGAGGCCCTGCAGGGCGAACGTCCGGAGCTCACCCACGCTGGCGCGCTGCGGCTCATGCAGGTGATGCACGGCAAGGGCCTGCTCGCGCGTGACGAGAGCCAGCGCTCCCACGTGTATGCCGCCGCCCAGCCCCGGGGGCCGCTGCAGACGCGGCTGGTCGACGACCTGATCCAGAAGGTGTTCGGCGGTTCCGGCAAGGAGCTCGTGCTGGCCGCGCTCCGCGGCGGTCGGGTGAGCGACAGCGAACGCGCGGAAATCCAGCGCTTCCTGCAGGAGACGGACGATGAGTGAGCTGATTCTGGGCGTCGTGCCCCTGCTCGGTTCGGTGCTGGTCGCATTCCTGTGGCAGGGCGCCCTGCTCGGCCTGCTCGCCTGGCTTGCGCTCCGGCTGCTGCGCGACGCCCGGCCGCAGGTGCGCTACGCCGTGGCCTGCGCGGCGCTGCTCGCGTGCCTGCTGGTGCCGGCAATCGACCTGGCGCGGGGACTCGCCAGCCCGCCGTCGGGCGCGCCGCACGTCGAACAGGTGACTGCAGGGCGTGCGCCCACGTCGCCGACGCACGCGCTGCGCGCACTGGTGTCCCCTTCGGCGGTGCCCGCGCCAGTGCTGCCGTGGGTCGTTGCGGCCTGGGCGGCCGGTGCGCTGGTACTGGCTTTGCGCCTGGCGTCCGGCCTGCTCTGGGTCCGACGCCTGCGCGGACGCGCCAGCCGACCGGCGGACCACGCCTGGCAGGTGCGCCTCGACGCGCTGGCGGCACGTTTCGGCATGCGCAGGCCGGTCGCCCTGCGCTGGCTCGACGACGGCGACAGCCCGCTCGCGGCAGGCTGGTGGAAGCCGGTGGTGCTGGTCCCGGCGGCACTGGTGCTGCGGATGCCCGCGCCGCTGCTGGAAGCCCTGCTTGCGCACGAGCTCGCCCACATCCGCCGCCACGACTACCTGGTCAACCTGCTCCAGGGGGTGGTCGAGATCCTGCTGTTCTACCACCCGGTGACGTGGTGGCTGTCGCGACGCATCCGCATCGAACGCGAGGAGGCGGCCGACGCGCTCGCGGCAGCCGTCCTCGGTGAACCCAGGCGCCTCGCCATCGCCCTCTCCCAACTCGATCGCTACGCGCCCCCCTGCCCCGAACCCGTGCAAGCCGCCCATGGAGGCCAGCTCATGTCCCGTATCCGGCAACTCGTCCGTCCCGCCCCGCGCGCTACCGGCACGACCCTCGCCCTGCCCCTGCTCGCCCTGGTGGCGGCCAGCATGGCGTTCTACGCCCACGCGCAGCTGCAACCGGTCGCCACCATCGGCTCGATGGTCGGGTCACTGCAGTCACCGTCCATCGCGATCGCTGCCGGCGCACCCGCGGCGCCGGCCAGCGGCAGCGTCACCGTCGTCGACGGCAGCCGGCCCGACACCGCGTACGCCCTGGTGCGCCAGGGCGAAGATGGCTTCTCCATGTCCGGGGACAGCGACGACATCGACGCGATCCGCAGCGTACGCAGCACTGTCGATGGCGACTTCCTGTGGTTCCGGCGTGGCGGAGACGCGTACCTGGTGCGGGATCCGGCATTCCTGGCCCGTGCCGACGCCGCCTGGGTGCCGATGCGTTCGCTGGACGCGCAGATGAAGGTGCTGGACGCGCGCATGCGTCCGCACGCGCAGGCACTCGAGGCGCTGTCGGCCCGCATGGAACAGCTGGCACCCCCGTCCGGGGACACCGAGGCGATGCGCGCGGCCGGCGCGCGCATGGAGGCGCTGGGGAGGCAGCAGGCCGAACTGGCTGCACGACATGCCGCACTTGCCGCCAGGTCGGGCGGCCACGCCGATGCCGCCGTCCAGGCGGACGTCGCCGACCTCGATGCCCGGCAGCGCGACGTGTCGCAGCGGATGGAGCGCGAGGCGGAGGCAATGCAGGCCGTCTCCGAGCGCATGCAGGAGAGGCATGTGCCGATGGAGGCTCTGGCGCAGCAGATGCAGACCGCCAGCAAGCCGATGGAGTCCATCGGCGCGGACATGGAGGTGGTGGGCGGGAAGATCGAGACGAGCGCGGCGGAGGCCGAGGCGAAGCTCATGGCGATCATCGACGAAGCGATGGCGAAGGGCGTGGTGGAGGCCGCCCCCGGCACCTCGAGGCCGTGAGGCATCGTTCCTGAACGCGCGGGGCCGCACGATCGCGGAGGCGTGACCTTCCGCAGTGGCCTGCTCCGTCGTCGCTCCGTATCGTGGCTGGATGGTCGGCGCGCGCGCCGGCCGTCCAACGAACACGATCTGGAGCTCACTTGAACAAGACCCTGCTTTCCGCCGCGACCGCGGCGGCACTGGCGCTGCTGGCGCCCCTCGACGCCCGTGCCGATGCACGTTGCCTGGACGAGGCCTGCGACATGCAGGCACTCTTCGACGCCGGCGCCGACGGCGGCGCTGCCGGCGACGCCATTGCCGCGAAGCGCATGGGCGCATGGGGCATCGATACCGCGGGCATGGACCGCAGCGCGCGGCCCGGCGACGACTTCTTCCGCTATGTCAGCGGCACCTGGGCGGACACCACGGAGATCCCGGCCGACCGTTCGATGTATGGCGGCTTCATCCTGCTCCGGGACCTGTCGGAAGCCCGCGTGCGCAAGCTGGTGGAAGGCTACGAAGCGGGCGACCCCGCCACCGGTGGCGACAGCGCGAAGATCGCGGCGCTGTACCGGGGCTTCCTGGACGAGGCCGCGATCGAGGCGCTCGGGATGAAGCCGCTGGAACAGCGCCTGGCGGCGCTGCGCACCGCGGACAGGGAGGCGCTGGCCCGCACCATGGGCGAGCAGCAGGGCGGCTTCGGCCGCAGTTTCTTCAACACCTCGGTCGGCGACGACCAGCGCGATCCCGAGCACTACGCGCTGTACCTGAGCCAGTCCGGCCTGGGCCTGGGCGACCGCGCCATGTACCTGGACGCGAAGTTCGCGCCGCAGCGCGAGCGCTACCAGGCCTACATCGCGCAGATGCTCGAACTCGCCGGCTGGGAGCAGGCGAAGGCGCGCGCCGAGGCCATCATGGCCATGGAAACCAGGATCGCGCAGGCGCACTGGACCCGGGCCGAGAGCCGCGACCGCAACAAGACCTACAACCCGCTCGCGCTCGATGCGTTCGCAGCGTCCGCGCCCGGCTTCCCGTGGCAGGCCTTCTTCGCCGCCGCCGGCGTCGACCACGCCACCCGGGCCGTGGTCCGCCAGGACAGCGCGATCCCGAAGCTCGCCGCGATCTTCGCCGACACCGACGTCGACACCCTGCGCGCCTGGCAGGCCTTCCAGACCATCGACGACGCCGCGCCGCTGCTGTCGAAGGCGTTCGTCGATGCCGAATTCGAGTTCCGCTCGAAGTTCCTCTCCGGCCAGCCCGAGCAGCGCGAGCGCTGGAAGCGCGGCATCGCGCTGGCCGAGTCGGCCATGGGCGAGGCGATCGGCCGCGACTACGTCGCCCTCTACTTCCCGGCCGACGCCAAGGCCAAGATGGACGACCTGGTCGCCAACGTGAAGGCGGCGATGCGCGTGCGCCTGGAGGCGCTGGAGTGGATGGGGCCGGAGACGCGCACCGAGGCACTGGCGAAGCTGGACACGTTCGGGCTGAAAATCGGCCACCCCGATGCGTGGCGCGATTACAGCGCGCTCGCCATCGTCGAGGACGACGTGTTCGGCAATGTCGGCCGCGCACGCCAGTTCGAGTGGGACTACGACCGCAAGCGCATCGGCCAGGCGGTCGACGAGGCCGAATGGGGCATGACGCCGCAGACGGTGAATGCCTACTACTCGTCGGTGAAGAACGAGATCGTGTTCCCCGCGGCGATCCTGCAGCCGCCGTTCTTCGACCCCGAGGCCGACCCGGCGGTGAACTATGGCGCGATCGGCGGCGTGATCGGCCACGAGATCATCCACGGTTTCGACGACCAGGGCCGCAAGTCCGATGGCAGCGGCCTGCTACGCGACTGGTGGACGGCGGAGGATGCCAGCAAGTTCGAGGCGCAGGCCGCGAAGCTCGGCGCGCAGTACGAGGCCTACACGTTCCCCTCGCTGCCCGGGATGCACATCAACGGCAAGGTCGCGATGGGCGAGAACATCGGCGACCTCGGCGGCCTGACCATCGCACTCGAGGCTTACCGCATGTCGCTCGACGGCAAGCCGGCACCGGTGCTCGACGGCTTCACCGGCGAGCAGCGGCTGTTCATGGGGTGGGGCCAGGTGTGGCGCACGCTGTGGCGCGACGATGCCCTGCGCCAGCAACTGGTCAACGGCACCCACTCGCCGGGCCATATCCGGGCGTTCGCGCCGCTGCGCAACATCGATGCCTGGTACGACGCGTTCGGCGTGACCGAAGGCGACAAGCTCTGGATCGCACCCGAAGACCGCGTCCGCATCTGGTGATGCGCGACCGCCGTGGCGCCTCCCGTCAGGCGAGCGCCACGGCCTTGCCGGTGCGCGCGGATTCGTAGATGGCCTGCAGGATGCGCACGTCCTGCAGGCCCTCCTCGCCCGGCACCTTCGTCGGTCGCCCTTCGAGGATGCACTGGGCGAAATCGTCCATCTCGGCCGCGAACAGGTCGATCTCCGGGAACCGGATCTCCTGGCCGTCGCTGCGGCGGCCGTGGTTGCCGCCATAGAAGAACGCCGGGTCCAGCCCGAACCAGCCGCGCTCGGCGGTGACGCGCATGTGCTGGATGCGCGCGGCCTTGTAACTGGTGCTGCAGTTGGCCACCACGCCACCGGGAAAGCGTGCCGTCCACACCATGGTCTCGTCGACCTCGGCGAACTTCACCGGGTCGGTCTTCGTCTCCAGCGCCGACACCACCACCGGCTCCTCGCCGGTCAGGTACCGCGTGGCCTGCAGCGCGTAGATGCCGACGTCCATGAGTGCCCCACCACCGGCGAGGGACTTCCTCAGGCGCCACTGGTCGGCAGGCCCCACGTCGATGCCGAAGCCGGCGTCGATCACCAGCGGCGCGCCGAACTCGCGCTCGCGCACCAGGCGGATGCACTCCAGGTGGTGCGGGTCGTACCGGCAGCGGTAGGCGGTGCCCAGCAGGCGGCCGGCGTCGCGACAGGCGTCGATCATCCGCTGGCAGCGCTCGACGGACACCTCCAGCGGCTTCTCGCAGAACACGTGCTTGCCCGCCGCCGCCGCGTGCATCGCGTGCTCGGCGTGCAGCGCGTTGGGCGTGACCACGTACACCACGTCGATGTCCGGGTTGTCGGCCATCCGGTGCATGTCGTCGTAGGAATAGACGCTGCGCGCGGGCACGCCGTACTTCGCCATCCAGGCCTCGCCTTTCGCCGGCGTGCCCGTGACCAGGCCTGCCAGCCGGCAGTACCGGCTCTTCGCGAACGCCGGCGCGATCTGGCCCTCGCTCAGGCGCCCCAGCCCGCAGACCGCGAAGCCGACGCGGCGCGACTCGCGCGCACGCTCGCGCGTGGCACTGGTGCTGATGAAGGGCGCGGCCGCGAGTGCGGCAGCAGTGGTGCCCAGGAACTGGCGGCGCGACAGTGACGTCGCGTCGGTGGTCTCCGTCATCCGTCATCCCCTCCCGAGGGCGTGGTCGATCGCGGCGCGCACCGCGGCCACCTGCGCGGCATTGCACTGCTCCGGCGTCGCCCGCGCGCTGTCCGGATAGACCTCGGTGGTGGTGCGATAGCGCGCATCCGTGGCCCCGGCGCAGAGGCCCAGCGCGCGCAGCGGGTAGCGGATGACGCCGGGCGCTACGACGGGCGAGCCGATGATCTCGCCGCGTTCGTCCGCCGGCGCGATGTGCGTCACCCGCGCCACGGAATCGATGACGGCCTGCTGGAACGCAGGCTGGGGATGCTCGCTGTCATCGACCAGGTAGAAGCCGTCGGGGATGGTGCCGGGTTCGAACGGCTTGCCATCGCGCGCGGCGAGCGCGGGCCGGAATTCCGTCTCGTCGCTGTCGGTGGTCTCGTGCAGGTCGACGTGGACCAGCACGTGCCCGCGGACCGGCGCGAGCATGCGCATCAACGCGGCCGACTCCGGCGCCGGGCTGCCGTCGCGGAAGGACCGGTTGGGATCGACGGCCTCGAAGTTCCATCGCTGGATGCGTTCGTAGCCCCAGGGGTTGATGCAGGGGGCGACCAGCAGGTTGGCCCGGCCGGCATGGTCGTCGCCATGCTGCTCGACGAACTGCAGCGCCCCTTCGATGCCGCTGGTCTCGTAGCCGTGGACGCCGCCGGTCACCAGGGCGACCGGCAGCCCCTGGCGCCAGTGGCGGCTGCGCAGGGCGAACAGCGGATAGCGGTCCGGCGCGTAGTCCAGGACGCCGTACTCCACCACCTCGAAGCGCGCGCGCAGGCGCTCGATGGTGTCGACGACGTCGCGCTCGTAGCTGCGCTGGCGGCGCTGGCGCGCGCGCCATGCCGCGACCTCGTCCGCACCCCAGGGCGTGCCCGGGGTGCCAATGGGATACGGTTCGGGCGTGCTGGTGCTCATCGGGATGTCCTGGTCTCGAGCGTCCGCTCCGCCCTCAGCGCCCGAGCAGCGACTTCAGGCCGGCGAACGGGTTGCTGGTGGCGGACGCCGGGGCGTCCTCGGCGTCCAGTGCGCTGACGCCGGTGTGGTCGAGCTGGCGCGAGTGCTCGTTGTCGTGGCAGTACACGCACAGGAGCTCCCAGTTGCTGCCGTCGGGCGGGTTGTCGGCGTGGTTGTGGTTGCGGTGGTGGACCGTCAGTTCCTGCAGGTTGGCGCGGGTGAACTCGCGCGCGCAGCGTCCGCAGATCCAGGGGTACATCTTCAGCGCGCGCTCGCGGTAGCCCTTCTCGCGCTGTGCGGCGTCGCGGCGCGCCTCGGCCACGATGCGGTCGAGCCGCGCGTTGTCGGGGACGTGCGTGGCCATGGGAGCGTCCGGCAGTGCGGAAGTCGAAGCCTAGCAGACGCGTGTGGCGCGCCGGACGCGCAGGATGCACGCCGGATTCACCGCGCCTGCGCGAGCCTGCAGCCTCCTGTCTCGCGCCATGCCCGCCATGCCGGGCTCCGCCGCACGCACAAGAGGTCCGGACCATGGCACTGATCCACTCCGCACTGATGGGCGCCGTCGCCGGCATGCGCGCGATGACGCCGCTGGCCACCGTCGCCAACGCCGCGCGCGCAGGCGCCCTTCCCGCCGAGAACGGCGCGCCACGGCTGCTCGGGCATGGGCTGGTGTCGGCCGGCGCACTGGCCGTTGCCGCGGGCGAGCTGGCCGGCGACAAGATGAAGAGCGCGCCGGACCGCATCGTGCTGGCGGGCATGCTGGCCCGCATCGCGACGGGGACCATCGCCGGTGCCGCGCTGGCGCCGGCGGACCAGCGTGGCCTGGGCGCGATGCTGGGCGCGGGCGTCGCGGTCGTGGCCGCCCATGCCACGTTCAACCTGCGGATCCGCGCCATCGACAGGTACGGGCAGACCGCCACCGGCATCGTCGAGGATGCCATCGCGGTTGCCGCCGCGCTGTGCATCGCCCGCGATGCCGCGGGGGATGGATCTTGAGCGGACACGACGCACCCCCGGTGCAGGAACCGGTGCGCCGCGCGACGGACGTGGCGCGCGTGCAGCGTATCGAGGCAGTGCCACGGATCCTCTCGGCGGTCGCACGCATCACCGGCATGCGCTTCGCGGCCGTGGCACGGGTGACCGACTGCGACGGGCCCGCGGGCGCCGTCCTCGCCGACCACTGCACCGGCCAGCAGCCTGGGGGCCAGCTCGAGCTGGCCACCACCATCTGCGACGAGATCCGCCAGCACCATCGCGTGGTCGCGTTCGACCACGCGAGCGAGCATCCGGTGTTCTCCCGCCACCACACGCCGCTGAAGTACGGCCTCGAGAGCTACATCTCGGTGCCGATCTTCCTCGACAGCGGGGAGTTCTTCGGCACCCTGTGCGCGATCGACAGCCGCCCCGCCGAGGTCGACGACCCTGTGGTGATCCAGTCGTTGCAGCTGTTCGCCGAGATGATCGGCATGCAGTTGCGGCTGGTCGACGAACTGGACGCGGCGCTCGCCCGCCTTGGCGACGCCCGCTTCCGCGAGTCGCTGGCGAGCGCGCACGAGCACGACGTGCGCGACCTGCTCCAGCCCATCGTCACCAACCTCTACCTGCTGCGCACCTCGGAGACGCTGTCGGCCCAGGACCGGGCGCTGGTGGACGACATGGAGACCGCCTGCGGGCAGCTCACCGACCTGATCCGGGTCCAGCTGGACGTGGCGATGGGGCGGATCGAGCGGCAATTGCGCTAGCGACGGCGTGGCGCCGGGCGCCTCCGGCGGATGCCCGCGCGTCGGAACGCCGCGCGGCTGACCTGGATCAGGGCGCCTCGCGCCCGATCGGGCGACGCTGGCGGGGTACTCCGCCCGAGCCGCGCGCATGCCCCGACCCGCCATCGAGATCGACGCCGCCCTGGTCGCGCGCGCCCTGTCCCTGGAGGTGGACGCGTTCCGCCAGTTGATGGAGGACCGGAAGATCGCCGTGCTGTGCGAGCGCGGTACCGGGGACGACGCCGGGCGCTACCGCGCGACCTTCTACCACGGCGACAGGCGCGCGCGCTTCGTCCTCGACGCCCATGGCCGGCCGTTGCCGGACGCGACGGGCACGGCCGCGGCGACGCCGGCTCCCCGCGCCCCCGGGTGACCCGACGCGGGCGCCCGTGCGACAGTCGGCTTCGTTCCCGGAGCACCGCATGAAGCTGATCCTCGCCGGCGCCACCGGCCTCGTCGGCCGCCACCTGCTCGCATGTGCCCTCGGCGAGCCGGGGGTGTCGCAGGTCGTCGCACCCACGCGCCGCGCCTTGCCAGCGCACCCGCGCCTGCTGGCGCCCGTGGTGGACTTCGACCGCCTGCCGGACGACGCCGACTGGTGGGGCGCGGACGCCGCGATCTGCGCGCTGGGCACGACCATGCGCGACGCCGGATCGAAGGCGGCCTTCCATCGCGTCGACCACGACTACCCGCTGGCGCTCGCGCGCCTGGCCCGCGCCCACGGCACGCCGGCGTTCGTGCTGAATTCCGCGAAGGGCGCGGACCCCGGATCGCGGATCTTCTACAGCCGGGTGAAAGGCGAACTCGAGCAGGAACTGCGTGCCGTGGGATTCGCATCGCTCACCCTGGTGCGCCCGGGCCTGATCGGCGGCGCGCGCGATGTCCCGCGCCGCGGCGAGCACATCGCGGCCCTCGCATTGCGGGCGCTGCAGCCCGCGCTTCCGCGCAGCTGGCGCATCAACCTCGCCGATTCCATTGCCCGCGCGATGCTCGACGCCGCGATGCAGGCGCCGGCAGGCGTGCACTGCATCGAGTCCGACCGGCTGGTGGCGGCGTGAGGCTGCCACGGACCGCCCCGCTCCACGACGCCGGTTTCGGCAGCGATCTGTTTGTCCTGATTGCCGGAGCGGTCGAAGCAGCACACGCGGCCCCTGCCCGGGAGCAGCATGTCGCGGGTGCTGGCCACCCGGCGCCCCCGCGCCCGCGCCTTGTCCCGCTTCATCACGCGGTGCCCGCCGGCTGGCGGAGGTCCTCCACGATCACGCCGATGGCCGGCACCTCGGCTTCGTGCCCGGCTTCGCGCCAGGGCTCCTGCAGCGCGGCCGCGTACCACGCGCGCATCGACGGCAGCGCCAGCAGGCGCTGCGCATAGGCCATCGCGGCAGGCGACAGGGCAAGCCCGTAGGTCTGCACGCGGAAGGCGACCGGCGCAAAGAACGCATCCACCGCGGTGAAGACGTCCCCGCCGAGGAACGGCCCGCCGAACCGTGCGAGTCCGTCGCTCCAGAGGGCGTCGATCCGCTCCACGTCGGCCCGCAGCGGCGCCGGCACCTCATGCAGGCGCACCCGCAGGCCACAGTTCATCGTGCAGGTTGCGCGCAGGGCCGCGAACCCGGCATGCATCTCCGCGGCAGCACTGCGTGCCCACGCACGCGCCGTGCGGCCCGACGGCCAGACCCGGGGCGACGCCTCCGCCAGGTACTCGACGATCGCCAGCGAATCCCATACCGCCGTGCCGTCGTCGTCCACGAGGCATGGCACCTTCCCGGAAGGCGAGAACGCATGGAATCCAGGGTAGTCGGCATTGCCGCCGAACGGCACCAGCACCTCCTCGAAGGCGAGGTCGAGTTCGCGCATCAGCACCCATGGCCGCAGCGACCACGAGGAGTAGTTCCGGTTGGCGATGAACAGGGTCGGCACGGCGGCTCCTTCGGGTCGACGCGTGGGAACTCAGGCAGGATTGGCGTCGAGCGCCGCGCGCTCGGCGGCGCCGAGCACCTGCGGCGTCCGCAGCCAGCGGCCGGACGCATCGAGGAACGGCGACGGCGGCCGCGCGCCGAGCTTCCCGGCGACGAGGTGGCGGGCGATGTTCAGGCCGCCGAGGAAGAAGGCCACGGGCGTCGGCTTCACCTCGCACGTCGCCGAGCCGGCATTGAGCACGATGCGGTCGCGCGGGCCCAGCGCCGCGTCGACGGACGCGGGCGACGCGTCCAGGCACGTGGTGGGCAGGCCCAGGTAGGGGATCCTCCCGCTGCGCGGCGTGTTGCCCAGCGGCGTGCGGCAGCAGGCCGCGTACCAGCGCAGGATGCCCTTGTCCGAAAGCGACAGGCAGGCCACGTGCTCGACGCCCTCGGTGATGCGCACCCCTCCCGGGGACATCGGCACCACGTCGCTGCCCCCGCACTCGTCCATGAGGCCAGGCCGCGCCAGCCATCGCGCGTACGCCTGGCAGTCATGGCAGTAGCAGGTCCCCCGCGTGTACGCGCGATCGAGGTCCACCTCGCCCCGCACCTGGCCGCACTCGCAGCGCATCGACATCGCCATGCAGGTCATCCTCGCGTCGGGAGACGCCAATCATCCGGCCGCCGCGCGCGAATTGCGAGCGGGCGACGTTACCCGCGCCAGTTCGCGTGCCCGCTCCAGAAGGCCACGCTGCGCAGGTAGGCGTCGCGGTCCAGCGGCACCCCGGACCCGCCCTCCCCTACGCCCAGCGCATTGCGCATCATCGTGATCGGCGCCATCGGCGTCTCCTCGGGGTCGGCGGTGTACATGCAGCCGACGACGCCCCAGTCCGCCTCGATCGCCGTGCCTTCCTTCGCCAGCTGCGCCCGGCTGTAGAGGATCGGGATCAGGTAGGCCGCCACCGGCGGCTCCAGCCCCTCGAACCAGCGCACGAGCACCGGCAGTTCGTCCTTCGTCCGCGCCTCGTAGCCCGAGCGCAGCAGGTGGCGGTTGTCGTCGCCGACCGGCATCGCCAGGCACCGGGTCGAAGTCCAGTTGCGGTGCACGTGCAGCTTGCAGAACGGCGCGTAGCCGTCGAGCACGCGCAGCGGCGCCACCTGGTTGAGATGCCGCTCGAAGGCTTCCGGGGTGCAGTCCTGGATGGTGTTGCGGCGCGGCTCGCGGGGGAACAGGCGCGTGCGCGCGAACGGGGTGAGGACGATGGACATGGGCAGCGTGCGGCCGGCGGGCGGGAGGTGCATTATCGGGCTCCCATCCCCGGAGCCGGAGGACCCGTCATGTCGTTCAAGCCCGACGGATACAACGACGTCTCGCCCTACCTGGTCGTCGGCGACGCACGTGCGAGCATCGCGTTGCTGGAACAGGTGTTCGACGCCGGGCATCTGCGGATGGTCGACGGCGACGGCGGGCGCCTCGCCCACGGCGAACTCCGCATCGGCGACAGCGTGGTCATGCTCGCCGACGCGCTGGAGGGATGGCCCGCGACGCCCGCACACGTGCACGTCTACGTCCGCGACGTCGACGACACCTGGCGCCGTGCGATGGCAGCCGGCGCGACGCCGGTGCAGGCGCCGGTGCAGAAGGAGGATGCCGACAGGCGCGGCGGCTTCCGCGATGCCGGCGGCACCACGTGGTGGGTATCGCAGCAGGTCGGGTCCGGCAGCGCGACCTGACGACGCACGCGCCCGGCTGCAGCCGGTCGGACGGCCTGCGAGGCAGGCCACGGATCAGTCCCCGGCCGCGTCCCGCACCTCGACGCCCGGCACGCCCTCCATCGCATTGCGGCTGCCGTCCCAGCCCGACGTGATCACGCTGAAGGTGCCATCGGTCTCCAGCAACACCGCGTCGATCGCTTCCAGCGACGCGTGCCCCTGCCCGCGCACCGCCGCCTGCAGCTCGCTCGTGGTCACCCGCTGCCGCCGCATCGCGTCGTGGCACAGCGTGCCGTCGCGCAGCAGCAGCGTCGGGGTGGCCTTGATCGCACCGTGGATCCGCCGGGAACGGACGGAGAGCCAGGTAATGGCGTACTGCAGCATGATCAGCAGGCCCATGCCGACGATGCCTTCGACCAGTGCGACGCTGCGGGTGAGCAGCACGGTGGCGAGGGTCGAGCCGAGCGCGACGGTGACGATCAGGTCGAACGCATTCCACTTCGAGACCGTGCGCTTGCCGGTGACGCGCAGCCACGCCACCAGCGCCGCATAGGCCAGCGTGCCGACCACGACGACGCGGAGCACGCCGTCCCAGCTGTCGAAGAACATGCGCGGTCTCCCATTCCCGGGAGGCCATTGACGCATGGCGCGGGTGCACGGACCGTGGGCGCCGCATTGCGAGGGATGGCAGCAGCCATGTTCGCTGGCGCCGGGACGGGCGCCAGCGAAACGGCGGGATCCAGCGCAGTGGATGCCGGGGCGTGGATCAGAACCTGACTTCGGCGCCCAGCATCAGCGTGTCGGCGCTGTTGATCGTGTACTCCTCGCTTCCCCAGTAGTAGTCGTCGAAGTACACATGGTTGGTGTACACGAGGCTCACGTTGACATGGCGGTTGATGTCCGCACCCAGCCCGAGGCCGAAGTAGCCGCCGTCGACGTCCATGCCGGAGTCGTCTTCCTCGGCCGCCCAGTACCCCGCGCGGACCAGGCCGTAGACCGGGTTGCCACGACCGAAGTTGAAGCGCGCATTGACCCCGATGCTCGCGTAGTCGATGTCGCCGACCGGGATGCCATCGTCCTCGGTGTCGCCCAGCCGTCCACTCGCCACTTCGATGCCCACCAGCGCCACCGGGCCCGCCTGCCAGCGATAGCCGGCGTTGACCATCAGCGCGGACTGGTCGACGTCGTCGTACACCCAGCCCTTGCCGCCCTGCACGCCGATGAAGAAGCCACCGCGACCATCCTCGTAGGCGGCAGCGGCGTCGCCCGCAGCGTAGGACGGCGGCCGCGACGTCGCCGGCACGTCATCCTGCATCGCCGGTACCGTGGCATCCGTATCGCGGGTGGCCGGCGGCGTCACCGGCACGCGCTTGGCCGGATCCAGCTCGCGCGGCGGCTGGGCCTGGAGCGGTCGGGTCTGCGCATGCGCGGTGGCGGACGCCAGCATGGCGCACGCGATCGCGGCGGCCATGGCGGCCGTCGTGGTGGTCTTCTTCATGTTGTCCCCCTGTTGGACGGAGCGGCCTGCCGCGGCATGCGGCACGGTCACGCGACGCGGGGCCAGCCACATAGTTTTCGCCGCGCGCCGGGGGACTGCTTCCAGTGCACCGCGCGTGGCGCGCCTGTGCGCGGACCTCCGTGTCGGCGCGTAGCCTGCGGAGCGCGCCGGATGCTGTCAATCCGGCGTTCCCCGACATGGCCCGTCGCGGGACGCTACTCCGCCGGCACCAGGCGATGGCGTGCGTCCTGGCACACCACGAGTTCGCCCGGCGCGTCCATGGCGCCGGTCGCCCGGACCTGCATTCCGACGCGCAGCGCCTCGACGTCCACCGGCGTCGCCTGGCAGAGGTTCCATCGCGCCGGCAGCTGGACCGCCACCGCCCCGTGCGCCACGGTGTCCACCACGATGACGGCATTGCCGTCATAGGCCCAGGGAGCAGTGTCGATCGAGGTGACCGCGCCTTCGATGGACGCCGCGCCGCCGGCGGCAGCCGGTGGTGTCGACGGGCTGGCGCAGGCAGCGACGGACAGGGCGGCGCCGAGGAGGAGCGTGCTGCGCGGGATGAGGGTCATGCGGGGTCCGGGGGATGGAGGCGAAGCGCATGGTCCCAACTTGCGGCGATGCCGTCCATCGTGCGCGCCGCAGGCTAGCCGGCGGCGCGCGCGCCCAGGGCGCCTGGCCGGTCCTCGCGCAGTTCGTCCAGCGGCGGAATGACCAGCGTGGTGTATTCCTCGTACCGCGCCATGGGCAGGTCGCGCAACGGCAGGCGCTCGATGCGCGGCGCCTCGATCGGCAGCCGGGCGGCCTCGTACAGGACCACCTCGTGGTCCGCGGGGTACCAGCGCAGCAGCTTGTCGACCAGCGCCTGCAGGCCATCGCGCTCCGCATGCAGCCGGGTGCAGGACAGGTCGCCGGACAGGGCGACCTGCCACAGGAGCACCAGGCCCACCGTATCGGGCTGGCGGTCGTAGACGAGGAAATGGGTGGCCTCCATCGACTGCACGCCGCGGTGGCCGGGATCCAGGCCGAGATCCGCGTAGAGGCAGGCCTCGGCCGAGATGCCCGGTTCCATGCGCGCGGCGAAGCCCTCGTCGCGCGCCTTGCGCACCACCCGGTGCGGGACATCGGCGAACACGCCGGGGTGGCCGTAGAACACCGCGCACACGCGCCTGCCGGCGCGCACCTCGGCCATGATCGCGGCGTCGATTTCGCGGTAGGTCTGGCGCCGGTCCTTGCCGGCCGCGTAGTGGACGCCGAGGTTGACCGCATCCGGCCGCATCGCCCGCACCATGCCCAGGGCAAACGTGTCGGCGAGGCAGAACACCACCTCCGCCGCGCGGATCTCCGACAGGCAGCGCTCGCTGGCATGGCGCCCGAACTGGATGCCGCTGCCCACCACCACCAGGCCTGCCGGAGCCTGTGCGGAAGGGATCTCCGGCAGCGTGGATGCAGGGAGGTCGGTGGCGCAGACGATCCGGTCGCGCCCTTCCCGCTTGGCCCGGTACAGCGCCTGGTCGGCGAGGTGGATCAGCTGCTCCAGCGTGGACGCATTGCCGTCGGCCTGGCAGATCCCGGAGCTGATGTTGATGCCGAAGGTCTGCCCGAACACCGTGATCGGTTCGATGCGGTCGCGGAGGCGCTGCAGCATCGCGTCCGCGTCCGCGGCGTCGGCCTCGAGCAGGATGGTGAACTCGTCGCCGCCGCTGCGCCCGGCGATGCCGCGGCCTTCGGCGGCTTCGCCGATCCAGCCACCCAGTGCCCGCAGCGCCTCGTCGCCGGCGGCATGGCCGTAGCGGTCGTTGACCTGCTTGAACAGGTCGATGTCGGCCACGATCGCGGTGAACGGCTTCCCGCCTGCGCGCGCGCGGGCGAACGCCGCCTCGCCCAGCCTGCGCACCTGCTGGTAGTTGTACAGGCGGGTCAGGCTGTCGTGCTCGGACTGCCAGCGATAGCGCAGCCGCTCGCGGAACGAACGGCGCAGGAGGATCGACAGCAGGATCGCGGTCACCAGCAGCCCGCCCATGCCGAGCGCCAGCAGCAACTGCCAGCGCTTGGTCGCGGTCACCTGCAGTTCCGAGACCTGCTTCTCGGCTTCCAGCAGGGCGATCTGCTGTTCCTTCAGCCGGGTGTCGAAAGCCACCTGCAGGTAGGCCAGGCGACGTTCGCGGGCATCGCGCTCGGCCGCCGCCGCCGCCGACATCGCCTCCTTGGTGTGCGCGAGCGCGCCTGCGACGTCGCCGCGGCGCTCGGCCAGCCGCGCGAGCAGGTGCTCGGTCTCGGCGATCGCGAGGTCCGATTCCTGGTCGCGGTAGTAGCGGAGCGTGCGCGCAAGCAGCGCCTGCGCCTCGCCGAGGTTGCGGCCCGCGGCGATGAGGCTCCCGGCGACGATGAGCCGGGCGCTAAAGGCGCCAGCGGTGAAGCCGGCAGCCTCGAACTCCTCCAGCGCCTGGCGCGCCCAGTCCAGCGCTTCGCCATGCCGTCCCTGCGCCGCCGCCATCTTGCCGACGCCGTACTTGCCGTTGGCGGTGTAGATCCGTTCGCCGGCCCGCTCGCAGGCTTCGATCTGGCGATGGCGCCAGCGCTCGGCCTCGGCAAAGTTGCGGCCGTGGTCCTCCGCCAGCGCGACATCGGCCACGGCCAGGCAGAGCGCGCGTGCATCGTCCCCGGCTTCCGCCTGGGGAAGGGCCTGCAGTGCCAGCTCGCGCGCCTTGTCGATCTCGCCCACGAGCGTATGCAGGTAACTCGCCGCCCCCAGCAGCCGCGCCGACTCCTCCGGCGCCTCCGGCAGGTACGACAGCGCCTGGCTGAGCCAGGTGAACGCCAGCGGCCAGTCCTCCACGTTCGCGGCGACGCTGATCGCGGTCGTGTACACGCGGATGCGCAGGGACGCCGACAGCGGCTGCCGAAGCAGATCTTCCAGCCCCTCGAGCGCGGCGCGCTCGTTGCCGGCCAGGGCGAGGTTGCGCATCCGCACGAACTCGACCCGGTGCTGCTGCCCGGGGCTCAGTGCGTCCCGCCGCGGGGCCAGCCGCTCGATCGCCGCGTCCGAATCGCGCCAGTGGGCGGCGAACGTGAGCCGCTCGATCTCCCGGACCTGCGGCTCGAGCGCGTCATCGGCGAATGCCGGCGCGACGGCCACCACCAGCGTCAGCAACAGGAGCTGGACGAGCCGACGCATCGAACCTGGCACCGGCGGCGGGTCGGGCGCTACTCGTCGTAGGCGCGGATGACGTGGTTGGTGGCGAACTGTCCGTCCGCAAGCCCCGTCAGGTCCCGGATCGTCGCGTAGTCCTTGTCGAGCATCGCCCTGCGCTCCTCGTCGGAGACGCCCGCCTGCCGCAACACCGCATCGGCATCCTTTTCGTACGCCGCGGCCAGTGCGGCATCGCCGCCGAGCTTCCGCATCAGTTCAAGCAGTTTCGACATGTCGTTCCCCTGGTGGATCACAAACCTCGTCGATGCCGGGCGTGGACCGGCGCGCGGCATCCTGGCGCTCCCCTGGCGACCCGCCCCGGCCGTGGCCCCAGGGGGGCCGCCAGACAGTAGCACGTGCCAACAGCCCCGGCGTGGCCGGCGTCCGTGCCCCGCGCGCGCGACACCGCTGCTGCGCACCCGGACGTCAATCGGCGCGTTCTTCCCTGCCGTCCGGGTACACCGCGAAACGACGGGGCTCGCCCCCATGTGTCGGCGCCGGGGTCGGAAAGGGCCAGCGGCCGAAGCGGGTGCGCTGGAAATCGGCGAATGCCTGCTGCACCTCGGCCGGGGTGTTCATCACGAACGGTCCGTGGGCCACCACCGGTTCCGCGATGGGTCGCGCCTGCAACAGCAGCACGCGCGCGGGCGAGACGCCGGCATTGGCGACATCGAGCACGACATCCGGGCGCAGATCGATGGCGTGGCGGCCCTGCACCTCGCGCCCCGCCACCTGCAGCCGGTCGCCCGCGAGCACGTGCAGGACGCGCGTCAGGTCGGGCGCCGGCGCCGCGGGCAAGCGCCAGCAAGCCCCCGGCGGCACCGTCGCCAGCAACACCGCCATCTCCGAGCGCGGATCCGAAGCCCAGGAGTCCGGCGGCGGCGGCAGAGCGCGCACGCCCTCGACGCCACCCGCGATCACCTGCACGACGACCCCGCCCGCCTGCGCCACGCGCGGCAGCGACTGGTTCCAGAACATGGAGAAGTGCGGCCGCGCCATCTTTCGCGCGGCCGGGAGGTTGAGCCAGATCTGCACCAGGTCGAGCGGGTTGTCGCGCCCGGCATGCACGAGCGGGAACATCTCCGAATGCAGCACGCCCGCCCCTGCCGTCAGCCACTGCACGTCGCCCATGCCATAGCGCGCACGGCCGCCGACCGAGTCGGCGTGGTCGACGTAGCCCTCGGACACGATCGTGATCGTCTCGAAACCCCGGTGCGGATGCGCGGGGAATCCCGGCACCGGTCCGCCGTGGTACATGCTCCAGCCGTCGCGACCGCTGAAGTCGGCACCGCGGTCGCGTCCTTCCCTGCCCGACACCGGCGCCAGCGCACCATCGCCCGGAGGGTATGCGTCGAGGTGGTGGGCCATGAACAGGAACGGATCGCGGCCGGTCCACGGACCGTCGAGGGGCGTGATGGAACGGATGACGGGCGCTGTGGACATGGCGGTCTCGCGGTTGCCGGGACCGTCAAGATCGGGACGAAGCGGCAACGGTGCAAGCCAGCGGGGCCGGCACGGGTGGAACGGTGCGGTCCGGCCCGATCCCGCGCACGCCCATCTCCATCGCTACCGCGCACGGCTGCTCGCGCGGCCGTCGTTCAGGCGGGCCGTGGACGAGGCGCGGCCGTACCGGGGCTGTTTCCCGCTGGGTGCTCACGACCGCGACTAGCCACTAGGGCCCGCACTGCCACTGGCCCACGTAGCTGCGCTTCGCGCCGTCCGCGCGGTCGTAGGTGAGCGTGGCGGGGCGCGGCGGGGACTCGCCGCCGCCGATGGCGGGGCCGGTGACCTCGATGCGCACCGTCTTGCCGGCCCCCGAGAACGTCACGCCGGGCAGCATGGCGTCGAACCCGCCCGGCGCCGCGACGGCTTCCACGTAGCTGCCCACCTTGACCACGCCGCGGCTCGGTTCGTCGGACGCGACGTTCCCTTTCGCCAACAACAACGCCTCATCCTGCGACGCGAAGCTGCAGCCGAGCTCCCCGGGAAGCGCGGCGCCCTGGACGTCTTCCTGCGTCAGAGGCGACAGCTCGACCGGCGAACCGTCGCCGCCGATGGTCGTGCCGCGCGCCCCCGTCGGCGCGACCGCATCTGGCGCCGCGGACATGCCTTCGGCCCGGCCGTCTTCCGTGCCCGGACCGTCGGCAGGTGCCGTCGCCGGCCCGGCAGCATCCTGCGCCGGATCGAGGCGCCCCTGCGCCGCAGGATCGGGATCCGAACAGCCGGCGGCGAGGCTGGCCAGCGCGAGCGCGAGCACGACAGGGGAACCTCGGCGCAGGGAACGCGGCTGAAATCGCATTGCGGTCTTCTCCTCATGGGGCGGCGGCCGCCGTGGCCAGCCGACACTGGGCGCGATCGCACCTGACCGTGGCGTCAACGCCGACGCGTGCGTCAGCGCAGCGGCGCGCGGCCGACGCCGTGGCGGCAGCGTCATCCGGGCTGCCTGTCGAACGAGGCCGTCGCCATTCGTCATCACAGGAGACCGTGGAAAACCGACCCCGCCACAGGAGACCCAGGATGACCGCCAGGAACACGATCTGCCTCTGGTACGACGGCACCGCGCTCGACGCGGCGACGTTCTATGCGGAGATCTTTCCCGACAGCGCCGTTGGCGACGTCCACCGCGCGCCGGCCGACTATCCCTCCGGCAAGGAAGGCGACGTGCTCACGGTCGAGTTCTCCGTGCTCGGGATCCCGTGCCTGGGATTGAACGGCGGCCCGACGTTCACGCACAGCGAGGCCTTTTCGTTCCAGGTCGCCACCGACGACCAGGCCGAAACGGACCGTCTGTGGGACGCGATCGTGGGCAACGGCGGTGAAGAGAGCAATTGCGGCTGGTGCAAGGACCGCTGGGGCCTGTCATGGCAGATCACGCCGCGGGTGCTGACCGACGCGATCAGCCATCCCGACCCGGCGGCGGCAAAGCGTGCCTTCGAAGCGATGATGGAGATGCGCAGGATCGACATCGCGACCATCGAGGCGGCAGTGCGCGGCTGACGCCACGCAGGCCTCGCTTCGCGTTGCCGCAGGTCCAGGTCCTGCGGCGCCCGAAGGCGCCGCAGGCACCCGCGTTATCTCCCGCGCGGTACCCGGGGCGCCGCCTGGCGCTCCACTGCGCCGATGTCGGCTGCCGGACCGTTCGGCCGCGGCTGCTGGTAGAAGTCGCGCCCGGCGGCCGCCAGGTACGGCACCCGGTCCACCAGCGCGCTTCCCGCCAGAGGCGCGGGATCGAACGTTTCCATGTTCGCGTTGGCCAGGCGCGGATCCTGGTTGCAGACGCTGCCTGCCGGGCAGAAGCCGCTCTTCACCTCCCAGTAGAGGTTCCCGGCATACGTGGTGGCGGCGGGCTGCGACTGCGCGTAGTGGCCACAGGTCCGTTCACCGGCCGCTCCGGTCCAGTCTTCCTTGCCCAGCCACGCGTTGTTGACCACCGACAGGCTCGAGCCCGTGTTGCCGCCCGTGCTCAGCATCAGGCAGTCGCCCTCGCCCGACACCGTGTTGTGGCGCACCACGGCCGGCTGGCCCGCGGAGAGCCCCACCGACAGCGTATTGCCCTGCGCACGGCACTGGTCGCCTGCCTGCATGAAGAACCGGCCTTCGAAGTAGGCACAGTCACCGACGATCACCGAGCTCTCGATGACGGCGCGGCCCTGGGTCTTGATCGCATTGCCGGCATTGCCCTGTGCGAACACGCGGCGCACCACGACCGAGGCGCTGGCGCTGCCGTCCAGGTACAGCAGGTCGAGGCCGTCGGACGTGTTGTGGTGGATGAAGCTGTCCTCGAACACCCAGTGGCCGCCCGTGGTCGCGGTGCCAAGGCCGTCACCGTACCCGCCCGACTGCTGCGCCCAGCAGCCGTGGATGGCGCCGGTCTGCCAGCGCTCGGCGCAGCCGTTCCAGGCGATCTCGACCTGCCTGAACTCGATGGAGCCCGAGTTGGAGCTGCCGGCCCCGATGTCGCCGTCCCAGCCGGCCCAGCCGTTGGCGTTGATGTTCACCCGCTGCAGCGACCACTCGGCGAGGCCGCCGGCACGGATGCCGGTGTTGGCCAGGCCATGCACGTCGACGTCGCGGAGCACCACGTTGCTGGAGTCACGGGCGCTGATGCCGGTGGACGCCCAGTTGCCGAAGGGGGCCGAACTGCGCGCGCACCGCGTTGCCGCATCGGCATGGAATTCGATGCAGTCGCTGCGGTCGGTCACTTCCAGGCAACCGATCTGCACGTTCGAGCTGCCGTCGAGGTTGAGCACCGTGTCGACGCGTTCGCTGCCCCAGAGCTGCGGCGGCGTTTCGCACCTGCCGGTGGACGGGCCCGAGCCGAGGATGCGCGTCGGGCGCTGCGGCGAGGGCCCACTGGGGATGGCAGCGAGATGGCAGCCCGAGGGCGAGGACTGGCTGCAACGGCTGCTCTGGTCGACGCCGGGTCCACCCCAGCCCGTGCGGTAGCTGCCGCGGCCCACGTACACCGTGTCGCCGCCGGCGATGCGTGCGTTGCCGGTGGTGGGCAGGGCCACGTGGAGGCTGGACCAGGCGCAGGCCAGGCCCGTGCCGCTGCCTGGATAGGGCGCGTTCGCCCGCCCGGTGCACTGGGTGGCGGATCCTCCGTCGGTACGGACGTAATAGGTGGTGCCGTGGTCGACGGGCGGAGGTGGCGGACGACGTTGTGCCTCGGTGGAAGACGCAGCGAAGACCGCCGCAAGTGCAGCAAGAAGAGTCAAGGATTTCATGAAGTTCCAGACAGGTTCGATGGATCAGCGCGTAGCGCGGAGCAGGCCCGGTTCCCCCCCGGGCGGCACGTTAGGGACCGATGGGTCCAGGCGACACGGGTAGCGGGCGTGCGTTCAGCTGGGAGAAGGGGGAGTGAACAGAACGGCGCCCGTTCTGCGACCGTCATCACCCAATCCTCACTCCTTCCCGCGTCGCCGCTCGTCGGATCGAGGCGGCAGACGCCTGTGAGGGCCTCGCCGAATCCTTGGCGCGCGTCTCACACCGCGTCTCTTACGGTGCGAGACCCCCATTTTCCGAGGAAGACCCCCCATGACCGACCCCCGCGAACACCTTCTCGACTGGCTCCGTGACGCGCACGCGATGGAGCAGCAGGCGGAACAGATGCTCAAGGCCCAGAGCGCCCGCATCGAGAACTACCCGCAGATCAAGGCCCGCATCGACCAGCATATCGAGGAGACGCTGGGCCAGCAGCGCTTGCTGGAAGGCTGCCTCGAACGCCTGGGCGGTTCGCCCTCGGTGGTCAAGGACGCGATGGGCAAGGTGGCCGCGTTCGGCCAGGCCTTCGGCGGCATGTTCGCCTCCGACGAGATCGTCAAGGGCGCGATGGCGGGCTATGTGTTCGAGCACATGGAGATCGCTTCGTACACCGCGCTGATCGCCGCCGCCGATCATGCCGGCGATCCCGAGACGCGTCGCGTCTGCGAGCAGATCCTGCCGCAGGAGGAAGCCATGGCGAAGTGGTTGCGCGACAACCTGCCGGAGGTGACGAAGGCGTTCCTGACCCGCGCCGCGACCCCGGGCGTGGAAGCGAAGAAATAGACTTCGCGGCCTGCCGCGGCCGCATCGACGCGCACGCCGGGCGAAGGTCCGCCCGGCGTCTTCGTGTGCGCCCAACCATCGGCCAGGCGCCCCGCGCGCGACGGCCTCAGCTCTCGAAGATGGTCTGGAACCCGCCCCAGATCATGCGCCTGCCGTCGAAGGGCATGTCCATCTCCTTCATCGCCGGGTCCGCCTGCATCTTCTCCCAGGCACTGTCGGCCGCGGCCTTGTCGGTCCAGACGATCCAGGCGAACACGACCTGCTCGCCCTCCTCCAGCTTCACCGCGCGCTTGAAGTCGGTGGTCTTGCCGTCTTCGATCTGGTCGCCCCAGCACTCGACGTAGCTCTGCGCGCCGAACTTCCGGAACAGGGGCCAGGCGTCCTGGGCGGACTTGATGTAGCGCTCCCTGTTGGCGACGGGGACGGGGGTGAGGAAGCCGGTGACATAGGACATGGAGGTGCTCCTGTGGTGGATGGACGGCACGCCGGTACCCGGGCGCGCCGCTCGGGTCTCGACGAGCGGCAGCCCGCGGAATCGACGATACGCCGCCTGCGCGACCTCCTTCCGCCAGCCAGCCGCCCGGTGCATGTCCGGCCCGGCCGCCGGCGTCCGTTGCCACTCCAGACGACGACTCGGCCATGTCGGGCAAACGGAACGCCGCACGTCCAGGGAGGACCCGCCATGTGCAATCCCCGCGCGACCCGCCGCAGCCCGGGCAGGACTCCATGCCGGCTGGCAGGCCTTCTGGCTGCCGGGCTGCTCGCGTTCGCCGCCCCGGCCGTGCAGGCGCAGAGTTCGACCCACCGCGCCCCGCCCGACACACCGCTCGGCAAGGTGGAACTTCGGACCTCGTGCAGCCCTGCCGCCCAGGCGGCGTTCGACCGTGGCCTGGCCCTGCTCCACCACATGACCTACCCGCAGGCGCGCGAGGCGTTCCGTGCCGCATCCACCGCCGATGCCGGCTGCGCGATGGCGCACTGGGGCATCGCCATGACCCTGTTCACGCCGCTGTGGCCCACGCGCCCCGACCCGGCGGCGCTGCAGGCGGGCTGGCGCGAGGTGGAGCGCGCGCGCTCGCTGTCGCCCGCCGACGTCCGCGAGCGTGGCTTCATCGCCGCCGCGGCCGCCTTCTTCCACGACCCCGCGCACCCGGACTACTGGGCCCGGGTGCGCCGCTGGGAGGCGGCGCAGGCGGACCTGTTCGACGCACTCCCGGACGACGTGGAGGTGGCCACGTTCCACGCGCTCGCACATCTCGCCGCCGCCCCGCCGACGGGCGACGAGGCCCGGCAGCGGGCGGACCGCGCCGCGTCGTTGCTGGTGGCGATGCACGCCGCGCACCCGGAGCATCCCGGCGCCATGCACTACCTCGTGCATGCCAACGACGTGCCGGGGCGGGAGGGCGAGTCCCTGGACGTGACCCGCCGCTACGACGCCGCCGCCCCGCACAACCCCCATGCCCTGCACATGCCGACCCACATCTACACGCGGCTCGGGGACTGGGACCGCGTGATCGCCGGCAACCGCCGCGCCGCCGAGGCCGCGCTCGCGCACCCGGCCGGCGATCGCGGCGAGCTGGTCTGGGACGAGTTCGCGCACGCGATCGAGTACCTGGTGTACGCCCACCTGCAGCAGGGCGACGATGCCGCGGCCGCGCGCGAAACGGCGCGGCTCCAGGCGGTCCCCAACCTGCAACCGGGCGCCAAGACGGCGTTTCACCTGGCGTCGATCCCGTCGCGCCTGGCGCTCGAGCGCGGCGACTGGGCGGCGGCGGCGGCGCTCGAACCGCGCCAGCCGGCGACGCTCGACTGGGACCGCCACACCTGGCCCGAAGCGATCGTCCGCTTTGCGAGCGGCCTCGGGGCGGCACGGACCGGGCGCATGGACGAGGCGCGCCTGCAGCACGCGGAACTGGAACACCTCGAGGCCGCCACACGCACCCGCGGCGAGGACCTGTTCGCCCAGCACGTGCACGTGCTGGCGCTCGCGCTGCAGGGCTGGATCGCGCATGCCACAGGGGACGAAGCGGCCGCGCGGGCCCGCCTCCGCGAGGCGGCAGGCCTCGAGGCGCGCCTGCCCAAGCCGCCGGTCACGCCCGGCCCTACCCTGCCCGCCTACGAGATGCTCGGCGACCTGCTGATGGCGCAGCACGCACCTGCCGAGGCGCTGGCCGCCTACAGGCACGCGCTGTCGCTGTATCCGAACCGCTTCAACAGCCTGCTGGGGGCCGCCCGGGCGGCCGACGCCGCAGGCGAGTCCGCGCAGGCGCAGGGACACTACCGGGCGTTGCTCGACATGACCGCGAACGGCACGCGCACGGCGCCGCTGGCCGAGGCGCGCGCCTTCACCGCAGGCACGAAATAGGCCGTCGACCCGCCGGGTGCCGGCGGCGACAATGGACCGTCGCGGGATGCCGCCCGCCACGGACCCATGCCAGGACCCCATGCGTACCTTCGTACTGCGCGCACGCGCCGCGCCCACCGACAGCCAGGCGCTCCTCGCCTCGGTCGGCCAGGAGGCGCACACCGAGATCCTCGCGCACACGCTGATGAACGCGATCTTCGTCGCGCAGTCGCACCGCGCCGACGTGGTGGTCTACCTGGTGCTGGAAAGCACCCGCGACTATTCCCGGACCATCCGCTTCGAGGCCAACGCGATGACCGACATCGGCGGCTTCGACGAGCGTGCGCTGCTGGGCAAGATCGCGCTTGCACTGGATGCCTCCCGCGGCATGGGCAAGGACGAGGCGCGAGCCGTCGCGCCCGGCGTCGAGGTGCGCACGTCGAGCTTCGAACGCCTGGTGCAGGCGCTGGCCACGGACCACCAGTTGTTCCTGCTGGACCCGAAGGGCACCCCGATCGGCGAGCAGCCCTTCGGCGACAACCCCTGCTTCCTGCTCACCGACCATATCCCGATGCCGAAGAAGGTGATCCCCAGCCTCGAGCGCCTCGGTGCCAGGAAGATCACCCTCGGCTCGCGGATGCTGTTCGCATCGCAATGCGTGGTGCTGGTGCACCACGCACTGGACCAGCGCTGACCGGCCGCTTCTGGACACGGCGCTCACGCCCGACGACGCGGGATTCACCGGCGCCGGGGCCAACCTCGCCACGGCGTCCGATGACAGACGCACCCGACCACGGTCCGCTTCCGGCAACAGCCGGCGCCGACCCATCTTCCGGAGTCCGTCCATGAAGCCTGACGATCCCTCGGTGTCCGCATCGCGACGCCACGCCCTCAACCTGCTCGGTACCGGCCTGGTGGCCGGGCCCGCCGTGTTCGTGGCCGGCAACGCGGCTGCCGGCGCGCTGGCCACGCCGCCGGCAGCGGCCGGCGCCGCCGTGCCTGCCGATGCCCGGACGCGGCCGCCGATGCAGGATCCCCGCAAGCAATACCCGAAGCCGCCGTTCCCGGCGCAGGAACAGCCCTGGCCCGGCCTCACGTCCAGGATGCAGCCCCGGCCCGACCACGGCGAATCCAGCTACGTCGGCTCCGGCCGCCTGGCGGGGCGGCGCGCGCTGATCACCGGCGGCGATTCCGGCATCGGCCGCGCCACCGCGATCGCCTATGCGCGCGAGGGTGCGGATGTCGCCATCAACTACCTGCCGGCCGAGCAGTCGGACGCCGACGAGGTGGTCGAACTCATCCGCGCGGCCGGCCGCAACGCGGTGGCGATACCCGGGGACCTCCGCGACGAGCGCTTCTGCAACCGCCTCGTGGCCGACACCGTCCGCCAGCTCGGCGGCCTCGACATCCTGGTCAACAACGCGGCCCGGCAGACGGCACGGACGTCGATCCTCGACATCACCACCGAGCAGTTCGACGACGTCATGAAGACCAATCTCTACGCGACGTTCTGGCTCAGCAAGGCCGCAGTCCCGCACCTGCAGCCGGGCTCGGCGATCATCATCACCGCCTCCATCGTCGCCAGCGATCCGCCTGCCGAGCTGCTCGACTACGCCACCACGAAGGGGGGACTGGTCACGTTCACAAAGGGCCTGGCCAAGCAACTCGCGGAGAAGGGCATCCGCGTCAACGCGGTGGCGCCCGGCCCCTACTGGACGCCGCTGCAACCCAGTGGCGGCCAGCTCCCCGGGAAGCTGCCCCGGTTCGGCGCGGACTCGCCGCTGGGACGCCCGGGACAGCCGGTGGAAATCGCACCGCTGTTCGTGCTGCTGGCGTCGCAGGAAGCCAGCTATACCTCGGGGAACGTCTTCAGCAGCACCGGCGTCGGCGGCGACGCCTGAGGTGGCAACCGGCTCGCGCGCGCCGGCGCCAGGCGGTCCGACGGGTCACATGCCGTCGAACACGGGCTCCAGCATGCGGAAGGTGCCGGCATCGGCATCCATCTCCACCCGGGCGCCGACCGGCACGATGAACTGCTGCCGGAGATGCCCGATCATCGCGCCGCGGTAGGCCGGGATGCCCAGCGGCCGGATGTGGTCGTCGAGGATCTGGTCCAGCGTGAGCGAGCCGTAGCCGTCGCCGGGATCGCAATCGGTGCATTCGCCGAAGATGAAGCCGGCGATCCGGTCCAGGGCGCCCATCAGCTTCAGCGTGGTGAGCATGCGGTCGATGCGGTACGGGGCCTCCTCCACGTCCTCCAGGAACAGGATCCTGCCGGTGAAGTCCGGCAGGTAGGGCGATCCGGCCAGTCCGACCAGCACCGACAGATTGCCGCCGACCAGTTCCCCACGCGCGGTGCCGCCGGTGATGGCGAGCGTGCGGTGCCTGCGCGGCACCAGCTCGTCGCCGGCGTCGACCGGGTTCCTGTACTGCACCAGTTCGCGCTCGAGGAACACGCGGCGGAACTGGTCCACGTTGAAGGCGTTCCAGCTGCCGCTGCCGATCGGGCCGTGGAAGGTCACCAGGCCCGCCTGCGCGAGGATCGCGTTGTGGAGCGCGGTGATGTCCGAATACCCGAGCAGCACCTTGGGGTTCGCGCGGATGGCCTCGTAGTCCAGCAACGGCAACAGCCGCGCGGCGCCGGAACCGCCGCGGACGCAGACAATGCCCGCGATGCCGGGGTCCGCGAACATCGCGTTGAGGTCGCCGGCGCGCTCGGCATCGCTGCCTGCAAGATGACCGCGGCGCGCCGCGACATGCGCGCCGGTCCTGACCTCGAACCCGAGCGCCTCCATCGCCTCCCGCGCGAGCTGCAGGCTGAGCCGCTCGTCGGTCGCCGACGACGGGCTGACCAGGGCCACGGTGTCGCCAATGCCCAAAGGTCGCGGCAATACCCGGCCACGCGGGGCTGCGGATGCGCTGCCGCCAGTGCCCGCGAGCGGCAGGAGCGTCGCCAGAGCCGCGCCACCGAGGAATGTCCGTCTGTGCATGCCGTCGCCTGCGGGCCAAGGATGCGGCGGAGAGTAGCGCACCGCCCGCTGCACCCCACGCGCGCGGGAGGTCGCCGGCTCGGACGCACGGTGCCCGCCTCGGCCTGCACGTGGTTTGACACCCCGCGGAGTCCCCGGGAGCATGCGACGCGTCCGTCACGGAGCACCGTCCGCCATGCGTCGTGTCCTCGGGTTGTCCCTCCTGCTGCTGTATTCCGCGTTCCACGACGTGTCCGCCGCACGCGCGGCCGAAGCGGCTCCTGGCTCCGGCGCCGTCGCCGTCGCAGCGATGCCACCGCCGCCGGCGTGGCTGGATGCGCTGGATGCGCTCTATGACGCCCGCGTGCGGGTGGCCGGCCTGGAAGACCGCGCGTTCGCTCCGGAACACTGGTGGACGGTGGCGGGCCCGCTGGTCGCGGGCGCGCGCGGCTTCCGCAGCGAGGACATCGGCCGCAGCAGCGAGGGGCGGCCGCTGCGCCACGTGTCGTGGGGAGGCGGCGACACGCGCGTGCTGCTGTGGTCGCAGATGCACGGCGACGAGAGCACGGCGTCGATGGCACTGGCCGACCTGTTCCGCTTCCTCGGCGAGCACCCGGACCATCCGCTGGTGCGGCGCCTGCGCGAGGCGACGACGCTGCATGTCCTGCCGTTGTTGAACCCCGACGGCGCGGCGCGCTTCCAGCGCCGCAACGCGCAGGGGATCGACATCAACCGCGATGCGCGTGCCCTGGCTTCGCCGGAAGCCCGCGCCCTGCATGCACTGCGCGAGCGCGTGCGGCCCGCCTACGCCTTCAACCTCCACGACCAGCGGGTGGGCTACCGGGCAGGCGACTCCGAACGTGGCACCGCGATCGCGCTGCTCGCGCCGGCCTTCAACGCGAGCCGCGACGTCGACGCCACCCGCGCGCGCGCCATCGAGGTGGCGGTCGCCATCCGCGCCGTCCTCGAGCCCTACATCGCCGGCCACATCGCCCGGTGGGACGACACCTTCAACCCGCGGGCATTCGGCGACCTCACTGCGAAGGCGGGCGTGTCCACCGTGCTGATCGAATCGGGCGGCATCGAGGGCGACCCGCAGAAGCAGCGCCTGCGCAAGCTGAACTTCCTGGCCCTGGTCGGCGCACTCGATGCCATCGCGACCGGCGCGCATGCCGGACTCCCGCGCGAGCGCTACGAGGACCTGCCCGCGAATGGCGAGGTCTGGCCCGACCTGCTCATCGCCGGCGGCACTCTCGCGCTGCCCGGGCAGCCGCCTGCGCGCGTGGACCTGCTCGTGGACTTCGAGCGTCCGCTGCTGGAGCGCGGCGGCACCGTCACCGACCTTGG
Source organism: Luteimonas sp. (assembly GCA_041918855.1). Lineage (GTDB taxonomy): Bacteria > Pseudomonadota > Gammaproteobacteria > Xanthomonadales > Xanthomonadaceae > Luteimonas. The sequence goes on from JAYRUX010000007.1 coordinate 32,795, forward strand.
CGACTTCGAGGGCCTGCGCGCACGGCGGAGGATCGACGCCTCCGGCCTGTACATCGTGCCGTTCGCGCCGCCCGGCGCGGGGACGGGCGAGGCGCGCGGGATGCTTGCGCCGGGCGAGCCGGCCCACTTCCACCTCAGCCGCGATCCCCACGGCAACGACATCGCCTGGACGCTGGCGGGAGACGTGGATGCGGGGGCGCCGGAGCCCGTCGCACAGCCTTGAGCAGGCGTCTTCCGCGTGGTGGACACCCTCGCGTGTCGTCGCCCCGGTTTGGTAGCCTCGGCGCTTTCACGCATGGAGCACCGGCATGGCCAGCAGCGCGCTACCGTCCCTCACCACGCTCGTCGCGATCCTGTTCGCGACAACGGCCAGCGCCGGCGAGCCGCGCGATCCGGTCGGCTTCGGCAAGCGCCAGCCGATCCCGGGCACCCTGACCCTCAATGCATCGGAAACCGGGCGGGACGCGCGGCTCACGCCCGTCCGCGACAACTACCGGCCGAAGCTCGTGTTCGACGGGCGCGAGGTGGTCTGCATGGTGCGGTTCACGCCGGGGCTCCAGGTCATCGAGCCGGGCGGGTCGGGCGAGGTGAACCTGGCATGCGAGGAGCCGGTCGCGGTCCGCCGCGCCGGCACCCGTGCGCGCATCCGCGAGGGCAGCAAGGATGTCGGCTACGTGGACGTGCGCCTGCCCCCTGCGGACGAGGCACGGCCCTGAACACCGCCGCCGCCGCACTCGCGCTGGTTGCGCTGGCACCGGCTGCCCTCGCGCAGCACGACCGCGACGACTGGCCCGAGGGCAGCGCGATGCACACCCTCCACGTCGAAGCGGAGCGCCTGCAGGCGGCACACGCGACGCTTGCGGCGGCACGGGCAGGACTCGTCACCGCGCTCGGCGGCGAAGCCGATGCCCCGCCACCGCTGGCGCACGCCGTCGCATCCCAGCATGAGCACTGGCTCGCATATGTCGAAGCGGACTGCGAACTCGCGGGAACACTCACCGGTGCCGGTGGCAGCTGGCCGGCCGTACACGGCCTCAGCTGCCAGAACCAACGCGTCGCGATGCGCATCGGCGAGGTCGAGCGTGCCGCGACGTGCGTGCGCGGGTTGCAACCCACCGACACGTACGGTCGCTACGGGTGCCTGCAGGGGCTGGTGCACTGGTCGCTGGGCGGGGAGTGAGCCCCGCGACCTGCGCGTCCGCGTCAGTCCTCCAGCAGCCCGTGCCGCCGGTGCCAGTCCTCCAGCGATTCCTCCGGGAAGCCCTCGAGCTGCACGTGGCCGGCACCATCGGGCACCTGCACCCAGTTCGCCTTCGACCCCAGCAGCATGTGCACGCGCTCCGGCGGCACCGGCAGCGGGGTGTCGATGGCGGAGGCATGCGGATGCAAGAGCTTCGGCCACTCGGGATCGAACAGCCACAGCGCGCTGCCGCAACCGGTACAGAAGTGGCGGCGGCCCGAACTGACGCGGCAGCCGCCGTCGTCGTCGCGGATCCTGGCGTGGTAGACGCCCAGGTGCTCGCGGCCCTCCACCTCCAGGGTTTCCGCGCGCGCGCCGAGGTTCACGGCGCTGCCGCTGCCGCCCGCGGTCTTGCGGCAGATCGAGCAGTAGCAGTGCAGGAAGGGCGCCGGCGCATAGGCTTCGCAGCGGAAGCGGACGTTGCCGCAGTGGCAGGATCCTTCGATTTGCATCCAGGCGCTCCGGTACCCGTGGGGTGCCCACGGTAGCGGCGGGTGCGCGAACCCCACGTCAGCGGCGCCTTGCCGTCGGGGTGACGCCTACGCCCGGGCCGCCGCTGCGAACACCAGCGACTGGTGCACCTGGGCGCCGGCCCACGCGCCATCGCCGACCGCAAGCGAAAGCGAGTGCGGGACACGCGCCGCGTCGCCACAGGCATGGACACCGGCGACCGTGGTCGCCTTGGCCGCGTCGGTGCGTATCTGCATGCCCATCGGCGTGTCCATCAGCTCGCAGCCGAGCTGTCCGGCGATATCGGACGCGGGCACGTTGCGCGGCGCCGCGAACAGCCCTGCGAATGCCAGGCGTCGCCCGTCCTCGAGGACGACATCCGCATGCCCCTCGATGCGGTCGATGCGCGCCGTTTCGACCGCGACGTTCCTCGCCGCGAGTGCGTCCCTTGCGTCCTGCTCGATCTGCAGGACGCCATTGGCCAGCAGCGTGACCCGGCCCCACTCGGCCAGCAGGCTTGCCTGGTGCACGGACATGGGGCCAGTCGCCACCACCCCCACGCTGCCCTGGTCGAGCTCGTAGCCATGGCAGTAGGGGCAGTGGAAGACGCTTCTCCCCCACCGCTCGGCCAGGCCGGGCACCGGGGGCAAGGTGTCGGAGACGCCCAGGGCCAGCAGGATGCGGCGCGCGTGGTGGATGGCGCCGTCACCGGTGGCGACCATGAAGTGATCCATGGCGCCCGACGCCGCGATCGCCGTGCCCTCTATCCAGCGCAAGGTCGGGTAGCGCTCGAGTTGCGCCCGCGCCACGCGGGCGATCTCCGCGGGATCGCTGCCGTCGTGGCCGAGAAACCCGTGCGACGTCGATGCCGCCCGGTTGCGCCGGCGCCCGGCATCGATGACCAGCACCGTGCGCCGCGCCCTGAGCAGCTGCAGTGCGGCAGCCATGCCGGCGTAGCTGCCGCCGACGACGATGACATCGTGCTTCATGCCGGGTTCCTCCTCTGGTGTGCCTTGTGCCGGCGGGTGAACTCCGCCGCCAGCTCCGCGAGCGAGACCGAGGCGAACCGCTTCATCAGCAGCGCCTCGGCGTCCTCGAAGGCATCGTCGAGCGCGGCGTTGACCACCTGCTCCACGAGGCAACCCGGGTTCTCGCTGCGGTGCCCGACGGCGAACAGCGCAGGCTCCCCCAGTGCCTCGTGCAGGTCGCGCAGCGTCACCGCGCCCAGGTCGGCGGTGATCGTCCAGCCGCCGGCTGGCCCCCGACCGGCGGAGACCAGCCCGGCTTCGCGCAGCAGCCCCATCGTGCGCCGGACCACCACCGGGTTCGTGCCCAGGCAGCGCCCGAGTGCCTCCGACGTCATCGGACCAGGGTGCTCGGCCATGTGCAGCAATGCATGGAGGACGGCGGAAAGGCGGCTGTCTCGCTTCATGTAACTAACGATGTTACAAATAACGTTCCACGTCAAGGGAGCGCTCCCCATGTCCTCGTTCGATGATGCCGACGCCGTCGCGCGCTACCTCGAGGGGCCGCTGCGCAAGGTGCCCGGCCTGCACGCACTGCACCGGATGGCGGAACTGCTGCTCGCGGAGGCCGTTCCCGTCGACGGCCGCGTGCTCGTGCTGGGCGCAGGAGGCGGGCTCGAACTGCGGGCATTCGCCGAGGCGCGTCGCGGGTGGCGGATGGTGGGCGTCGACCCGTCTGCGCCGATGCTGGCGCTGGCGCAACGGACGCTCGGCGACCTCGCAGCGCGCGTCGAACTCGTCGAGGGCTACATCGACGATGCGCCGGACGGCCCGTTCGATGGCGCGGCATGCCTGCTGACGCTGCACTTCCTGCCGGCCGACGAGCGCCTGCGCACGCTGCGCGCGCTCTTGCGGCGGCTAGCGCCAGGCGCACCGCTCGTCGTGGCGCACCACAGCTTCGAAATGCGCGGCGACGCCGGTACGCGCTGGCTCGGGCGCTACGCCGCATTCGGGTCGTCTGCGGGCGCCGGGAGTGCCGACGAGGCGGCAACGATCGCCGCCATGCGGGAGCGCCTGCCGGCGCTGCCGCCGGAGACCGACGTGGACCTGCTGGAGCAGGCGGGCTTCGAGGGCGTCGAGCTGTTCTATGCGGGCTTCACCTTCAGGGGCTGGGTGGCGTACCGACCCACGGCGTGAGCAGCGCTTGCCGGGAACACGATTGCCGCTTCCCGTCGCTGCCGACGTATAGTCCACCGCGCGTGGTGGGTACGGTGCCCGGCCACGGATCTCGGGGAGTTGCCATGGGACTTGTACAGGCGGTGGCGGGTGCGGTCGGCGGCATGCTGGGCGACCAGTGGAAGGACTTCCACACCGTGCCGGATGGCCTGCCGGCGACGGCGGCGCTGTTCGCGGCGGTGCCGCGCGGCACCAATGCCGGCCGCGGCTCGAACACCAGCGGCTCGTCGAACATCATCACCAACGGCTCGAAGATCGTGGTGCCCGAAGGCTACGGCCTGCTGCTGTTCCAGGACGGCGCGATCACCGGCTTCGCCGCCGAGCCCGGCGGCTACGAGTGGCGGTCGGACGATGTCAACTCGCAGTCGGTGTTCGCTGGCGACGGCCTGGTCACGCCGCTCATCCGCCAGAGCTGGGAACGCTTCAAGTTCGGCGGCCAGCCGGGCGCGCAGCAGGCGGCGTTCTTCGTCTCGCTGAAGGAACTGCCGGACAACCGATTCGGCACGCAGTCCGAGATCTACTGGGACGACGGCTTCCTCGGCACCCAGGTGGGCGCGGTGACGCGCGGCTCGTACACGCTGAAGATCGTCGACCCGATCCTGTTCGTGAAGAACTTCGTGCCCGCGCGCTACCTGCAGCCGGGCCAGGTGTTCGATTTCACCGACCTCGACAACGCCGCCGCAAGCCAACTCTTCAACGAGGTCGTGGGCTCGCTCGCGCCCGCCTTCAGCCTGTACACGAACGATCCCGGCAAGGGCAACCGCATCACCAAGCTGCAGCAGGATTCGCTCGGCTTCGCGAAGAGCCTGTCGGACGCGGTGGAGCGCGCGTACCAGTGGAACTCCGACCGCGGCCTGGCCATCGTCAAGACCGCCATCGTCTCGATCGAGTACGACGCCAACACGCGCGAACTGCTCAAGACGGTGCAGCGCGCGGACGCGCTGGCCGGTGCGCGCGGCAATTCGAACCTGCAGGCCAGCATCGCCCAGGGCATGCAGGCGGCCGGCGAGAACAACGGCGCCGCGGGCCTCGTCGGCCTCGGCATGGCCTCGGGCATGATGGGTGGCGTCGGCAGCCTGCAGCAGCCCGTGGCGCCAGCGGCGCCCGCCGCCGAGGACCCGCTGGCGCGCCTGAAGAAGGCGAAGGAGATGCTCGACCTCGGCCTGATCACCCAGGACGATTACGACGCGCTCAAGGCCAAGGCACTGGGCCTGTAGGCCCCGGGGCACGGCGCGCATGTCCAGTCGCGACCCCCGGCCGCCCGTGCCGGACCCGCCAGCGCTCGGCCCCGGTTCCCCGCGGGACGTGCCGCCGGCGCCCGGCAGCCAGCCGCTCGATCCGGCGACCCTGCCGGGGCCGATCCGCGACGAACTCGAGGCGCCCGATCCGCTCGCCATCGACACCTCCGCCGCGGAGCTCCGGGACGGCCTCAACCGCTGCCCGAAGTGCGGCGGCAGCGACATCAGGCAGCGGCCCCGCACCGACCTCCTGGTGTGCCTGTACTGCCGCAACGAGTGGCATGGCGAGCGCGTCGAGGAGGCGTACGGCTTCGGCGAAGGCCTCGACACCCTCGAGGGCACGGTGCTCGCCTCCGGCGCCCGCGACATCGACGCCGGTGCCGCGAGCCTCATGACCTTCAAGTGCACCGGCTGCGGCGCCGAGGTCACCGTGAACACCGGCACCGCGATGACCGCGCGCTGCCACTGGTGCCGCCATGTCTTCGGCGTCAACGAGCAGGTGGACAACGGCGCGGTGCCGGACGCGGTGCTGCCGTTCCACATCGGCAAGGACGACGCGGTCGCGCGCATCGGCCAGTTCGTCGACAAGCGCAGGATGTTCGCGCTTAAGGCGTTCAAGGAAGAGTTCACGCCCGGGAACGTCACCGGGGTCTACCTGCCCTACATGATCGTCGACGGCCGCGCGAGCGCCGACGTCGCCGGCAAGGGCGAGGTCGAGACGCGCCGCTATACCAAAGGCAGCGGCAAGGACAGGAAGACCTACTACGACGCCGACGTGTACGCCGTCGAGCGGCACGTGGACTTCACCGTGGACGACCTGCCGCTGGAGTCGTCCACCGAACGCGGCAACCTCGACACGCGCGTCAACACCAACAACATCATCAACACCATCCTGCCCTTCGACACCAAGAACGCGGTGAAATGGAACGCGTCGTACCTGGTGGGGCACAGCTCGGAGAAGCGCAACGCCGACGTCGAGCACCTGCGGCCACGCCTGGAGGACCAGCTGCTGTCGATCGCACGGGCCCAGGTCGAGCCCTCGGTGGGCCGCTACGACCGCGGCGTGCGCTGGGAACAGGAGCAGCTCGACGTCCACGGCACGCGCTGGGTGGCGATGTACCTGCCGGTCTGGCTGTATTCGTACCGCCAGCCCGGCCGCAACGGCGGCATGCTGCACTACATCGCGGTCAACGGCCGCACCGGCGAGACCATGGGCAGCGTGCCCGTGCAGCAGTGGAAGCTGATCACCGCCGCGCTCACCGTAGGCACCTTCCTCGAAGGCATCGCACTCTGGATCCTGGTGGCGGCATCATGAGCGACGACGGCGGTCTCTGGCTGCTCCTCCTCGGCCCCGGCGGCGCCGCGGCGCTGTACTGGGCCCTGTACCGGTACTACCGCAACACCGACAAGTCGCATGCCTTCGAGCGCGAGACCACCGTAGAGGCCGGGCCGGTGACCGGCTCTGACGACAAGGTCGGCGAGGTCAAGGGCACGCGGGCCACGCGCATCGGCGGCGACAACGTGCGCGCCTACCGCAAGCGCGTGCAGCGCCTCGGGGACGGCGGGCGCTAGCGCCACACCCGGGCCGCGCGCCCCGACGGTGCCGCCTCTGCCAAGCTTGGCTCGATGCCCGACCCGACCGCCGCACACGCCGTAGAGCAGGACCGCCGCCCAGCGCCCACGGCCGCCATGGCCGATGACGGCAGGCTGCTGCGCGGGATCCTCGTCGGCGACATGCGCCGGGACGTACGCCGCCACCTGCGGCCGATGCTCGCCTGGTACCTGCTGTTTACCGCCTTCGCGACCGTCGCGGCCGCGCCGCTCACGACCTGGTCGCTCGCTGGCCTGCTGCACTGGATCGAAGGCCCCCTCGCCGGCGACTTCGACGGCGCCCTGGATACCTTCCTGGCGCTGGCGTGGCTGCTGCTGGCCGGCGCGTTCGCCTGGTACGTGGTGATGCTGCAACAGGCCGGCATGCTGCTGGTGTCGGCGAGCCATGGCTGCCGCTACCGCACCGCCGCGGCCGCGCTGCTCGGCATGCTGCTGCGCGCGGGGCCGCTGGCCGTGCTGGCGGCGATCCAGATCACCGTGCACGGGCTGCTGGCGGCGCCGTGGCTCGCCGCCGGCGCCACGCTGTACCACGTGCTGCTCGGCGGCTACGACCCCTACTACGTGATGGTGGCGCGCCCGGACGCGCTGTGGTGGTTCCTCGCCGCCTTCGTGCCATTGCTGGCCATTGGCCTGCTGCTGCACGCCACGCTCTACTTCCGCTGGCTGCTGGCGACTCCGGCGCTGATGCTGGAGGGCCTGTCGCCGGTCGCGGCCCTGCTGCGCAGCCGCAGGCTCACCCGGGGCAGGCACCTGCGGATCGCGGCGCTGGTGGTCGGCGTGGCGCTCGGGGTCGCGGCGATGCCGCTGCTCGTGACCGAACTCTACGACCGCGCGGCCACGCCGCTGCTCGACTGGCTGCCCGACCACCGCCTCCTGGTCAGCGCGGGCATGGTCTTCTACCTCACGCTGTATGCGGCCAGCGTGCTCGGCGTGCTGCTGCTGGGGACCACCCTCAACACCCTGCTGGTGCGCGCGCTGTTCCATCGCCTGGGCGGCGCCCGCGGCGGCCGCGCGGTGGACGCGGCGCCGGGCCGTCCGGGCCGGTTCGTGTGGGGCGCCGAAGCGGCCTTTTTCGCGCTCGCGCTGGTGCAGGCGGTGGTCGCGGTCTCGAGCATGAACCTGCGCAACGATGTCACCGTCACCGCCCATCGCGGCGCGGCGACGGTGGCGCCGGAGAACACGCTCGCCGCCTTCGAGGCCGCCATCGACGCCGGCGCCGATGCCATCGAGTTCGACGTGCGCCTCACCGCGGACGGTGCCGTGGTCGTGTTCCACGACAGCGACTTCCGCCGCGTCGCCGGCGACCCGCGCGCGGTCATGGACACGCCGCTGGCGGCGATGCGCGAGATCGACATCGGCAGCTGGTTCGACCCGGCGTTCTCCGGGGAGCGCGTCGCCACGCTCGGCGAGGCGCTGGCCTTCATCGACCGCCGCGCGCTGGCGCTGGTCGAGCTCAAGCCGGACGACGACAACGCGCAGGCCCTGCTCTCGGCGGCCCTGCGCGAGCTGGAACGCGGCAGCCACGGCGACGCCGTCATGCTCGCCTCGCTGTACCCGGACCTGGTCCGCACGGCGCGCGCCGCGGCACCGGAGGCACGTCTCGCCCTGTTCGCGAACGCCGCACTGCCAGGCACCGGCCGGCGCACGGACTTCGACATGCTCGGGCTCAACCACCTGCAGATCGACACCGCCACGGTGGCGGACGCACGGCGTGGCGGGTACCGGCTGCAGGCCTGGACCGTCAACGACCCCGTGCGCATGGCGCGCTACATGGACCTCGGCGTCGACGACATCAGCACCGACCTGCCGGCCGAGGCCGTGCGCCTGCGCGCCGAGCGCGCGAGGCTGACGGACGTCGAGCTGCTGCTGGCGAGGCTGCACAGCTGGTTCCGGCGCTGAGCCTCCGCCCGCGCCGACGCCACCGGCGCCGGGGCGGCCGCACAGGCGTCGGCCTTCGGGGCGACAATCCAGGTTCCCGCCGACAAGGGCCCTCGCCATGCATCCTCGCTCCGTCGTCCCCACGCTGCTCGCCCTGCTCCTCGCCTGCGCGCCGGCGTTCGCGGCCGACTACGTCCCGCCGCGCCACGACTGGGCGCGCATCCCGCCGGCCGAAGCCGGGTTCGACGCCGACGCACTCGCCGCCGCCGTCGCATGGGCGCGCGAACATGGCGAGCAGGCCCCGGCCGAGCTGCGCGACGCCCTGTTGTCGTCGTTCGGGGAACGCGAGCCCGGTTACCGCATCCTCGGTCCCGTCGGGACGCGGGGCACGGCCAACGGCATGATCCTGCGCGGCGGGCGCATCGTCGCCGAATGGGGCGACACGGCGCGGCCGGAAATGACCTTCAGCGTGGCGAAGAGTGCACTCTCGGTGGTGGCCGGGCTCGCGTTCGACGAAGGCCTGCTCCCCGACCCGGACCAGCGTGCGGGGGTGCTCGTGCCGGGCCCGTGGTTCGAGGGCGCGCACAACGGCGCCATCACCTGGACGCACCTGCTGCAGCAGACCTCGGACTGGAGTGGCGAACTCTGGGACACGCAGGACTGGGCCGACCGCCCCGAGGGCGATGACCCGTCGAAGCGCCCGCTGCACGCGCCGGGGACCCGCTACAAGTACAACGACGTGCGCGTGAACCTGCTCGCGCTCGCGCTGATGGAGCTGCACCGCGAACCCCTGCCGCAGGTGTTCAGGCGCCGGGTGATGGACCCCATCGGTGCATCGGCCAGCTGGCGCTGGCACGGCTACGACAACTCGTGGATCACCCTCGACGGCCTGCGCATGCAGTCGGTCTCCGGCGGCGGGCACTTCGGCGGCGGCATGTTCATCAGCACCCGCGACCTGGCGCGCCTGGGCCTCCTGCTGGAGCGCGACGGCGAGTGGGACGGCCAGCGCCTGCTGTCGGCGGAGTGGATCCGTCGCTCCACCACGCCCTCCCCGGTGAAACCTGACTACGGCTACCTGTGGTGGCTCAACACGGGGCGCGAAGCAGTGCCGTCGGCGCCGGAGACCGCGTTCTGGGCCGCAGGCTTCGGCGGCAACCATGTGTTTGTCGACCGCCAACACGACCTGGTGATCGTGGCGCGGTGGACGCCGGATCTGGACGGACTCGTCAGCCGCGTGCTGGCTGCGCTGCGGGAACAGGGCCCTGCCCGGGCGCACGCGCACCCTGTTCCGCGACACGCTTCGTCCACGCGCTGACGTCCACGCCCTTGACCAGGAGCCACAGCGCGAAGACCAGCTCGGCGACGAAACACGGCACCAGGATCGCCGGGAACAGCCGGTCGGCAAGGTCCGGCGCCAGCAGCAACGCCGCGCTGTTGGCGAGGTAACACGCGCCGGCAAACTGCAGCACCACGCCGATCAGCGGCGGCAGGAAGCCCGACCGCCGCACCAGGTGGCCCTCGACCAGCAGCACGCAGCCGAAGAAGACCAGGCCCACGCCGAAGCCGTAGCCGTGGATGCCGATCGCGAGCTGCGACCACGCCTGGAGCTGGGCCGTGTCGAATGCAGCCGCGTACAGCGGTTCGCCCAGCAGGAACAGCGGCACCAGCAGGATCAGCTTGTTGGCCACCAGCACGGCGGTCTGGACCAGGTTGAACAGCAGCACGAGCAGCGCCAGCGGCCTGCTGACGGTCCGCATCAGCATGTAGATCGCCCACATCACGACGACGTCGCAGACGTGCATCAGCACGTCGCCGGCGATGCCGATGCGCCAGAGCCCTGGCGATGCCGCGATGCGCGCCGCGGTCGCGGCCGCATCGCCCGGCACCACCATCGTGCCGCGGACCATCAGCTCGCCCATCACCCCGGCGATGATGATCACGAGGTAGAGCAGCCCCGCGATCCGCGCGTAGCGTTGTGGCGATGTCGTCGTCATGTCCCGCGGCCTCCCCGGCGTGCGGTGCAGGATGGCCTGCGCCTGGCCTGCCCGTCAGTGACGTCCGGCGGCCCGACCTCGTGCACTTGACGGCGCCCATGGTCCCGCAGGGCATCGGCGCTCAGCGCAGCACCTTCTCCATCGGCCTGCCTTTGGCGAGCTCGTCGACCAGCTTGTCGAGCCGGCGGATCTCGCGCATCAACGGGTCCTCCACCGCCTCCACGCGGACCCCGCAGACGACGCCTTTCACCGCGTCGCGCGCCGGGTGCATGGCGGGCGCGTCGGCGAAGAACGCCGCGAAGTCCACCTGGCGCGCGATCTGGCGTTGCAGCCCGGCCTGCGTATAGCCGGTGAGCCAGCGGATCACCCGGTCGACGTCGTCGCCGGTGCGCCCCTTGCGTTCGACCTTCTGCACGTAGAGAGGGTAGACCTGGGCAAACGGCGTGCTGAAGATGCGATGTCCGCCCATGCTGTCCTCCACTCGCTTCGGCGCCGCCCGGGCGCGCGCTACGGCGTACCCAGCAGGCGCGCCATCTCGGCGTCCTTGTCCTGCCACACCGCGTTCAACCACTGCTGGAACCGCGCCCGTTTGGCACGCTCGTCGCCGTCGGCCGCCGCGAGGATGTCGCCGGGCAGCGGCCGCTGCCGCACCGAGACGTGCACCGCGGGCACGCGCCCGGCCATCAGGTCGACCATCGTCGGGCGCCCGCCGGGGTAGGCGATGGTGACGTCGAGGATGCCGTGCAGCGCCGTGCCCATCGCGTCCAGCACGTAGGCCACGCCACCCGATTTCGGCTTGAGCAGGTGCCGGTACGGCGAGGCCTGGCGCGCGTGCTTTTCCGCGGTGAAGCGGGTGCCCTCGACGAAGTTCATGATCGCCACCGGGATCGAACGGAACTTCTCGCAGGCGCGCCGCGTGGTCTCCATGTCGCGCCGGCCGAGCTCCGGGTTGCGCGCGATGTCGGCGCGCGTGTGCCGGCCCATGAACGGAAAATCGAGCGCCCACCATGCCAGGCCCAGCAGCGGCACCCAGAACAGCTCGCGCTTGAGGAAGAAGCGCAGCAGCGGGATGCGGCGGTTGAAGATCTTCTGCAGCACCAGGATGTCGACCCAGCTCTGGTGGTTGGCGAGCACCAGGTAATGCCCGTCCATCCGCAGGCCCTGGGGCTCGGCGACTTCGAAGCGGGTGCCGCTGAAACGGTCCACCAGCCAGGTGTTCACCGCGATCCAGCTCGCCGCGACCCCCGTGAGGCCGGCATTGCATGCCAGGCGCCACCGCTGGACGGGAACCAGCGCCTTCAGCAGCGCCATCGCAAGCAATGGCAGGACGTGGACGACGGTGTTGGCGACCACGACCGACAGGATCAGCACGACGCGTAGCGGTGGCATCAGGCGCGCCGGGTGGGCTTCAGCGAACGGGACGGGAAGCGTAGCAGCGGTGGTCGGGCCGGGTCCACGCGCGCGCGCGCTGCGTCGCGCGCCTCGATGCTCAGGCCGGCCCCTCGATGCGCCGGTACACCGCCTTCGCCACCTGGTGCAGGCCGTAGGCCACCAGGCCGATCGCGACCACCGCCAGCAACCAGCCGTGGCCCAGCATGCGCAACACCTCCTCCGTCCCGGCCGCCGCATCGGCGCGGTATTCGCGGCCGGCGGTGAACACGAACCAGCCGATCGGCAGCAGCACGATGCCGCGCGCAGCGGTCCCGATGCGCCCGAGAAGGCGCACGCCCCCGGACACGCGGGCATCGGTGCCGGTCATGCGCCGGTCGATGTCGCCCTTCCACGCGGCATGGAGCTGGTGCAGGCCGTAGAGCACCACGCCGATGCCGGCGAGCATCACCAGCCAGGTGCCCAGTGGCTGTTCCAGCAGGGTCCGGATCCACACCTGCTGGCCGTCATCGGAGCCCGCTTCGTCGCCACGCGACAGGCTCCATGCCGTCACCGCGAGCGAGCCGTAGATGAGGGCACTCAAGGCATAGAACGCGCGCATCGCCCACCGCCCGGCATCGGCATCGCCGCGGTGTTCGGGATCCATGAACGCCTGCACCAGGCGCCACACCACATGGCAGGCAAGGCCGAATCCAATGAGCACGAGCAGCACGGTGCCGCCACGCTCGTCGGTCAACTCGGCCAGCGCACCGGAGGTCCCCTCGGGGCTGCCGGATTGCATCGCCGCGCGCAGGGCGATCCAGCCGACCAGGATATAGACGGCGCCCTTCGCGGCGTACCCCAGCCTCGCCAGCGGCGGCACCCAGCCCGCCACCTCACGCACCGTGCGTTGTCCCGCTTGATTGAGATTCATCGTCCGCTCCCATGTGGCCGCGCGCATTCATGGCAGGGGCGCCGTGCCGCCGGCGTGAATCGTCGCGACCCCCTTGGCTGGAGCGCCCCGGCGCCCCGCGTGGACGAACCCAGTCAGTCCGGGCGCGCAGTGGCCGCCGCGTCCAGATCGCGCAGCAGGGGCGCGAGCGCAGCGTGCAGTCGTAGCCGGTCCTCGGGATCGCGAAGATCCCGCTCGACGCTGCCGCGGAGACGGAGCGCCTGCTGCCTGAGCGCGACCCGTCGCTCCGGATCGGACGTCGCCGCCGCCAGCGCCTCCAGCGCCCAGCGCAGCCTGTCCATCACCGCGGTGTTGTCGCGACCGGCATTCCGGATCTGGTCGAAACCTTCCTGGACCAGGTCCGCGAAGCGCGACTGCTCCGCCACTACCCACCCGGCGCCGGCGTCATCGCAGCCGTCGAACCGGAGGTCGCGCGGTGCAGCGTGGACGAGCACCGCCGTGATCGCATCGATGCACATCACGGCCGTCGTGGTGTCATTTACTCCTGGCGACAGGGCTTTAAGCGCCACGTCCACGAGCTGGCGCAGGCCGAATCCGATGTCCTGCTCGAGCGTGCGCTGCGGCCCGATGGTCCAGCAATCGGCCACCTCCTCGCCCAGTCCTTCCGGAGTCGAAGGTGACGCCGAGAGCAGGCGGTCACCGGCCAGCACATAGTCCCCGACGCGCATGTGCACCTTGAAGCGCACGGCATGCGCGCGCGCGAGCCGGTGCAGCCGCGCGTAGTCCACGAACTGCAGGTAGCCGACGGCCCCCGCGCGCCGGGCCTCGTGCCAGTCCAGGGCCGGTGGCGCCGCGGCCTCACGGGCGTCACCACCCAGGCGCCGGGGAAACACCCGGTCGACCGCGAGGCAGGTTTCCGCCCGCACCGCCTGCAGGATCTGCGACGCCTGGATCGACTGCGCGATGTGATGGATGAAGAACACGAGCACGCCGATGCCGCCGAACCCGAGCACCAGTCCGAGCAGCACCGCCACCGAAGGCACGAAGGCGTCGTCACCCTCACCGTGGATCGAACGCAGCACGACCAGGCAGTAGGCGAAGATGCCCACGAAGATGCCGAGCACGGCCTGGTTGGGGCGGTCGCGCATGAAATTGCGCAGCACCCGCGAGCTGTACTGGCTCGAGGCGAGCGAGAGCGCGACCAGAGTGATCGAGAACACGGTGCCCGCGACCGTGATCATCGATCCGGCGACCGCCGTCAACAGGCTGCGTGACGCGCTGGGGCCTGCCCCGAACAGCCGGGGCCAGGCCTCGAGTGCGCCGGCGGCCACGTACCGGGCGTCGGCTTCGATGGCGACGAACGCGAGCGCCGTCGCGCCGGCCACGATCGCGGCGGGCAGGAACCAGAAGGTGGAACTGACGCGATACCAGAGGCGGGCGAGGCGATCCACTGTCGTCACGGCTGCCTAGCGAGCCGCCAGGTCCCGCTCCAGCTCCAGCGCATCGCTGCTGCCATCGGGCGTGGTCACCCGCCGGCGGCCATGGCCGGATCCGTCGCGGCAGCGCCGGGCCGCGCCTCCTCCGAGCCGCAGGCCGAGAGGCCAAGGGCGAGGATGGCGCCGATCCCGATCGTCATGCTTCGTGGGGCGAAGCGTCGTGCATGGTGTTGCATGTCGTCACCTCCGACACGGGCAGTAAGCGTACGTCGGGGCGGGTGAGCCTCGCGTGCGCAGCTCCGGCTGCCGGCTACTCGCGCGGCGCGCCCGGATCGAGCAGGTCCTCGCTGGTGTTCGCCCCGCGGTCGGATTCGATCTGTGCGCTGAGGTCGGCATCGGCGCGGGTGTCCACTGCGGGCGTGGCCGACGCGCGGTCACGTGCCGCGGTCGCGCCCGCGGCCCCTGCCCCGTGCGGCGGCTTCTGCCTGCGCTCACTGATCTGTACGCGGTAGATCGGCTCCGGCATGTCCATGTCGGCCGCCTCCATCGCCAGCTTGGTGCGGCGGATCGCCTCGCTGCGCACGCGCAGGAAGTCGTGGCGGCGCTGGTCGACCCAGCCGTGGAAGGTCACCTGCACGCTCGACTCGCCAAGCGCGTTGATGAAGGCGCGCGGCGGTGGGGTCGCCAGCACGCCCTCGATCCGGCCAAGCTCCTCGACCCCCAGCGCCTGCGCGAGCACGAGGTCCTCGTCGACGCCGATGCCGACGTCGAACGAGAACCGGCGGCTCGGGTTGCGCGTGTAGTTGAGGGTGACGCTGCGGAACACCAGCGCATTCGGCAGGCGCAGGTGGTTGCCGTCGAGCGTCATCAGGATGGTCGCGCGCGAGCTCATCGACACCACGATGCCTTCGTTGCCGTCGATGACGACGTGGTCGCGGGGCGCGAACATCTGCCGCATGCTCATCAGGATGCCGGCAAGGTAGTTCTCCAGGATGTCCTTGAACGCGAACCCGAGCGCGACGCCGAGGACGCCGGCGGTCCCGAGCAGTGCGCCGACCACGGCAGTGGCATCCATGATCTCCAGCGCCACCAGCACGCCGAGCAGCAGCACCACCCAGCGCGTGGTGGTGCGCGCCAGCTCGCGGAGGAACGGATTGCCCTTCGAGACGCGCAGGAACGTCCTGCGCCGCGACAGCCAGCCGCCGAGCGCCCACGCCAGCCAGACCACGATCAGCGCCAGCGCGAACAGCGGCAACGCCGCCGCCAGCCGGTGCGCCTCCTCCACCAGGCGCGCGGCCACCGGATGGAGGTCTGGGATGTCGTCGCCCATCGTGCCCTCCCGATGTCCGTGAGCCGTCGCAGCATAGCCACCGCCATGCAGCGTGCGCGTCATCGGGCCGTTTCACGCCGGTCCGGCAGGGGGCATCGGTACGCTGGCGGGCAAACCATGTCCCCGGATGCAGGAGCCCACATGCTGAAGATCCAGCTGAACACCGACAACAACATCGACGGCACCGACGCCCTCGAAGAACGCGTGCAGGCAATGCTGGAGCAGGCGCTCGGCCGCTTCGCCACGCACGTGACGCGCATCGAGGTCTTCCTCTCCGACACCAACGCCGCCAAGAGCGGCCCGAACGACAAGCGTTGCGCGCTCGAAGCGCGCATGGAGAATGCCGACCCGCTGGCCGCCAGCCACGAGGACGAGGACATGGAGAAGGCGATCCGCGGCGCCAGCGCCAAGCTCAAGACGCTGCTCGACACGCGCATCGAGAAGCAGCGCGGGCGCTAGTCCGCGACCTGCGACGCGAACGGCAGTCGGCGCCGTGGCCGTCACGCCCGGTTCTGCCCTCCGCTGCGAGGATGCAGGCCCGGGCGCAGACGCAACGCCAGCTTCGAGTTGGGTTGAATGGATCTGCATGCACTGTTCGCCCGCGCAACCTCCGCACTCGCGCGCCTGTCCCGCCCACGTACCCAGCCCGCGCCACCGGTGGTGGAGGTGCCCGCGGGCGCGCAGCTGTTCAGCGCGGAACAGATGGAGCAGCACGGGCGGCGGCTCGGCCGCACCCACCGCATCGCGGCCGCGCCACGTCCCGACCGGCTGCTGGGCCGGCTTAGCGACAACCAGGCGGTCCTGGACCGCGCGGCACGCGTCCTGACCGCGGCGGCGCAGTCGCGGCGTGCACTCACGCCGGCAGGCGAGTGGCTGCTGGACAACCTGTACCTCGTCGAGGAACAGGTGGCGATCGCGCGGCGACACCTGCCCAAGGGCTACAGCCGCGAACTCCCGCAACTTCTCCAGGGGCCCTCCGATGGCCTCCCGCGCGTCTACGACCTGGCGACGAACGCCATCGCCCACGGCGACGGCCGCGTCGATGCCGACAGCCTCACGCGCTTCATCGCCGCCTACCAGTCCGGCTCGCCGCTGAAGCTCGGCGAGTTGTGGGCGATCCCGATCATGCTGCGCCTGGCGCTGATCGAGAACCTCAGGCGCGTCGGCGCGCGCCTGCTCGGCGACCGCGTCGATCGCGACCTGGCCCACGACTGGGCCGATCGCCTCGTCGACACCGCGCAGACCGATCCGAAGGCGGTGGTGCTGGCGATCGCGGACATGGCGCGTTCGCAGCCGCCGATGAGCAGCGCGTTCGTCGCCGAGCTCGCGCGCCGGCTGCAGGGCCGCAGCGCGGCGTTGGCGTCCGCGCTGACCTGGGTCGAGCAGTGGCTGGCCGACGAGGGACTCTCCATCGAACAGCTGGTGCTGGCAGAGAACCAGCAACAGGCGGCAGACCAGGTCTCGGTCAGCAGCAGCATCGGCAGCCTGCGCTTCCTGACGATGATGGACTGGCGCGACTTCGTCGAAACCACCAGCGTCGTCGAACAGGCGCTGCGCGCCGACCCCGCCGGCACCTACCCGGCGATGGACTTCGCCACCCGCGACCGCTACCGGCACGTGGCCGAGAGGGTCGCCCGACGGGGCGGACGCGACGAGATCGACGTCGCCCGCGCGGCACTGCAGCTGGCCGGCAAGGCTGCGGAAGAGGCAGGCCCGGCCGCGCTCGAGGCCCATGTCGGCTACTACCTCGTCGACGACGGCCTGCCCGCGCTCCAGCGCGCGCTGACACTGCAGCCTGGCTGGACCGCCGCCCTGCGCAGCGCTGTGCGGCGTCGGCCGCTGGCGGCCTATACGCTGGCCATCTGCACGCTGGTTACCGGGTTCACGTATGGCCTCGTTGCCTCGCAGGCCGCCGCATGGTCCACAGCGATGGCTTGGGGCGGCGGGCTTCTCGCCGTGGTGGCCTTCAGCGAGCTCGGGGTGGCGCTGGCCGGTTGGCTGGCGATGCGTGTGGCGACACCCAGCGCCTTGCCGCGCCTGGACTATGCCGGGGGCATCCCGGACGACGCGCGCACGCTGGTGGTGGTGCCCGCGCTGGTCGGGGGCGTGGAGGCCGCCGAGGCCCTGGTCGAGGCGCTCGAGGTGCGCTACCTCGCCAACCGCGACCGCAACCTGCGCTTCGCGCTGCTGACCGACTTCCTGGATGCGCCGCGGGAAACGGAGCCTGGTGACGCCGCCACGCTCGACGCCGCGAGCCGGGCGATCGACGCACTCAACGCCCGCCGCGCCGACGACAGCGGCGACGTCTTCTTCCTGTTCCACCGCGCCCGCAGCTGGAACCCGCGTGAAGCCTGCTGGATGGGCGCCGAACGCAAGCGCGGCAAGCTGGCGGCGCTGAACGCCTACCTGCGCGGCGGTGCGCGCGACGGCAGCTTCATGCGCATCGTCGGCGACACCGGCGCGCTCGGCGGCGTGCGTTACGTGATCACCCTCGATGCCGACACCCAGCTTCCCCGCGACGCGGCGCGGGAACTGGTGGGTACGCTCGCGCATCCACTCAACCAGGCCCGGCTGGATCCCGCGCGCAGGGTCGTCACCCGCGGCTACGGCATCCTGCAGCCGCGCGTGGGCATCAGCATGAGCGGCCAGGCGCGCTCCTGGTACGCACGCCTGTACGGCAGCGAGCCCGGCATCGATCCCTACACGCGCGTGGTCTCCGACGTCTACCAGGACGTGTTCGACGAAGGATCCTTCGTCGGCAAGGGCATCTACGACGTCGACGCCTTCGAAGGCGCGCTCGCCGGACGCATGCCGGAGAACCGCATCCTCAGCCACGACCTGCTGGAGGGGTGCTACGCCCGTGCCGGCCTGGTCAGCGACGTGCAGCTGTACGAGGACGCGCCATCGCGCTACGCGGTCGACGTCAAGCGCCGGCACCGCTGGATCCGTGGCGACTGGCAGTTGCTGCCCTGGCTGTTGCCGTGGGTGCCGCGCAGCGACGGCGGCCGCGAACGCAACCCGCTGTCGCTGCTGTCGCGCGCCAAGCTCGCCGACAACCTGCGCCGCAGCCTGGTGGCGCCGGCGACCACGCTCCTGCTGGTGCTGATCTGGCTGCACGCCCCTGCCCTGGCGGCCGCGCTGGCGGGCACGGCATGGGTGCTGGCGACGTTCCTGTTGCCGCCGCTGCTGTCGGCGCTCGCCGACCTGGGTGCGCGCGCGCCGGACATGCCGGTACGCGCGCACCTGCGGCACGCGTCGCAGGCCGCCGCCTGGAGCCTCGCGCGCCCGCTGCTGACCCTGGCCTGCCTGCCGTACGAGGCCTGGTTCAGCGTGGATGCGATCGTCCGCACCTGCTGGCGTCTCGTCCGCGGGCGCGGCCTGCTGCAGTGGAATCCGTCGAGCGAAGTCGAACGCACGCTCGGGCGCGGCGCGCTCGGCGCGGTCGCTGCCATGTGGTTCGCCCCGGCGTTCGCGATCGCCGTCGGGGTGGCGCTTGCGTGGTCGCAGCCCGCCCTGCTCCTGGTCGCCGGCCCCGTGCTCGTGCTGTGGGCGGCCTCGCCGCTTGTGATGTGGTGGCTGGGCGAACCGCGGCGCCGGGCCGCCGTGGTGCTCGCGGCACCGCAGATCGACTACCTGCAGCGGCTGGCGCGGCGCACCTGGGGCTTCTTCGAGCGCCACGTCACCGAGGCCGACCACTGGCTGCCGCCGGACAACGTGCAGGAGCATCCGGCACACGTGGTCGCGCGGCGCACCTCGCCCACCAATATCGGCCTGGCGCTGCTGGCGGACCTGTCCGCGGTGGACTTCGGCTATCTGCCGGTCGGCGGCCTCATGTCGCGCATGGCCAACACCTTCGCCACGCTCGATCGCCTGCCGCGCCATCGCGGGCATTTCCTGAACTGGTACGACACCGAAAGCCTGCAGCCACTCGCGCCCCGTTACGTCTCCACCGTCGACAGCGGCAACCTGGCCGGCCACCTGCTCACCCTGCGCCAGGGCCTGCTGGCACTGGTCCACGCACCGCTGCTGCCGCCGGCCGCCTGGTCGGGCCTTGCCGACACCCTGGGCGTGCTGCGCGAAGCGGTCGACGCGGGCGGTGAGGCCGTGGCCACCGCGGCGCCGGCCCTGGATGCGTACGCGGCCACCCTCGCCTCGGCCTCTCCGCCACCCTCGCTGCAGGCGGCGGCGCACGTGCTCGCGTCGCTGGTGGACCAGGCGCGGGCGATCGAGGACGCGCTGCAGGTCCCGCTGGCCGACATCGATGCCATGGCCGCGGACGAGATCGCGCACTGGCGCGACGCGCTGTCGCGGCAGTCGCTCGCGCTGCGCGACGAGCTCGCCTGGCTCGCGCCGTGGCTCGACACGGCCGGCGACGACGCGCCCGCCCACGCCGCCACGCCCATGCCCGCGAAGGACGCTGCGGGCGTCTCGCTCCTCGCGCTGGCCGACACGCTCGTCGCCGCGGCCGACGCCGAAGGCGCGTCGCGGCAGCTCGCCCTCGGCGTCTCGCGCGCCCGCGTGCGGATCATCGAGCTCGAGCGCCTCGCGCACCTGGCCGGACAGTTCGCACAGATGGACTACGGCTTCCTCTACGACCCCGCGCGGCACCTGCTGGCCATCGGCTACAACGTCGACGAGGAGCGCCGTGACGCCGGCTTCTACGACCTCCTGGCGTCCGAGGCCCGCCTGTGCAGTTTCGTCGCCATCGCCCAGGGCCAGCTCCCGCAGGAGTCGTGGTTCGCACTCGGGCGGCTGCTCACCGAGGTCGACGGCGCCGCCACCCTGCTGTCGTGGTCGGGGTCGATGTTCGAGTACCTGATGCCGCAGCTGGTGATGCCGAGCTACGACGGCACCCTGCTCGACCAGACCGCGCGCAACAGCGTCGAGCGCCAGATCGCCTACGGCCGCCAGCGCGACGTGCCCTGGGGCGTCTCCGAGTCCGGCTACCACCTGGTCGACGCCAGCCTCAACTACCAGTACCGCGCCTTCGGCGTCCCCGGCCTGGGCCTGAAGCGCGGGCTTGCGGAGGACCTGGTGATCGCGCCCTACGCCAGCATGATGGCGCTGATGACGGCGCCGGAAGCGGCCTGCGCCAACCTGCAACGCATGAGCGCGGCCGGGTTCGGCGGGCGCTACGGGCTGTACGAAGCCATCGACTACACCCCGGCGCGCCTGCCGCACGGGCAGTCGCATGCGCTGGTCCGCTCGTTCATGGGCCACCACCAGGGCATGGGCCTGCTGGCCCTCGCCTATCTCCTGCGCGACCAGCCGATGCAGAAGCGCTTCATGGCAGACCCTGAGTTCCAGGCGACGCTGCTGCTGCTCCAGGAGCGCATTCCGCGAACCGGCGCGTTCCATCCCCATGCCGGCGATGCATCCGATGCCGCGCCGGCGTCGCCGGACGACGGCATGCATCTGCGCGTGTTCACCACCGCGGACCTGCCGCGGCCGGCCGTGCAGATGTTGTCCAATGGCCGCTACCACGTCATGGTCAGCCACACCGGCGGTGGCTACAGCCGGGCCGGCGAGATGGCGGTGACGCGTTGGCGCGAAGACGGTACGCGCGACCAGTGGGGCAACTTCTGCTACCTGCGCGACGTCTCCACCGGCGACGTCTGGTCGACCTCGTTCCAGCCGTGCACGGTGCCGGTCGATGGCTACGAGGCGATCTTCTCCGATGCCAAGGTGGAGTTCCGCGGCCGCCGGCACGGGGTCGAGACCCATACCGAGATCGCGGTGTCGCCCGAGGACGACATCGAACTCCGCCGCGTGCGCCTGGTCAACCGTGGCCGCGAGCCGCGCAGCATCGAGGTCACCAGCTACGGCGAGGTGGTGCTGGCACCGGCGATCGCCGACGAGCTGCACCCGGCCTTCAGCAACCTGTTCGTGCAGACCGAACTGGTGGAAGCGAAGCAGGCGATCCTGTGCACGCGGCGCCCGCGCGGACACGACGAGACGCCGCCATGGATGTTCCACCTGATGGCCATCCACGACGCCACCGTGGATGCGCTCAGCTACGAGACCGACCGCGCGCGCTTCCTTGGCCGCGGCAACACCCCGCAGCGGCCCGCGGCCCTGGTCGGGCACGCAGCGCTGTCCAACTCCCAGGGCTCGGTGCTCGACCCGATCGTGGCCATCCGCTGCCGGGTCACGCTCGCCGCCGGGCAGTCGGCAACGATCGACATGGTGACCGGCGTCGGCAGCGACCGCCAGGCGTGCGCGGCGCTGGTCGACAAGTACCGCGACCGCCGCCTCGCCGACCGCGTGTTCGACCTCGCATGGACCCACAGCCAGGTCGTGCGGCGGCAGATCAACGCTTCGCAGGCCGATGCCCAGCTGTACGAGCGGCTCGCCGGCCTGGTGCTGTACGCGCACCCGGCGCTGCGCGCCGATCCGGCGGTCCTGCTGCAGAACCGCCGCGGGCAATCGGGATTGTGGGGGCAGTCGATCTCCGGCGACCGCCCGGTCGTGCTGCTGCGCATCGCCGACGCCGCCAACATCCAGCTCGTGCGCCAGCTGGTCCAGGCGCACGCGTACTGGCGCCTCAAGGGGCTCGCGGTCGACCTGGTCATCTGGAACGAGGACCAGGCCGGCTACCGCCAGGACCTGCAGGACATGATCATGGGCCTGATCGCGATCGGCGTTGAGCCGCACGTGGTCGACCGCCCGGGCGGCATCTTCGTGCGCGTCGCGCAGCAGATGTCGCACGAGGACCGCGTGCTGATCCAGACGGTGGCGCGGGTGATCCTCCGCGACGCCGACGGCAGCCTCGCCGACCAGATGAACCGGCGGCCGGTCGTGCCCGCCGCGCTGCCCGCGCTGGTGCCGGCACCGGTGCAACAGGACCTGGCACTGCTGCACGAGGACGCTGGCGGGCACGCCCTGCCTGCACGCGTCGCGGACAGCGCCTGGCCGTTCGACGCCGTGGCCGGTGGCCGCGTGCTCGGCAATGGCCTGGGCGGGTTCACCGAGGACGGGCGCGAGTACGTCATCGACCAGGCACCCGGCCAGGTGACGCCCGCACCCTGGTCGAACGTGCTGGCCAACGAAGGTTTCGGCTGCGTGGTGAGCGAGAGTTCGCCCGGCTACACCTGGGGCGAGAACGCGCACGAGTTCCGCCTGAGCCCCTGGCACAACGACCCCCTGTCCGACGCCGGCGGCGAGGCCTTCTACCTGCGTGACGAAGAATCCGGGCAGGTCTGGTCGCCCATGGCGTTCCCCGTCCGGGGCACGGGCACGTACCGCACGCGGCACGGCTTCGGCTACACCGTGTACGAGCACGCGCAGGACGGCATTGCCAGCGAGCTCTGGGTGTTCGTCGACCTGCACCACGCGGTCAAGTACAGCGTCCTCCGCCTGCACAACGGCAGCGGGCGGCCGCGCCTGCTGAGCGCCACCGGCTACGTCGAGTGGATCCTGGGCGACCTGCATGCGAAGACGCAGATGCATGTCGTGACGGAGGTCGACGGCGACAGCGGCGTCCTCACCGCCCGCAACCCCTACAACAGCGAGTTCGAGGACCGGGTCGCGTTCTTCGACACCGACCCGGCGGCCGGCGCGCGCACGTTCACCGGCGACCGTGCCGAGTTCCTCGGCCGCAACGGCCACATGGGCGACCCTGCCGCGCTGCGGCGCGAACGCCTGTCGGGCCGCCTGGGCGCCGGCCTCGACCCGTGCGCGGCGGTCCAGGTCACACAGGCACTCGGTGCCGGCGAGGCCACGGAGATCGTGTTCCGGCTCGGAATGGGCGCCGACTGGGGCAAGGCGGTCGCGCTCGCGCGTGGCACGCGCGGGCCGGGCGCCGCCCGCGACGCCCTCGCCGCGGTTCGCACCCACTGGCGCGACACCCTGGGCGCGATCCAGGTGCGCACCCCGGATCCGGCGGTGGACGTGCTCGCCAATGGCTGGCTCCTCTACCAGACCATCGCCTGCCGTTTCCTGGCGCGCAGCGGCTACTACCAGTCCGGCGGCGCGGTCGGTTTCCGCGACCAGCTGCAGGACTCGATGGCGATGCTGCACGCGCAGCCGGCGCGGGCACGTGCCCACCTGCTGCTGTGTGCGGCGCACCAGTTCCCGCAGGGCGACGTGCTCCACTGGTGGCATCCGCCCCAGGGCCGCGGCGTGCGCACGCGCTGCTCGGACGATTACCTCTGGCTGCCGCTCGCCGCCTGCCGCTACATCGAGGTGACCGCGGACCGCGCCGTGCTCGGCGAACCCGTCTTCTACATCGAAGGACGCGAGGTTCCGGCCGGCGAGGAGTCCTACTACGACCTGCCGGCACCCTCGTCGCTGCGCGAACCGCTCTACGACCACTGCGTGCGCGCCCTGCGCCGCGGCCTGGCCCTGCGCGGCGAGCGCGGCCTGCCGCTCATCGCCACCGGCGACTGGAACGACGGCATGAACCGCGTCGGCGAGCGCGGCCAGGGCGAGAGCGTGTGGCTGGGGTTCTTCCTGTTCGACGTGCTGACGCGGTTCGCGCCGGTGGCCGCGGCCCGTGGCGACGGCGCCTTCTCGCGCGAATGCACGACGGCGGCCGGACAGCTGCGCCTCGACCTCGAGGCGCATGCGTGGGACGGCGACTGGTATCGCCGCGCCTGGTTCGACAACGGGGCACCGCTGGGCTCGACCGCGAGCGACGAGTGCCGGATCGACTCGATCGCGCAGAGCTGGTCGGTGCTGTCGGGCGCCGGCGAACTCGCGCGTGCGCGCCAGGCGATGGACTCGCTCGACCGCCACCTGGTGCGCCGCGACGCCGGCCTCATCCAGCTGCTCGATCCGCCGTTCGACCGCACCCCGCAGGATCCCGGCTACATCCGCGGCTACGTGCCCGGCGTGCGCGAGAACGGCGGCCAGTACACCCACGCCGCGGTATGGGCGGCGATGGCGTTCGCACGCCTGGGCGACACCGGGAAGGCGTGGGAGCTGGCCCGGATGATCAACCCGGTGAACCACGGCGACAGTGCCGACGGCATCGCCACGTACAAGGTCGAGCCCTACGTCATGGCCGCCGACGTCTATGCGGTCGCGCCCCACGTCGGCCGCGGAGGATGGACGTGGTACACGGGCTCCGCGGGCTGGATGTACCGCCTGCTCGTGGAATCGCTGCTGGGCGTGCAGCGCGAGGGCGACCGGCTCCACCTGTCGCCCCGGCTTCCGGCCGACTGGCCCGGGTTCGAGCTGCAGTACCGCTACGGCGCCACCGTGTATGCGATCCACGTGCGCCATGCCCCGGACGGCCACGACACGCAGCTGTGCGTCGATGGCGTGGCGCAGGCGGAAACCACCGTCGAGCTCGAGGACGACCGTCGCGCGCACGTGGTCGAGCTGTGGCTTGCGCCCGCGGCCGTCGGCCCGCCGTCGTACCCGCCGGCAGGCGCACCGCTCAGAAGTGCGGTCCCCACATCGCCATGAACGCGCCGAAGGCCCCGAGCACCGTCAGCGCGGCACCGGCGGTGAGCACCGCGGCCGTGGCGCGCTGGCGCGCAGGTCCGGCGCGTTCGGCGCGGAAATACAGCTCCGCCACGGCCAGCGGCAGCAGGTAGCAGCCGAACACCCAGATGCTGTCGAAGGTCCCGTCCAGGCGTTCGGTATTGCCGCGCGGCCCCTGGTTGACGAGGATCCAGGCCATCAGGCCCAGGCGCAGCGCCCACACGCCACTGACCAGCAAGAACGCACGGATCGCCCAGCGCCGGTGGGCGTCGAAGCGGCGCTGCCGCGCCAGCCGCCAGGCCACCACCACCGCCAGCAGGATCAGCAGGCCGTTGAGGCTGATGGCAAGCGCGGACACGTTGCCCAGCCGCGCGCCGCGCCCCCAGGTGAGCCACAGCCCGCTCACCGACGCGAACAGCGCCATCGCCATGAACGCCCGGCCCGCCCAGCGATGCCACGCCGGACATCGCCGGCGCAGCCAGGGCACCAGTTGCAGCAGCCCGACGAGGTTCAGCAGCGCCGCGGCCAGCAGGTGGCCGACCAGCGTGGCGTTGCCCAGCGTATCGCCCGCGACATGGCCGGTGATGAAGGTGATGCGGTTCACCGCGGCGCCGTCGCCCGCGAGCAGGGGCCGCACCAGCACCCACAGGATGTAGGCCGCAAACAGCCATTGCCCTGCGAGGGCGGCCAGGAACCAGGCGCGGGCGGACCAGGCCAGCAGCGGCGACGCGACTGGCGTGTGCAGGTGGGGCTGGGGCATGGCGGCACTCCGGGAGACATGCCGCCACCGTGCCGCCGGTACGGCGTCGCGTCCTGCCGATTTCCGAATCCGGCACAGGGCCATGACTTGTGGACTTGGCGACCCGCGCCACGAGCGCCCACCATGGCCGTGCACCCGTCGCCCCGGAGCCGCACCCATGGACCACTGGATCCCCGCCCTGCAGGCGACGGCCCTGTGCCTCTCGCTGCTGTGGCTGCTGCGCGCCGTGGCCACGCGCCCGCGTTCGCCGCTGGGCATCGTGTGGGCGCTGTTCTGCGCCTCGATGGCGATGGCCATGGCGCGCTGGCTGGTCGGCGAGGAGGCCCCGCTCTGGCACCAGCTGCTCGGCGTGGGCGCCTGCCTCACCTGCAACGGCTTCTGGCTGGTGGCACGCGCGCTGTTCCGCGAGGGTCGACCGTTCGGCACGCCGCACCTTGCCTATGCGGGCATTGTCGCGATCCTGATCATCGCGACCCGGCAGGCGGGCCTGCTGCCCGACACCTTCATCGTGGTCGGCAACGATTTGCTGCAGCTGCTCAGTTCCGTGGTGCTGGTGCTGGCGTTCCGGGAAGGCCTGCGAGGCTGGAGACGGCAGCATGGACAGGAGCGCAGCATGCGACTCCTGTTCCTGGCCACCTACGGCGGCAGCGTGGGAGCGTGCTTCATCCTCCCCGCCATGCTGGACCCGGACGGGACACGCGGCGTGCACGCGCTGGCGTCGGCCGGGGCGGCAGCATCGATCCTGCTGCTGACCCAGGGCCTGGTGGCGTGGCGGCTGCGGCACCCGCTCCACGTCGCTGCGCGCGACGAAGTCACCGTCGCGTCGCAGGCCGGCCCCGCCACTCCGGTGCGAACGCAGCTCCCGGCAGCCACCACGCCGGACGGCGCCACCCGCGGCGAGGACGCGGCACTGGCAGCGCTGCTCGAGCGCCACATGCGACTGGAGAAGCCGTACCTGCAGACCGACCTCAAGCTCAGCCAGCTGGCGCAAGCGATGGACGTCAGCGAGTACCGCATCAGCCGCGCCGTGCGCGGCGCGCTCGGCCAGCGCAACATCAGCCACTACATCAACGGCTATCGCCTCGCGCACGCACGGCGCCTGCTCGCTGACCCGGCACTCGCCACTGGTCGACGCTGGTCGTCGCGCTGGAAAGCGGCTTCGGCTCGCTCAACGCCTTCCACCGTGCCTTCAAGGCCGCCGAAGGCTGCACCCCGGGCGACTACCGCGCCATCCGGCTGCTGCCACACCCGGCCTGACGGACGGCGGCCTCGCGGCGCGCCGGTGCATCCCCGGGGATCACGGTGTCATGGAGGCCTCCTGCCGGACCAGCACCTCGTACCGTCCCCGCTCTCCCGGCTCCAGGCCGCGGAATAACACCGATCCGGCGTCCGGATCCCACCCGAACGGCGCGTCGTCGTAGGGGCTGCGCAGTGGTGATGCACGGACGGCCGCCGCGATGTCGTCGCGCTGCACGCTGGGGCCTCGCAGGGTCGCGGCCAGCAGCGTGGCACGCCGCAGTCCCTCGAGGTCGCTGACCCGCGCGATGTAGCTGGCGTAGGCCGACTCGACCGGAATGGCGTGGAGGATCGAGCCCGCCGGGTTGTAGAGGCGGAAAGGGACTGCGGTCTCGTCCTGCGACTCCAGCATCCGTCCGACCGTGTTGCCGAGCGCCGGGTACGGAAGCTCCGACAGGCTCGCCAGCCGCACCATGCGCGCCGCGGCCAGGTTGGCGGTCGCCTGCGCCTGGAAGGTCGCGCGCAGCAGCAGGCGATCGACGAGGCGGGGCGACGCACCCGGCGTGTGTTCCCCTCCCCAGCCGATCGCCGACAGCGAACTGCGCGTGAGCTGCCATTCTCCGGCCAGGGGCCGCGCCAGGGACCGCTCGTCCACCGTCAGCGGCTGCCGCCAGGACGCCGGCAGCGCGGCTTCGATCCGATCGGGCGGAAGCACACGCAGCGCCAGGCCTCCAAGCGCGAGGTTCCGTTTCACCGCCGCCACCGCGACCATCTTGGAGATCACGGTGTCCGACGACGCCAGCACGCGTCGCCAGAACTCGAAGTCGCGTTCCAGGAGCTCCCGCACCGTCGCCGCATCCTGCGCAAGCGCGTTTCGCCGCACGTCGAGCAGGTACAGCTTCTGGATCTCCACCGCGTGGTGAAGTCCCGCGACCGGCACGCGAATATCGTGCGGAATCGCCTCCCGCCACCCTTCGACCGCGAGCATCCTCCGGTACCGCTCCAGCAGCCACTGCTCCGACGCCAGCCAATGACCGAGGGCGTCCGGGTTGGCGTCCAGTGCAGCCAGGCACCCGGACGCTTCAATGCATGCGGCGGCCAGCGCCGCCACGTCGGTACGGCGCGTGGCGCGGTAGTCGGTCTCCTCCCCTGGCAGCGCGAAGTCGCCGACTCCGGTAGTCGATGGCTGGACGGACTCCAGCCATGCCCTGCGCTCGCTGCCGAGCGCCAGCGGGTCCGCGGCCGGCGGCGCCGCCAGGCCCAGTGCGTGCACGTAGGCGTTCTCCCGGTCGGAGAGCACCGGGCGCTCGCGCGTCATGGCCGCCAGCCGTTCCGCGTCGGCGGAGGGCGGCTCGTCGTTCCAGTTGGCGACCACGAGCACCAGGTAGGCGACGGCGGCGAACGCCACCAGCGAGCCGACCGCCCACGCACCCGCACGCACCAGACCGCTCGCGTTCATCCCCTGCTCCCCGCTTCCCCCGGCAGTGCCGGTCCCGCTTCAAGCGTACAACGCAGCGTATCCGGCGCCGTCCACCTGGCTGATGCCGAGCCTGTCGAACTGTTCCCACATGCCGCGCCAGCGTGCGGCATCGCGCACCACCGGACCGACCAGGCGCGGGCAGGTGTCGGCAATGATCGCGTCCATGAGTTCGTCCGCCTGCGTGTTGCTATGGCGGTACCAGAGTGCCGCCGCATGCTCCGGGTCGTCGCGACACAGGCGCGCGCCTTGCCCGACCAGGCGTGTCACCGTGTCCACGACCCCGGGCTGCGCTACCAGGAAGCCCGCCGACGTGAACAGCTCCAGCGCCGAGAAGTTGTGCATGCCGACATCGCCGGTGGTGATGAAGTGCGTGTCCATGCCTGCCAGCCGCGCCTCGACACCTTCGAAGTTGGCGAAGCACAGCCACGCCCCGTCGTAGCCTGCGCGCAGGTTGTCCAGGTGCGCGAACCCCGCACCTTCGATGACCACCTGGCAGGCGTCGAACGCGGCGCCCTGGCCTGCGCACCAGCGCGCCAGGATCTCGCGCGCGATGGTGTCGGTGACGCCGCCCGCGACGGGCGACGCCAGCCGCACCGCGCCGCCTTCCAGCAGGCGGCGGCCCGCGGCGCGCTGCAGCAGGATCCCGCCGTCGGTCTCGAAGAAACAGCCGAGCGCCTTCAGCCCCGGCCGGTTCGCGTCGATCATGTGCAGTGGCTCGTTGCACGCGAAGGCGACCTCGCCGCGCACCGTCGCGGCCAGGCCGTCGTAGTGGTCGTCGGGCACCAACAGTTCGAGATCCAGCCCCGCCTCGCGGTACCAGCCCAGTTCGATGCCCGCGATCAGCGGCAGGTGGTCGGGGTTGAGGAACCACTCGAGGGAAAGCTGCAGCTTCATCGTCGGCATCGTCCGCGGCGGCGGTACAGCCTAGCCGAGTCGTCGCCTGGCGTTCCGCTCAACCGGCGCCTGGCGCCTGTTCCAGCGTCGGATAGTCGGTGTACCCCCGCTCCCCGCCGCCATAGAACGTGGCCGGGTCCGGGGCGTTGAGGTCGGCGCCCACGCGGAACCGTTCCACCAGGTCGGGGTTGGCGATGTACGGGCGGCCGAACGCGATCGCGTCGGCGCCGCCGGAGGCGACAAGCGCCTCGCCCGCCTCCGCCGTGTAGCCGCCGCAGAACACCAGCACGCCGTCGAACGCCGCTCTCAGCGCCGCGCGGAACGCGTCGCTGAGCTCCGGCCCGCCCGCCCAGTCCGGCTCGGCGATGTGCAGGTAGGCGATGCCGCGGCGGCCGAACTCGCGCGCCAGGTACAGCGCGCTCGCCTCGGCGTCGTCGTCGGCAATGCCGTGCCCGGTGAAATGCGGCGACATCCGCACCCCCACGCGGCCGGCGCCGAGCGCGGCGGTGACCGCATCCACCACATCCAGCACGATGCGCGCGCGGTTCTCGAGCGAACCGCCGTACCGGTCGGTGCGCGCATTGCTGTTGGTCGACAGGAACTGCTGCAGCAGGTAGCCGTTGGCCGCGTGCACCTCGACCATGTCGAACCCGGCGCGGTCGGCGCGCTGCGCGGCCTTGACGTAGTCGTCGACGATGCCGGCGATCTCGCCGGTTTCCAGCGCGCGCGGCATCGACGTCGGCACGTTGCCCGGCGTGCCGTCGGGCTGCACCACGAAGGCGTTGGCGCCTTCGGCCACGATTGCAGAGGGTGCCACCGGCTGCGCGCCGCCCGGCTGCACCAGCTCGTGCGAGATGCGGCCGACGTGCCACAGCTGCGCGGCGATCCGGCCGCCGCGCGCATGCACCGCGTCGGTCACGAGCTTCCACCCCGCCTCCTGCGCATCGCTGTGGATGCCCGGGGTCCAGGCGTAGCCCTGCCCCTGCGGGGAAATCTGCGTGGCCTCCGACACGATCAGGCCGGCGCCTGCGCGCTGGCCGTAGTACTCGGCATTCAGGGCGGTCGGCACGTCGCCAGGCTGTCCCGCGCGCGAACGCGTCAGCGGCGCCATCAGCACGCGGTTGGGGAGCGTGAACGCGCCGGTGACGACCGGTGAAAGCAGGTGGGAATACATGCGGTGCCTCGAAGCGGGGGAATCCCCGATATCGGGGCACATTGCCCGCATCCCAACCGCCGCGGGTGCGCCTAGCCGTGGCGGGCGCGGTGCCGCTCGAGCGTGGGCGATACCCGCGCCAGCGCCGATTCCACCTCGCGCGCGAAGCCGCCCTCCGGCAGCCGGCGCACCCCGGAGTGCGCGGCGCACACGATGCGGGTGTCGGCCCAGCGCGTGGCCAGATCGCGCGTCCAGGCGGCGTAGGCATCCGCCGCGCCGGGCTCGTGCCTGAGCGCGCGCGCCAGCAGCGGATGCATGCGCAGCGACGATTGCGGCAGCACGCGGCGCATGACGCCGGGTGCGGCCATCACGTTCAGGGTGTCGTCGACGTGGACGATGCGCGCGCTCCGGTGGCGCACCAGCACCGAGGCCACGTGCACGCGCTCGTCCGGGCAGGTGAAGTCGACGCCGTCGGGCACGGAGAGGTCGAACACGTCGGCGAGCGGATGGTCGGCGCCCCAGGTTTCCACCGGTGCCTCCCCCCACGGCAGCGCTGGCGCGCGCTGGCGATGGCGCGCAGTGCCGTAGAGCCGCGCCGACGGGAACAGCCGGTGCGTCGCTTCGACGTGCAGGGTGTGGAACGGGTGCACGTGGACCACCGCATCCACCTGCTCGCCGCCCCCGGTCAGCGCCGTCAGCGCCTGGCGCTGGCGGTCGTCGAGCGCGCAGCCGTCGATGACCACGAAGCGCCCGCCGGGCCGCTGCGCCACCGACATGTGGGTGCCGATGTCGAGGACGCCGGCGACGCGGTAGACGCCGCGGAGGTTCCAGAAGGTGTCGGCGAGCTGTTCCATGCCGGCAGCATAGGTGGAAAACGGGGAAGGCGACGTAGAGCACGCCTGCGGCGTCCGCGCGACGTCTGCAGGGGCCTTCGGGCCCCGGCGCTTCCTCAGGCGGAATCGTGCTGCCCGGGGCGCGCCCGCGCCACGACCTCCGCCATGCTGTCCGGCGTGATGTCCCATCGCTCCGGCACCTCGTACTCGAACTCGAGGCCGACATGGCCATCGGCGCGGAGGATGCGCAGCACGCAGGCCTGCCACGGCTCCTTCCCCGGCAGGCGCGTGGCCTCGCGCAGCGCATCGAAGGCCTCGCCGATGCCGGAGTCGTGCGGGGTTGCGGCGGTGGCGACGCCGTCGGCGTCGTAGCGGAAACCGGCCAGGCGGCGCGCGATCGCGCCCTGCCCGTAGCGCACGATAAGCGCGTATCCGGCCCATCCGCCATCCGACACCGCCGGATCGGCGACCAGCCGCCGGCCGATGTCGGCCACCAGTGCGTTCCTGTCCAAGCCGTCATTCCGGGCCACTGCGCAGGCCGCAGTGTGCGACTCAGGCATTCGGCCTGTCGATCATGTCGTCCATGCGCGTTTCGGCGATGGCATCGAAGGCCTGGCCTTCCGAATTGGCGAAGGCGATCAGCGACGGGTCGTAGACCACCGTGCCGGTGGCAGGGTCGATGACCTCGTAATCGACGTGCACCTCGTCCGGCCGCGGCCCGTCGTTGCGCACCAGGTCGATGTCGATGCGGACGTCCATGCCGTTGGCCAGCCAGCCGCTCCACTCCTGCTCCATCTGCGCATACGCGCCGCGATTGAACAGGCCGAACTGCGGGAACATGTTCACTTCGCCATGGCCGTTGGCGAAACGGTAGGCGATCACGTGGCCGACGTCGTCGGGGGTGCCCTTCATGTCGTTGTCGGTGCGGAAGCGGCTCTGCGCATTGCCCTCGATGCGGTCGGAATCGCGACCGCGGCTGGACGGCTCCCAGGTGAGCACGGCCTCGGCGCCGGTAGGGCGGCCGTCGGCATCCAGCGTCCAGGTAATGTCGTTGACCTCGCCGCTCCCCGCTTCGGCGATCGTGCCGCGGACTTCGCCCGGCTCGACGTCCTCGGCCAGCACCACCGTGCCGTCGGGCACCTCGCCGGTCAGCAGCATGTGCTGGTAGGCGGCGCGATCCGCGCCGGCGGGGTCGGCGAGCAGCGTGGTGTGGCGGGTGAAATCCTCCCGCTCCAGCGCCGGCGAGGACGGTCCGCCCGCGCGCGGCGCATCGAACAGCTGCTCGCTGCCGGTCATCACCCGCAACTGGCCCTTCTCCGTCATCTCCAGCGACAGGCGCAGATCGTCGATCGAGCCCAGGGCGTTGGCCTCGGCCAGCGCGCGGAAGGCGGGTTCCAGCGCGGTGCCCGCGTAGTCCGCGCCGTGGACCTCGATCCGCGTGCGCGGTGGGATCGTCGCCGGATCGAAGGGATTGAGCGCGCGCATCGCCGCCGGCGTCGCCTCCTCGTTGCGCAGGCTGGCCTCGTAGCGCAGCGGCACCGCGGTGGCGGCGCCGTCGGGGCCGCGCACGGTCATCTCGCCGCTGGCGCTGAAGGTGGTGTTCCACTGCCCGGCCTTCTCGCCTTCGAAGTCGACGCTGCGCGGGTCGAGTTCGAAGCGGACATCGCCTGGCGCGGCGTCGAGCAGCCCCGGGTCGAGCGCGGGCGCCCCGCCGGCGCCGGACAGCATCGCGAGCAGGTCGCGCAGGGGTTCCGGCGGCGGAAGCGGGACGGACAGGCTGCGGGCGTCGAGCAACATGGCATCGGCAGGTGGCGACGGGGCCCCCGTCGCCGACACCTTACGGGGGCAGGTCCCGACCCACCATTGGGGAAAACCCTGAGGCCGGGTGCCTGGCCCGCCGCCATCCTCGCCCCACCTTGCTGCGTGGCGACGGACCGCGCATGGGAAGGCGACGCCCGTTCCCGTACGCTTGCGCGACGCCCGGGGAGACACCTCGCACCATGCATGACGCCACCACCGCGGCGCCGGCCGACGCGCGCGAGCCCGCGAGCCTCCGGCGCTCGGTGTCGAACACGCTCAAGGGCTCGGCCGGCAACCTGGTCGAGTGGTACGACGTCTACGTCTATTCCGTGTTCGCCACCTACTTCGAGGCCAGGTTCTTCCGCCCCGACGACCGCAACGCGACGCTCTTCATCTGGGCGATCTTCGCGGTGACCTTCCTCATGCGCCCGATCGGCGCGTGGTACTTCGGCAGGTTCGCCGACCGCCATGGCCGGCGACTCGCGCTGACGGTGTCGATCACGCTGATGGCGGCGTGCTCGTTCGCGATCGCCATCACGCCTTCGGTCGACACCATCGGCGCCGCGGCACCGGCGATCCTGCTGCTGGCCAGGCTGGTGCAGGGGTTCGCTACCGGCGGCGAGTACGGCACCAGCGCCACCTACATGTCGGAAGCCGCCATCCGCGGCCACCGCGGCTTCCTGTCGTCCTTCCATTACGTCACGCTCATCGGCGGCCACGTGCTGGCGCAGGCACTGCTGCTGCTGATGCTGCATACCCTGGACACGGCGCAGATCGCCGACTGGGGATGGCGGCTGGCCTTCGGCATCGGTGGGCTCGCCGCGATCGGCGTGTGGTGGCTGCGGCGCAGCATGGACGAGTCGCTGTCCAGCGAGGCCATCGCGCTTGCGCGCGGGGGCGGCGCACGCGCGTCCGGCTCGATGCGCGAACTCATCGTCCACCAGTGGCGGCCGCTGCTGCTGTGCTTCCTGATCACCGCCGGCGGCACCGTCGCGTTCTACACCTACTCGATCAACGGCCCCAAGATCATCCAGGGCATGTTCGCCGGCGGCGACGCCATGACCGGCACGTACATCAACCTGGCCGCGCTCACCCTGCTGATGCTGCTGCAACCGCTGGGCGGCTGGCTGTCCGACCGCGTCGGCCGCAAGACGCTGCTGGTGTTCTTCGGCACCGGCGGCGTGCTGTACAGCTGGGTGCTGGTGCTGTGGTTGCCGCAGCAGACCGACTGGCCCACGGCCTTCGCCACGCTCGCGCTCGGCTTCGTCATCCTCACCGGCTACACCTCCATCAACGCGGTGGTGAAGGCGGAGCTCTTCCCGACCCACGTCCGCGCCCTCGGCGTCGGCCTCGGCTACGCCCTCGCGAACTCCGCCTTCGGCGGCACCGCGCCGCTGCTCTACCAGGCCAGCCTCCGTGGCGACCAGGTCAGCGGGTTCGCGGTCTACGTGACCACCGTGGTGGCGGTGTCGCTGGTGGTCTACGTGTTCTTCCTGAGCAACCGGGGCCGGAACTGGCTGGATGACGAGGCCAGCCTCCGCGCGGCGCGGCCGCTGCCGGCGGCCTGAGCCCTGCCGGCCTTCTCCGTCGCGATCGTGGGCCCGTGCTGTCGGGGATGTCGATTTCCGCCACCGGTGCTCGTCGCGGTGGGAGAGGCACGCGATGCCTCCCACACCCACCAGCCAAACCGAGGAGACGCATGAAGATCGTGACCAGCCTGAGCTTCCAGGGACAGTGCCGCGAGGCATTCGAGTTCTACGCCCGCGTGCTGGGCGGCAGGATCACCGCCGCGATGCCCTACGCCGATGCGCCGCCCGACATGCCCATCACCGACGACAAGTACAGGAGCTGGCTGATGCACTGCTGGCTGGAGGTCGGCGACCAGGCGCTGATGGGCGCCGACATGGACGTCGACTGGGCGCCCAACGTCGACAAGCCGAAGAACGGCTTCGACGTCACCCTGCACACCGACGACATCGCCGAAGCCCGGCGCTGGTTTGGGGCGCTGTCCGATGGTGGCCGTGAGGTCATGCCATTCGCGGAGACCTTCTGGTCGCCGGGCTACGGCGCGCTGGTCGACCGCTTCGGCGTGCCGTGGATGGTGAACACGGTCCCCGGCGCGGACTGGAAGCCGCAGGGGTAACACCCGGCTGGCGGCGCGCGGGACGCGATCCCGCTACTCGCGCGCCATGGCCGCCAGTCGGGCCACGGTGTTGAGGTTGCGGGCGGTGCCCGCGGCGGCGGCGGGAAGCTTGAGCTTCGACTGCGCCATGCCGTCGCCATAGTGGATGTACAGCTCGCGGCGGCCGGCGCGCACCTCCTCGCCGCCGGGGGCGACCAGCCCGTCCCGCCAGTCCGCGGCTGGCGGCGCGTCCAGGAACACCGCGATCGTCCGGTTGGGCGCCTTGTCGGGGAACGGGTTGGCGGCCAGCACCGCCGCCATCTCGTCCGCGCTGCGCACCATCACCGCGACATGCCTGCCCGCACGGCGGGCGAGCGCGGCCTCGAGTGCCGCCTTGACCCGCGGTTCCCCATCGCGGCTTTCCAGCACCAGGTTGCCACTGGCAATCCAGGTGCGGGGGCGCCGGAACCCGGCCGCCGTCGCCATCGCCACCAGCTCGGACATCGGCAGCTTGCCCGTGCCCCCGACGTTGACGGCCCTCAGCAGCGCGACGAACACCTGCATGCGCGGCACCTCACGGCGTGGCGTGGACGCGCACCCAGTCCACGTACATGGCGATCCCGCCCTGCCTGATCTTCTCCACCGTCGACGCCGGCAGCCCCTGGTACGGCGTCTCGATGCCGTTGGTCTTGTACGGGTAGGCGCCGCCAAGTGCGAAGTTGAGGATCAGGTGCTTGGGCGTGTCGAAGGTCCACGCGCCGTAGTGCTCCACCATCGGCCGCGTGGCGCGGTAGGTGAGCCTGCCGTCGACCTTGAACAGGATCCGGTCCGGCGTCCACTCGACGGAATACTCGTGCCACTGCGTGGCGTCGGTGCCGGGCTCGAAGAAGTACTTGTTCACCAGCGGCGTCTCGCCGGAATAGCCCTTGCCGTGCAGGGCCACGCCCGTCCAGTCGGCCTCGCCGACGTACTCCATGATGTCGATCTCGCCGGTGTCCGGCCAGGTGCCGTTGCCGAGCAGCCAGAAGGCGGGCCACACGCCGACCGCATCCGGCATGCGGATGCGCGCCGTCGCGCGGCCATGGGTGAACTCGAACCTGCCCCGCGAGTCGATGCGCCCGGAGACGAAGTCCACCGACCGGCCGTCGGGCGTGCGGAAGCCCGCGCTGTACCGCGGCTGCAGCGCCAGCACCCCGCCATCTGCGCCTTCCACGCTGCCCGCGGGCAGGATCCGGATGGTTTCCGGCGAGTCGACGTAGGCCTGCTGCTCGTTGTTCACCCAGAAGTCGGGGCCGATGACGTTCCAGCGCGCGCGGTCGAGCGCGTCGCCGTTGAACTCTTCGGCGAACAGGAGCTCGCCCCGCTGCATCCCGTCCGGAGAAGCGCCCTGCGCGTCATTGGCCGCAGCGCCTTGGAAGGCTGCTGCGCCCAGCAGCGCAGCGAGAAGGAATGTCCTCGCGATCGACTGAATGTCCAAGATGCTCCCCAAGATGGCGTCCGATCCCCGCCTTCTACCGCTCCCGGCGGTCCGCCTTGCAGTTTAACCGCGGGGAGGCGCTTTCCCCGGGGCACCTCGCGGCAGTCACCGTGGCATGCCCGCGCCACCCGACCCGCAGAACCGTTCCGCACCCAAGGCGACCCACACCCCGACGACCAGTGTTGCCAGCACCATCAGGGCAAGCAGCGGAATCGCCAACGTCGGGTAAAGGAGCGAGGCGAGGCCGCTTATTGCAAAGCCGATGGGCAGCAAAAGAAGCCGGGCGCCCGCCCAGCGGTGCAGCGCAGCCGGATCCTGCACCCGCCGGTAATCCACGACGTTCAATGGCCTGGACCCGCCGGCGAAGCGGACCCCGAGCGCAACCGCGAGCAGGATTGACGCAACGATCAGCTGCGCCACCGCCAGCAGCCTGGCTACGTCCACGTGTATCGCCTCCTCGACACCCTGAGCCGCGTCCCATCCAGTCTAGCTCGAGGTTGACAGTGCGGATCGTCGCTGCTGGAAGAACACCCGCACGAAGGAACGTGCGGGAGCGCAACGCCGCTCCGCACGGCATCTCAGGACGAGGAGGATGTGCCTTGGGGATCGACAGGGCGTTCAGCCCCCACACGATGACCGTGCTGTGCACGTACCAGCGCACCTGGAGCGGCGCGATCCGTCGCTCTTGCAGCGCAGGATCCAGCAACTGATCGAGGAGAACCTGGAGGACGTCCGCCAGGCCATCCAGGCGCGCAGCAACGCGCCAATCAGCGGGGCGCAGCGCGACTCGGTGGTCGCGCATACCGGCTCTCAGTGCCGAAGGAATCCGTGGCAATTGCCTAGGGCCGCCGAAGGGGGTCCGATGGAGCTGCGCAGCAGTTGGGGCTGCGCACCAACGGCATCGGCATGCCGGGGCTCGCACTGGGGTGGTTCCAGGCGCGATCCGGTGGCGGCAGGATCTTTGCTGCCGTCACGGACCCGGAAAGGGTGGTGGTCATACCGACGACTGCTGGCTACACCGTTGTGGTATCACCAGACGACCCACAAGCCTTGCTGGATGCACTCAGGTCGAAATAGCCTTCGACTCGGACCAGCCTGGCGAGCCCTCAGCGCAGCGGTCCCTGCCCCACGCCATTCTCCCGGCCTACGTGAGAATCGTTGTCCGGCTCCCGCGCCCACGCCTTCACTGCCCGGCCGAAGCGGGCAATCAGGATCATGTTGAAGAAGTGCATCAGGCCCAGCACGAGCACGCTGATGCCCACGCGGGAGCCGACCTCCGGGATCAGGTCCACGGTGTCCACCTGCCAGTCGCCCAGCCGGTAGCTGATGAAGCCGATGTTGACCAGGTAGAAGCCGATGACCAGCAGGCGGTTGGTCGACGAGGCCAGCTCGGTGTCCTGGCCGAAGCAGCGGACGAGGAAGACCTCTCCATTGGTGGACAGCGCGCGCGCCACCCAGATGGTCATCCCGATGGAGAGGGCGAGGTAGAGGCCGTAGGCAAGATGGGTCATGACGAAGTCTCCGAGTTCAAGCATGGGTGTCGCTCCGGGTCTGGATCGACGCCAGCTTCGGCGGACACCCCGTCCCAGGCCTCCGGAAAGATCATTCCGGAGCAGATGGATCCGGAAACGCTGCCCGGCCCATGCAGAATCAAGCGGTTGCGCCGGCCCGCGATGATCAGGCCGGGAGGTCGGCGACGCCCGCGCCCGCCAGCATCCGCTGCCGGTACGCGCCGGGCACCTCGCCCACCTGCTCCCTGAAGGCCACGTAGAAGCTGGACTGCGAGTTGA
The DNA here is from genome assembly GCA_041918855.1 of Luteimonas sp. Lineage (GTDB taxonomy): Bacteria > Pseudomonadota > Gammaproteobacteria > Xanthomonadales > Xanthomonadaceae > Luteimonas. The sequence continues at coordinate 71,428 of JAYRUX010000007.1, forward strand.
ACCCGGACGCCATGCCCACCGACAGCACCGAGGCGCGCGGCTCCTCCACCAGCATGCGTTGCGCGGTCTCCACCCGGTACCGTCGCACCAGCCGCGGGAAGCCCATGCCGAACTCGGTGTTGACCAGCTCCGAGAGCTGGTGCCCGCTCAGGCCCAGCAGGTCGGCCACGGTCGCCAGGCTCAGCGACTCGGCCCGGTGCACCTGGTCCTGTTCGAATACCTGCCGCAGGCGCGCGGCCATCGCATCGCGGTCCACGCGGGTGAGCGTGGACTGGGCATAGGCCACCGCCACCGCCTCGCGGGCCTTGGGCACCACGTCCGGCACCGCCAGCAGCAGCCAGCCGACGAAGCCGAACCCGAGGGCGATGAGCGTCGCGTACGTGCGGGCGTAGACGTCCCAGCCCAGCCCCCACGGCGCCAGCACGCCCACGGCCGCGACCACAACGGCCATCGCCGCGAACAGCCCCAGCACCTTCAGCTCCAGCGCGAACCAGCGCCGCAGCGCGCGCAGGCGGTGGACCAGCACGGACAGGTGCAGCGCCGCGCCGGCGCCCATCAGCAGCGCCACCGGGATCGCCCACGCCAGCGGCACCGCCAGGGCGATTGCCAGCACGAGTGCCGGCAGCGCCCATTCCGCCCGGCGCCAGCTGCCCCCGGGCCGCAGCACGCCCAGCAACAGCCAGTAGAAGCCCAGCGACTGCAGGAACAGGACCACCACGTAGCGCCGCGGGGGCAGCGCCGACCCCGCCTGCGCGACCATGTCCAGGTGCCCCCACTGGGTCAGCGCGAGCCCGGCCAGCATGACGAAGCCGCCCGCGCGGGACTGCCATGGCAGCGGCACGTCGCGGTAGCCGCTGGCGAACACGAGGGCCAGGAGCAGCGCCATGCCGAGCGAGTAGCCCACGATCATCTGCAGCATGGCAGCCCCGCCGGCAAGGCCTGCACGAGGCATCGCTTCATTTCGTGGGTCCTCGTGACCTGGCGCCAGGGGCGCGGCGCGGTGCCCCAGCCTATCGGACCGCGGCGCGATTGGCATCCGCGGTCCCGTACCAGAACCTCGTTCGCCCCTCCATCCACGCGGCCTGCGCGCGCACTCTTCCATCCTGCGGCCACGGCAGGAAACCGCCTGCCGAGGAACACGGCCGATGCAACCCCTCCTCGACTGGATCGTCGCGAACCACGAACTGGCATCGCTGCTCGTCAGCGTGGGCACGCTGCTCGTCTGGGTGACGTACCTGCAGGTGTTCCTCGCCAGCTACCGGCGGCAGCGCACGGGCACGATCCTCATCACCCTCGGCCAGGGGCGCGGCCTGGACGGGCACTGCCTGGTCACCAACATGGGCGCGGAGCCGGTGTACATCCTCGCCCTCATCGCGCGCGTCCAGGATCATGAGCGCGTGCGCAGCTGCGCCATCACCGAGCTCGAGGGCGAGCAGTGGAGCGAACCCTCCGACCGGCGCCTGTGGACGCGGCAGGGCCCGCTGGACAGCGGCGAGCTCCGCGACATGGGCCGCCTGCAGAGCATGGTGGACCACGTGTTCGATGCGGGCGCAGGCGAGGACGCCGACAGGAGGGACTCCGACCGGCGCGTGGAGGGGCTGCGTTCGGTGGCGATCCAGGTGATCGCCGTGCATGGCAGCGAAGACCTGCTGATCGGTGCGGAGCGTGCCTTCGACGTCGTGCGCACCGCAAGCGGGCTCACGCTGCGCCCCCGTACCCACGGCGCGCGGCAGATTCGATCGCGACGCGAGCGCCGGCGGCTGGCGCGACTCCTGGACGAGGACCCGGGGACCTCCGCGCGGCGCTGAGGCTGCCGGCGCGCGGGCGTGGCCCTCGTCAGCGCACCACGTCCAGGAAGTGCATGTGGCGCTGGTACTGGTCGAGGACGTCGTGGATCAGCTCGTCCTTGCGCCACCCCATCACGTCGTAATCCTGGCCGCCTTCGCGCAGATGCACTTCGGCGCGGAAGTAGCGATCCCCGTCGCGCCGCCTGCGGCGGGGATCGTCCAGCATGAAGATCGGCGGCGCATACGCCACGGGCCGCACCGAGTAGAAGAAGTCCATCTCCCTGCCGTGGCCGACCTGCAGCCAGACCCGGCCGTCCTCGCCGCCGTCCACGCTGACCTCGAGCCCGCGCTTGCCCATCTCCGCGGCCACCTCCGCCAGTGCGGGCCGGACCTGCTCGTCCAGGAACGCCAGCACCTCCGTCCGCTGCGCCTGGTGGCTGAGCGCGCGCAGCCTGATGCGCCAGTCGCCCCCGCCGCCGGCAGGCATCACCCGCGCGTTGCGGATGCTGGTGCGCTTGACCACGTCCAGACGCATGGCGCGCACCATGCCCCAGCACATCAGGATCATGATGACGGTGAACGGCAGCGCGCTGGCGATCGTGCCGGCCTGCAGCGCCTCCAGCCCGCCGGCAATCAGCAGCGAGATCGCGATCGCGCCGACCAGCAGCGCCCAGAAGATGCGCTGCCAGACCGGCGACTCTTCCTCGCCCTTCGACGACAGCATGTCGATGACGAGCGCGCCGGAGTCGGCGGAGGTCACGAAAAAGACGACGACCAGCAGGGTGGCCACGGCGGAGGTCACCATCGGCAGCGGGTACTCGGCGAGGAAGCGGAAGATCGCAACCGACGTGTCCACCTGCACCGCATCCACCAGCGCGGTGGTCCCGTCCACCATCACCATGTGCAGGGCACTGTTGCCGTAGATCGTCATCCACAGGAAGGTGAACCCCAAGGGCACCAGCAGCACGCCGACGATGAACTCGCGGATGGTGCGGCCACGGGAGATGCGCGCGATGAACATGCCCACGAACGGCGACCACGCGATCCACCAGCCCCAGTAGAACAGCGTCCAGCCGCCGAGCCACCCCGTGGGCTCGTATGCGTAGAGGTTGAAGGTCATGGCGAACACGCTGGAGATGTACATGCCGGTGTTCTGCACGAAGGCCTGCAGCAGGTACACGGTCGGCCCCATGACCAGCACGAACGCGAGCAGCGCCACCGCCATCACCATGTTGAACTCGGACAGGCGGCGCACGCCGCGATCGAGCCCGGTGAACACCGACACTGTCGCGACCAGCGTGATCGCGGCGATCAGGCCGACCTGCACGGCCGTGCTCACGGTCAGGCCGAACAGGTACTGCAGCCCGGAGTTGATCTGGATCACACCCAGGCCCAGCGACGTCGCCAGCCCGAAGATCGTGCCCAGCACCGCGAACGTGTCCACGGCGTGGCCGATCGGCCCGTGGATGCGCTCGCCGACCAGCGGATACAGCGACGAGCGGATGCGCAGCGGCAAGCCGTGCCGATAGGAGAAGTACGCCAGCGACAGCGCCACCACCGCGTAGATCGCCCAGGCATGCACGCCCCAGTGGAAGAAGGTGATCCGCATCGCCTGCCGTGCCGCCGCCACGGTGCCCGGGTCGCCCACCGGGGGCTCGGCGAAATGCATGATCGGCTCGGCCACGCCGAAGAACATCAGGCCGATGCCCATGCCCGCGGCGAACAGCATGGCGAACCAGCTGCCGTAGCTGTAATCGGGCGTGCTGTGGTCGGGCCCCAGCTTCAGCCGGCCGAAGCTGCTGACGGCGATGCCGATGATGAACACCAGGAAGCCCGCCACCGTGAGCACCGTGAACCAGCCGGCATCGTTGGCCACCCACGCCTTGGCCGCGCCGAACGCGGATTCCGAGGCCGCGGGCGCGACGAAGGACAACACCACCAGGGCCACGATGATGAGCGCGGTGGGGTAGAACACCGGCCCCAGGATGTGCGAATGCCAGCGCCTGGGGGCACCGGGTGCGGCGGCCGGGTCGGAGGGATCGGTCATGTGGTGCGTCCTCGGGCTCTACTCCGGGCGCGCTCGACGGGCGGTCGCCGCGCCGATGGGTCCGGACGGAACAGGATCCATGGGTGATACAGGATGGAACGCGCGGTGGGCCGGCAGCGTGAATCAGAAATAGAGACCGACATTGATGTTGAGCCGCGAGTGCCAGCGGTCGCTTCCCGCCTCGCGGATGCCGACGCCGGGGCCACCGGCGAACGACATGTTGCGTCCGGCGATCCAGTCGACATAGGCCAGCACCCTGCCCTTGCCCACGCTGCAGCCGGTGACGTTCTGCACCGAGTCCGCCACGTCGCCGCGGCTGCCGGCGGGCAGCGTCGCGCTCAGGTCGTTGTAGCAGGTCACCGCATCGAACCAGCCGGTGCGCGGAAACGCATAGGCGACATTGAGCGAGGGCACGTCCGCCTCGGCGGCGATCTCGAACGGGAACAGGAAGGCCGAGAGCGCCACCCGCGATCCCGGAACGTCGTAGCGGTAGCGCGCCCACTGCAGTTGCACGGTCGTGGGCCCGCGCGACCACTGGCCGTGCAGCGCGGCGCCCTGGTGGGGCGATGTCCGGCCGTTGCGCCGGTCCTCGATGCGGCCGGCGAACGCCGAAGCACCGAAGGAGACAGCGGCGCCGTTCCAGTCGCCGGAGCGTTCGTAACGCAGGTTCACCCGCCCGCTTTCGCGGTAGGGCAACGCGTCGGTGGTGGCGACATCGAACGAGTACCGGTCGAATCGCGCACCGGTGCCGTATTCATCGCCGAAGAAGACACCGGCGTGCCATTGATGGTCGCCCTCACCTCGCTGCCAGACCACCCCCGCGTCGTAATCGTCCTCGATGCCCAGGTAGTACCCGGACCCGAACCAGAAACTGTGCGAGGCATAGGGCAACAAGCCGAAGGGCACCTGCTGGATACCGACACGTAGATCGGAGGCGTCATCGAACCGCCACCCGGCCCACGCATGGTGCACCGCGTCGAACCCGTCGTACCAGCGGTACTGGAGCGAGAAGAACCCCCGCCCGGCCTGTCCCCTGGCATCGAGGCGCACGAGCTCCGGCTGCAGGGCGCTGGTCGGCCCATAGTCGAGCCATCCATAGTTGAACCGGACCGCCCCGCCGAGATCCAGTGCGGGCGCGGTGTCGTCGGCCAGTGCGGGCGCGGCGCAGAGCGCACTCCCGCACACCAACCATTTCAGCAGCGCCCTGGACATCGATGGCATCACGCTTCGTCCGGTCTCCGTATCGCATTGGGTCGGCGACGCCGGAAGGCGATCCATTGGCGCGAAGCGTCGCCACGCGCTCTTCCAGCCGTGCCGGCGACGCGACCGCGCTTCGGGGCTCGACGCCCTGCCCACGCACTTCAACGCCATCGACCATCCGCCGGGACTGTTCACGGCATCGTGAAGCCGGGTGGACACACCGTCGCCGTGTGTCGATCTGCTGCCTCCCGGATCGTCGCGAAGGAGACGGCACGTCGCCGCCGCCCCGGGAGGACCCGATGCTGAAGGACAAGACCTCAAGCGCGATCGTTGCCGTGAGCGATCTCGAGCGCGCCCGCGATTTCTATGGCAACACGCTGGGTCTCCGGCAGCGCGAGGACGGCATGGCCGACGTCCTGGCATACCGGACCGGCGAGACGACGCTCGTGGTGTACCGGTCGGAAGGCATCCGCCCGGGCACGGGCAACGCCGTGGCGTGGGATGGTGGCAAGGATGTCGAGGCCATCGCCGACGCCCTGCGTGCGAACGGCGTGACGCTGGAGGAATACCCGGACCTGGGCATGCAGGTCGAGCGTGGCCTGCACACGGGTGACGGCTTCGTCGGCATCTGGTTCAAGGATCCCCACGGCAACATCCTCCACGTCCACGGCATGTGACCCGGGACGGTTCTCCGGCTATTGGGATCACCGGCGAGATTCCCGCGTCCTCGCCGCCCGCACCAGGCCCGGCGCTGGCTACGCGCTCCCATACCCTCGCGACGCAGGCTCAGGCGCGTATCACGCGGCAGGCGAAGCACCCGCGCCGGGCGTTGTGCAGGTGGATCACGTGCGTCCTGGCGTCGGCGAAGAAGCCGTCGATCCAGGACGCCACCGTAGCGCCGGAGCAGACGTCGGCGTCCAGCATGCTTCCGGCTGCGTCGTAGCTGCGTACGGACATCATCCGGCTGGCGATGGATGGCGGCACTTCGCCCGGCGCCAGCACGCGCCGGCGCGCCCCGCGCCGGACGAAAATTGGCCCCGTGGCCTGGTACGGCGACGGCGCCTCCACGTGCGCGTAGGGCAGCAGCAGCAACTCGTCCGCGACGGCGGCGTCCTCGAGGCTGACGCGGCAAGGGTAGCCGGTAGGGCTGTCGGCCCGCACCCGGGTTGCGCCCATTGCACCCAGCGCGTCGTCGGAGAGGGTGAAGAGCTGCGCGAACGGAGCGGGATCGAGGCTGACAATCTGGAAGGTCGACATGGGTCGCTCCCGGAAATCGTGGGAGCACGATGCTGGCGCGACCGGGGGCGGCGCGCTCGCCGCTTTCGGACATCGGGTTGTCACGCGCCGCGGGCGCGGGTGACGCCGCCGGACTACCGCCCCGCCACCGCCGCTTCGAACTCCGCATCGCCCCGGTACCGCTCGAAGTCCCCGTCGCGCTGGAACTGCGAGGCAGGCTTACCCAGCCGCACCGCCGCCGCCACGTGCCGCAGCATCCGTGGCTTGTCGCCCCTGAGCGCGTGGTAGCAGGCGAGGTTGTAGAGGAGCGTGGCGTTGGTGTGCGCATCGGGGTCGAACCGCGGGCCGACCAGCGTCGCCATCACGGCGTCGACCAGCGCCGCGTCCTGCGGCCGGTGCACGGCCACCGCCAGCGTCTGGCTTGCGATCACGCTGGTGTTGTACGCGGTGCTGGGGTCGGCCGTGTGGACTGACGTATGCGGATGCACCCGGGCCAGGTAGTGCCGGGCCAGGGCGACGGAGACGTCGGCGCGGCCGGTGGAGTTGAGCTCGCCCAGCAGCCGCGCATAACCCGCGGTCACGAACGGCGCGGCGCGCGCCGCCATGTCGGGATCGTGCGCGAGCGCCTCCGACTGCGCCTGGAAGCGCGCCTGCGCGCCCGCCCGGTTCGCGAGCAGCGCGTCGATGGTCTGCTGCAGTTGCGCGACGCGGCTCGGCGGTGCCGGCTCGCCCTCCTGCACGCGCCAGGGCCGGAATGGCGGGCGGCGGACGTAGGCGAGCACGGCATGGTCCAGGGGCACGTCGCTGCCGTCGCGGCGCAGCAGCATCCGCATGCCGTGGACTTCGCCGAAGAGATCCGGCACCTGCAACAGCAGCGTCACCGGCCCGTCCCCGCGTGGCAGGCGCGCGAATGCGGCGCGGGTCTGCGCCGGATCCAGCGCGACCTCGAGCACCGCATGCGTGTCCGCGTCCCAGGGCGAGCCCCACTCCACCCGCATCGACGCCGGCAGCGCGGTCAATGGCGGGCTGCCTGCATCGAGCGGCACGGTCGGGCCCACGATCGCCGGCCCTGCAGGCCTGGCACGCCACCAGCGGTGGACGCGCGCGCCTCCCTCGAGCACCACCGTGCCGTTGACCGCGTCGCGCCTGGTCTCCGGCCCTTCGAATGCAGGCACCCACGCCGGCACCGGCCGCCTGGCCGCTGGCGGTTCGCCCGCGCCCTTGCGTGGCCGCACCGCGTAGAGGCCGAAGTCGTCGCGGTAGTGCTCCCACAGCGCCTCCTCGCCGGCGTGGTCCATGTACCCGCGCATGCGCACGCGCAGCCATGGGCTCGCGCCGGGGATGGCATCCGAGGGATCCCACCAGTCCACCATGTCCCGGAATCCGTAGTCGTCGCCGTCGCGGCCCACGAAGACCTTGAACTGCAGCACCTCGTTGCCCACGCGCAGGCGCACGTGCGCATCGCCGAACCAGTAGCGGCGCGGCAGCCCACCGGGCAGGTGCGGCGCGATCGCCTTGAGCACGCCGCCGACGACGGTCTCCGCCACGTACGCCGCCGCCCCACCCTCCAGGTGGTAGCGACGACGGTCGAAGCCGGCCACCTCCACGCGCGACGCTCCGCCACGTCCGTCGCCTTCGAACGATCCGGGCGTGACCTCCACCATCAGCGGCGCCGCTGCGTCCAGCCCCTCCAGGCAGGTGTCCGCCCAGGACACCGTCTCGTCGGTCGACGACCGCGGCGTGCAGTAGGTGTCCACGCGTTCGCGATGCCGGCTGATGTCCATCTTCCAGGCACGGTCGCCATCCCAGAGCCAGGCCCAGGCGCTGTCGTCGCGCTCGCCGAACGCCACCACCCGCGCCGCCGACAGCGCGGCGTCCAGCTGCGCCGCATCGAGCGCGTTGCCGTCAACCTCCGGCGCGTAGGCCTTCTGCGTGCGCACGCCGGTGTGCACCCAGTCCACGTAGCCGTCGTCACCGAAGGAGATCCCGCTGCGGTGCATCCATCCCGGTTCGCGCAGCGTGTCGAGCAGGCGGCCATCGGCACTGAAGCGCCACAGGTAGCCGCCGGCCACCACGATCACCTCGCGCCGCGCGGGCAGCGCGAACATGGCCCGGATGCTGCCCTTGATCTGGCGGCGGACCTCGAAGGTCTGCGAGGCGGCGAGGTTGTCGGAGAGGCGCGGGAAAGCTGGAGTGCGCGCGGCGGCGGAGACGGGAGAGACGGACATCGGCATCAGGAGCACACACAGGAGGGACGCGAGCAGCAGGCGCGCGGACAGGGACTCGAACGGGCTTGATCCACGCATGGTGTCAGCAGGTTGCCGCGGCAGGTGGGGCGACAACGCTACACACATCCGCCGGGACATGGAGGACATGACAGCTGCAGCCGGCAGCCTTGGCACTCGCGCTACCGCGCAAGCAGCCGTCTTGTCCAGTCCAGCAGCACCAGCGGCAGGCGCTCGGGCGCCGGGAGCAGCGCGTAGTGCTGCGGGCCGAAGACCTTGGGCAGGTAGCCCGGGGCCTGCAGGTCGACGGTGAGGCAGAAGGGGAAGATGCCCTGCAGGCGCGCCTCGGTCACCGACTGGCGCATGTCCTCGACGCCGAACAGGCCGTCGTAGCGGTCGGCGTCGTTGGGCTTGCCGTCGGACAGCACCAGCAGCAGGCGGTGTTCGGCGGCCTGCCGCATCAGCAGCGAGGTGGCGTGGCGGATCGCTGCGCCCGCGCGGGTGTAGCTTTCGGGCTCCAGGCCGGCAATGCGCAGGGCGACATCCTGTCCGTACGCCTCGTCGAAATCCTTGAGCATGCGCATGGTGACGCCGTGCGGGCCTTCGCCGGAGAAGGCCATCACCGAGAACGGTTCGCCCAGGCCCTGCAGGGCCATGCACACCAGCAGCAGGGCTTCGCGCTCCACGTCGATCACGCGCCGGCCGTGGCCGATGAAGCCGTCGGTGGAGCCGCTGGCGTCCACCAGCAGGGTCACGGCGATGCTGCGCCGGCCGGGCCGACGCGTCTCGTACAGGCCTTCGCGCAGGACCCCGCCGGCGAGCAGGTCGGCACGGCTCTCGACGCAAGCGTCGATGTCGATGTCCTCGCCGTCGGCCTGCCGGCGCAGGCGCATGCGCTCCGGCCGCAGCGCCTCGAACTGGCGGCGAATGCCGTCGAGGTGCGACCGGTGGCGCGCCAGCGTGGCGTCGACCCAGGCCGGGCTGCCCGGCGCCGCCGGCAGCATGCGCACGGTGGTGCCGTCCTCGATGTACGAGGCGGTCGCATGGTCCCACTCGGGGTAGCGGAAGCGGGTTTCGCCCTCGCCGTTCGCGCCGAACTCGAGCATGGCGCGGCTGGCGGGCGGGTCGTCGGAGAGCAGCACCTCGCGCGGCGGATCGGGCGCGGCCACCATCCGCGTCGATGCGAGTTCCGACAGCATGTCGCCGTACTCGTCGGCGCTGGTCTCGTCGTCGCGGTCCACCGGGCGCTGCATGCCGAAGGGATCCTCGGCGACTTCATGCGGTGCATCCTGCTGGATCATCCACACCCCCGGATCGCCGGGCTTGTCCTCGTCGGCGGTCGCGTCGCGCTCCTCGGGCCGCCGCTCCATCCGCGCACTGCGGACCTTGCCTGCGCCGTCGTCGCCCGCCTGGCTGGATGGCGTGCCCTCGACCACGCGTGCGGTGCCGCCGCGCTCGCGCAGCTCGCCGGTCCACCAGTCGCGGTACAGCGGTATCGGGCCGAGCCTGCGCGCGTCGGCGGCAGCGATGCCCCACTCCGCCACCAGCTGCGCTGCATGCGCCAGGGAGTCCTCGACGGTGTCGCCCGTCCCGGATGGGGCCTGGCACTCGATCCCGGCCTCCAGGAGCCCGCGGACCAGCCGTTCCAGCGGTCGCCGCGCCGGGGCGAACGCCTCCAGCGGAGGCCGCGCCGCGAGCGCCAGCCGGCGCAGTCGCCCGAGGTCCGGCACCAGTCCGGGAAACCCGCGCGCGACCTCGCGCTCGGCGGCGTGCGCCTCCAGGACCAGGGCCGTATCGCGCAGCAGCGCATCGTCTTCGGCGAGCAGCGCCTGCGCGGTGCCGCGCCGCACGCGGCAGGCCTGCTGCAAGGCCATCGCGCGGTACAGCGCCGACGCCTCCGCGACATCGCAGGTGCCCAGGTGCGGCGGAAGCCAGAGGCTATCGCCACTGGTCGCGGGCAGCGCCTGCATGTGGCGCGGGTACGCGCGCGGGTGGAACATCCGGTGCAACAGGGTCGGTCGCGCCGGCGGCAATGCCGGACGCACCGGCAGGCTGGTGCCCCAGGCGGCGGAGATCAGGAGGTCGAGGCGCCTCGCCAGCGAAGCCAGGGCAACCGGCGCGTCGGGCTCGCGGCCGTAGTGCCGTTGCCAGGCGTCGCGGATGTACACGGTCGCGTGCCGCGCGACGTCGACGACCAGGTCTTCGGCTTCGGCCACCTCCGCACCCGCCTACGGGAACATCGCGTCGACGAGTTCGCGCATGGCATCGAGCAGGGTCGGGTCGTCGCTCAGCGGCGAGATCACCGCGGCATTGCAGGCATCGCGCACGCCGATCCCGCTTGCCACCAGGCGGCCTGCCGCGATCAGCAGGCGCGTGCTCGGCACCTCCGCCAGCCCGCGGTCGCGCAGCGAACGCAAGCGCCCGGCCAGTTCCACCAGCGCCACCGCGGTGCCCCGCTCCACCCCGCTCTCGCGGGCGACGATCGCCGCTTCCGCCGCCGGCTCGGGGAAGCCGAGCTCGATGGCGACGAAGCGCTGGCGGGTGCTCGGCTTCAGGTCCTTGAGCATGCGCTGGTAGCCGGGGTTGTACGAGATCACCAGCTGGAAGCCGGGCGCGGCCTCCAGGGTTTCGCCGGTGCGGTCGATCGGCAGGATGCGCCGGTAATCGGTGAGCGGATGCAGCACCACGATGGTGTCCTGGCGCGCCTCCACCACTTCGTCGAGGTAACAGATCGCACCTTCGCGCACGGCGCGGGTGAGCGGCCCGTCCTGCCACACCGTGTCGTCGTGGCGGATCAGGAAGCGGCCGATCAGGTCGCTCGCGGTCAGGTCGTCATGGCAGGACACGGTGATCAGCGGCCGCCCGAGCCGCCACGCCATGTGCTCGACGAACCGCGTCTTGCCGCAACCAGTGGGGCCCTTGAGCATCACCGCCAGCCCGCCGGCATGGCATTGCTCCACGATCCCCACCTCGTTGCCGGTGGGCAGGTAGTACGGCCCGGCGTCCGCCGGGCGCGTGCGTGCTTCCACCGGTCAGCGCCCCGGGGGGGGCTGTGCCCCGGCGTCGACGGCAACGGCGTCGTCGATGAAGCCGTCGTCGGCGACCACGTCGAACTGCGGCCGGTGGCGGAAGAAATCGTAGATGAACATCGCGACGCCGGTGGCGAACACCGTGGCGGTCAGGATCAGCATCAGGAAGTGCACCTGGATCTTCAGCTGCGCATCCAGGTAGCCCATGCCCATGATCCGCTCCAGGTACACCTGGGCGATGCCGGCGGTGCCGAACGACAGCGTCATGCCGAACATGCCCGACACCTGCAGCCAGAACGCCCAGAAGCCCAGCGGCGAGTACCGGTTCTGCGGCCGGTTGGTGAGCCCCGGCAGCGCGTAGGTGATCATCGCCATGACGATCATCGCGTAGGCGCCGTAGAACGCGGAGTGCGCGTGCATCGCGGTGACCAGGGTGCCGTGGGTCCACTTGTTCACGCTCGGCCAGGTATGGGCGAGGCCCAGCAGGCCGGCGCCGAACAGCGCGAAGATCGCGCTGCCGATGGTCCAGTGCAGGGCCAGCGTGTTCGGATGCTTGACTCCGCCGCGTCGCATCGCCGCATAGGCGTAGATCGCCATGGCGGCGAGCGCCAGCGGCTCCAGCGCGCTGAAGAAGCCGCCCACCGGCAGCCAGTACTGCGGCACGCCCACCCAGTAGTAGTGGTGCGCGGTGCCCAGGATACCGGCGAAGAACACCAGGCCGACGATCACGTACAGCCACTTCTCCATCACCTCGCGGTCCACGCCCGACAGGCGGATCAGCAGGTAGGCGAGGAAGCCGCCCATGATCATCATCCACACGCCTTCCACCCACAGGTGGATCGTCCACCAGCGGTAGAAGATCGAGACGGTGTAGTTCTCGTAGTGCAGCAGCGCCGGGATGTAGAGCACCGCCGACAGCCCGAGCCCGCCCAGCAGCACGCCTTCCGTGGTGGTGAACCGCCCGGACTTCCTGATCGTCATGCCGATGTTGTAGAGGAAGATCAGCATGCAGATGACGATGGTGATCTTGTGCGGCAGCGGCTGTTCCAGCAGCTTGTTGCCGGTGCCGTAGCGGAACACGTAGCCGATGACCGCGGTCACGCCCATCAGCGTCCACAGGATCAGCTGGATGTAGGCGAGCTTCGTGCTGTGCAGCTCGGTGCGCGACTCTTCCGGCACCAGCCAGTAGGTGGCGCCCATGAAGCCGGTCAGCACCCAAACGATCAGCAGGTTGGTGTGGATGGTCTTGGTGACGTCGAACGGCAGGATGTAGAGCAGCGGGTCGGGCCCCAGGTACTTCGCGGCCGACAGCAGCCCGAACACGATCTGCAACCCGAACAACACCATGGCCACGGCGAAATACCACCAGGCCACCGATTGCGACTTGTAACGCATGGACGATCTCCCCGTGCGGCGCAGCGCGCCCGGCTGTTCTTATTTCAGCGATCCAAGGTAGGCCACGAGCTGCTCGATCTGCTCGTCGGTCAGCGCCTCCGGATAGGTGTTGGGCATGAACGAGACGCCGTTGGCCGAGAACATGTCCCCCGGCACCAGGTGCGCGCTGGGCGTCACGATCGACTCCCGGATGTAGCCCTCGACGTCGGTGGCGCTGCCGGTGTACCCGGGCGAGGCCAGCATCTGCGCAGCGCGTTCCGCCATGCCCGCCATCGACGGACCGGCCAGGGTGACGCCCGGCTGCAGCGAGTGGCACGCGGTGCACACGGGCGTCGCGGTGCGGAACAGGTGCTCACCCAGCGCGCGAGGGTCGTTGCCCGCGGCCACGGGGCGCACGTCCTGCGACGCGGCCGCGCCCTGTTCCGCGCCCTGCGAGGCGACGTTGAGGGTGCCGCCGGCCACCAGGATCGGCCGCGGTGGCCAGCCCTGGTTGTCCACCTTCGACACCCAGTCGAGGAACTTGATCAGGTTGGCGATCTCCACCTCGCTCAGGTCCTGGGTCGGCATCAGGCGGCGGTGCCGCTGCTCGTCGTAGAACTTCGACGGGTCGCGCATGTAGGCCGTCAGGTAGGCCTCGCCACGGTGCTGGGCGATCTTGGTCAGGTCGGGCGCGTAGTAGGCGCCCTCACCGAACAGGGTATGGCAGTTGATGCAGTTGTACTTGTGCCAGACATCCTTGCCCGCCGTGACCTCCGGCGTGATGCTGGCCGCGTTGGTCAGCTCGTCGAATCGCGTATGGCTGTGCAGGGTCATGCCGATGAAGGCGATCGCCGCGATGCCGGTGGCCACGATGGCGAAGATCCGGGATTGCCGCTTGTTCATGGGTCGCTCCTCAGACGGCGATCGCGGGCCAATAGGTGATCGCCGTGTAACCGGCGTAGATCACCGCCACCGCCATCAGCAGCAACACCAGCTTCCCGAGCCAGCGCACGGGTGAGATCAGACTGTTCGCCTTCATTCCACTGCTCCCGGTGGGACCGAGTTGGGGGTATGCCGGTGACCGACTCTGCCTTCAGCCTGCCTTCATGCAATCCTGGATGCAACCCGGTGCCGTCTTCACCCGACGCTACCGGCCGGTGTCGATCATGGGCGGGTCCACCACCCCGGAGACCCCGATGAACCTCAAGCTCACCACCCTCAGCCTCACCTGCGCGCTCGCGCTTGCCGCCTGCGGTGGCGATGACAGTGCGCAGCAGGCCCGGGACGCGGATACCGCTACGGGCGCGACGCAAACCCCCGCAACCGCGCCAGCCACGGGCACCGACGCGGTGCCGGGCGCCGACATGGGCGGCACCGCCACCGCCGCCGGAACCCCCGGCGCCGCCGCCCCGGGTGCCGACCCGGCCGCACCCGGCGCCGCCGCGCCTGCAAGCGACAAGCCGGAGGCCACGGTGGCCAACTGCGCCACCACCATCGAAGGCAACGACGCGATGCAGTTCAACGTCGGCTCCATCACGGTCCCCGCCTCGTGCAGCGAATTCACCATCACCCTGCAGCACGTCGGCCAGCTGCCGGTGGCGGCCATGGGCCACAACGTGGTGATCTCCCAGGCATCCGACCGCCCGGGCATCGCCACCGACGGCATGTCGGCCGGCGTCGACGGCGACTACGTGCCGAAGGACGATGCGCGCGTGATCGCCGCCAGCGAGCTCGTCGGAGGCGGCGAGACCACCTCGGTCACCTTTGCCGTCAGCAAGCTCCAGGGCGACGGCCCGTACGAGTTCTTCTGCAGCTTCCCGGGCCACTGGGCGGTCATGCGCGGGTCGATCCAGGTCGGTTGAGACGAGCGCGCGTGGGGCCGGAGCGACGGCCCCACGCGCGGTGCGCGCCGCGCTCTGGTGAGCCGTCCAGCGCCGCATCCCCTGCCGCGTCCATCTGGGAACCCGGCAGGTCTATGGCGATGGCATCGGTGACGCCACCGGACACCGGAGGTACCAGCCGATCGGCCGCAACGCGCGCCCGGATCTGGTCGATGCTCAGCGCTTCGCTTTCGGTCGGCGATGGCAATCCCAGCTTCCTGCAGAAGTCGACGAATCTCGGATCATCCCGGAAACGCAGAATGAAGGGGTCGGCGAGCATGAAGAATGCGCGCGAGGGATTCTCCGCCAAGGCACGTTCCAGCGATTCCAGCGTCTGGCCCGCGTCGCCGCGGAGCGCATGGATCTGCGCGATCCTGTAACGGTTGTCGTCGCCGCCGTCCTGATCAACCCATTCGACCCATGCCGTGTCCGCGAGCCTCGCGGCCAGCCAGCGGTCGGCGGCCGCGCGGTCCGGCCCGATCTGCGTCGCCAGCGTCATGAACAGGGCGCGGTCGCGGGGAGGAGCCTGCCTGGCGATGACCAGCGCGGCGTCCGCGTCGCCGCGCAGCAGGGCGAGCCACAAGTGCGCGAGCGGCAGAGGCCTGGCAACCTCCTCGCTCGTGCCCAGGTACTTTTCAGCCTCGTCCAGCCGGCCGGTCGTCGCCAGCATCAGCGAGTACTGGAGATAGTTCACCGTGTACAGCGGCTCGGTCGAGAGGAGGCGCGCCCGCAGTCGGATCGCCTCGGCCATTTTCCCGATGCCGCCCAGCACGAAGCCGCAGCCATTGAGGACCGTGCCGTCGCGCGGCGCAAGCTGCACCGCACGGCGACATTCGGCCAGGGCGCCGCGGTGGTCGAGATTGTAGAAGTGCAGGTAGGCACGGGCCGCATGCGCCGCGCCCAGCCCGGGGGCCAGCCTCAGCGCTTCGTCCGCGGCGATGCGCGACTGGCGCATGTGTTCACCGGCAACGACGGGAGCCTCGTTGCCGAACGCGGCCACGGTACTCCACGCCCCCGAAAGGTGCGCCCACGCCAGTGCATACCCCGGATCGAGCTGGACGGCCTTGGCCATGAACCCGGCTGCCTTGGGAAACTCCTGGTCGTGCCAATGCTTCAGGCCCTGCAGGTACGCGTTGTAGGCCTCGATGCTGCCGCTGGGCGGTCGGTCGCTGTGCGCCAGCGCACTGCCCGCCTGCAACTTCTCCTCCAGCGCGGCGGCAACGGCGCTGGTGATCTCGTCCTGCAGCTTGAACAGATCCTTGTAGGGCCGGTCGTAGCGCTGCGACCACCGGGTCTGGCCGCTGGCGGCATCGATCAGCTCGACGCTGATGCGGACCACGTCGCCTGCGTGCTGCACGCTGCCTTCGAGCAGGTGCGCCACGCCCAGCTCGCGGCCGATGGCGGCGCTGTCGTGCTTCGCATCGCGGAAGCGGAACGCGGAGTTGCGACCGATCACCTTCAGTCCCTCGAACTGCGACAGCGCGATGATCAGCGCTTCCGACAGCCCGTCGGAGAAGAACTGCTGGCCCTCGCCGCCGCCGTTGGCCAATGGCATCACGGCGATGGATTTGTCATCCAGGACCACCGGAACCGTCGCCTTGCCTTCCCCCAGGGTTGTCGCCGCCGCCACGGCCGTGGCTTCACGCCGAGGCGCCAGCAAGAACTTGTCGAACGCGAAATAGCCCAGCGCCAGCAACAGCACCACGATGATCGCCCGATCCATCCGACGCCCGGTCTTCGGTGCGATGGATGCGCTGGGCTCCACCTCTGCCTCGCGCTTCAGGCCTTCGGGCGTGAGTTCGTAGATCCACGAGAATGCGAGCGCGGGCACCAGGCCGATCGCGATCAGGATGACGATGCTGCGCGGCAGCCACTCCGGCGCGCCGAACATCGGCAGCACGGTGCTGCAGACCTGCGTGACCAGCCAAGCGCCGACCAGGTACAACCCGGCCATGCGGATGACGTTGCGTCGCCCGAGCTGCACGAGAAAGCCCATTGCCAATCCCTGCCCCGGCGCCAAAGGCAGTCTCCGGCAATGCAGCGCGCGTCGCAACCCGGGCGGCGCAGCACCTCGTACCCTCCGGCGCCTTCCCCGCGTGCGCGACAAGAGCGCGCGAGGCCGCGCCAGCGGCCGCTAGCCCTGGTTCGGGTGAATCAGTGGCCTTCGACGGCAAACAGGATGTCCGCGAAGCCGGAAACGGTCGCGTCGCGGTTCCAGTCGCGCTGCAGCTCGCACGGTCACTGTCCCTTGGCGAGTCGCGCGCGGTACGCATCCAACGAGGGCGGGCGGCCCAGGAAGCCTTCCACCAGCGCCGCGGCCGGCATCGCGCCGCCGGGAGCCAGCACCTTTTGCCGGTAGTCCCGGGCCACCGCCGGGTTCCGCACGCCTTCGCGTTCGAAACGCGCGAACATGTCCAGCGCCAGAGTCTGCGACCACATGTACTTGTAGTAGGTCCCGGGCTGCGGGCCCAGGTGCGGGAAGGCGTTCTGGGGCTGCACGCCGGCGGGATATGGCTGCAGCGCGTACCTGTCGTAGGCGCGCAGGAACTGCGCGGTGAGGTCGGCTTCCGGCGGACCCAGGGAGTACGACAAGGAGGCGCTTGCGAGGCTGAGCTGGCGACGGTCGCGCAACGCCTCGCCGAAGTAGCGCGCGCGGTTCATCCGCTCGACCAGGGCACGCGGGATCACCTGCCCCTGCGCGTCCACCGCGAACCGCGCCAGGGTGTCGTAGTCCCAGACGAAATTCTCGAGCATCCGTGACGGCGCCTCGATGAAATCGGACTCGAGGTTGCCCATCGCCGACAGCGCCCAGCGCTTGTCGCCGGACATCATGACGTGGATCAGGTGGCCGTATTCGTGGAGGAACACCTCCACGTCGCGATGCTCCATCAGTCCGCTGCGGTGGTCGCCGGCGGGAAAGCTCGTGACCAGGGCCGCCAACGGAATCGATCCGCCGGCGACGCCGGGGCGGATCCCGAACACCGCCGCGTGGTTGAACTTGCCCGGCCGCGGATGGGTGTCGAAGTAGAAGCGGCCGACGACCCGGCCGCCGTCGAGCATCTCGTAGGCGTCCACCGACGGATGCCACACGTCCGTGCGCCACGGCCGGATCTCCACGCCCATGAGGTCACGGGTGAGCTGCAGGATGCCGTCGCGCACGTTGTCATAGGCGAAGTAGCGCCGGACCTCCTGGGGATCCAGGTCGTACTGCTCCTTCTTGATCACCTGCGTCAGGTACGCGTCGCTCCAGGCCGGGACCGTGGTGGCACCCGGGTGCTCGCGACGAAGTCGCTCCAGCATTCTCGCGTCGTCGCGACGCGCCGGGGCATCGCCGACGCGCATCAGTTCGTCGAGGAACGCCTGCACCCGGGCCGGCGTGTCGATCATCGCTTCCTCGAGCTGCAAGGTGGCGTGGTCGGGGCGTCCCAGCAATCGGGCCAATGCATCCCGCTGCGCGATGAGGTCGCGGAGGACACCGTCGTTGTCCGGGGCACGGGTGTGGTTGGCCTCGTACGCACGCCGGCGCAGCCCCTCGCTGTGGGCATAGCTCAAGATCGGCAGCAGGTCGGGCTGGTCGGTGGAAATGACGACCCTGCCGTCGGCACCCGGCGCGCGCGCGGCGATGTAATCGGCCGGCAAACCATCCAGTTCGGCCGGGTCCGCGGTCACCGTCCGGCGGCCGTTGGCGATGTTCTCGGTGAACCGGATTTCGAGGGTCGAGATCGCGTCGTTGAGCGCAGCGATACGCGACCGCGTCGCGTCGTCGCGAGACACGCCCGCGCGGTCGAATCCACCGAGCCGACGCGCGAGCACGTGCCGCGTCTCCGCATCGGCGCCGGCCAAGGGGATCGCGTGCAGTCGCTCGTAGATCGCGCGCGACAACTGCACGGCGTCCTCCGCCTGCGTGGCGCGCGCCAGACAGTCGCGCCCGGCGGTGCGGATGGCCGCGTCCGGAGACGTCGCCGCGAGGATGTTCGCGTCCCGGCTCGCCGCGCGCAGCACGATCCACAGATCGTCGAACTGGCGGAAGGTGTCGAGCGAGGGCGGCGTCCGGTCGCTCTCCAGCGCGCTGCGCAATCCCTGCGCCTGCACGAGCAGGCGATCACAGGTCGCGACCACCTCGTCGACGCTCGATGGCGTCAGCAGCGGCGTGATCCGGGGCCTGGGCGGCGGCCCGGACTGCGCATGCGCGGGTACGACGCCCGCGACCAGGCACGACAGCAACAGAATGCGATGCATAGGTATCAGGCTCCTGGAACCAATCCTTCCCGGCCGGGCGCGCGAGTCCTAGCCCGAGATCTCGCGCACCGCCCGCACTGCACGCTCCACCTCGTCGCTGGTGTTGACCAGGCTCGGCGCCAGGCGCGCGTACGTGACCACGTAGGGGCTGGTGCTGGCGACGATGTTGCGTGCCAGCAGCTGCTTCACCACGTCCGCCGGCGCCACGCCCTCGACCTCGAACGACACCAGCCCCGCCGACGATTCGGCACACATCGGCGTGTGCAGCCTCACCTTCGGATTCGAGGCCAGCCCGGCCTTGCACTGCTCGTTGAGCTCGCGGATGCGCGCGGCCACCCGGGCGCGTCCCATCTGCCGGTGCATGCGGAACGCCGCGGCCGTTGCCCACACGTGCTCGTAGGCGTGGAAGCCGCCGGGGCTCATGCGGTCGGCGGTGGTGGGCGTGGCCGGCGCCACCTCCCGCTCCCAGGCCACGTACTGGTCGAAATCGGTGAAGCTCGGGATCAGCGGCCGCAGCCGCGCCCAGTTGTCCGCGTTGGCCCACACCAGGCCGGTGCCGCGCGGCGCGAACATCCACTTGTGGGTGCCCGCGCAGAAGTAGTCGCAGCCCAACGCGGCCACGGTCTCGTCGGTCGAACCCAAGCCATGCACGCCGTCCACCACCAGCAGCAACGGCCGGCCCGGGCGCGCGCGCAGCGCCGCGGCGATCTCGCGGATGGGCAGGCGGATGCCGCTGCTGGAATGCACCCAGGTCAGCCCCACCACCCGCGTCTTCGGGCCAATGCCTTCGAGCAGCGCGTCGATTATCGATCCGGTGGTGGCCGTCGCCGCGTCCTCGAACAGTGGCACCCGGCGCATGCTGGCGCCGGCGCGATCCACGGCCAGGCGGATCGATTCGTGGTGCGAATAGTGGTCGTGCGTGGTGCACAGCACTTCGTCGCCTGCCTCCAGCGGCAGGCCCTGGTACACCAGCGCCAGGCCGGTGGTGGTGTTGCCGGTCAGGCAGACGTCCTGCGGCCGCGCGCCAAGATAGTCGGCGACCTCCGCCTGCACCTGCACGTGCAGGTTGTCCGCGCCCTCCGAGAACATGCCGTGCTCGACCACGTGGAAGGGATTACGGTCCATCGCGCGCCGGTAGCCGTCGATGGCTGCCTGCACCGGCGCGGGGTGGCTGGCGATGTAGAAGCTGGCGAAGTGCATGGACGCCGGATCCAGCGCGAACTGGGCGCGCACGGAGTCCCAGCTGGAGAGGTCGGCAACCGGTGGAGTCTCGGCCTCCAGCGCCGCCAGCAGGCTGCCCGGCAGCAGGGCGGCAGAAAGCGCGGCGGGGGCCGCAAGAAAACCGCGTCGTGTGAGCCGCATTGCCCGCTCCCGAGATGCGGCCAGCACAGGGCCGATGGAGAACAAACGCGGCGTGCGTTGCGGTGCGGCCACGTCCGGCCGTGCAGGCATCGACTCAGGGCGTGGCCGCGATCCCCGTCACTACTTTCCTGTAGAACTTGAGGCCGACGGTGTCGTGCTGCTCCTGCCACCGCGCCTGGGCGGTCGCCCGGTCGGGATGACTCGTGCACGAACCGCTGCCCGGCGACACGCCGTACTGCGCGGCCACCCGCGCGCCGAACGCATCCTGGAACGGCATGACCGAATAAGCCTGCCTGTCCACGGCGCTGACGGCCGACAGGAACATGGCGCCGGGCGCATCCATGTACGCACCCGGCTTGACGACGACACAGAACACGAACGTCGTGCCGCCTGCAGCCGCGGCGGGCGCAGCTACAGCTGTCGCGGATGCCGGGCTCGCCGACACGACCAGCGCCGGTGCGCCGGTCGCTGCGGCATCTCCGGCCCCCTGGCGCTGCACGGCTTCCTGCTGTGCGCGCATTGCTTCCTGGTACTGCACGGCGTCCTGCTGCGCGCGCATCGCCTGCTGTTGCTGCGCGGTCTCCTGCTGTGCGCGCAGCACGTCCTGCTGCGCGCGGTACCGGGCCTGTTGCGCCTCCACCGAAGCCACCGTGTCGTCCAGGCGCGAGATCGAATCGGCCAGCCCCTGCTCGGCCGCTGCGCTGTACTGCGCCCAGGCCGCGGCCTTCTGCTGGCGCTCCATCTCGAACTCGGCGTCGGCCTGGGCATCGAGCATGTCCTGCTGCGCAATGTTCGCGGTGATCTGCTGCTGCGCGGCCACCAGGGACTGCACGTACGCCTCCAGCGATGCGGCGGCGGCCGCACGTTCCCGCTTGCGCGTGGCGATGCGCTGCTCGAACAGCGCCAGGACCTCGGACTCCGGTCGCCACTCCCAGGACTGGTCGGGATTCGCGTCGGGGCCCAGGGTCAGGCTGGCGGGACCAACCCGTGCCTGGTACGAATTTTCCACTGCTTCGTCCGGCGTCATGCCGAGTTCCGGCAGGGCCTCGATCTGGAACGTGTCGTCCGTCGCCGACGCCACCCGGGCAATCCCCACGGGCCTCCCGTTCTCGTTCTTGGTCCAGCTGCCGCGAGTGGCGTCCAGCTCACTGGACCACGCGAGTTTCACCGGATTGCCATCGGCGCCTGCCATCCACACCGTCTCGAAGTAGCGATCAGCGGAACCGACCACCACGTACATCGCCCCGTCGGCGGCCCGCCACCAGCGGCCTGGACCTGCTTCGGCAGGGCCGGTCAGTGCGGCCCAGTAGCGCTGGTTCAATGCGTGCTGGCGCGCCAGTTGCCCGGGATCGAGCGCCGGCTCGATGGCCACGGAGTCCATCACGGCCGGCTCGCTCGGCGCCGGTTCCGCCGCGGACATTGCTGGCGCGGGCGCCGCCACGCGGTCCGGCTCGTCGACCGGGAGGTAGCGGTTGGTCGGCATCAGCTCGTCCATCGAGACGACCACACCGTCGCGCAGCTTCACCATGCGCACTTCGTAAGCCCCGTCGCTGCCGATCATGGCCTTGTGCGACATCTTGAACAGCCCGGTGCCCGCGTACACCACGCTGCCATCGGGCTGCAGCGTGCCATGCCACCGCTTGCCGCCAAGGGAGGAGCCGTGGACATCGAGGGTTCCGGGACGCGGACCCAACGTGATCGTGTTGGTGTGCGTGATCCGGCCGCTGGCAGGCGCGATGTATTCCTCGACCAGCACCTCGCCGGGCCGCGACCAGCGCCAGTGCAACCTGTAGCCGTCTTCGGACTGACGCGTGCTGCCGACGAGTCGCGTGTAGAGGCCCCAGGTGGCGGGGTCGGCCTGCGACTCCTGCGCAGCCGCGTCGCGGCCGCCCAGCAGCAGTGCCAGCGCCAGCCCCACCGTGCCCAGCCACATGATCGTCCGTGCCATGGTTCTCCGCCTGGGGCTGTTCCGGGGCGCCAGTATATTTGCTGCCCCCGACGCAGGCGGATGCGGATCCGGCCGCACCCTGCAGGCCTAGAGGTGGAAATCGCCTGCCGCTTCGGGCTGGTAGAGCACCTTGTCGATGTGGATGCGGCGGGTGCGGTCCTCCATCCGCCAGTCGACGGCGTCGCCCTCCCTGTAGCCGACGATCGCGGTGCCGATGCCGGAGCACACCGATACATTTCCTGCGCCGGGGTCCGCGTCTTCCGGGTAGACCAGGGTCACTTCCAGCGCCTCGCCGTCCAGCTGCAGCCGGGCCCTGGAGTTCATCGTGACGACATCCCCCGCCACCTGGCCCGGATCGACGACGATCGCGCGCTCGATCTCGTGTTCCAGCTCGAAGACGTCCGGATCCTCTGCGTAGGCGACCAGGCTGCCGAGGCGTTCCCTGTCGACCTCGGTCATGTAGACGTCGGCGGCGTGACCGGCCGGGGCCTCGCGGAGGAGGCGGCGATAGCGCTCCGAGCTGATGGCGAACGACATCAACGCAGGCGTACGGCTTTCGAGCACGAACCCGCAGCGCTCGAAGGCCTTCAGAGAACGTACGTTGTCCGGGTGGATCCTGGCGACGAGGGTCCCGGCGCGCATGTCGAGGAAGGCGCGCTTCATGCCTTGGCGGATCGCGGCGGTCCCGAGCTTGCGGCCCCAGTCCTGCCGGTTGCCGATGACCAGGACCATCTCGCAGTCCGGTCCCGACGTCGCCAGGCGGACGAACCCCACCGGCACGTCATGCCGGTCGTAGGCCATGAAGAACCGGCCGCCCTGGTTGAACAGATGGGTCAGGATCGGCAACTGGACGCGGCCCACGACCTGCTCGATGGTTCGCGAAACATGCCGCGAATCGCTCAGGTGGCGGGTGACGGATTCGTCCTGGAGCCAATCCATCAGTGTCAGCGCGTCGGCCCGGGTGATCTCCGGGCACAACGCAACGAAAGGCCTGTTCATCTCCACCCCCGCGGGACGCAAGAATGAAAGCCCTCCATGGACGTGCCATGACGGTTCTTCCGGTAACCGCGCATTTTAGCCCAAGGCGCCAGCGCGGGCCGGTGCGCCACCGCGTCAGGCGCGCCTGGCCTCGCGTTGCCGGCTTCGCATGGCGTGCAGGCGCCCCATGTCCCGCACCGGCCACTGCACCCGCGCTGCCAGGCCCAGCGCCGCCAGCACCGCCGCGGCCGCGGTCTCGCCGGATTCGCAGCCGCCTTCCATGAAGCCCTGCGTCTCCGGCGCGCAGTGTTCGCCGGCGAAGTGCAGGCCGCCGACCGATTCACCCATCGCGCCGCGGAAGCCGGTCCAGTCGCCGGGGCGGAAGCAGGCGTAACTGCCGAGGCTCCACGGGTGCGTCGGCCAGTGGAAGCGGGCCTCGCGCATGCCCGCGCGCGCGCCGGCGACGCCCGGGAACACCTGTTCGAGTGCGGCCGTCGCGGCGTCGGCCTGCTGCTTCGCCGTCCCGCTGCCGAGTTCCACACCGTGACGCCCGCCAGTGAAATTGGTCAGCACCCCGGCCCCGCCACCCTGCTTGCGCGAGGCCTCCCAGGTGGTCTGGTACGCGAGATCGCTCATCGACGCGCCGTTGGCGCCGTGCGCGCGCCACGCGCGGCGGTCGTAGCCGATCATCAGCTTGGCGTTGGTGCCGTAGGCGAGGTCCGCGATGGCGCGCCGCTTCACCGCCGGCAGGTCGACGTCCAGGCGCACCGTGCGCAGCAGGGTGAACGGCAGCGCCAGGATCACCTGCCGTGCGCGCACGTCGTGCGTGGCGCCGTCGCGGCGGATGCTGAGCGTGTAGCCATCGCGGTCGCCGCGCACCGCTTCGAGCACGCTGCCGGTCTCGATGGCATCGGCGACCCGGGCCGCGACCCGCTGCGGAACCAGGTCATTGCCTCCCCGGACATGGAAGCGCTCGTCGCTGCTGCCGAAGACATGGAAGGCATCGCGGTCCGCGGTGCCGATGAAGGTGAGGACGTTGAGCGCCGACTGCTGGTCGACCTCGAGCCCCATCTCGGTGGTGTAGGCGACGTCGAGCAGTGCGCGCAGCCAGCCGCCTACGCCGTTGCGGTCGAGCCACTGCGCGATCGACAACGCATCGAGCGCCTGCGCGTGGACGAACGTCGCGGGGGTGGCGCCGCGGTAGTCGAGTGCATCGTCGCCGAGCAGTGCGAGGTCGCCCTCGATCGCCGCCGCCACCGGCACGAAGGCCTCGACGATCTCGCGCTCGCGGATCGCGCAGCCCTCGAAGAACCAGGTGTCGTGGCCGGCGTCGCCGTCGGGCAGGTCGTCGAGCTCCAGCCCCATTTCGGCCGCCAGCGCCCGGATGCGCACGTGTCCGGTGTCGATCAGCTCGCCGCCGAGCTCGATCACGTGCCCGTCAGCGAAATGGTCGCGCAGGCTGAGCATGCGTCCGCCGATGCGGTTCTGCGCCTCGTAGACGCGCACCCGCACCCCGGCCTGGCGCAGCCGCCACGCCGCGGTCAGGCCCGCGATGCCGGCACCGACGATCGCGACCTCCTCGCCCGCCGGCGCAACCGGCGCCGGCAGCGTGCGGCACCCTGCCAGTACCAGGCCGGCGCCCGCGCCCTGGAGGAACCGCCGCCGCGACACGCCGGTGGCCGATGCCTCTCGATGCCGGTCGTGGAACTCGTCCAGCGGCGCCACCTGGTGCAGCGACGCGCGCGCCAGGCGCGCGGAACGCTGGAGCAGTCGGAACAGTGGTGTGCGGCCCATGGGGTGCGGTTCCGGGAACGGCTTCCGGGTCAAACGCGGCATCGACCGGGCGCCGGTCAGCGCCAGCCGCCAGAACGGTGCCAGGTTCACTTTTCCCAGGTCCCCACCAGCCTGCGCGTACGCTCCCGCGCGTCGAACCCCGACCGCCTGCGCCGCCTGCAAGGGCCAATCTGTCGGCATGGGCCGCACCCCTCGCTTCGACCTGCCAGGCGTGCCGCAGCACATCGTGCAGCGCGGCAACAACCGTCTGCCCTGCTTCCTGGATGACCGCGACCGGCTGGACTACCTGGACCTGCTGCGCGACGCGCTGAGCGCGACCGGCGTGCAACTGCACGCGTACGTGCTCATGGACAACCACGTCCACCTGCTGGCCACCCCTGGTGCGCCGGACGACATGAGCCGGATGATGCAGAAACTGGGCCGCCGGTATGTCGGCCTGTTCAACGCCCGGCACGGTCGCACCGGAACGCTGTGGGAGGGACGATACAAGGCGTGCCTGGTCGACAGCGAGCGCTACCTGCTGACCTGCCAGCGCTACATCGAATTGAACCCGGTCCGCGCGCACGTCACCGACGATCCCGCCACCTACCGCTGGTCGAGCTGCGCCGTCCATCTCGGACACCGCGCCAGTGCGATGCTCACGTTCCATCCCACGTGGCTTGCACTCGAAGCGGATCCCCACCGCCGCTCGGCAGTGTGGCGCCGTCTGCTGGATGAAGCAGTGGGCGAACAGGACCTCGTCGAGGTCCGGCAGTACCTGCGACAGCAGAGAGCGTGGGGTCGCGACGACTTCCGCGCGATGGTCGAGGCGAAGACGCGGCGGTTCGCGGGCGTCAGGCCGGCGCATCGGCCGTCGCGGGCGTGGAAGTGAACCTGGCACCGTTCTTCCTCCCGAAGGCTATGCTGCCGCTCCGGCCCCACATGCCACGCCACATGAACCGTCCACCGTTTCGCCACGTCGCCCTGCTCTCTGCGCTTCTCCTCGCCGCCTGCGGCGGCCCGCCGCCCTACACCGGCGGCGACGTGGCCGAGCTGCAACGCATCGACGTCGCCGTGGGCGAAGGCACGCCCGCCGCCGCCGGCGACGAAGTCTCCGTCCACTACACCGGCTGGCTCTACGACGAGGACGCGCCCGACAGGCGCGGCGAGCAGTTCGACAGCTCCCGCGACCGCGGCGAGCCGTTCGTGTTCCCGCTTGGCGCGGGACGCGTCATCCGTGGCTGGGACGAGGGCGTCGCCGGCATGCGGGTCGGTGGCAAGCGCGAGCTGCACGTCCCCGCGTGGCTCGGCTACGGCGCCGAGGGTGCTGGCCGCGTGATCCCCCCGGGCGCGTCGCTGGTGTTCGAGGTGGAATTGCTGGACGTCCGGAAATAGGCGGGCTGCCAGCTGTCGCTTCCGGTGGCGTCCGACGGCAGGTCCATCGCGGCGGACGGGTCCAGCATGGAACGCCGTGCTCCGCCGCGCGAGACCACGGGATCAGCGCGTGTTGACGGTCACCACGCCCTCCGCAACGGCCCGCCCGTAGCGCGCGCGATACACGAAGCTGTCCGTGCCCGTGCCGGTGCCGCGCCCGGCGTAGGTCGCAAGGCCGCGGCTCACGGTGACGCGGCCATGCTTCGGCTGCTGCACGATCTCGTACTCCACGGCGCCACCGTTGCCGACCGAGCCCTGGAGCGGGAACTTGTGCTTCATCCGCGCAGGTGCCGTGACCGCGAACGACGCCGCCTGGAGCGGCGCGTACATGCGCACGATCCTGACGCCACCCTCCACGGACACCATCAGCAGCGATCCGTCGCCGGACAGGCGCACCCGACCGTTGCCGAAAGCGCCATTGCCGGTGTGTTCGAACACGTGGCCGACATCGTAGGCGCCGACTTCCGCCAGGAGGTCCATGTCGTAGACGCGGACTTCGGACGTGGCGGCCCACGGGAAGTAGGCGAGGCTGTCGACCGGATCGTAGGCCACCCCGACCGGCTGGGGACCCGCATAGGTTCCAAGCGTGGCGACATTGTTGAAGTCGGCGTCGTAGATGTACGTGCCCCGGTAGGTGGGAATG
Organism: Luteimonas sp.; assembly: GCA_041918855.1. GTDB lineage: Bacteria > Pseudomonadota > Gammaproteobacteria > Xanthomonadales > Xanthomonadaceae > Luteimonas. The sequence goes on from JAYRUX010000007.1 coordinate 98,583, forward strand.
GCGTACTGGTTGCCGACGGCGTTGGTCGCGATCTCGAAGTTGAACGCGGAGGTACCGTCGTCGTACCCCTCGCGGCGGACCACCTGGCCGGTCACCGCGTCATAGCGGCCCCAGCTGCCACTCGAGATGTTGGCTTCCGCGAAGGCAACGGCGCGCCGGTCACCGCTGGCCGACACCATCGTGTTCTGCCTGACGTGCGCAATGACGGTGGCCGCCCCGCTGACGGCGTCGAACCGGCGCATGGGCGTCCAGCCGGACCCCAGGAAGCTCGACGTGGCGACGATGGACCCGTCGGCGACGTAGCTCACCGCCCACGTTCCGGCTTCGTAGGACTCCCTGGGAACCTCGAGCGCCCGCACCTCCAGCCCGTCGAGATCCACGAGCTTGACCGCGAGCGTTTCCGGCCCGTATCCGGCGTCGGCGACCGCGAGCGTTTCCCCGTCGGGTGAAAGATCCAGGCCCACAGGATTGCCGCCCACGAGGACCGGCGGCAGGAACGCGGCGTCGGCAACCGAGTAGCGCAAGATCCGGTCCTCGTGGCTGATGTAGACGAGGTCCCGCATCCCGTCATGAACCATGTCCTTGCGGTCGGATGCGGGGACGAACGTGCCGACGACGGGCGCCGAACCCGCGGCGCAGGGCGCCCAGGGCTGGAACGCGGCGACAGCAAGACACGCGAAGACGGCCTTCCGGATAGTCATGATGTTCCCCTGGCAATGCGCTGGACCCGGCGGCGCGGCAATGGATGAGGCACGCAGCGGGCAGAAAAAATCCCCGGCCGGATCCTAGCAGAGGCGTCGACCGGCGCGTGCGCGTCGGTACGGCGGCCCGCGAAGCGGAACAAGTGAACCTGGCACCGTTCTGCTGCGCGTTCGCGCCGAAGCGCCCTGGTTGCGCCACTTGGTTGCTGCCACCCGCCGATGGACGGCGCGCGATGACAAGGTCAGTACGGCGGCGCCTTGCGCGCCTTCTGCAACCGTGCGGCCTCCGTCCACCACATGAGGTCGTCCGCGAAGCGGGCAAAGCTCCGTTCGAGCGATTTGCCGGCGTCGCCGAAGGGCTGCCCCTGCCCGTCCAGCGTCTTCGCGATCGGGCCCACTTCCACCGTGCTCGAGATCACCACCATCCCCATCTCCGACAGCGTGCCGTGCCAGGCGGTATTCGCACGCGCACCGCCCAGGCGCCCGGCCGAATAGCTGACCACGCCGGCGGGGCGCCAGAACCACTCTTCCAGAAAGTGGTCGGTCAGGTTCTTCAGGCCCGGCTGCACGCCCCAGTTGTACTCGCCGGTGACGAACATGAAGCCGTCGGCGGTGCGGATCTTTCCCGCCAGCGCCTCCATCGCCTGCGGCGCCTGGCCCTCCGGATACTCCTTGTACATGCGGTCCAGCATCGGCAGGCCCACCGCCCTGGCATCGATGAGCTCGGCGTCGACGCCGCGCGCCTGCAGCGTGCGCACGCAGTACCCAGCCAGGCGGATGCCCATGCGGTCGGTGCGGTAGGACCCGTAGAAGACCAGGATGCGTTCGGACATGGCGTTGCCTCGGCGGTGATGAGGGGGTGTCTGCGCCCGAGCATGGCAGACCGGCGGCGGACACCCGGCCTGGCAAAGTGTGGGACAGTCCAGCCTCCCCCCCAAGTGGAATCGCCGTCATGCGCATCCTGCTGGCTGCAGTCGCACTGTCCGTCCTGCTCGTCGCGGCGCCCGCGCGTGCACAGGCACCCACCACGCCGCTGTCGTACGCCGGCAAGACGGCACTGGTGACGGGATCCACCGACGGGCTGGGACGCGAGCTTGCCCTGGCCCTGGCCGCCGACGGCGCGCACGTCATCGTCCACGGCCGCAACGTCGAGCGCGGACAGGCCGTGGTCGACGCGATCACGAAGGAGGGCAAGGGCTCGGCCACCTTCATCGCCGCGGACTTCTCGTCGCTGCAGGCCGTGCGCGACTTCGCCGACACCGTCGCGAAGCAGGCGCCGAAGCTGGACCTGCTGGTCAACAACGCCGGCATCGCCTTCAACGAGGCCCCCGAACGCAGCGCCAACGCCGACGGCCACGAACTGCAGTTCGTCGTGAACTACCTCGCCACCTGGATCCTCGCCAACCGGCTGATGCCCAATCTGGAAGCGGCCGCGCCATCGCGCATCGTCAACGTGGCCTCGGGCAGCGCGGAAGCGATCGACTTCGACGACGTGATGCTGGAGAAGCCGAAGGCCCACCACCGTGGCTACGGCCAGAGCAAGCTGGCCCAGGTGATGATGACCGCCGAACTCGCGCCCGCGTTCGCCGAACGCGGCGTCACCATGATCTCGCTGCACCCCGCGTCGCTGATGGACACCACGATGGTCAAGGGCATCGGCGTCGCACCGCTCACCACCGTTGCCGAAGGCCGCGACCACGTCATGGGCCTGGTCCGCGCACCGTCGTTGCAGGCCGGTGCCTACTACTTCGAAGGGCGACCGATTGCCGAGATGACGCATCCCCAGGCGCTCGATGCCAACGTGCGCAAGCGACTGATGGCGTTGAGCGCGGACCTGACCGGGGTTGCAGCGGCACGCTGATCGGCCGCGGCCTGGTGATCGCCTGCTGATTCGAGCTTCCGCGCGGCCGGCGGCCGATCAGTGCGCCAGCACCCCCTCGAAGTGGTCGATCATGCTCTTCTGCAACGGGTCCCCGGGATCGGCGATCCGGATCCACGCTTCCATCCGCGCGCGCTCGATCCTGCCGTCGCGCTGCCCGTCCCGCATCAGCTCGAAGAACTGCGCGCGTCCGTTGTCCGGGTATCGCCGCAGCAGCTCCTCCAGGTGCGGGCCCGCCCTGCGCGCCGCGGCTTCAGGCGCAAGGCCCGCGTCCAGCATCCACATGCCCACCAGCTCGACCAGTGACCGCTCGGCCGTGTCCGGCTCGGCGACAGCCAGCAGGTACTGCCGCTCCGCCTCCTCGAAGCGCCCGCTGTTGTAGTTGGCGGCGGCAAGGTAGTAGCGGCCCCACCCCGAACCGGGATCCTGCGCCACGGCATCGACGAGCACCGACAGCGACCACTCCGGCTCCTGGCGCACCAGGTATTCCCCGATCTTCCGCCCCTCCCAGGCCGTCAGAGCCTTGAACCGCTGCCGCTGCAGCAGGTACGCCACCGCCTTCGCCTCGTCCTTCGCCGACCCGTCGGTCCGGTGGAAGTTGGCAGCCGCCGCCACGCTCAGCATGTCCTCGTTCGAGGACATGGCCAGGATCGGGTCGATCGCCTGCGCGGCCTCGGCCGTGTACACATCCTCGCGGTGCTCGGCCTCGATGGCCGCCACATAGGGTGCGGAGAGCTGGTTGGCGATGAGCGGCGACGCGGCCACCTCGGGTTCGAGCACCTTGGCGTAGGCGAGCATCGCCTCGAAGGAGCCGCCCCACCTGGGCTCCAATGCCCGCATGAAGTCCAGCGCCACTTCGGCGCAGCCGGGGGCCACGCGCCGCGCCTGCTCCACGAAGAACGCCTCGCCTCCGCCCGCCTGGCTCTTGAGGATATCCACCAGGCCGATGTGCGCATCGGTCAGGCCCGGCGCGATCTCGAGCGCACGCTGGTAGAGCGGCGCCGCCTCTGCGAACGACGCCTCCATTGCGGCGAACTGCTCCGGCGTGGTGTCCCTTGCCCAGGCGGAGCCGCGGGCTTCCCAGCCACGCTTCCTCAACACCGCCGCGCGGGCGACCAGCGCGTAGGCGCTGCCCGGCGACAGCTCCAGCCAGCGTCGGGAGATGCGATCGGCGTCGTGGCCCTGCGGTGTGTCCCCGTCCTCGGTGAAGGCGTGGAAGAACCAGTGCACGGATTCATCCGGATGCCGGGCACGTCCGTGTCCTTCGAACCGTGCGGCCAGCAGCGCCTCCAGCTCGGCCACGCGGCCCTCCACAAGATGCAGGTCCACGTCGGCCGGTGACGGCACGGGTGTGAAGTGGTAGCGGCAGTGCGCATCGGCGTGGCCTTCGGGCCACGTGTGGCCCGGCAGGTCGGGCCAGGCGAGACAGCGTGCCAGCGGGTCCTCCATGCCCTGGACGGCGCGCACGGCCCTGAGGTGGTTGCGCCAGGGTGCGGGGGTGTCCCGGAGCTGCTCCTCCGCAAGCCGGTCCGGGATGGGCGGAAGCGGCTGCGACGGCTCCGCCGCGCGGCCTGTCAGGCATGCCAGAAGCGCGGCGCAGGCAAGGCCCGCGCGTATCGATGCGTTCATCTCGTTCCCCCGTTATCCCCATGCGGATCATAAGCCGCCGCGTGGTTCACAAGGTGCAGGCCGGCGCAGCGGTAAAAGCGCACCTGGCGGCGTTCCTCCTCGTCCCGCCGCGGTCAAGCTCGCCGGAGGCCGGCCGATAGGAAGACGTGTCCCACTCCCGTTCGCCGCACGGCGGCCCGCCCACCATGGAAGCCCCCTTCGTGCCCCAGCCCTACGTCGCCGATCCGCTGCCGGCCGCTGAGAGCCCTGAGTCCTCGAGGGGCTCGGCCGCCGACGCGGCCGAAGCCGCGCGCCTCGCCGCCCTCCGCGACCTCGACCTGCTGGACACCCCCGAGAGCGACAGCTACGACCGCATCACCCGCATGGCCAGCCGGCTGTTCGGCGTGCCAATCGCCGCGGTCTCGCTCACCGACGCCAATCGCCAGTGGTTCAAGTCGCACGTCGGCACCGCCGGCCGCGAGATCCCGCGCGAGAAGGCGCCGTGCGCGGAAGTCACTGCGCAGGCAGGCACCGTCGTCGTGTCCGACCTGCAGCAGGACCCGCGCTTCCACGACAGCGTGCTGGCCCGTTCGGGGATCCGCTTCTACGCCGGCGCGCCGCTCATCACCCGCGACGGCCACACCCTGGGCGCGATGTGCGTGCTCGACAGCAACCCGCGCCAGACCACCGAGGAAGAACGCGCCTCCCTGCGCGACTTCGCCGCCATGGTCATGGCGCAGGTGGAGCTCGAGCACGACTACGGCCGGCGCGACCCGCTGAGCGGCCTGCCCAACCGCCACCAGTTCACCAACGACGTGGCCGACCTGGCGCGCGCCCGGCCCGGCGTGCCGCGCGTCCTGCTGCTGGTCAGCCTGCTCGACCCCGCCCGCCTGCAGGAGCTGGTGAGCGTGATGGGCACGCGCTGCATCGACGACCTCGTGCAGGCCAGCAGCCGGATCCTGAAGGACCGGCTGGGCCCCGGCTGCACCGCCTACCACGTCGAAGGCGTGTCCTATGCGCTGCTGCTGGACGAAGCGGAAACAGGCCCGTGGACAAACGTGATGGCCGCGCTCTCCGCCGCGCTGGCCGTGCCCGTGGCCAGCAACGGCATCCCCGTGCAGATGATGCCGGCGTTCGGCGTCTCGCCCTTCGTCGTGGGCGACGCCGCGGCCGACGATGCGCTGCGCACCGGCATCAGCGCCGCCAACGACGCCCGCACCGCGGGGCTCGACTCCGCCGTGTACAGCCCCGCAAGCGACGCCGCCAACCGCCGCAGGCTCACCCTGCTGGTGGATTTCGCCGACGCACTGGCGCGACCCGACGCACTCTCGCTGGTGTACCAGCCGCGCATCGACCTACGCGGCGACCGCTGCACCGGCGCCGAGGCGCTGCTGCGCTGGCACCATCCCGGGCTCGGCCACATCTCGCCCGCGGAGTTCGTCCCGCTGGTCGAACAGACCGCACTCGCACGGCCGATGACCGAGTGGGTGCTTGGCGCTGCCCTCGACCAGCAGGTGGCCTGGCGCGCGCAGGGCGCAATGCTTGCGGTGTCGGTCAACGTGTCCGCGCGCAACCTCGAGGAGGCCGACTTCCTGCCGCGGCTGGAAGTGCATCTCGCAAGCCGCGGGCTGCCTGCCGACTGCCTCGAACTCGAACTCACCGAAACCGCCCTGATCCGCAACGCCGAGCAGGTGCTGGCACAGCTCCGCGGTCTGCGCGACATGGGCGTGACCATCGCCATCGACGATTTCGGCACCGGCTACAGCAACTTCGACTACCTGCGCAGGCTGCCGGCGCGCGCGGTGAAGCTGGACCGCAGCTTCATCGGCGACCTCGACCACACCCACGCCGACGCGCGGCCGCTGGCACGCGCGATGATCGGCATCGCGCACGACATTGGACTGCGCGTAGTGGCGGAAGGGGTGGAGACCCAAGCGACGCTTGATGTGCTGCGCGGCTGGGGGTGCGACGAGGTACAGGGGTATTTCACCGGGCGGCCGATGATTGCCGCGGCGCTGTTGGAGGGGTTCGCCACCTGACAGCACGCCGCCAAGGTCACTTGCGCCTCAAGCGACCACGGAGGCGGCGCAGGCGTGCACTCCCTCAAGGCGCGCCGGCCGCCCTGAAGTCGACATGCATCTCCTGCACGGGAAGCTCGTTGGCGCGCTGGACCAGGCTGCCATCCGGCATCCGGATGTCGTAGCGGTCGATCAGGTACGGCAGCCCCTCGCCGGCAAGCAGGCCAGGGCTGTCCGTCACCTCGAAATGCAGGTGCGGCTCCCGGCTGTCGCCGGAGTTGCCGATGCGGCCGAGGGCCTGGCCGCGCGTGACGCGGTCGCCGGTCCTGACCTGGACGCTGCCCGGCGCAAGGTGCGCGTAGAGCGCGAACAGCCCATCGCCCAGGTCGAGCGTGACCGTGTTGCCGGCGATGTTGTCCATGGTGATGGGGAGCGCGGTGTCGAAGCCCTTCGGCGTGCGCGGGATGTTGTCAGGGAAGCCGTCCTTCGCCGACGTGACAGTGCCATCGGCCACCGCGTACACCGTCTCGCCATAGGCGTGATGGGCCCGCACGTCGAGCGCGTCGCCCGCGACGCTCGCACCGTCGCGGACCTGTCGCCAGTCGATCGCGTGGCGACGCGAAATGCGCGCCTGGCCTCCGATGACCAGCAGCCCCACGCGATGGTGGCTGGTATTGCCCGGCCCGCCAGCGGCGAACCAGTCGGGCCCGGCGACAGGCGGTGCAAGCGTGCGCAAAGGGGTCCGGTCGGTCGCGATCGCCGGCCCGTCGGCGGACCCTTGCTGCAGCACGACGCGATGCCGCAGGCGCGCCGGGACCGCCATGCCGGCGTCGAAGGCAAGGCAGAGGTAGGCGACGGTGCCTTGGCCATCGGCCAGCCGCCGGCTTGCGTCTGCCTCCTCGGCGGACATGTCGTAGGCACGCGGGAAGACGAGCGCGGGCAGTTGCGCGGCAGTGAACGTTGCCAGCGGTGCGGTACCCGTGCCTTCGCCCTGCACCTCGATGCCCTGGAGCTCGACCGGCTCGCCTGTCAGGTTCCGCAGGTGCAGCTCGTAGATGGCGTAGTTGCGACCGGCACTGGGGAAGACGGTCGGCTCGACCGGCGTCCGGACTTCGAGCTGCGTGGGCAGGAAGCTTGGCATTGCCGGTGCGTTCGTCGTAAGCGGCGCGACCTGCCCCTCCACGCGCGCGCAGCCTCCAGGCACGTGCACGTCGCCCGACGCTGCAGCCTCTCGCACGGTGCCCGCAGTGCCTGATGCAGCCGCGCCCGCGGACCACGCGAAGGCCGGCGTCAGGAGTGCAAGCAACAGCAGGTTTCTTGGCGTGGTCATCATGGGTCCGGAACGTCCTGGAACCGGCTGCGCGCCGGCGGCGGGTGCGGGAGTCTGCCAGCTCGGCGGCTGGGCGGGAAGGCGTCTTCGAGAAGGGTGCCAAGTCCGCTTTCCAGGGATGTCGCCCCTGATCATCGACACCGTGGACGCGACGCCAGACTGGCCCGGCCTGCTCGCCGCGCCACCTCGCCGGACCGTGCCAAGGCCCATCAGTCAGTCACGCCACCCGGGTGGTGCACCCCACCTTCTGGCTGCCTTACAATCTGCGCGCGCGCTCGCGCACAGGGGACAACTCATGCTTCATGTTGCACGCGTTCTCGCGGCCGCCCTCGCGCTGTCCGTGCCCGCCGCCGATGCCGCCTATCGCCTGGCCCCGGCCGAAATCTACCCCATCGGAAGCTGGGCCGATGCCGCCGCAGTCGGCGACGTCAACGGCGACGGCCGCGACGACGTGGTGGTCTCCACGACGTTCTACTTCGACGAAGAAAACGACTACCACGTGCTGGTGTACCTGCAGCAGGCCGATGGCACCCTGGCCGAGCCGCTGCGCTTCCCGTACGGATTCGCGAACGAGAACGGACTTGCCATCGGCAATCTGGACCGCGATGACGCGCAGGAAATCGTCCTTGGGGACGGCGGCGGGATCATGATCATCGACTGGGACCTTGTCCGCATGCGCCAGGTCGTGCGCTCGACGAGCCATACCCATGACGGTGGCCGCAGGGCGGTCGACGTGGTGTTGCTGGATGCCGACCGCGACGGCGCGCTGGATGTCGTGGCCCACGGCTGGAGCGAAGGTGCCGTCATCTACATGGGCGATGGCACAGGGGGCGTCCGCGAGTCCGTGCACCTCCCGACGCCTGCGAGTGGCTACAACGACCTTGCCGCCGGGGATTTCAATGGCGACGGGCACCAGGACTTCGTGGTGCAGTCTGGACAGGGCGAGACGAATGCCTACGTCTACTTCAACGACGGCACGCCTTCGTTTGCAGGCCCCCTGGTCATCGATCCCACCGATGGCGTGTGGGGCGGCGATGCAGCAGGTGTCGGCGACTTCAACAACGACGGCCGCGACGACCTGGCTATCGCGAGCGACCAGACCGTAGTGAAACTGTATCTGCAGGATCCCACTGGCGCACTGGTGTACGACCACAGCTTCGAGACCGCGGAATTCCCGAACGCAATCCGGGGACACGACCTGGACCTCGATGGCCGCGAGGACTTGCTGATCCTGCACGGGGGCGGCGCCATCAGCTTCTTCCTGCAAAGCGCCGATGGCCTCGTCCCAGGCCCCGTGCTCAGCGGCCCGTATGCCACCCACCTGAACACCCAGGGCATGGGCATCGGCAACCTGGACGGCGACGGCTGCCCTGACGTGGCCGTGGCGAACTACAACTACGGCCTGGTCATTCACAGGGGCCAAGGTTGCACGAGCGTTGCGGACCTCGCCCTCGACGCACGCCTGGACGAGGGCATGCTGTCCCTGCACCTGGCCAACCTCGGCGAGCGCAATGCCGAAGCGGTGGAGACCCAGGTCTCCATCACGGTGAGCCAGGGCCAACTCGTCGACGTGACGGTGTCGTGCCCCGTCGGGCATCGCGATGCGACCTCCGTCCGTTTCACGTGCACCCGGGACGCGCTGGCTGCCCACGAAAGCGAATGGATCCATCTCCCCCTGGAGATCACTGCGAGTGACCGGCGCGCGCGGGTTTCGGTGTCGGCCATGACGACGACGATGACCCATGAGGTCGACCTGGCCAACAACACCGACAGGGCGTCGCACCGCGTCATCACCAGGCAGCCTTAGCCTCGGCGCGCACGGCTCGAGGCCCGCCCGGGGCGTATCATTCGCGCCGGCGCAGGGGGCGCCATCATTCCGGGGAACGTCTTGTTGCGATCAATCGTTTGGCTGGGTCTGGCCAGTGCCATCGTGGCCGGAACATGGGCGAGCCACACCGGGCTGCAGACGCCGGCGGCCGGCACCGAGGTGGGGGCGGCGTCATCGAAGGTCCTCCGGAGGCGTCCACCCGTGACGCCAGCCATCCGCGTCGAGGGCGAAGTGGTGGGTGTGGAAGCCGGTCAGGCCGGCACGCTGACGGTCCAGGTGGACGGGACGACCGTCCGGGAGGTCGCGGCCACGTCCGGCAGCTTCGCTGTCGATGTCCCCGCATCCCGGGCCGGCATGATCACGCTCGAGTACGCCCAGCCAGGCGTCCGCTTCGTGTCGCCGCTGGGGTCCTATGCCGGGCTCGTGCGCATGGCGGGTTCCGATGGCCGGCTCACGCGCGACGAGTGCGAATGCACGCGGATCTCCGCGTTCAGCACCGGCCTGCAGCACGTCGCGGAGATGATGCTCGGGCATCCGCCACGCAACGATGCGCAACTCCGCGAAGGAGCGCGCCGGGCCGGGTACGACCTGACCAACGCCACCGTCGCCCTGGCCCGCATGGCCGCGGACCCCGCGACGTTGCCCGCAGGCTACGACAGCGGGCTCGCGCTCCTGCGCGACCGCCCCGCCTTCGTGGCCTACCTGTACGAGACGTACTACACCCTGTTCGATGATGCGGCTGCCGTCCTGGACGGAATGCCGACGGCGGCGATGACGGCGAGCGACCTGCCCGAGCGCATCGCGCTGCTTGGGGTGGCGCTGGACACCGGAAGGCCGGCCCCGAGCATGGCGTTCGTGCTGGAGCGCGAGGGCGCTTCCTACAGGATGTACGCCCCCTCGGGCAGCCTGGGCGTCTCGCACGTCGGCACGGTGGCGAACGATGCAATGGTGCTGGTGCCCGATCGCGAAATCGCCACATTCGACCCGACGTACAGGTGTCCGTTCACCTACGAGATGACTGGACGGCGCCGGCAAATGCTCAGGTCCGACCTCAGGCGGCAGTGGACGAGCCAGGGCCTGGAGATCTGGCGCGAAGTCAACGAGACCCTTGTGACCTTCCCGGATTGCCCGGGCGAGCCGAGCTACCTCGAACGCTACGTCAGCTTTCTTCCTGCCGTCGATCTTGCCGACACCCGGATGCTGACGGATGCGCGCCGGTTCCTCGGTCGCCGGACCCTGCCCGTGTTCTGCAGCACCGAGGGCCAGCACAACGGGCTGCCGCTGCTCGAATGCGCGCACGCGGTGCATCGCTTCGAAGGCGGCGGCAGCGGCACGATGCTCGACCTGGGCAACAAGGTCGACGTCGACATGCAGCCCGTGCAGGCCGAAGGGCAGGCGCCGTTCTCGTGGTCGATGGACAGCGATGGCGCCATGCACGTGCAGGCAGGCGCGGAACGCGCGCGCTACTGGGTGCTCGACGGTGGCGACGGCGCGGCCCTGGGAGTGGTGTACGTCGCTGAAGCAGACCGCGCGAGTGGCCATGTCAGCCTCGCCGGCTACACCGCGATGATCCGCGTGGGCGCGACGGACATCTACAACGCCGACAGCGTTCCCGGCGCGTGGGGCTATGGCACGCTCGACCTCCTCAGCACGCCGCATCTCGACCTGCCGCCGGTGGATGTGCGCATCGTGCGCCAGGCGTCTGGCCGCTCCTCCCAATGGCACGATGGCAACTGGGGATCCACCGAGCGCTGGACCACCGCCTGGGGCCGGTTGTACTCCACGCGATATTCAAGCCCGGACTGCGTCGCCCCGTCCGACACCTGTATGCCGATGATGGTCCGCTACTTCCGGCCGCTCGCACGCGTCGGCGACCGCATCCACGGCATCGAAGAACTGTACTTCAAGCAGGCTTCCGACGTCGCGCCCGCCGCTTCGCGACCGCAGTTCCACGAGCGCCGCGCAATGCCTGCCAGCGACCCGGCGTTCCAGGGGCCGAGCTCGCCGGCGCCCCGCATCCCGCGGTCGGGTTCGAGCGGCAGGCCCTGACACATCAGGGCCACGGCTGCGATGGCGCGGCGCGCCGGATGGGCGCGCCGCTGCCCCAGTCACCCGGTGGACTCCGTTGAACGGTGCCGTTGAACGGTGCCAGGTTCACTTCCCACGTTCATTTTTCCTGGCGACGAAACCCACTGGCGGTCCCCCGTGCGGCTCGTTCCCGGCCCATGCGCCTGGTCGCGCAAGGCCAAATCGCGGAGTGCCGCAACCGGCGTAGCGCGTCCGGTCATCGGCATCGCATGCCCATGGCATCATCGCGCCGCCTCCAACGACAGCGCGCGCCATGACAGACACCGACGAGCACCGGGCCCTCCATGAACGCGCCTACGAGGCGATGGACCGCGGGGCACTGGAGGAAGCTTCGCGCGAGTTCGCGGCCCTGCTGCTGCGCGATCCGGAGGAGGCCTTCTACCACTACATGCGTGGACTGGCGCACAAGTACCTGCTGGACTGGCCGGTGTCGCTGCAGCACAACCTGCGGGCCATCGAGCTGATGGACGAGGCGGATGACGCCGCCCACTGGAACGCCGCGATCGCCGCCACCGCGGTCGGCGATTGGCCCCGTGCGCGGGCGCTCTGGTCCGCATGCGGCGTCCGGGTGCCCGACGGCACGGGGCCCATCGACGACGACTACGGCGTCGCGGTGGTCCGCCTCAACCCCTGGCACGGCGGCGAGACCGTGTTTGTCCGCCGCATCGACCCCGTGCGCGCCCGCCTGCTCAATGTGCCGCTTCCGGAGAGCGGCCACCGCTTCGGCGACATCGTGCTCCACGACGGCGCGTCCACCGGCCGTCGCGAGAACGGCGAGCGGGAAGTGCCGGTGTTCAATGAACTCGCCCGGCTGGGCCCCTCCGACTTCCAGACCTTCGTGGTCTTCGTTCGCTGCGACAGCCGGGAGGCCCTCCAGCCCCTGCTCCAAGCGACCGCACCCGGCATCGGATATGCCGAGGATTGGACCGGGAGCGTGCAGTACTACTGCCTGCGCTGCAGCTACGGCGCGCCGCACCGGCACGGCGCCGACGAGGGCGGCAGCTGGCAGGCGGAGCGCAACCTCGGCATCGCCGCGCAGGGCCGCGCGTCGGTGGAGAAGGTGCTGCGCGACTGGGAGGCGGGCGGCGCGGACCGCCACATCGATGGCATCGAGAGCCGGGAAGTCGAGGCGCCGTGCCGTGAGGACGGACACGTGTGGTGGGCCGGACCCGAAGAAGAGGAAGGACCCGAGGCTGTAGGGTGAGCATCATGCAGTACAGGCGCCGGCAACCATCGCAGGGAGCAACACATGAGCCACCACTACGGTAAATTCCGCGGCACGGTCGTCGCCAACGTCGACCCGATGCAACTCGGGCGGCTGCAGTTGCTGGTGCCCGACATCCTTGGCGTCATCCCGTCGAGCTGGGCCCTGCCCTGCCTGCCGCCCGGCTCGCGTTCGACCTTGCCCGCGGTGGGCGATGCCGTCTGGGTAGAGTTCGAGGCTGGCAATATCGACTATCCGATCTGGTGCGGCGTGTTCTGGACCGACGCCGCACAGGTGCCCGCGTCCCTGACCGGGCCCGCGTCCACGCCCACCGACGCGCTGTCACTGAGGACTGCCGATGGCGCCGGCATCGACATCGGCCCGGCAGGCATCGTCATCGACAATGGCAAGGGCGCCCGCATCGCGATGTCCGGCCCTGCGGTGTCGATCAACCACGGCGCGCTGCAGGTCGTCTGATGGGCAGCCCCCTCCTCACCGCCGTGGCCGGCCTGGCTTGCGCGCATGGTGGCTCCGTCATGGTGGTGGGCGCCAACCAGCGCGTGACGGTGCTCGGCGCGCCAGTGCTGTGCGTCGGCGATGCTCTGGTCGTCGCCGGATGTCCCGCGGTGCCGCCGTGTCTGGCGCTCGAAGTCACGGCAGCGTCGCGCGTCCTTGCCTCCGGGAGACCGGTTGCCGTCGCGGTGGCAGCGACGTCCAGTCCCGGTGGTGGTCATCCGGCCATCGTCTCCTCGCAGCAGCGGGTACTGGCGGAATAGCGGGCGTGCGCCGGGCAGGCTTCCTCACGCCATGGGTCGCGGCGTGAGCGCATGACCTTGCGCCGAGTCACCAGCACGCCGCTTCACGGCTCCATCTTCGCGATTGCCTTCGCGGTGTTTCTGGCCGGCTCCTCTACGCTAACCGCGGACTCCAGAGCCGACCGCTACTGAAACCGGGGGAGGTCGAGGTCAGCGTCTGGAACACGGCGCCGGCGAAGTCGATGCTGCCGGCGCGGCCGCTGGGGCGCAGGCCGAAGTCGTCGCCCTGGAACCAGGCGATCTGGTCGTAGTGTTTGGCCACCCTGCCCGCGGTGGTGCGCACCGCCTGCAGTGCCGTGGGCACCCACAGGCCGGTCTCGACGAAGGCGTCGAACAGCGGGTTGCCCTGGCGTTTGTCGATGTTGAAGTCGCCCAGCACCAGCAGGTTGGGCTCCTCGCGGCTCTGCCCGCTGCGGGCGCGCGCGCGCAGCTCCTTGGCGGTGTACGCGGCGAAGCGCTGCAGCTCGGGCAGGCGGTCGGCAGGCAGCGCGCCGTAGCGGATGTGCGCGGTGAGCAGGGTGAAGTGCTCGTTGGCGGCGCGGAAGCCGGCAATGTACGGCGTGCGGTCGAACTGCTCGGGCAGGCCGGCCGGCGCGGGCGGCAGCACGATCTCGCCGGCCAGGCCCGACAGCACCACCCGCCGCGTGTCGTACAGGTAGGCCAGCCGCTCGGCGTTGCCCTTGTCGCCGCCACTCACGTCGGTGAGCAGCACCGCCCAGTGCGGGCCGAGGAACTGCTCCATGAGGTAGCGCAGCGCCGTGGTCTCGCGCAGCACCTCCTGCAGCGCGATAACGTCGAAGCAGCGCACCACCTCGGCGATGAGCGCCAGCGCGCGCAGGTTGCGCTTGGGGCTGCGCGGGCTTTCCGTCCAGTCCGGATGGAAGCCGCCGCACTTCTGGATGTTCCAGGTGCCGACGATGACGTTGGCATCCGTGCGCCGCGGCGGCAGACCGGCGGCGGCGATGCGGCGGCGCAGGCGGACCATGTCTTCGGTGGTGGCGACGGAGTACTGGGAGTGGTCCACGGCAGGCTCCTCGCGCGCTTGGCGGGCCCCGGAGGGACGAGATGCGCATCCGCCGGACGTTAGGGTGGAACGCGGGCCGTCTGGTGCGGCGGCCGGGATGTTTCGTGCGGCGTGCCGCCTGTTTCGTGCGGCGTGCCGGGCGACCACTGCTGCCGCGGCGCTGGAGCAGGCGTTGATCACCCGCTACGGCACGCTTGGACGCGTGCCCGTGCCGTTCCTGCTGCGCTCGGACAATGGCCTGGTGTTCACCAGCCGCCACTACACGCGCCTGGTGCGGAGCGATGGCCTCAAGCAGGAGTTCATCACGCCGCACTGCCCGCAGCAGAACGGCATGGTCGAGCGCGTCATCCGCACGTTGAAGGAGCAGTGCGCCCACCGGCACCGCTTCGAAACCCAGCAACACGCGATGCGCGTGATCGGCGACTGGATTCAGTTCTACAACCACCGGCGCCCGCACCAGGCGCTGGGCATGAAGACACCCGCTGAGGCCTATGCATTAGCGGCCTGACCTGTGCAGGAAGTGCTGGGTCATTACAGGCGGGGGGACGTCGTCGGCATCGGCCCAGTCGAACGGCGCGGCCGCGCTCGCCCTGGCCAGGGTCCGCGACGTCCCGTCCGGCAGCCACAGGGCAGAACATGGCAGCACATCGGCAGTGGAGTGCCGCAGCTGACGCGTTATGTCGCTGAGGTCTCGGCCAAACCGTAGGCCTACTCGCCTGGATGCAGGCCCTCGTCATCCCTGGAGAAACTTCGCCACCTCTGCCCGGGATGAAATCAAAGCGATTCGCGTCGTAGCCCGCGTGCTGGCCACGTACAAGTCTTCCTCGCTGAAGACCGCCTTTTCGCCAGGTTTTTCGAGGTCCACGACGATGACTACCGACGCCTCGAGCCCCTTGAACGACTTGATGGTTGAGAACACCACCGTATCCTTCGAACCAAGTTCCTTGACGTCTTCGCTCAAGCGGAGTCCATGGCCGCTCTTCTCTCCCTTCATCGCCGACTTATCCAAGGTGTAGGGGCTGAGGATTGCGACTGAGCCTTCGCCGGCCCATTGCTTGGCCAGTTCCCAGGCCCGAAGCGCCTGGTTCTTTGTTACCTCCACGACTGGTGCGACGCCCTCCGGCATTCCTGGCATCGACGGGACTGACTTCTTGGCGAAGTCATTCGCAGCATCATTTATCTTTATCGTGTTCCGGCAATTGTGATGCAGGGTGAATAGCACTTCCGCACCAATCGGGGTTCCGGAGCCCCGCCTGTAAAGATCTTGGTGCCAATCCGCGAAGTACGCCCAAGTCCCGTCCTCGGCGACGAGTTCATGCAGTGCGAGTGCCTGGAATTCCGAGATGTCCTGGCCTTCATCGACCACGATCGCGTCGTACTTCTCCAACGACCAAACTTTGTCGACAACGAGGCCAGGCAGCTCCTCGGCGAAGAACGGGCCGATCCTGTCCTTGTCGCTCGGGACGCGGGCTTGGGGGCATGTCCTGAGGAAAAGGCTATCGATGTTCCAGATGAATTCGGCATGGTCCGGGTTCAAATGCCGCAGGGAACTGGCTAGGTTCTTGTTGTAGCAGACATAGACCGCCTTTCGGCCCTCTTCGATCAGCGCCTTGAGTCGCCACATCGCCAGCAGCGTTTTTCCAGATCCCGCCGGACCCATGACCGCCACCTTCGGCAGGTCGAAAAGGCCCCGCAGGGTCGCGAACTGCTGCCGGGTAAGCTGCTCAATCTTGCCCTTGTCATCCGCCACGTCGTCGCCCGTGTCGACCTTGACGACATGGAACCTCCGGTTCTTCAGCTGGTCGATGACTTTCTCGATGGCGGACTCGGCGAACTGCTCGCCGGATCCGGCTCCGCCACGCTTCTCCAATGCGTTCCGGATCCGGCTGGCTAGCTGGTTCATATGGCGCCGAGTAGCAACCGTGGACTCGTCGAACATGCCAAGGTCACTGGTTTCGCCCTGCGGGTAAATGACCAGGTAAGCGAAACGACCTGGGAACTCCAGCCATCGATACTTCTCCTTCAGGAGCTCGATGAGCATGTACATATTTCCCATCGCCTGCTCCGGGGGCGATTGCCTCAGTGCCTGCCACGAGCCACTCGGCTCCAAGCGATGCCACGTACCCCACTCGTCGACCTTGAATTCCTTCGAACCCTTCACCTCGACAACGACGAGTCCGAGGCCTGGCGCCAAGACCACGAAGTCCGCTTCGCCGTCCCTTACCCGGTCATCCTTCATCAGGGTCCAGCTAACGCTCGGCATAACGACCCAGTCGATGGGAAGCTGCTGCCTGAATTGCTTCAGGACCTCGTTTTCCCACCGGTTGTGCGGGCTGGGCCCAATTACCGTTGGCATTCCAAATTACTCCCTAGTTCAAGATTCAGGCCTGGCGATGAATGAATACCGCCTCGCCGCCTCGGGCAAGAGCCAGGCGCCATCTGACCGAACCCGCGGCTCAGACATCCCCGCCTTCATGTATACGTTCACAGCGACCAGATTCCCCGCGGGACCGGCCGCAAGCCAGTCGCCACCAACGAGCTGGCTCAAGTTCCTATTGTCCACCTTAGTCCAACCTCGGCCGAGCGCACTGAACGAGAGACCCGCAGGAATGACAGCTGCTTCCGCACCGCTCGAGGCGCAAGCCCGCCCGAGATCGGTCTTGGTGGCGGCGCTTGGCTTCGCCTCGGAGTCGATATCCTCGACGACGAACAGCCCCAAGTTCCCCCGCACCCACGCCATTCGCCTAGATAGGTTGAAGGAATCAATCCTCCGTATCTTGTGGATCCCACTGGCGGCTGCATGGCGGTGAGCATCGCCTACCGCATTGTTATCGTGCGAATAGCCGGCCCAAAGCGGATGCACCGCGACATTCAATACGGTTTCCTTCGACTTCCCTTCCTGAGTCAACCAGCCGTGTACGTTCCCATCATGGACAACGTCACGAATCTTGAAAACATTGGCGAAGCTGTCAACTCTAGCCGCAGTCTTCTCTAGCCACGCCCCATCGTTCCCCATTGGCAGCATGCGTCCGCTGGCGACCCGATCCAACCCTGGCTTGAAGGCTGGATCCAACATACAAGCGAGCAGCTCGATCCCCAGCTCCCAATCCAGCAACCCATGCAGCTGCCTGTTGCGGAAGCCGCGCAGGAGCAAGTCAGGGCTTCGCCACTCGTTCCCTGCAACCTTGCCGAGCTCGATCTCATCTCGGATGCTGCGGCCCAACCTACCAAAGCCGACGTCGCCGAAAAGGCAGCCCTCGAGCAACGAAACCCACTCCTTCCTTGCCCAATCCACCAAACCGGCGCCATTGGGATGGGCGTCGGCTAGGTACAGTTCGGCGCCACCCTGCCCACTGACCGCGTGCGCGGAGGCGATCTCGATATCCATCGAATCAACGTCCAGCTCCAACGCGATCGCACGCTGCAGGATCGTGGCCGCGGAATACCATGCAGCTCGGCGGCGGACCAACTTCGGGGAAGAGGATTCCTCGAAGAACTGCAACCCGTGATCATCCAGCATCCTGATTGCAAGGATATCCGTAACCTTTGGGGAAGTCAGCGCGACCTTGAAGTCTGGGTACTCGGACGTAGCTCGCCAGAATGAGCCTCCTGTGGCGTTTGGCCGGGTCATCCAGTCTTCCTTGATCTCCTGAGCCTGGGCGAAGCCGAAGTACTCGCCATGGTTGATATTCGTTCTATAAACGGCCTTTTGGCGCCCAAGGGCAACCAATGTATTTCCAAGCTTGGCGTAGTCGGCGCCCTTCAAGACCGGGCTCGAAATGCTTGTGACCCCGGAGCGTCCCCGGCTTTCGCCGCCACCCTGCGCCTCGCGATCTTGTTCCATGTCAGTGGCAAAGGCCTTTGGTGCAACTGCCATGTAGGGCTTTGCATCCATGGATCCGCAATTCGGGCATTTGACACCTGCGGGCGGCCTCTTCAACCATTCGCTGTCCCATACATCGCTGGCATGGGTAGCCCAGTCCTCCAACGCCTCCACGGGCTCCACGTGTAGCTGCCTGCATGCATCGCACCTGACGTGGACGTACGCCGCTCCGATCGGCAGCCCCTTCGCCACCCAGCCGTCACGCCGGTCCTTGATCAATGGGGCTGTCACGTACTTGGACAACAGGCTTCGCTTGTCCCACGTGCGCTGCGCGCCCGGTGCGAAGTCCGCGATCGCCTGATCCGATGGACGATCGAGTGAAGAGGCATCCCTTTCGTCATCGCCCCGACCTTGCGGCAGCTTGAAGTACAGCTGGCGCACGCTAGTCGGCATTCCGAACATCGGGAGGATTCCCGCCTCGGCCAGTCGGTGCGCGAGAGTTCGCGCGACGAACTCTGGACTGTCCACGGCTTCCGTCATCCTCTTTGGCAAGCTCTTCGCGGACTCAACCAGTGCCCCAATCGAGAGGCCCGTTCCTCGGGCGATCGTACTAGCCACGTCATGCAGCTGGCGCTCGTACCTGCCCAACCAATCCTCCAACTTGTGGATGCTCTCGCCGGCCTCTTCCACCATACCCATCTCGCCATGGGTATCCGGGAACTGTACGGAACCCCACGTCTTTCCTATCCCGCCCTTTTCGTTGAATGCTCGGCGCAAGACCTCCTTGGCCATCAAGCGCTCGGCCAGGATGCGTTGGTCATCAGCGACGGAAACGCTCGGTTGGGGCGGCTTCCCGCCCGTCATTTCGGCGGGATGCTCGAAGTGGATGCGGTCGTGCGTTTGGCCGCGACAGAAGGTGAACGCGATGGAGAAGGGCTGCCCTTTCCGTCCGGCCCGGCCCACTCGTTGTTGGTAGTTGAACCGTTCCGGCGGCATGTTCGCCTGCATCACCGCCTGCAGTGAGCCGATGTCGACGCCCACTTCCATCGTGGTGGTCACGGACAGGAAATCGATGGAGTCGACGTTGCGCAAAGCGTTCCGCTTGCCAATATCCTCAATCTCGTCGTCATCAAAGAAGATGTCGCGGAAATGACGCTGGCGTTGCGCTTGGTTCTGGGTCTGGCCGGTGAGTTCCTCAGCGTGGATCCGGAAGGACGACTTCTTTTCCCGCGCCTCATACGCATAGTAATGCTGCTCCTCGATTTCCTTGGCCGACAGATCGGAGTTGGCTTTGGCAGGAAGCTTGGATAGGCACCGCGAGCAGATCCCTGCCGATCCATGCCAATGGATCCGACTGCAGTTCCCACACTTCCAGGCCCTGTCGGCTCCGGGAACTATCTTCACGTGCAGGCGCGCCAAGTTCACTACCGCCCAATGGCTGCCGGTAGCGTGGCCCGAGGCAATGAACGCCTCCACGACTTGATCCTTGAGCAAGCCCAAGGCCACCCCATTTGCTTCGCTCGCATTCCGCAAGTAGCCATACACGCGCGCCTTGGCGGCGCCTTCCCTCGCGTTGCCGGTCGGCATGTCGCGGCTCCACCCTTCTTCAACGCTACCCCATGGATGAGGCGAGACCTTGTTCTCCTCAGTCAGTATCCGAAGGACGCTCTCGCAAACCTGCCTGAACACGGTGGCCGGCATTCCAGCAGGCGGAGTCATCGCGGCGGATGGCTCGAAGGCGAGGTGTCCGATCCCTTGCGCCTCAAGGTCGTACAGGAGGCGCCCCGCCAACGCGCGCCATGCTGTTTGGCGGAGTGAATCGGAGATCTTCCCTACTTCGATCGAATCTGGCCTTACGTTTGCCCGCAACTTGGGCATGAGCAAGCCATCCGCCTCCTCGAATACGAAAGTCCAATCCTTACTCTTATCCCTGCCGAACTTCCGCTTTTCGATCGATGCGCCGCCCGGGTTGACCCCCTCGTTGACGAAGTCCACCCAGAGTGGCGCAAGCAGACCGTCGGCGTTCGGCCTGGCGAGGATGTCGTCTACTTGCACATATCCAGGTTCGTGTCGGCGGACCTTCCCGATGCCCTCCATTTGCTTGCTCGTAAGATCATCTGGATCCTTGGCGAAAGTCTTGGCTATTTGGATAAATGCCTTGAGTTCGTCGAACCGAGCATCCGTTGCGCCGAACCTTCCCTTTGCAGAATCCCTGACGCCCGGAATGCCATCCTCCCGCCCGGACTCCACCAAGGCCAACACTTGCTTCATGGTGGCTTCTAGGCCGCCTTCCGCGCGCGCCCTCAGCTCGGCGTTCAAGAAGGTCCGGAGCAGGAGCATCCACTGCTCTTCCTCGACGCCAACGGCGAGGTTCGCAGCTGCTTCACGACTGTCGGAGAACGCCACGAGTTTTCGCGCCTTCCCCTCCGGGAGCTCGGCCATTAGGTGCTTTGCGAAGAGATGAGACATGCGCGCGAGGCCAGTCACGAAAGAGCGTATCGGCGTGCGCCGGCCCAACCGTTCCGAATAGTCGATATGGCACGACGGGCAACGCTGCGGCATGGCTGGGTACTGGTGCTGTTCGGCGGGCTGGACGTCCGCTTCGAACCAATAGCAAGGGCTGCCCTGGCCACCCGGGCCCAGCGAAACCAACCCGGTCACCTGATCGATCGTTGCCGGCTTCCATCGCGCGTCCTTCCGGGCCTCGGGGCCCCGGGGCGTGCCGCGGACCATCTGCATCGCTATCGTCCCGTGCTTCCACGACAAGGCATCGGAACAGTGGGGTGGATCGTCCTCGCGCAAGAGCCAAACGACACCGACGTCCCTGTAGCTCTGCGCATCGGTGCGCGACTCGACGGTCGTCTCGGGCAAGCCCTCGATCTGGGCTTCCAATGACGTGAGCTCGTACTTTTCGATCCCCAGCGGACCATCCCTCAACGGGATCTTGTTACCGCACAACAGTTGCGTGCCGCAGCATTCGCAATAGAGCACCTCGAGGACACGCCTGCCATCAAGCTCCAGCTTCCTGTCTGGGAGCAATTTCCCGACTCGCCTAGCGCGGTCGCCTGTGCCTAGCCCAATAGTGGCCCAAAGACCCTCCACGTTCTTGGCCATCCAGTGGAAGCGCAGCCTCGGCAGTTCCCGGTCCTGTTCCTTTTCACGCTTCGCGCCAACGGCGGCAAAGAGCGCTTGGGCTGCGTCCAGCCGGCTCCCATGGGGCAGTCGCGGGAACCAACTCGCCGCCAATGCTTCGAGTTCTTGAGCGGGGTAGCCGTCCACTCCGTCATGGAATGCCGCCAGGATCTTGCGATTGCTCGCCGCTACGTCGCGGGCTAGCAAGCCGGCTAAGGCGTGGAGCGCCTCCGCGGCCTGCCAATCGGCGCCGGACTTCATCTGCTCTGCCAGCGCTAGGGCGGCTGCGGAGAACTCCTCCCCAAGATCCGGGCTCTCGTCACCGGCGTCGTGCTTGAGCGCCCCGGCTTCCACGTGGAAATTTTTCCTCGCTTCTTCGGGCGTGAACCCGAAGAACCCACCGAGGAACTCATATGTACCCTTGCTGCCACCATCCAGGGAGGCGCTGGAAGCAAGGATCCGCAGTTGGGGGCTATCTGGGCTAATCCCTAGCCTGTCGAGCAGAAGCCTAACGAGATAGGCAACCTCCGTGCCTGCAGATCCGCGGTGCAAATGCAGCTCGTCGACTACCAACTGGAAAATGTTGTTATCCCGGTCCTCGGCTAGCCATCGGCGGGTGGCCTCGAACATGTCCGAGTCAGCCCTATCCCCTGGAATGGCCGGATCCGAGTGACGCATCAACATGATTGAAAGCATGCTGATGTTGGTCACGAGGATGTCCGGAGGGGTGGCCTGCATCTCCCATCGATGGAACATCTCTGCGGCGTCAGGCGTCATCCGCTGGATGAACGTCGACTCCGCGAGGGTCGCAGCCAGATTCTCCTTCGCACTCTCAATGGCCTGAACGTCCCCCGCGCGTTCGGCGTCCTTCAAAGCCGCCCGATCGACCTGGATCTTCTTGCGCATGCCGAGGTAGTCGCCAATGGCGCTAGCCATTACATCCTTCAACTGCGAAATTTTCCCACTGTTGACGGAATTTTTTCCATTGGCATCGGCCGGCTTGACCGGGTGGCCCGCGACGGGCGTAGATCCGTTGAAGCGCCCGAATCGGATTCGGTTCGCTGACAGGGACCGATCCAGAGCCTCCAATACGCTGTCCGAATCCAGGGCCTGCCTAAGGCGGGACACCTGATCCTCCACGAGGGCGTTCATCGGATAGAGGATCAGGGCCCGCACGGCGGCCGCGCGGGACTCACCACGTAACTCCTTGCGCGTTTCATTCCATTTGGGTAGCCCCGACCTTTTGTCGGCCGTCCACGCAGCGGGCTGCTTTGCAGGCACCCCCCAAGACTTCCCCTCGCGCGTGGCCTCCCGGATGATGTTCGCGAACACCGGCAGCAAGAACGATTCCGTCTTGCCGGATCCGGTCCCCGTGACCACCACGCAATGCTTCCCCTGCAGCGAGTTCGCCAGCATCGATTGCTGGTGCCTGTAAAGCGGATGGCTGCCGCTGAACAGGCCTGCACCCACTATGTCCTTGAATGCTGCAATTCCCGAGGAACTGAGCCCAGTCAGGTCGTCTGGGCACAGGTCTACGAGAGCCTTGCCTGATTCGTACGAATGAACCGGTTCGACGTACGTTTTTTGGAATAGGACGCCGTCACTATCAAGCAGCCGCCGGCGTTCGACTTCAAATGTCGGAGAGCTCGTCCCGAATGCCGAGGTGATGTATCGCTTGATACTGTCCTGCATGGCACCGTACGCGCCGATTGGATCCTTCACTTCCTTCCCCTGTTTCCGTTTGTTCTAATCGAATGCAGCCTTAGACAATGTCCAGGCGGGCGCCAAGTTTCTTGGCCACGGCATTCGCAACCGCCTGCGGAACCCACCTGTAGGCAAGCCACTTGCCGTCTGCCATTTGTTCGTAAACCCTGCTTACCTGCACCTTGGGCCCATCGTCCTCCGCGCGGTACAAAGCCAACGAGTTAGCTTCCGATGCCGCTGGCGCCCCTTGAAGCACGAACGCTTCCGAAGACGCTCCCGCGCAAAGCACCAGGGCGCGCTCCAGGGCCACCGGCAACCCGATTCGCGCTGGTAGCCAGATCGTGCGGCTGCTCTGCTGGTAGCTGAGGGGAAAGGGATGGACGTCCGCCCAGCCGGTCATTTCCTTTACATAACGCGCGAATGCATCCAACGCGATCCATACGCCCCAACGCGAATCCCGCATGAACGAATGGCGCAACTCGTTCGTCCGCTGCTCGTTCTCGACGAGGTAATGGACTTGGCCCAGCCCAGTGTCCAGGTCCAGGGTCTTCCAAAGCTCATGGGGCAGCCTTGCTGGCTTCGCGGAGAACAAACCCTTTCCTGCGTGGAAGCGCATCGCCGCGTCAGCCGCCCTTCCAATCGACTCCATCGGGTTCTGCAGCGCGGCCTGGCGGACGACTTCAAGGCCTTCGCACCACTTGGCAATGGCTAGTGCGGGGAAGTTCGCGAGCCGGAAGCCACGCCGCCCAAGCTCCCCGTCCGCAGAGCAAGCGAACTGCATGGCGCGATGAGTTTCCTCGAGAAGCCTCAGCGCATCGAAACGCTCTCGCCCGCCACGCCGAAGGCAAGCACGCCATCCCGGCCCCCCTGACGCCAAGGCTTCCCAGTGGACGAGCCGCAGGGTTCCCAGGATGCCGTAGATCGCGCACCCTGCGTCTTCCGCCGGCAACTGATAGATCGTGGGCTTTACGGCATGCACGCGTGCCATCTGGCCCTTTAGGTTCGTCGCTATCTCGAGGTGTCCACGGCTCCTCAATTCCATGAGAACGAACGTGGGGTTGTCTTCGCGGCCTGCGTCGGCCAGCAACCGGCCCAGCAACCGCCTTGCCACGCCAGCATCCATGGCGCCGGCACCTGACTGTGCCAGGGCGTCTAGGAAGTTCTCCTCCACGCCAAAGCTAGACCTGCTTCCATCGATGCGCGTCCCAAGATCGCGGGCATCCACGGCGGCGAAATCTTCTTGCTCACGTCCCACCAGCTCGAATACCGTCCAGTCTGGCAATAAGCCAGACAAACCCTCGGATGAAGGCTGCGCCCCCCCCAGTGAGTCCAAACTAAAGTCTTGGCCGGACTCGACGAGGTCGCCGTCAGTCCCCGAGATCCTGAGGACCGCTGGACGCCCGATGACCTCTCCATCCAGAAGAGCTTCGAATTTGTACGAAGCACTTCCCGACCTCAGCAACTTGAGCTTGTAACGCCTTACCGATTGGGACATTGGTGATGCTTCCGCGCTATCCCCTAAGCCGGGCTGATCCTCCGCAACACCAACGCCGTCCGGGAACTTAAGCACTGCCTTGGCAGGCGCATCGAACTCTACGTCCGGCAGGTCATAAGGCAGGTACATATGACCATAACCCCGTCGAACGGAACGCCCCCCGACGAACCGGATCAAGCGCGGGGTACGATGAACCTCCGCGCCATCGGGCAATGTCCGTTGATCGTCCGTCAACTCGCTGCATTCGTTCAGTCGGACTAGCATCCACCCCTGGGGTAGCCCTTCCGCCTCGACTATGTCGTGGTCTGGCTGCAATCTCTCCAAATAGCCCTGCAGCCTGTCCACGTTCCCGGGCGGCGCCAATAGAAAGGCGGTTCCGTAACCCGGCAGCTCCCGTTCCTTCAACCATGGGCGCCCATGGGGGCCACCCGTCCCAGGAACCATGATCCAGAGCAAGTGCTTGGCTAACGTGACCTCTTCTATTATTTCCTCGGTCTCGTCGCCAAGTTGGCTAACGAGCTCCAGCACGACGTGATCGCTAAATGAGTTCTCGGCCAGGCGCCACGCCTCTGGTTGTGCCGCGTCCCCTGCCTTGGTCAAGCCGCCATCTGCGCCAAGATAAGTTCCAGACCACGCCTCGTCGGCATGGCGCAGCTCGAAGCTGCCGGAGTCGTGTATAGCTGGCAGGCTCCAATGGATATCAAATTCAAGCGGATCGTCTTGGACCAAAGATAGGCACAAGCCGACCCCACGTGACGTACTGGTCTCATTCTCCGTCGCAGCTTGCGACCGCTTGTCCGGAAGCGTCCCATCCCAATCCTCATAGATCGCTCGCAGGATCGAGCTAATCGGCACATCGAAGGCGGGCGTCTTTAGCGCAGACTGGAAGGAGGTTGAGAAGAATGTCCCCGCTGATGCTTCCGCCCTTGCCTCGCCCAGCACCCTGGCGATGTCGGTGCCATCGAGCTCCCTGTCGGGTCGGATCTCAGCCCGATTGAATACCAACGGCATGCGCTGGACATCCCCCGGCTTTACGATGCTCTGAGACTGGGGCACGCCGATGTGCACATAGCCTCCAAGCCTCCGTAGCTTGAAGAAGCCGAACCTGCCGTGGCACTCGGCCGTCCAACGCTGCAAGTCAATCCACGCAGCCTCCAGCCTCGCCATGTTGGGGGGACCGAATTGCTCCGTAAGACCCAACGTTTCCCGCAGGTTCTTGTAGAAGCCCTTGGACGCATCAGCCGCCGCGATGCGAACGAGCATCGCGAGATAGGGCAGGTACGCGGGAGCCGCGTGCGCCCGGTATCTAGGGTCAAGTTCGCCAGGGTCGACATAGCCCTGCACCCCGGCAGCGGCGGCAAGCGGTCCTGCGTTGGTGACATCGGGCTGTAGCTTGGCGACTCGTGCCCTTTGACGCTCCAAGGCCAACACCCGCTCCACCAAACTAGCAGAGGGCGTGAGCCACAGCGGACCGGACCGGACCGCCCTTACGAACCCAGCATCACCACCCAGGTCTTGGCCGATCTCATCCAACACGTCCTTGTCGACCCTAAGGAATACCTCTTCGCCCTCGGACGCCTCCGAGAAGAAGCTGTTCAACAACCTTAGGTTCCACGCACTAAACCTGCCTGCTATAGGACGGTTCCTCGCACACGACAGCTTGTCAAGAAGCCGTCCGAGTGGGCTCGAGGGGTCGGCCGCCGACTCGATGACGGCTGGTTCACTCGCGTTGGCAAGGTAGAGCTCACCTTGGTGCACGAAAAGGGCCAAAGCGTTCCCTGCCTCGGAATAGTCCAGCAGTCTAGGAAGCCGGATACGCAGGTCGTCGTCGCTCGACCCAGACCAGTGCATTGACGCCTCGGCTTCCTCTAGGGAGTCGGCCCCGACATACCACGCGGGTATCCGAACCTCCATACCGCCCCCGCTCACCGAGGCAGGGTGGTCAAGCAAGCCCTGCTTCCGTAGGTAATTGTGCAGCTGCCCGCGCACATCTACAGAAGCCTTGCCCAAGCAGTCCAACGTGGGCACGTAGTAGCCGGCCTCGAGCCCCCTAGGCGAAAGAACCTCCTTCATGGCCTTGATCCGCTCGAGCGGGCGCTCCTCTAGACTACTCATTCAGAGTCCCCGCTGCGCCCTATGGCGAAATGACTGCTCCGATCCCTCGTCAAGCTAATTCGTAGGTCGCGCTTAACAGAGAGGCGAGATCTAGATGCACTGCCTGCTACAGCGCAACGGCGCTTTCTACCGGATTGGAGTTCCAGTTCGGCGCTCCCGAAAAGAAGGTTTACCTGATTCTTCGTCGCCTGTCCGCTCAGGGCGGTCTTTGATGTCTCGGGCTCTATCCCACTGAAATCAAGAGACTTCCCAGAGTTGGCCTCGATGCGCAGCTGCGTCTCACACGTATTGCCTAC
The DNA here is from genome assembly GCA_041918855.1 of Luteimonas sp. Lineage (GTDB taxonomy): Bacteria > Pseudomonadota > Gammaproteobacteria > Xanthomonadales > Xanthomonadaceae > Luteimonas. The sequence continues at coordinate 125,643 of JAYRUX010000007.1, forward strand.
CGTCGTGGGCTCTGGTCGGTGGCTTTCAACATAGCCGCGCGCAGCAACGTCCCTGAGCTTGCCTTGCAATTCGCGCGCAGACCCACTCTTGCCCCGCTCAATGGCCTCGACGACGCGCGCTAGCGTACCTAACGGAGTTCCAAGTGCCCCTAGGACGCCAGACGTACTGATGGTCGCGACGTACGGCAGCATCCCGTCGAGCCCCAGCGAGGCGTGGAAGTTCCCGGCCTTCGCGCGCCGAGCCAACCCGGCGCCCCAGATTCGCGGGTCGTCGCCCTTGGTCTTCGGCTGGCACAAGGAAGCGGTGGCGTCCTCGACGGTATCGGGGCTAACGTTGTTGACCGGCACCACGATCTTGGCGACCAGTCGCTTGGCCTGATACCCGTAGTCGTGCAACTGCATACGGCGCATGTAGTCCCGGGACTCGTCAGACTCGTCCATGATGCTCTTCGCAAGCCCGGCCTCAGTGGGCACGAGGACCCCTACTTCCGCGCCGAGTGGCGCATGCGCGCACGATTGCTGCAATCGGCCTAGCGACTCGTTCCAGCATGCCTCCCCCCTCAGGTTAGCTTCGTCGAGCGTTGCCGCCCGCCATCAGTCTACCCGCAAGATTTGAGCCAAGTGCCTGCCAAGCGCCTGGGCCGCCGCGTACCGCCCTCGCAAGCCTTACAAGTGAACCTAGTCCCGCTATTCGGGCGACTTGACCCTTCGCAGCAAACGGCGATGTGCGGAAGTGGACAGCAGCGGGGACGTGCCGACCAAAGGTTCAGACGCTCGCCGCGTCGCTGCCGGGTGGTAACACTGCCTCCGCGACGTCTGGGAAATCGCGACCGCGGCGAGTCCTGATCGCCGAGAGACAGCTTTTCTGCGTCCTTGCTACCTCGCCTCCGCGCGGTGCCTGGCAATCACGTACGGGCGTCGGAGCGGGACGGATCGCGGCACGCGCCGAGAAGGAGGCAGCTCAGCTAAAGGATGTGGAACTCACCCGGTGGAAAAAGTAGGTCCATGTCTTTTCGCCACATCTTGAAAGAAGGACCTTGCTCCTTGACGCTGCCTCCCTTCTTCTTGGTGATGAGATGGTCGACCGTGACCACGCCGCTTTCGAGCAGCGCAGGGAGTGCATTGGCCATGGGGCGTTTGGTATGGAGTACGTGCTCGTAACGGAAGTGCTCGACGTCGCCTTCCTTTCGAGACGCAGCCGCAACCCAGAAGGTCTCCCGATGCTTTCCTTGCAGGGCGTGCTTTAGCTCGTCCATCTCCCACGCAACGACGTCGGGAAGGTCGGGGCGGGTACTCGACTCAATCAGGTGCTCGCCACCCTTTCCCATCCGCAAATAAAGCCCTTGGGCGTTGGGCGACTTGCCTCCGACCGTGCAACGAAGCTGCTTTTCGTACTTTTCGTCGCGAACGTACCCGAACTCGCCCAACAACGCTGCGCTACTCTTGAGCGTACTGAGAGTCCAGTTCGGCACCCTACAGAACAGGTTCTGCCGCGACCCGGCAGCCTTGCGCCCCGACTTGATCTCTATGCCCCTGTAGTCGGGGGCCTTCGAGCTGTTGATGGGGATTCCCAGCAACTCTTCGAGCAACCGGCCAACTTCGGTGTCCCGCTTCTTCCCCGGCTTGCCTTCATGCCACTTCCCAGCGATACGGCGAAGCATCCCGAGCAATTCGGATGCTGCAGGGTTCGAATCGCCCATCAACGGGGCCAGCAACTCGTCAAGGTCGATATCGAGCACATCTCGAATCTGGATCTTCGCGGTCGCCGGGGGATTTACGCCGGGCACTAATCCAGCGCTGCTCGCGTTAATCACCATGAGCTCGTCCGGTCCTACCGCAACGAATGCGAGGAGGTTCCCGGCCTCGACGTACTGCTTTAGGCCATACACCCAAAGGCGTGGGTCGCCCTGCTTGGATACTGGCCTGTAGAGGCTGGTCACGGTGGTGATGATTCCCGTCCTCGTCACCACTCGGGTCGTGATCCGACGCTTGTGCGCCTCGCCTTGGGGTTGGTGGTCGAAGTCATGCAGTCCCGCGTCTTTAAGGAACTGACGCATGCTCGCCGTAGCGTCCATGATACCTTTGCCCAAACCCGTCTCGGTCGGCACAACTAGTCCTACGTCGATCCCCCGCTGCGTAAAGTAGCGGAGCACTTCTCGGATCGAAACGTCGGCGGCATTGAGCATGGTCAGCCAACTAGGATCTTCTTGAAGTGTTCGCCTACAGCCTTGCCGAGGCCTACGGGCACCGCATTGCCGATCTGTGTGTACTTGGGCACTTCCCGGTCGAAAATCCCCTCACGCGGATTGCCTGCCCGTCGCAAGCCACCGGTCGTCCGCTTGCCGGCGAACCGGTACCAATCCGGGAACATCTGCAAGCGGGCCCACTCCCTTACCGTCAACGTTCGCGGCTGCGAGAAATGAACGTAGTCATCGGCTAGAGATGTCGCAGTGATGGTTGGACCAGCCGCGCTCCACCGCGCAGGTAACACGCGCTGGGCGAATTTCTTGGTTGCGAACTCCTGGGGCACGAATCCACCGTTCGCATGCATTGCACGGAACTTCGCGAGGATATTGTCGCTGTGCTTGCTGTACTCGTGTTCGGTGAGAGGTTCTCCCTTCCGGGCGACCGATCCATCCACCCGGGTTCGCAGCTGGCGCTGGACCTCCGTGGTTGCTGCCGACGGATACCGATCCGTAACGCCGCCGTTCTCGTAGTTGGGGTCAATCAAGTCGCCAAGAAGATCTAGCAGGTCGGGCGCACCGCCCTCGCCCTTGGGTAGAAATCCCCGCGCGATCGCCTCCCGCGAGTCGCCCGCCCTTTGGAGCGCCGCTGCCGAACCGACATCGTCCCGCACCCCGACGATTAGCACACGCGGACGGTTCTGGGGCACGCCATAATCTTTCGCAAAGACCAAGGAGTACGCCGCGGTGTAACCGGGAATGGCTTGGAACGTGGACAACACGTCGTTGAAGATCTCGCCCTTCTGCCCGGAGACGGTCCACTTCGCATTGAGCAGACCTCGCACGTTCTCAAAGAGGAACATGCGCGGCTTCAAACGATGGATGATCGCCGCCATGTCCTGGAACAGGTGGTTCGAAGGAAGCTGTTCCTTATCGACAGAGTAAGAACGGCGATGGCCTATGCCCGAGAAACCCTGGCATGGAGGCCCACCTACTAGAAGGTCCAACTCACCGTGATCGATCCGGAACGTTCTCTTCAGACGACGCTCCAAGTCCGGAAGGTAGTTCGGCTCAAGCACCAACTGCTTTACGTCCGCCGAGCGGAACCGTTCCTCATGAAACCATGGGTGTGCGTCGACCCGGTTGTCGACGTACGTCTGCCGAGCGTGGTCGTTGAGCTCATTGACGAAGACAGGCGTGAAACCCGCCTGCTCTAACCCGAGGGACAGCCCCCCACATCCTGCGAATAGATCAACCACCGACAACAACTTGCGTTCCAAGGCTTTTCCTCAATTCATAGGCGGCACGCAGGATCTACCGCCAACGTCTCACTCTTCGCGACGAAGTGCTTGCACCAGAGCATCTAGTGTCCGCTCTCGCCTGCCCCCTGCATAGAGGTCGCACTCCCAAACCTCGAGCACGCGCCAACCTCTGGCTTCCAGCCTGGCTCTGCTCAGGGCATCACGAGCGCGGTTGGTCTCGATCTTCGTGCGCCAAAAATCACTGCGAGTGCCGGGCACCCGCCCCTTCTGACACTCGTGACCATGCCAAAAACAGCCTTGCACAAGAATGACAGCGTTGTACCTCGAAAAGACCAGATCCGGCTTGCCAGGCAGATCCTTTCGGTGTAGCCGGTATCTAAACCCCTTAGCATGCAGATACCGTCGAACGAGCAGTTCCGGCTTAGTGTTTTTATCCCGGATTCGCGACATCCGCTCGCTACGCTGTGACGGTGTCAGAGAGTCCACCGGTACTCCTTCGAACTAACGTAGCCAGAGCCGCTAACAAGCGTACCCCACGCAAACTCCGGCTCCCGTGGCAACCTAGTTCAACATTCCGACCAAAATATTGATTCCTAAGCTGTCTGGTCTTGGTTGAGTTCACGAACTCCGACGCGGCAAGCTTTCAATCCGCTGGAACTTCTCTTGCGAAATCAGCCAACCTGCTGGAATACTCGTCAAGATCAACGTCTTTGCCAGCCCTACCTAGTAGCGCGCTGCTCACATATTCCGCCGATATTCCCCACCCACGTCATAAAGCGCATGGCTGATCTGCCCCAGGCTGTGCGTCTTCACCGCCTCCATCAGCGCCTCGAACACGTTGCGCCTCTCCCGCGCCGCGTTCTGGAGGTACTGCAGTCCGTGCCCGTCGTGGACCATCGGCGCTTCCTCGTCCGCATCGGCCAGGTGAGCATGTGACGTCTCGCCCTTCGGCGCCAGCACGTTGCGCGACTGCTGCCAGCCCTTCACGTTCTCGATCTGCTGCCCCTTCTCTTCTTCCGTGGAGCGGATCAGCTCGATCTCGGTGGCGATCTCGCCGGCGTGTTCCTTCGGCAGGAAGGTGTTGACGCCGACCAGGGGCAGCGAGCCGTCGTGCTTCTTGTGCTCGTAGTACATCGACTCTTCCTGGATCTTGCCCCGCTGGTACATGGTGTCCATGGCGCCCAGCACGCCGCCGCGCTCGCTGATGGCTTCGAACTCCTTGTACACGGCCTCCTCCACCAGGTCGGTCAGGTAGTCGACGGCGAAGCTGCCCTGCCAGGGGTTCTCGATGAAGTTGAGCCCCAGCTCCTTGTTGATGATCATCTGGATGGCGACGGCGCGGCGCACGCTTTCTTCGGTGGGCGTGGTGATGGCTTCGTCGTAGGCGTTGGTGTGCAGGCTGTTGGCGTTGTCGAACAGGGCGTAGAGCGCCTGCAGCGTGGTGCGGATGTCGTTGAACTGGATCTCCTGCGCGTGCAGGCTCCGGCCGCTGGTCTGGATGTGGTACTTCATCATCTGGCTGCGTTCGTTGGCGCCGTAGCGCTCGCGCATGGCACGGGCCCAGATGCGGCGGGCGACGCGGCCGATGGCGGTGTACTCGGGGTCCATGCCGTTGGAGAAGAAGAACGACAGGTTGGGCGCGAAGTCGTCGATGTGCATGCCGCGCGCGAGGTAGTACTCGACGATGGTGAAGCCGTTCGACAGGGTGAAAGCGAGCTGGCTGATCGGGTTCGCGCCGGCTTCTGCGATGTGGTACCCGCTGATGCTCACCGAGTAGAAGTTGCGTACCTTGTTGTCGACGAAGTACTGCTGGATGTCGCCCATCATCCGCAGTGCGAACTCGGTGCTGAAGATGCAGGTGTTCTGGGCCTGGTCCTCCTTGAGGATGTCGGCCTGCACGGTGCCGCGGACGGTACGCAGGGTCTCGGCCTTGATGCGCGCGTAGGTCTCGGCGTCGACCATCTGCTCGCCGGAGACGCCCAGCAGGCCGAGGCCGAGGCCGTCGTTGGTGGGCGGCAGTTCGCCGTGGTACTTCGGGCGCTCCTTCCCTTCGAACAACTTCGCGAGCTTCGCTTCGGCTTCGGCCCAGCACTCGTCGCTGGCCTTGAGATGCTTCTCCACCTGCTGGTCGATGGCGCAGTTCATGAACATCGCCAGGATCATCGGCGCGGGGCCGTTGATGGTCATCGACACGCTGGTGGTGGGCGCGCACAGGTCGAAGCCGGAGTACAGCTTCTTCATGTCGTCGAGCGTGGGGATGTTGACGCCGGAGTTGCCGATCTTGCCGTAGATGTCCGGGCGCGGCGCCGGGTCCTCGCCGTACAGGGTGACGCTGTCGAAGGCGGTGGACAGGCGCGCGGCGGGCTGGCCCACCGACAGGTAGTGGAAGCGGCGGTTGGTGCGCTCGGGCGTGCCTTCGCCGGCGAACATGCGGATCGGGTCTTCGCCGGTGCGGCGGTACGGGTAGACGCCGCCGGTGTAGGGGTAGGACCCGGGCAGGTTCTCCTTGCCGAGGAAGGTCAGCAGTTCGCCCCAGCTCTTGTAGGTGGGGGCGGCGATCTTGGGGATCTTCTGGTGGCTGAGGGACTCGCGGTAGTTGGTAACCTCGATCGAGCGGCCGCGGACTTCGTAGGCGGTGGTGTCGTCGGTGATGGATTTGAGGCGCGCCGGCCACTCGCGGAGGAGTTTGAGGTTTTCGGCGGTTAGGGATTGGATGGCGTCGTTGTAGCGTTGGCGGAGGGTTAGGAGGGAGCGGTCGGTAGTTGCGTCGGGGTTTGAGGTGGCGTGGTCGCGGCCAGCGGCCGCTCCTACAGGGGTGACGTCTTCGGTGGCGTAGAGATCCAGGGCCTTCGGGAGTTTCTCGTCGCCGAGTTCCTTCAGGGCTTGCCACATGGCTTGGGCGCGGTCGGCGGCTTCGGCTTGCCTGCCGATGGCGGCGTTGATGGCCCTGCCCTGCTCGGCGATCTCGGCGAGGTAGCGGATGCGGGCGCCGGGGATGAGGACGGTGGCGCGGGGTTCCTTCAGGGTGGTGTCGAGGCTGGGCTGCCAGTCGACGCGGCCTTCGAGTTTCTCGCGCAGCAGGCGGCAGAGGTTGGCGAACATCCAGCTGATGCCGGGGTCGTTGAACTGGCTGGCGATGGTCGGGTAGACCGGCACGTCCTCGTCCTTGGTCTGGAACGCCACGCGGTTGCGCTTCCACTGCTTGCGGATGTCGCGCAGGGCGTCCTCGGCGCCACGCTTGTCGTACTTGTTGAGCACGATCAGCTCGGCGAAGTCGATCATGTCGATCTTCTCGAGCTGGCTGGCCGCGCCGTAGTCGCTGGTCATCACGTACATCGGGAAGTCGACCAGGTCGACGATCTCCGAATCCGACTGGCCGATGCCGGCGGTCTCGACGATCACCAGGTCGTAGCCCAGGCCCTTGAGGAAGGCGATGCAGTCCTTGAGCACGGCGTTGGTGGCGACGTTCTGCCGGCGCGTGGCCATGGAACGCATGTAGACGCGGTGCGAGCGCAGGCTGTTCATGCGGATGCGGTCGCCCAGCAGCGCGCCGCCGGTGCGGCGGCGGGTGGGGTCGACCGAGATCACCGCGATGTGCATCTGCGGGAAGCTGGCGAGGAAGCGGTTCAGCAGCTCGTCGGTGACCGACGACTTGCCGGCGCCGCCGGTGCCGGTGATGCCGATGACCGGCGCGTGCTTGTCCGCGCCCTGCCACTGCTTGCGCAGCATGGCGAGCTCGGCCTCGGTGTGGGCGCCGTCCTCGATGGCGGAGAGCACGCGGCCGATGGCGATCTCGTCGTCCATCCCCGGGCGGGTGGTGGCGACGGCTTCGGCCTGCGCGCGCGCGGTGTCGCGGGCGCGGCCGACGCGGGCCACCACGTCCTCGATCATCTCCACCAGGCCCAGCTTCATGCCGTCGTTGGGGTGGTAGATGCGCTCGACGCCGTAGGCCTCGAGCTCGCGGATCTCCTCGGGGGTGATGGTGCCGCCACCGCCGCCGACCACGCGGATGTGCTCGGCGCCGCGCTCGCGCAGCATGTCGACCATGTACTTCATGTACTCGACGTGGCCGCCCTGGTAGCTGGACAGGGCGATGGCGTCGGCGTCCTCCTGCAGGGCGGCGCGCACCACGTCCTCCACCGAGCGGTTGTGGCCGAGGTGGATGACCTCCGCGCCCTGGGCCTGGATGAGCCGGCGCATGATGTTGATGGCGGCGTCGTGGCCGTCGAACAGACTGGCGGCGGTGACGAACCGCAGCGGCGAAGTCTCGGCCTGCGCGCTCGGCGCGCGGCCCTCGATCTGGGTGGCTGGCGTGCCCATGGCGCGCTCCCTGCATTAAGAAGAACGGATGCGCGGGATTGTAGCGCGGGGGTGCGGGGCGGCCTTCCGGGGCCGCCGGTTCACCCGGCGCGTGGTGGGCTTCCCTGTAGGAGCGGCCGTTGGCCGCGACCGCGGGGTCACGCGACCTCGCGCCATCCACGGGGGCGCGCGTCGCGGCCAGCGGCCGCTCCTACAGGGGGGCGCGGTCACGTGACCCCGCGCCATCCACGGGGGCGCGCGTCGCGGCCAGCGGCCGCTCCTACAGGGGGGCGTGCATCGGTGGGTGCCGGGTTCAAGGGGTGAGCGCTGCTTTGAGGGCATTTCGGCGGGCGGCGAGGGCTTCGTCGGTGCGCTGCAGGGCGAAATGCGCGGGGCTGGCGGCTTTGCCGAGGATGCGCGCCACCGTCGCCTCCAGCACGGTGCCGTCATCGTCGAAGCCGCCATGCGTACTCGCCTTCGACGCCGCCGGGTCCCCCGTCACCCGGTCGTTCGGAGACTGCACCCAGTCCATCCGCCCGGACTTCAGCAGCGCATGAACGCGCTCGTAGCCATAGGCCTGGTCGGCCGGCTCGGCGGCGATGATGAAGCGGGCCATCCCCGCCAGCGGGGTGCCGTGGCGCAGGCGGCGGTCGATCCAGCTGCGGCCCTGCTGTTCCAGGGCATGGGCGACCAGGTACAGCAGCGACTTGTTGTAGACGCGGGCGCAGTGGTCGTCCTGCTCGGCCTCGTCGGTGAGCGTGAACAGGGCGGCGCGACGCACGGCGCGGGACTCGAATGCCGGCACGTAGGCGAGCATGAACTGCTCCATGGTGATCGCCGGCGCCCACAGGGTCACCGTCTCCACGCGCGCGCCCATGCCGAGCATGCCGTGCGCGGGGCCGCCGATGATCTGCCCGGGGCGCGTGAGCAGTTGCAGCACGGGCGCGAGCAGGATCGATCCGGCACTGTGCGCGCCCAGGTGCAGCTCGACGTCCTCGTCCTCCTGCATCCACTCGTTGAGCAGGCGCGCCACCTGCGCGGCGCCGCCGCATTCCACCATGTCGCCGTTCGGCCCGCGGGCGATGGCGGTGGTGGCGAGCGTGGCGTTCTCCTTCATCTCGTTCCACACCGCGCGCCCGCCCAGCGCGCGTGCCAGCGGCTCGAGGGTGTCGTCGAGGCGGTCGAGCAGCAGGTCCTTGGCCTTCTCCACCAGGCCTTCGCTGCGCGGGCGCGCGGCGTCTTTCAGGATGTTGCCGAGCGTGGTCCAGAAGTCGGTCTTCCAGACGAAGCACAGCGGGTAGATCTCCTGGCGCAGCATGGTCTCGCGGTAGTCGGCCACGCGCTGGATCGCGGCCTCCTCCGGCACCAGGCCGCCGTGGGCGTAGAGCAGGATGCGCTTCTTCTTCCAGCCTTTCGTGCGCTCGCGCATGTCGTGGCGGACGAGGTTGCGGATGTCCTCCTGGGTGTTGCCGAAGCGGCCGCTGTCGCGCAGGCGGCCGTCGTTGCCGATGCTCACCACGTGCGGGCGCAGGTCGGCCTGGGCATAGCCCATGGACTGCCGCGCCAGCGGCGAGTTGCTCACCGCGGCCGACTGCGCGCGCATGAGCTGCACGGGCACGGCCAGCCGCGCCACCCAGGCATCGGTGCCGCGCTCCAGCCACTCGTCGTAGCTCACCCAGCCGCAGCCGCCACGGCCCCAGCCTTCGCCCCAGGAGTTCTGGATCCAGAAGCCGTCGCTGTCGTAGGCGACGATGGCGAAGGCGTGGTAGCCGATCTCCTGCTGGCCGCTCCACTCGATGCGGCCGTTGGCGGGCGGCTCGATCCAGCCCTCGTGCACGGCGCAGGACGCGTACAGCACCCCGCCCTCGTTGAAGGCGGCATGCATGGCCACGAGGTCGCGATGATTGACGCGGAAGTACGCGCCCAGCGGGTTGCGCAGCGCGTCGCGCGCACGCGCCTCGGTGTAGGGCTCGACATGCAGGCCCGGCGTGTACGGCCACAGCTTTTCGGCGCACACGCCGTGGCGGTGCCAGCCCTTCATCGCGCCGCGGCAGCTGGAACCCGAGTACGTCTCGCCCTGCCATTCGTCGTAGCGGCGCGCCATGTCGTAGAGCATGCGGGTGCTCACGGTGTCGTCGCTGGCGCGCGGCCGGCGGCGGCGCAGGAGAGTGTGGGCGACCGTGGCCAGGCCGAACGCGGTACAGGCGCCGTCGCAGCCCTGGTCGAGGACCGGAACGCCGAGGGCCAGGTAGTCCTCGAGCGGGACCTTGGTGGGCACGTCGACGAGCGTCGGCTCGAACATTTTGTCGCGGAAGTCGGCGGTGTCGGGGCGCGCATCGAACAGGCGCGGGGACGGCGGCGGCGCCTCGCTCACCGGCTCGAGGTTGGTGTCGATGTCGTGGGTGCTGGTGGCGGTGTCGTGCTTGCCGGCAACCGGCGCGCGCCGGGCGCGTGGCGTGCGCGCGGCGGCGGTTTCGGTGACGGCGTTCACAGGCGTCTTGCGGGTGCGCGCGGTTGCACGCGACGGGGTGCGGGTCCTTGCCATGGTGGGTCTCCTGTTCGGAAGGACAACGACGGCGCGCGCGGCGGGCGGACAGCGCGCGAACGGCAAGCATCGCGCGAATGCGTCGCGCGTGGAGCGACGGGGGGCGGCAATCGGGGGATCGCGAGCGGGATGGCGCGGTGCGGCAAGGGGGGTGGCGTGGTCGCGGCCGGCGGCCGCTCCTACAGGGGGCATATCCCCACCTGGCACGACGCGAAGCGGTAGAGTCTCCGCCCAGCGGCCACGGGGGCCAGGGGAATTCCGGATGACGCGCTGCCAGCGGATTATCGCGTGGGGGCTGTTCTCGCTGTCGATGCTGGTCGGCAGCGGGCTGCTGCTGGCCGACCACCTGACGCCGCAGGCCACCGGCCAGGACAGCCGCGCCCTGCCCGTCCAGCTCGACCAGACCGCGCTCGACCGCGAGCTGCAGCCGATCCTGGACGCGCATCCGGGCGAGACCGGCGCGATCATGCTCGCCGACGGGCTGGATGCTTTCGCCGCGCGCGCGATGTCGGCGCGCCAGGCCGGGCGCAGCCTCGACCTGCAGTACTACATCTGGCACAACGACCTCACCGGCCGCCTGCTCGGCCGCGAGGCCTGGCAGGCCGCGGAGCGCGGCGTGCGCGTGCGCCTGCTGCTGGACGACGTCAACGCCGTCGGCAAGGACGTGGGCCTGATGGCGCTGGACGGGCACCCGAACGTCGAGGTGCGGCTCTACAACCCCTTCCGCAACCGCAGCGGCGTGCGCCGCCTGCTGGAGATGCTGCAGCGGGTCTTCAGCCTCAACCACCGCATGCACAACAAGGCCTGGATCGCCGACAACCGGGTGGCGATCCTCGGCGGCCGCAACATCGGCGTGGAGTACTTCAGCGCGTCCAGCGACAGCAACTTCCACGACCTCGACCTGCTGCTGTTCGGGCCCACGGTGGCCGACGCCAGCACCATCTTCGACGCCTACTGGAACAGCGACGCCGCGGTGCCGCTGGCGGTGCTGGGCGAGGCCGAGGAGGACGAGATCGCGGAGCTGGAGGCGACCATCGGCGACGAGTCGCGCAGCCGCATGGCGCGCCGTTACCTGGACCGCGTGGAAGGCTCGCGCAACGTGCGCGACTACCTCGCCAAACAGCTGGCGCCGCACTGGTCGGCGAACTATGCCGTGGTCTCGGACCCGCCGCTGAAGGGCCTGGACGACGACGTCGAGGGCGAGCGCCTGGTGGACCGCATCCAGCGCCACCTGCGCAGCGCCCAGGACAAGGTGATGCTGATCTCGCCCTACTTCGTGCCCGGGGACGCGGTCACCAACGCCCTCGTGGCGATGGCGCGCAACGGCGTGCACGTGGGCATCATCACCAACTCGCTGGCCGCCAACGACGTGGTCGCGGTGCACGGCGGCTACGCAACCTACCGGCCGCGGCTGCTGGAAGGCGGCGTGCACCTGTACGAGATCCGGGCGCAACCCCGACACGGGGCGAGCGACGGCGAGAGCGGGAGCAATGCCGACGACAACGACGGCGTGGGCAGCGGCTCGGGTTCGGGAAGCGGCTCGGGTTCGGGGTCCGGCATCGGCAGCGGGGCCAGCGGCGGCGCCAGCCTGCATACCAAGGCCTTCCTGGTCGACGACCGCCATGGGTTCATCGGCTCGTTCAACATGGACCCGCGCTCGGCCAACCTGAACACCGAGATGGGCGTGTTCTTCGACCATCCGGGGCTGGCGGCGGACCTGAAGCGCGAATACCTGCACCTGGCCGGGCCGGCGATGAGCTACTGGACCTGGGTGGACGATGACGGCGAGGTGCACTGGCTGGACCGCGCGGCGGAGCCGCCGAAGCTGTACGACTCGGAGCCGGAAGCGGGCACGTGGCGGCGGGCGCAGGCGGCGGTGATGCGGTGGTTGCCGATCGAGTCGCAGTTGTAGGGGCGCGGCCGGGCGGGCGTCTGACGCAAGCGGGTGTCGTGGTCGCGGCCGGCGGCCGCTCCTACAGGGGGGGAGGCCTATTCAGGGGCAGGGCGCCGGAGCGCACCTTGGGGGTGGCGGGCTTTTGCCGCGGGGTGCGCGTAAAATGCCGGCCCTGTCGCGCGGGTCATCGCGCGACGCACGCATCGACACCTGTCGATTCAACGACTTAACCCAATTCGGCGCCTGGCCCGAGACGTGGCCACGCCGGCAGCGGAGTTTTCCGGATGATTTTCGAACACCTCGACACCTTCGGCCACGAGCAGGTCGTGTTCTGCCACAACAAGGACGCGGGCCTGAAGGCGATCATCGCCATCCACAACACCGTGCTGGGCCCGGCGCTGGGCGGCACGCGCATGTGGCCGTACAAGTCGGAGGCGGAGGCGCTGAACGACGTGCTGCGCCTGTCGCGCGGCATGACCTACAAGAACGCGGTCGCGGGCCTGGACATCGGCGGCGGCAAGGCGGTGATCATCGGCGACCCGTCGACCGACAAGTCCGAGGCGCTGTTCCGCGCGTTCGGCCAGTTCGTGCAGTCGCTGGGCGGTCGCTACATCACCGCCGAGGACGTCGGCATCGACGTCAACGACATGGAATACGTCTACCGCGAGACCGAGTTCGTGACCGGCGTGCACCAGGTGCACGGTGGCTCCGGCGATCCGTCGCCGTTCACCGCCTACGGCGCGCTGCAGGGCCTGATGGCCACGCTCAACCGCCAGTTCGGCGACGAGGAAGTGGGCAAGTACAGCTACGCCGTGCAGGGCCTGGGCCACGTCGGCATGGAATACGTGAAGCTGCTGAAGGAGCGTGGCGCCAAGATCTTCGTCACCGACATCAACAAGGCGCTGGTGCAGAAGGCGGTCGAGGAATACGGCGCCGAAGCCGTGGGCATCGACGAGATCTACGACGTCGCCGCCGACGTGTACTCGCCGTGCGCGCTGGGCGGCACGGTCAACGAGCAGACGCTGCCGCGCTTCAAGTTCAAGGTGATCTGCGGCCCGGCCAACAACCAGCTGGCCTCGAACGCGATCGGCGACGAAGTCGAGAAGCGCGGCATCCTCTACGCGCCCGACTACGCGGTGAACGCCGGCGGCGTGATGAACGTGGCGCTGGAAATGACCGGCTACAACCGCGAGCGCGCGATGCGGATGATGCGCACGATCTACCACAACCTCACGCGCATCTTCGAGATCTCCAACCGCGACGGCATCCCGACCTACAAGGCCGCCGACCGCATGGCCGAAGAGCGCATCGAGGTGATCGGCAAGCTCAAGCTGCCGCTGGGCCGCACCACCCCGCGCTTCCAGGGCCGCATCCGCGGCGGCATGTAAGCACGCTGCAGGCAACACCTTCGACGGGGCATCATTGCCCCGTCGTCGTATCCGGCGCCCGCCCGCATGGGCTCGCACGAGCACGCGCGGCGCCGACCACACCGATCCGAACAGGAGCTCCACATGCGCACCTTCCCGCTGGGCGAAGACATCGATGCACTGCGCGAGGCCGTGCGCCGCTTCGCCGAGGCCGAGATCGCGCCGCGCGCGGAGGCCATCGACCACGAGAACGCGTTCCCGCAGGACCTGTGGCCGAAGCTCGGCGAGATGGGCCTGCTGGGCATGACCGCGCCGTCGGAACACGGCGGCAGCGACATGGGGTATCTCGCGCACCTGGTGGCGATGGAGGAGATCTCGCGCGCGTCGGGCTCGGTCGGCCTGTCCTACGGCGCGCATTCCAACCTGTGCGTGGCCAACCTGGCCGCCAACGGCACCCCGGAGCAGCTGGCGACGTACCTGCCGAAGCTGTGCTCGGGCGAGTGGAAAGGTGCGCTGGCGATGAGCGAGCCGGGCGCGGGCTCGGACGTGGTGGGCTCGATGAGCTGCCGCGCGGAACTGCGCGGCGACACTTGGGTCGCCAACGGCAACAAGATGTGGATCACCAACGGCCCCGAGGCCGACGTGCTGATCGTGTACATGCGCACCGCGGGCAAGGACGCCGGCAGCCAGTGCATGACCGCGTTCCTGGTGGAAAAGGGCATGCCCGGTTTCAGCACCGCGCAGAAGCTCGACAAGCTCGGCATGCGCGGCTCCAACACCTGCGAACTGGTGTTCGAGAACTGCGAGATCCCGGCCGCCAACGTGCTCGGCCAGGTGAACCAGGGCGTGCGCGTGCTGATGTCGGGGCTCAATACCGAGCGCCTGGTGCTGACCGGCGGCCCGATCGGCCTGATGCAGGCCGCGCTCGACGCCGCCCTGCCCTACGTGCGCGAGCGCCGGCAGTTCGATGCCGCCATCGGCACCTTCGGCATCATGCAGGCCAAGATCGCGGACATGTACACCGCGCTGCAGTCCAGCCGCGCGTTCGCGTACCAGGTGGCGCGCGACTACGACGCCGGGCACAGGTCGCGCGTGGATGCGGCGAGCTGCCTGCTGCATGCGTCGGAAGCCGCGGTGCAGGTGGCGCTGGAAGGGATCCAGGCGCTGGGCGGCAATGGCTACATCAACGAGTACCCGACCGGTCGGATCCTGCGCGACGCGAAGCTGTACGCGATCGGCGCCGGGACCAACGAGATCCGGCGCATGCTGATTGGTCGCGAGCTGTTCGAAGGCCGGGACTGATCGCCTGCTGCGGCTGGCCTGTCGGCGCCGCTGCGGCGGCGGTCATCGCCGGGAATGCCCTTCTGTAGGAGCGGCCGCTGGCCGCGACGCGCGCCACCTCGGATGGCGCGGGGTCGCGTAGTACAGCGGTCGCGGCCAGCGGCCGCTCCTACAGGGGGGGGCGGCACCGCCGGCGCGCCACCGCGGGTGGCGGGGGGTCGCGTGGTAACGCGGTCGCGGCCAGCGGCCGCTCCTACAGGGGGGGCGGCGGTCCCGGAGAATGCGGTCAGAAGCCCAGGGCGTAGCGCAGGGAGACCATGCGGGCGGCGCCGCGGGGGCCCAGGCGCTGGTCGTAGCCGAGGCGCAGCGATGCATCGCGGCCGAGACGGGTTTCCGCACCGAAGCCGAACAGGCCACCCGAGCGCGCGGGCGACAGGCTCGGCAGCGGTGACCAGGCGTCGACGCCCACGAAGCTCGCGTCCACTTCAAGACCGTGCGCGTCGAGCGTCTGCTGCCACTCGCCGTAACCCTGCAGGCTGACCCCCGCCCACGCGCGCGACACGCGGAAGCCGGCGATGGCCTGGCTGCGGCTCGCGGTCCAGTCGCGGGTGCGCAGGCCGAAGCCGTCGGCGCCCAGCTCCGTGAAGCCGTCGCTCGCGAGCCGCGTGTAGTCCACGCCGACATAGGGCGTGAGCGCGGTGGCGCCGAGTGGCAACTGCCAGCCGGCCTCGAGGCTCGCGCCGAGCACGTCGCCTGAGTACCGGCTGGCGACCGAATGCCGCGCCGCGCCCGTGAACAGCGCGCGCTCGATGTCGCGGTCGAAGCGGCCGACGCTGGCCTGGCCGAACACGTAGCCGTTGCCCGACACCACGCCGGCATAGGCCTGCCCGTGCAGCTGGCGGTCTTCGCTGCGGTCGTTGCCTGCGCCCGAACCCCAGGCGCGGGTCTCGCCCACGGCGAAGCCGCCGATGGCGCCGTTGGCCAGGCGCTGGTCCTGCCCGGCGAGCCAGCCGTCGCTGGCGAAGCCGTTTCCGGCGTAGCCGCCATGCCCGCCCTCGCCCAGCGCCTGGCGCCATTGACCGGCCTGGCCGAGCGCGGCGAGGTCGCCGAAGCGCGACGACAGCGCGCGGCGGCCCATGTCGACGGCGTCGAAGGTCATCGTCGCCGAGGCGGCGTGCGCCTCGCCGGAGAGGCTCGACAGCGCGGCCTCGGCCAGCACGTCGGAGCCGATGCGCTGGATGTCGCCGGCGGCGGCGATGAAGCCGGCGGGGATCGCGTCCACGCGCACCTCGCCGCGCTCCTGCCCGTCGATCTCCTGGAACGCGCCTTCCACGCGCTCGGCCGAAGACAGGCCGGCCGGCGTGATGCTCGCGAACGACAGCGCGGCGGCGGTCACGTCCAGGCGCTCGATCACCAGCATCACCTGGCCCGGGTCGTATTCGAGCTCGGCCTCGAGGAAGACCCCCGGCCCTTCCACCAGCGCGCCCCACTGCCCCTGGATGGCGCCGACCATGACCAGCTCGCGCGACAGCCAGGTGTAGTTGTCGGCCACGCCCAGGATCTCGAGGTTGCCGGCGAGCGTCGCCTGGCCGTTGACGTTGACGTAGCTGCCGACCTCCACCGCCAGGGTGGCATCGGCCGACTGGGTGTAGTCGCCCTCGATGTCGGTGAACCCGTACTCCCGCACCTCGACCCGCCCGGCATTGTCGAGCGAACCCTCGACGCCGCCGGTATCCAGCGCCAGCGTGCCTTGGGCCGCGACCGCGACGTCGCCGGCGAAGCGCCCCGACGTCTGCAGCGTGCCGCCCTCGACGCGCGTATCGCCCTGGTACTCCGGCCGGCCGCCGAGTTCGAGCCGGCCGGTGCCGCGCTTGACCAGGCCACCCCCGCCGCTGAGGTCGTTGCCCCAGGTCGACGTGCCGCCGTCGAAGTCCGCGGTGACGTCGCCCCAGTCGAAGCGCGACGGGCCCAACACCGCGCGGCCCACGTCCAGCCGCCCGTGGCCGAACACAGGATCCACGCCGGGTGCGCCCAGGTCGGTGGCGGTGCCGAGCAGCGTCTGCCGCACCAGGTCGTTGTCGAAGTACGGGAACGCCTCCCACACCAGTGCCGCGGCGCCGGACACCAGCGGTGCGGCCAGCGACGTGCCGGACCAGTTCCAGTAGTCGGGCGCGTCGGGTGCATTTTCCGCGCCGGTGACGGTGACCGTCCCCGGCGCCACCATGCAGAAGTCCATGGCGATGCCGCAGGCATTGGAGTATTCGGCGAGCACGTCCGGCTGGTCTTCGGCCAGCGCCGACACCGTGATCCACCCGCGCGCCAGGAACGCCGCGGGCAGGCTGCCGCCCGGTCCCTGGATCACGGGCAGCGCGGCCGTGTCCGAAGGATCGGCCTCGCTCGAGTTGCCCGACGCGAACACCACCAGGCCGTCGTTGTCGACGACGAAGGCGCGGTATTCCTCGGCGATGCCGGCGGTGGCGTTGGGGTTGGTCCAGTACAGGCCGCCCCAGGAGTTGTTCATGATGCGCACGCCGCGCGCGATCAGGTCGCGGTGGATGGGCGCAAGGCCCAGCGGCCCGTCGACCTCGTTGCCCTCGCCGCTGCCGTCGTCCTCCGGCGGCTCGTCGCTGATGATGCGCGCCGACACGATGCCGGCGCCCGGCGCGATGCCGCCCGGCCAGGCGCCGAACGGCGCACCCGCGGCCGCCTGCGCCACCGCCGTGCCATGGCCCACGACGTCGTCGACATCGAGGTCGTTCTCGCGCGGGTCGATGTATACCAGGTTGGCCGAGACCCGCCCGGCGAGCGCCGGGTGGTCGCGCCTGACGCCGCTGTCGACGAAGCCGATCCGCAGGCCTTCGCCGGTGAAGCCGAGGGCGTGGGCGGCGCCGGCATTGGTGTCGGCCAGGTGCTCGGAATACGCCGGGTTGGGCGGGTTGACCACCGTTGGAGGCGGCGTGGTGGGCGGCGGTGGCGGCGGCGGTGGCGGCGCGGCCGGCGGCGGATCCGGGCGGGTGTTGCCCCCGCCACCCCCGCACGCGCACAGCATCGCGATCGCCACCGACAGCGCCAGCGCCCGCGGCGCACGGCCGGCCATCACCCGCATGGTGTCCTGTCCCCGCATGTTGCTTCTCCCCTGGTCCTGCAACCGTCTATACCGGCATTGCCCCGTCGCCGCCAGCACGGCCACGCCGATCCGGGCAACGGTTCAAGATCCGGCCCCGGCGCAACGGGCCCCGGTTTGCCCCCATCCTCCCGGCGGCGCGATAATTGTGCTTTGCAACACCCCCCACGGAGTAATGCCATGAGCATCGTCATCGTCGGCGCCAAGCGCACCGCGATCGGGTCGTTCCTCGGCCAGTTCACCGGCGTCCCCACGCCCACCCTCGGCGCGGCCGCCATCGGCGGCGCACTCGAGCACGCCGGCATCGCCCCCGACCAGGTGGACGAGGTGGTCATGGGCTGTGTACTGCCTGCCGGCCTCGGCCAGGCGCCCGCGCGCCAGGCCTCGCGCGCGGCGCAGATCCCCGACGCCGCCGGCTGCACCACCGTCAACAAGGTGTGCGGCTCGGGCATGAAGGCGATCATGTTCGCGCACGACATGATCAAGGCCGGCTCGGCCAGCGTCGTCGTCGCCGGCGGCATGGAGTCGATGACCAATGCCCCGCACCTGTTGAACGGGTCGCGCACCGGCGTGCGCTACGGCAGCGCCGAGTTCCTCGACCACATGGCGTGGGACGGCCTGACCAACCCCTACGACGGCAAGGCCATGGGCGTGTTCGGCGATGCCGCATGCGAGAAGTACGGCTTCAGCCGCGAGGCGCTGGACGCGTTCTCCGCCGAGAGCGTGCGCCGCGCCCAGGAGGCCAACACCTCGGGTGCGTTCAAGGCCGAGATCGTCCCGGTGACGGTCAAGGGCCGCAAGGGCGAGACGGTCGTCGACACAGACGAGGAACCCGGTCGCATCGACCCGTCGAAGATCCCCGGCCTGCGCCCGGCGTTCGGCAAGGAGGGCGTGCTCACCGCGGCCTCGTCGTCGAAGATCTCCGACGGTGCCGCGGCGACCGTGCTGATGTCGGCCGAGGAAGCCGAGCGCCGCGGGCTTGCCCCGCTTGCGCGGATCGTCGCCCATGCCGGCCATGCGCAGGCGCCGGAGTGGTTCACCACGGCGCCGGTCAAGGCGATCTCGAACGTGCTCGAAAAGGCCGGCTGGACCGTGGACGACGTCGACCTGTTCGAGGTCAACGAGGCGTTCGCGTGCGTGGCCATGGCACCGATGCAGGACCTGGGCATCCCGCACGACAAGCTCAACGTGCACGGCGGCGCCTGCGCGCTCGGCCATCCGATCGGCGCCAGCGGTGCCCGCCTGGTGGTCACGCTGTTGCATGCGCTGAGGGCGCGGGGCGGACGGCGGGGCGTGGCGAGCCTGTGCATCGGCGGCGGCGAGGCCACCGCAATCGCGGTTGAACTGGTCTGATGACTTAACCTGCAGAGGGTGCCCGGTTAACGATGTCTTTACAAGGCATCGTCAAACTAACGCTTGACAGCCTAAGCGGGCTTGTCATCATGTTGCAGGCGCGCAACTGCGCGTTGCCTAAACCACGACGAGGAACGTACGAATGACCATCAACAAGATGCTGCTCGCGCTGGCGCTGGGCCTGGCCCTGACCGCCTGCTCGAACCAGGACCAGGCTGCTGACGCCGCTGCCGACGCCGCCGAGACGGCCGACCAGGCCGCCGCCGACGCCGCCATGGCCGGCACCCAGGCCGCCGACGCCGCTGCCGACACCGCCGCTGCCGCCGCCGACGCCGCTGCCGATGCCGCCGCCGACGCCGCTGCCGCCGGTACCGGCGACGCTGCCGACAACGCTGCCGACATGGCCGAAGACGCTGCCGACACCGCCGAAGACGCGGCCGACGCCGCCGAGACCGAAGCCGACAACGCCGAAGACGCGGCCGACGCCCAGCAGTAATCCACTGCAGCGTCATGCTTGACGGGAAGCCGCTGGTTCGCCAGCGGCTTCTCTTTTTGTGGAACCAGGAAATCGACCATGAAGCTGCGCATCGCCCTGTCCGCCGTCGTCCTCGCCCTCGTCCTCGCCGCATGCCAGGGCGCGAACGAACCCGCGCCCGATGCCGCTGGCACCGGAGCGGCCAACGAAGCCGAGGCCGCACTCGACGCCGCCGCCTCCGAAGCCGGCGCCGCCGCCGAGGACGCCGGCGAGGAAGCCGAAGACGCGGCCGACGCCACCGTCGACGCGGCGGAGGACCTGGCCGACTGAGGCCGCGCGCCGCGCCGGGTATCCTGTTGCGTCCACCACGCAGCGACCCGCGCATGCCCGTCCTCCAGACCCAGCTCGATCCCGGTTCACGGGAGTTCGCCGACACCGTCGCCTTCCACCGCGCGCTGGTCGACGAGCTCGACCGCCGCCTGGCGCGCGCCGCCGATGGCGGCGGCGACGAGGCGCGCAGGCGCCACGAGGGCCGCGGCAAGCTGCTGGCGCGCGACCGCATCGCCGCCCTGCTCGACCCGGGCTCGCCCTTCCTCGAGATCGCGCCGCTCGCCGCCGAAGGCATGTACGACGACGCCGCGCCCGCGGCGGGCATGGTCTGCGGCATCGGCCGGGTGATGGGCCAGGAAGTGGTGGTCGTGGCCAACGATGCCACCGTCAAGGGCGGGACGTACTTCCCGATGACGGTGAAGAAGCACCTGCGCGCGCAGGACGTCGCGCGCGAGAACCACCTGCCCTGCGTGTACCTGGTCGACTCGGGCGGTGCGTTCCTGCCGCTGCAGGACGAGGTCTTCCCCGACCGCGAGCACTTCGGCCGCATCTTCTACAACCAGGCGCGCATGAGCGCGGACAACATCCCGCAGGTCGCGGTGGTGATGGGCTCGTGCACCGCAGGCGGCGCCTACGTGCCGGCGATGTGCGACGAGTCGATCATCGTCCGGGACCAGGGCACGATCTTCCTCGGCGGCCCGCCGCTGGTGAAGGCGGCCACCGGCGAGGTGGTGGATGCCGAGGCGCTCGGTGGCGCGGACGTGCACACGTCGGTCTCGGGCGTCGCGGACCACTTCGCCGAGGACGACCGCCACGCGCTGCAGATCGCGCGCGACATCGTCGGCAACCTCAACCGCCGCAAGGTGCTTCCGGTCACCGTGCGCGAGGCGCGCGAGCCGCTGTACCCGGCGGACGGGCTCTACGGCATCGTGCCGCAGGACACGCGGCGGCCGTTCGACATCCGCGAGGTGATCGCGCGCATCGTCGACGGCAGCGAGTTCCAGGAGTTCAAGGCGCGCTACGGCAAGACCCTGGTGACGGGCTTCGCGCACCTGCACGGCTATCCGGTGGGCATCGTCGCCAACAACGGCATCCTGTTCTCGGAGTCGGCGCTGAAGGGCGCGCACTTCATCGAGCTGTGCAACCAGCGCGGCATCCCGCTGGTGTTCCTGCAGAACATCACCGGCTTCATGGTCGGCCGCAAGTACGAGAACGCGGGCATCGCCAAGGACGGGGCGAAGATGGTCACGGCGGTCGCGTGTTCGAGCGTGCCGAAGTTCACGGTGGTCATCGGCGGCAGCTTCGGCGCCGGCAACTACGCGATGTGCGGCCGCGCCTACGGGGCGCGCTTCCTGTGGATGTGGCCCAACGCGCGCATCAGCGTGATGGGCGGGGAGCAGGCGGCGAGCGTGCTGGCGACGGTGCGCCGCGACGGCATCGAGGGCAAGGGTGGCGAGTGGAGCGCGGCCGACGAGGAGGCGTTCAAGCAGCCGATCCGGGAGCAGTACGAGCACCAGGGCAGCCCGTGGTACGCCACCGCGCGCCTGTGGGACGACGGGATCATCGACCCGGCCGACACCCGCCGCGTCCTCGGCCTCGCCGTCTCCGCCTCCCTCAACGCCCCCATCGAACCCGCCCGCTTCGGCGTCTTCCGGATGTAGCTCCGCGCGCAACATGCGCACGG
>JAYRUX010000007.1:147449-168996 GCA_041918855.1 Luteimonas sp.
CCCGTGGGGGCGATACCCGGTTTTCCCCCCGCGGCCACCTGGCGCCCCCCCCCCCCCCCCCCCCCGGTAGGAGCGGCCGCCGGCCGCGACCGCGACCGCGCCACCTCAATTACGGGGCCTGGTGGGACAGCGCGCGAACACCCGGCTTCGGGCGGGGGCACGCCCCGACACGGGGTGGCGCCGCCGGCTCGGTCGGCCATCCATGGCCGACTCGCCTACCGCGCGCATCCATGCGCGCTGCGTCCCCACCCCATGCCGTGCCGCGCCCGCACCGCTGGAGGTGGCGGGGCTTCGGTTGCAGGTCCGGCCTTCGGCCAGCGACCTCCTCATCCAAACGGCCCGAACACCCGTAACGCACAGGCACCTTGTACGTCCGCAATTCGGCCGCTGCGACCCGCGCGTCGTCTGGATTGCCGGCCTCGCCGCGCCCGCGACCGCTCGACCAGCCGAACCGTCGAACCCCCGCCCCGTTCCAGCGCGCCACGCCATGGGGTACGGGCGCAGCGCGCATGGATGCGCGCGGTAGGCGAGTCAGACATGGATGTCTGACCGAGCCGGCGACCGTACCCCGTGGCGGGGCGGGCCCCGGCCGAAGCCCGGGCGGTTGGCGCGCTAAACGGGGCAGCCGGTCACAGCCGACGTGTGAAGGCCCCGTGATAGGCTCGATGTTCGACCCCCGTCGAACCTGTCCAGCCCGAGGAACACGCTTCAATGGCCATCTTCAACCAGCAGAATCCCGCGAAGAAGGACCTCCCCTCCTTCGCCAGCGACACCCCCTCCAACAGCCCCGCGCGCGAACCGGCCCCGGCCATCGCCGACTTCAACCCCACCCAGTCCGCCCCGCCGCGTCCCATGCCGCAGTCGCAGCCCCAGGCCGCGTCCCAGGCACCGGCCCGCGACACCCTCAAGGAGTCGCTGATCGCCTCCGACCTGACCATCGAGGGCAAGATCGAGGGCGCGGGGCACATCCGCATCGCCGGCCGGTTCAAGGGTGACGTCAACGTCCAGGGCGACCTGACCATCGAGAACGGCGCCAGGCTCAACGGCGGCGTGCGCGCGAAGAAGGTGATCGTCGCCGGCGACCTCGAAGGCAACATCGATTCCGCCCAGCGCGTCGAACTGCTGGATTCGGCCGTGCTCACCGGCGACCTCAAGGCCGGTTCGCTCACCGTGGCCGCGGGCGCGAAGATCCGCGGCCATATCGAGAGCGGCTGGGGCGATGGCACGGATGCGCCGAAGGGCGGCAAGGACAAGGGCGCCAAGGCAGAAGCCGACATCGCCTCGTGAGCGGACGCCCGGGTGCGGCAGGTGCCACGCGCACCTGCCCGCACTGCAAGACCACGATCCTGGAGAGCGCGGCGATCTGCCCGTCGTGCCGGCACTACCTGCGCATCGATTCCGCACCGGCGGCGGAAACCACCACCACCGCCCTGCAGGTGGAAGGCATGATCCGCCACCCCGCCGATGGCGGCGCGTGGGAATACTGCGTGGTGCTGACCATCGTCGACGACCGCGGCAACGAGGTCGCCCACCAGGTGGTGGGCGTGGGCGCGATGCACCCGGGCGACGAGCGCACGTTCAAGCTCGCCGTGCAGGTGATGCCGACCAACGACCGCCGTCCGCCGAAGCGCGGCACGCGGCACTGAGGCTCAGCGCGGCGGGTTCGGCCCGCAGCCGTTGCAGCCGCCGCAATCGCTGCCGCCGGGCTGCGGCGCAGGCGCCACCACCCGGCCGACGGCCTGCAGCCAGCGCGGGCGAGCCTCGCGCAACAGCACCACCGCTACCGCCACCCGCAGCCGCCGCGCGGCCTGCGGGAACTGCTTCGCCACCACCACCCACGCACTCGCGACGACCGCAAGCGCGATGACCGCGTACTGCAGGCCCATGGCGATCCCGGCGTCCACGCCTCAGCCCGCCCCCAGCGCCACCGCCACCTGGTAGGTGAGCAGCGACGCCACGTAGGCCAGCAGGAACAGGTAGCCCGCGCTGGCCGCCATCACCTTCCACGAGTTGGTCTCGCGCTTGATGGTGGCCCAGGTGGAGATGCACTGCGGCGCGTACACGAACCACACCAGCAGCGACAGCGCGGTCGCGAGCGACCAGCCGTCGGCGATCAGCGGCGTCAGCGCCTGGGTCGCGGCGTCGTCGTCGGCCGCCGACAGCGCATACACCGTCGCCAGCGACGACACCGCCACCTCGCGCGCGGCGAGGCCCGGGATCAGCGCGATGCAGATCTGCCAGTTGAAGCCGAGCGGCGCGAACACCGCGGTCATCGCATGGCCGATGCGGCCGGCGAAGCTGTAGTCGATCGCCGGGCCCACCGCGTCCGCCGGCGCCGCCGGGAACGACAGCAGGAACCACAGCAGGATGGTCAGCGCGAGGATGATGCCGCCGACGCGCTTGAGGAAGATCATGCCGCGCTCGTAGAGCCCGATCAGCACGTCGCGCGGGTGCGGCATGCGGTAGGCCGGGAGCTCCAGCAGCAACGGGTGCTCGCCCTTGTCGGTGCGCCACTTCTTCATCACGTACGACACCGCGAGCGCGCTCAGGATGCCGGCCATGTACAGCGCGAACAGCACGATGCCCTGCAGGTTGAATCCGCCCCACACCTGCTGCTCGGGGATGAAGGCACCGATCAGGAGCGCGTAGACCGGCAGCCGCGCCGAGCAGGTCATCAACGGCGCGACCATGATCGTGGCGAGCCGGTCGCGCGGATCCTGGATCGAGCGCGTGGCCATGATCCCGGGAATGGCGCAGGCGAAACTCGACAGCAGCGGGATGAAGGAACGCCCGGACAATCCCGCGCCCGCCATCATCCTGTCGAGCAGGAACGCCGCGCGCGGCAGGTAGCCCGACTCCTCTAGCGCGATGATGAAGGCGAACAGGATCAGGATCTGCGGCAGGAAGATCACCACGCTGCCGAGGCCGGAGATGATGCCGTCGCCGAGCAGGCTGGCGAGCGGGCCCTCGGGCAGCGTCGTGGCCACGCGGCCCGCGAGCCAGGCGGTGCCGGCATCGATGGCGTCCATGAGCGGCGTCGCCCAGGCGTAGACCGCCTGGAAGATCAGGAACATCACCACCGCCAGGGTCAGCAGGCCGAATACCGGGTGCAGCAGGATGCGGTCGAGGGTGTCGTCCAGCTTCGCGGTGCGCGTGGGCATCGACACCGCGGCATCGAGCAGGCGCCGGGTCTCGACGTGCAGCGCGTCGGCATCCAGCGCCGGGGCCGCGGGCGCGTGCAGGTGGCCGGCAATGCGATCGACCTGCTCGAGCAGGGCCGCGGCGCCGCCGTGGCGCACGGCGATGGTGTCGACCACCGGCACCCCGAGCTCGCGCTGCAGGACCTCGCGGTCGATGGCGATGCCGCGGCGCGCGGCGAGGTCGGCCATGTTCAGCGCCACGATCATCGGCCGCCCCAGCGTGCGCAGCTCGAGCACCAGGCGCAGGTGGAGGCGCAGGTTGGTGGCGTCCACCACGCACACCAGCAGGTCCGGCACCGGCTCGCCCGGATAGAAGCCACGGCACAGGTCGCGGGTGATGGCCTCGTCCAGGCTCGCGGGCTGCAGGCTGTAGGTGCCCGGGAGGTCCAGCACCGCGACTTCGCGCCCGGACGGCATGTGCATCCGCCCTTCCTTGCGCTCCACCGTGACGCCGGCGTAGTTGGCTACCTTCTGCCGGCTGCCCGTGAGCTGGTTGAACAGCGCGGTCTTGCCGCAGTTGGGGCTGCCGACCAGCGCCAGGCGCAGCGGCGCCGTGGCGGGCACGGCGACCGGGCCGTCGGCGGTGGTGGCGTTCATGGCGAAACCCCGGCGACATCGGGATGCACGCGCACGCGCGCGGCCTCGCTGCGTCGCAGGGCGAAGCGGGTGAATCCCACCTGCACCAGCAGCGGCTCGGCGCCGATCGGGCCGGCGGCCACGACCTCGACGCGCTCCCCGGCGACGAAGCCGAGCTCGCGCAGACGGCGGGCGATGGCGTCGTTCGGAGCGATGTCGTCGACGGCGTCGACGGTGGCGGCGGTACGCCGCGGCAGTTGCGAGAGCTTCAAGGCGATCCGGCGCGGATGCGAATTGTTCTCATTGTACTACGCCGACAGGTCGGCGGAGGGCGCGCCGGCCCCTCCGGCTATCATGCCCGGACCTCCGCCGAACGCCCTGCCCGATGCCCGCATCCCTGCATGTCGACCTGTCCGGCCCGGTCGCGCGCCTGCGCCTGGACCGGCCGGAGGTGCACAACGCCTTCGACGCCAGCCTGATCGCGGAGCTCCGCGCCGCGATCGACGCCGCAAGCGCGGCCCCTGCGGTCCGCGTGGTCGTGCTCGAAGGCAGCGGCGCCTCGTTCTCCGCCGGTGCCGACCTCGGCTGGATGCGTGCCATGGCCGCCGCCAGCGAGGCCGACAACCGCACCGATGCGCTGGCGCTGGCCGCGCTGATGCGCGCGCTGGACGAACTGCCGAAGCCGACCATCGCCCGCGTCCACGGCGCCGCATTCGGCGGCGGCGTCGGGCTGGTGGCCTGCTGCGACATCGCCATCGGCGTGCCGGCTGCGAAGTTCGGCCTCACCGAATCCCGGCTCGGGCTGCTGCCGGCCGTGATCTCGCCCTACGTGGTGGCCGCGATCGGCGCGCGCCAGGCGCGGCGCTGGTTCGCCACCGCCGAGGTGTTCGATGCCGCGGAAGCCTTGCGCATCGGCCTGCTGCACCAGGTGGTCGATGCCGATGGGCTCGACGCCGCGGTCGAGCGCCAGGCGGCGCTGCTGCTGCGCGCGGGCCCGGTCGCGGCCGCGGCCGCCAAGCGCCTGGTGCGCGAGGTGGCCGCCACCCACGACCGCGAAGCCATGGACGCCCGCAACGCCGACCTGATCGCCGCCCTGCGCGTGTCCGCCGAAGGCCAGGAAGGCCTGGCGGCGTTCTTCGACAAGCGCGCGCCCGCGTGGGCGGCGCATGGCTGACTCCCCTTCCCCACCCCGGATCCCGATGCCGACGCCGATGTTCGCCACGCTGCTGGTCGCCAACCGCGGCGAGATCGCCTGCCGCATCCTGCGCACCGCGCGCCGGCTCGGCATCCGTACCGTCGCCGTGTACTCCGATGCCGATGCCGACGCGCAGCACGTGCGCCTGGCCGACGAGGCGCACCACATCGGTGGCCCGCGTCCGCAGGACAGCTACCTGCGCGGCGACGCCATCCTGGAGGTCGCGCGCCGCACCGGTGCCGATGCCATCCACCCGGGCTACGGCTTCCTGTCGGAGAACGCGGAGTTCGCGGAAGCGGTGGAGGCGGCAGGCATCGCCTTCGTCGGCCCGCGCGCGGCGTCCATGCGTGCGATGGGCAGCAAGGCCGGCGCCAAGGAACTGATGCAGGCGGCCGGCGTGCCGGTGGTGCCCGGCTACACGGGCGATGACCAGGATCCGGCGCTGCTTGTGCGCGAGGCCGCGCGCATCGGCTTCCCGCTGATGATCAAGGCCGCCCATGGCGGCGGCGGCAAGGGCATGCGCGTCGTGCGCTCGGCGGAAGACTTCCTGCCGATGCTGGAAAGCTGCCAGCGCGAGGCGCGCAACGCCTTCGGCCGCGACCGGGTGCTGCTGGAGCGCTACATCGAGTCGCCCCGGCACATCGAGATCCAGGTCTTCGGCGACCACCACGGAACCACCCTCCACCTCAACGAGCGCGAGTGCTCGGCGCAGCGGCGCTACCAGAAGGTGCTCGAGGAATCGCCCTCGGCGATGCTCTCGCCCGCGCTGCGCGCGGCCATGGGCGACGCCGCGGTGCTCGCCGCGCGCGCCATCGACTATGCCAACGCCGGGACGGTGGAGTTCATCGTCGAGCCCGACGCCGAAGGCCGTCCGTCCTCGTTCTACTTCATGGAGATCAACACGAGGCTGCAGGTCGAGCATCCGGTGACAGAGATGGTGACCGGGCTGGACCTGGTGGAATGGCAGCTGCGCGTCGCCGCCGGCGAGCGCCTGCCGCTGGCGCAGGCCGACATCCCGCAGCAGGGGCATGCGATCGAGGTGCGCCTGTACGCGGAGGACCCCGATGCCGGCTTCCTCCCCGGCTCCGGGCGCCTCCGGCGCCTGCGGCTGCCGCCGCCGTCGGCGCACGTGCGCATCGACGCCGGCGTCGTCGAGGGCGACGAGGTCACGATCTTCTACGACCCGATGATCGCCAAGCTGATCGTCCACGACCGCGACCGCCCGCGGGCGCTGGCGCGGATGCGCGAGGCGCTGGCGGCCTGCACCATCGACGGGCCGAAATCGAACATCGCGTTCCTGGAGCGCCTGGTGCGGCACCCGGCCGTGGTCGAGGGCCGCATCGACACCGGTTACCTCGACCGCCACCTCGACGACTTCCTGGGCGAGGCCGGCGGCGACGCCGGGCGCGACCATGCCTTCGCCGCGGCGGCCGCCGTGGCCCTGCTGGCCGAAGAGGCGCAGGCGGCGCACGCCGCGGCCGGCAGCCGCGATCCGCACTCGCCCTGGGCGATCGCCGACGGCTGGCGGCTGGGTCACGCCGGGCAACGCCGCCTGGTGCTGCGTGCCGGCGACACCGGCCACGTGTTCGAGGCGCGGGGCAGCGGTGGCCACTACGCGATCCATGGCGTCCAGGACGACGGCGCGGGGGCCGATGTCCGCGTCGAAGGCGCGCGCCTGGAGCCGCCAGCGGGCAGCGACGTGGCCGGAAGCAGCCTCAGCGCACGTTTCGATGGCGTGGGGCGGCGCTATCGTGTGGATGTCGACGCGGCGTCGGGGAGCCTGCAGCTGCACGACGGCGAACGGCGCTGGCGCTTCGAGCGCGTGCCGGCCTACGAGGCCGGGCACGCCGATGCCGGCAGCGGCGGCGACCGCGTGGTCGCGCCCATGCCGGGGCGCGTGGTGGTGGCACGCGTGGCGGCGGGGGCAACGGTGGTCCAGGGGCAGGAGCTGCTGGTGATGGAGGCGATGAAGATGGAACTCGCGCTCAAGGCCCCACGCGACGGTGTCGTCGCCGAGGTGCGCGTGGCCGAGGGCGATTTCGTCGACGCCGACGCCGTGCTGGTCGTGCTGGAGGCCTGAGCATGGCGCTGCCCGCCCGCGTCCGCATCGTCGAGGTCTCCCCGCGCGACGGCCTGCAGAACGAGGCGACCCTGGTGCCGGCGGCGACCAAGATCGAGCTGGTCGACCGGCTGTCCGCGACCGGCCTGCGCACCATCGAGGCCACCAGCTTCGTCAGCCCGAAGTGGGTGCCACAGCTCGCGGATGCCGCCGAGGTCTTCGCCGGCATCACCCGCGTGCCCGGCGTCGCCTACCCGGTGCTGGTGCCCAACGAACAGGGGTACCTGCGCGCCCGTGCCGCCGGTGCCGACGAAGTCGCGGTGTTCACCGCGGCCTCCGAAGCCTTCAACCGCCGCAACACCAACGCCGGCATCGACGAATCGATCGAGCGCTTCCGCCCGGTGATGGCGCGCGCGCATGCCGACGGCGTGCGCGTGCGCGGCTACGTGTCCACCGTGCTCGGCTGCCCCTACCAGGGCGAGGTGCCGGTGTCGGACGTGGTGCGCGTGGCGGCGGCGCTGCATGGGCTCGGCTGTTACGAAGTGTCGCTGGGCGACACCATCGGCACCGGCACGCCCGGCAAGGCCCGGGCGATGCTGCGCGCGGTCGCCGCCGCGGTGCCCATGGACGCGCTCGCCATCCACTTCCACGACACCTACGGCCAGGCGCTCGCCAACGTGCTTGCCTGCCTCGAAGAGGGCGTTGCGGTGGTCGACGCCGCGGTGGCCGGCACCGGCGGCTGCCCGTACGCGAAGGGCGCCAGCGGCAACGTCGCCACCGAGGACCTGGTGTACATGCTGCACGGGATGGGCATCGACACCGGCGTCGACCTCGACGCCCTCGCCGACACCGGCCGCTGGCTCGCCGCCCGGCTCGGGCGCGCGACCGGCAGCCGGGTCGCCCGGGCGCGCGCCACGACATGACCGCGCGCCGGCTGCCGGGAACCACGCAGGTGCTGTCGGCCAACGACGGCAACGCGCAGATCCTGGCGGCCCTGGACGGCGCCTGCCGCGACCTCGCCCTGCCGGCGCACGCACGCGAACTGCTCGCCCGCGCCCGCGACGCGCTGCGCGCATCGAGTGCGGACGCCGAGACCGCGCGGCTGCGCTACCACGCGCTGTTCGACGCGGTGCCGGACCCGGTCAGCATCATCGACGAGCACGGCATCGTCCTCGACCTCAACCGCGCCGGCATGGAGGCCTATCGGCGCCCGCGCGAGGAGATCATCGGCCAGCCCATCGACGTGCTCAACCCGGAACTGCCCAGGGGCCACATGGGTCCGGTGTGGGAGGCGCTGGACCGCGGCGACAGCTACGTCATCGAAGTCACCAACATGCGTGCCGACGGCACCCGGTTCCCGGTGGAGGTGCACTCCGCCGGCTTCGACCACGACGGCCGCAAGTGCCTGGTCGCCGTGGCGCGCGACCTCAGCCGCCGGCGCGAGGCGGAAGTGCGCTACCGCGAGCTGCTGGAAGTGGTGGACAAGGGAATCGTGATCCGCGACGCCGAAGGCAGGGTGACCTACGGCAACTCCGCCGCCCTGCGCATGTTCGGCGTGGAGCCGGGCCAGTCGCTTGCGGATGCGATGCGCTTCGAGCGCTGGATCGCGGTACGCGAGGACGGCAGCGAGATGCCCTGGGAGGAGTACCCGGCCATGCGTGCGCTGCGTACCGGGCGCACCATCGACAGCACCCTGCTGGGCCTGTACCAGAAGCATCGCCGGCAGCTCACGTGGATGTCGGTGACGGCGGTGCCTCAGTATCCGCCGGACTCGGACACGCCGCACCAGGTGCTGTCGCTGTTCTCCGACGTCACCGAGCTCAAGCGCGACAGCGCGCTGTTCGACCGCGTGCAGGCGCTGGCCCACATCGGTGGCTGGGAGTGGGACTGCACCGCCGACCGCCTCTACCTCACCGACGAGTCGGTCCACATCCTCGCCCAGCCTGCGCCACCGGCGACGATGCAGGCGATGGTCGACTGCCTGTGTCCGCCGGACCGCGCGCGCCTGCGTGCAGCGGTCGACGCCGCGGTACTGCGCGGCGAGGGCTTCGAACTGGAGCTGCAGGGCGCGCGCGGCGACGGCCACGCGTTCTGGGTGCGGGTGATCGGCGAAGCCGAACCCGGCGACCCCGGCGCGTCACGACTCACCGGAACGCTGCAGGACATCACCGACATCAAGCACGGCGAGGAGACGCTGCGCGTGCAGGCGCGCACCGACCCGCTGACCGGGCTGATGAACCGCGACGCGATCCTCGGCGAGATCGGCGAGCGGCTGGCCGACCCCGCGCAGTCGGCGGTCGCGGTGCTCTACGTCGACCTCGACCGCTTCAAGATGGTCAACGACGTGCTCGGCCACGCCGCCGGCGACACGCTGCTGACCGACGCCGCCGGGCGCATCCGCGGCGCGGTTGGCACCGAGGGCCTGATCGCGCGCTTCGGTGGCGACGAGTTCCTGGTGGTGTGCGGCACCTCCGACGACGGCGGCTGCGCAGAGCGCCTGGCGGACGCGATCCTCGCCGCGTTCGCGGCCCCCTTCCGCTTCGAGAAGGAGGAGTTCGGCATCACCGCCAGCATCGGCATCGCGCACGCGCCGCAGGACGGCGACCGCCCGCAGTTGCTGATCCAGAACGCGGACGCAGCGATGTACGACAGCAAGCGGCGCATGCGCAACGGGCGCCAGGCGTTCACCCCGGCCCTGGCGCAGTCGCAGCGCGACCGCCTGCGCTTCGAGACCCAGTTGCGCCGCGCCGCCGACAACGAGGAGTTCCACCTGGTCTACCAGCCGCAGGTGGACCTGCGCTTCGGGCGCATCGTCGCCGCCGAGGCGCTGATCCGCTGGCAGAGCCACCACCTGGGCGAGATGCGCCCCGACCACTTCATCGGCCACGCCGAGACCACCGGCGACATCGTGCGCATCGGCGGCTGGGTGCTGCGCGAGGCCTGCCGCCAGGTCGCCGGCTGGCGCGATGCCGGCCTGGGCCTGGTGCGGGTGGCGGTCAACGTGTCCTACCGCCAGTTCCTCGGCGACGACCTCGCCAATACCGTCCGCGAGGCGCTCGATGCCTTTGGCCTGCCCGGCGCGGCACTGGAGCTCGAGTTCACCGAACGGGTGCTGATCGAGGATGCCCCCGAGACGCTCAGGACCTTCGCGCGGTTGCGCGCACTCGGCGTGCTGCTCTCCATTGACGACTTCGGCGAGGGCTACAGCGCGCTCAACTACCTGCGCCGCCTGCCGATCCACGGCCTCAAGCTCAGCCAGCTGTTCGTGGAAGGCGTGCCGGGCAACCAGTCCGACGTCGCGGTGTGCCAGGCGGTGGCCGGCATCGCGCGCAGCCTGGGGCTGGGGCTGGTGGCCGAGGGCATCGAGTCCGAGGCGCAGCGGCGGTTCCTGCTCAAGCTCGGCGTGCCGGTGGGCCAGGGCTTCCTGTATGCACCGGGCCTCGCCCCGGACGAGTTCGCGCGGCGCATCGCGGTGCAGCGGACGGCCAAGGCACCCTGAGCCGCCGGCACGGGGCGACGCCGTGCGGCGGGGCCGGCTAAAATCGCGGTTTTCGCGCCAGGACTCCCCATGCAACTCGCAGACACCCGCGCCATCGTCACCGGCGGCGTCTCCGGCCTCGGGCTGGCGGTCGCCACCCACCTGGTCGCGCAGGGCGGCCGCGTCGCGCTGTTCGACGTCAACGACGACAAGGCGGCCGATGCCGTCTCCGCGCTCGGTGAGGCCAACGCGCGCTACTTGCGCACCGACGTGACCGACGAGGACGGCGTGTCCGCCAACGTCGCCGCCGCGAAGGATTTCCTCGGTGGCCTCAACGTCGCCGTGAACTGCGCCGGCATCCTCGGCGCCGGCCGCGTGCTCGGGCGCGAGGCGCCGATGCCGCTCAGGACCTTCAGCACCACGGTGATGGTGAACCTGGTCGGCAGCTTCAACGTCGCCAAGGCCGCGGCCGCCGCGATGCAGGCGAATGCCCCGGGCGAGGACGGCGAGCGCGGTGTCATCGTCAACACCGCCTCGGTCGCGGCCTACGAGGGCCAGATCGGCCAGGCCGCGTATTCGGCGTCGAAGGGCGGCGTGGTCGGCATGACCCTGCCGATGGCGCGCGAGCTCGCGCGCTTCGGCATCCGCGTCAACACCATCGCGCCTGGCATCTTCTGGACGCCGATGGTCGACGGCATGCCCGACGAGGTGCAGCAGTCGCTGTCGGCGTCGATCCCGTTCCCGTCGCGGCTGGGCCAGCCCGCCGAGTTCGCGGAACTCGTCGCCTTCATCGTCGCCAGCCGCTACATCAACGGCGAGACCATCCGCCTCGACGGCGCCGTCCGCCTCGCGCCGAAGTAATCCTTTCCTGCGCCAACGTCCTGTGGGAGCCGCCATGGCGGCGAGCTCCCTCCGCGCCGCGGCGCATTCCCACACCTCCATTCCAAGAACTCCAGAATGAAAGCCTACGACGTCAAGAAAGGAAACGTGGTCGAGCACAACGGCACCGTGTACCAGGTGCGCGACATCGAGCGCTCGTCGCCGCAGGGCCGCGGCGGCAACGTCAAGTTCCGCTTCACCATGTACGCCGTGCCCGGCGGCACCAAGTACGACCTCAGCCTCGGCGGCGACGACGAGCTGAAGGAAGTCGAGCTCTCGCGCCGGCAGGCGACCTTCTCGTACAAGGACGGCGACGCCTTCGTGTTCCTGGACGACGAGGACTACACGCCCTACACGCTCGACGCCGATGTCGTCGGCGACGGCGCCGGCTACATCAGCGACGGCCTGGCCGGCTGCTACGTGCAGATCATCGACGACCAGCCCGTGGCCCTGCAGTTGCCGCAGAGCGTCGTGCTCGAAGTCGTCGAAACCCCGCCCGAACTCAAGGGCGGCACCGCCACCAAGCGCCCCAAGCCTGCGCGCCTGTCCACCGGCATCGAGATCCAGGTGCCCGAATACATCGGCAACGGCGAGCGCGTCTGGGTCAACACCACCACCGGCGAATTCGGCGGCCGCGCGGACTGAGTCGACGCCCGCAGCTCCGAAGCTCGAGCGTGCAGATTCGTGCGATCGGAGGCAGACCTGCAGGGTGACTCCGCCGACTGGTCCCTTCGGGCCCTTTATGTCGGCTGCGCACCCCGCAGCCCCGCCTCCTCGACAAGGCAGCGCGGCTGTTGCCTTTCCAACAGCCCGGACCTGTCGGCGGGCGGGTGGTGTGTTCCGCAGCGGACATAAAGGCCCCGAAGGGGCCAGTCCGCGGAGGAATTCACCACCCGCCAGCCCGCGCCGCATCCGCTCCCGGCGTGCAGGCTCCAGGGCACGCGCGATCGGAGGCGGACCTGCAGGGTGACTCCGCCGACTGGTCCCTTCGGGCCCTTTATGTCGGCTGCGCACCCCGCAGCCCCGCCTCCTCGACAAGGCAGCGCGGCTGTTGCCTTTCCAACAGCCCGGACCTGTCGGCGGGCGGGTGGTGTGTTCCGCAGCGGACATAAAGGCCCCGCAGGGGCCAGTCCGCGGAGGAATTCACCACCCGCCAGCCCGCGCCCGACCGCACCCGATGTGGACGCCTCGAGACACGCGCGGCTGTTGCCTTTCCAACAGCCCGGACCTGTCGGCGGGCGGGTGGTGTGTTCCGCAGCGGACATAAAGGCCCCGCAGGGGCCAGTCCGCGGAGGAATTCACCACCTGCCAGCCCGCGCCGGATCCGCCCCGGCTATTCCAGAACCACCCCGCCCGCGTCCCGGTGCAACTGCCGCAGACGTGACGACAGCGCGGCGACGTTGGCCTCGCCGTCGGCGATGGCCTGCCGGCGCCCGGGTGCCAGGTGGCGCAGTGCCTCGTCGCGCACCGTTACCTCGAGGGCCGCGAACTTCCCCATGTGCCGGCGCGCCTCGCGCGTCGCGTGTGCGCGCTCGTCCTGCTGCGGGAGGCCGTAGCCACCGGGCGGGAGCAGGTTCGCCGGCTTCGCGAGCAGCCCGCCTTCGCGCAGCAGCGCCTGCAGCGCCTCCGGCGCATCGCCATCGGGCATGTCGCCCAGCGCGCGCTTGAGCTCGTCGCGCGCCAGGACCTCCTGCCGCCGCAACGCCGCCTGTTCCAGCAGCAGCAGGGCCGCCGACGCGCGCACGTCTCCGCGCTCCAGCCAGGGCGCACGCGAGGGTGGCGGCAGTGCCATCCACTGCAGCGCGTCGGGCGCGGGCAATGACAGCGTGGCCTGCGCGACGGCGTACATCGCATCGAAGTGCGCCGCGAGCGACTCGAAGCGGTAGCCGAGCCGGACCGCCTCCACAGGGTCGTCCAGCACGGAGGCATCGGCGACGCCCGCGCGCTCCAGCCGCCGCAGCAGGCCGGTCGGGGTGATGCTCGACAGGCGCGCGCCGGCGAGCCTGGGCACGCCGTCGTGCAGCAGCTTGTAGGTCTCGACCGCGCAGTTGTTGCCGATGAAGCGGTAGCGGCCGTCGTAGCCCCAGTGCAGCTGCGCGGTGCGCTCCAGCAACGACGCGATCTCGGCGTCCTCCAGCCGCAACGGGATTGAGCGCAGGGTGCGAAGCTCGACCCGCGTGTATTCGTCCACCACCTGGTCCAGCGGCAGCACGAACAGGCGCGACGGATAGGAGCCGGTGAGCCCGCGCCAGCTCGAGAGCTGCAGGTCGTCGACGAAGGCGCGGAACGACAGCACCCGGTGGTGCTCGAGATCCAGGCGGCAGTCCGGGCCGCGTGGGCGGCCCGGTGCGCACACCACCAGCCGCAGCATGCCGTGGCCCCAGCGGCTGGCGAGGTTCGCGTTGCCCTCGGCCAGCAGGTAGTCGATGGCGTGGACGCGCGCGGGATCGAGTTGCAGCAGCGGCGTGACGCCGGCGTCCGCGCCCGCCTCCAGGTACGCCACGCCAGGCGCGCAGGGCGCCCGCGGCGGCGACCAGGCGAAGTGCGCGGCGAAGTAGGCGTGCAACGCCGGCCGGCGGCAGGCGTAGTCCGGATCGAGCACGAAATGCTCGAGATTGACCGCGACGAACTCCGCCGGCGACGCGAGCTCGTACACGTCCGGCGAGCGATCGGTGAAGGCGTTCGCGCGCGTGCGCAGGCCCGGCCGCAGTGGCTGCACCTGCCAGCCGGCGAGGTCGAGCAGGCGCGGATCGGACGACAGGCGCCCCCGGCGCGAGCGGTCGTGGACGTGGGCGAGTTCGTGCACGAGCGCGGCCATGGCCGCCCGGGTGGCGTGCCCGTCCCCTGCCCCGGGCGGACGCGACATCCACCCGGCGAGAAGCCGGCGCGGCAGGGCGACGCCGCGGCCGCGCGCGCGGCCGTCCACATGCGCGGGCAGGTCGTCGCGCCAGCGTACGCGCGTTGCGCCATCGCCGCCGGGGCCTACGAGCGCGGGCGGCATGGCTGCGGTGGCGGTATCCAGGAAGCCACGCGCGGCAACCGCTTCCCGGGTCGTCAGCCCGCTCCCATCGAGCACCAGCGGAGGCGTGGACGGAAGCCACGACGCATGCGCCGTCGGCACGCCGGACGCGAGCGCCAGCGCCAGCAGCGGCCAGCCGCGACGGACGCGCCTCATCGCGTCGCGACCGCCACGCCCGCCGTCACAGCGCCAGGATGGCCCGTGCCAACTCCAGGTCGGAGGCATGGGCGGCGTCGCCGCCGCGTCCGCGCAGCGCCCGCAGCGCGGCCTCCAGGTAGGCACCGCGGATCTGGCCGTTGCTGGCGACGAAGCTGGCGGCATCGTCGCGCGCCTGGAGCACGACCTTGTCGTCGCCGGAGGTGCTGCCGGTGGTACCCGCCGTGGATCCGGACGTCGCACTGCCGGCACTGCTGGCGAAGCTCGCGGCGGACGCGGGGGCGGCGGCCATCGCCAGCAGCAGGACGAAGAGGAGGGATCGCAGGGACATCGCGGCAGTCCGGTGAACGGGGTGGCGCAAAGGGTAACGCCGGCGGGGTCCCGGCGACTGAACGTTTCCGGGTGTGCGTTCAGAGCTCGCGGCCATGGCCGCTCGCACAGGGGCTGGCGCAGCCTGGATCGGCCATCGCGCCGCGCGCAGCCGTCCTGCTACGGGTCGAACAGCTTGCCGGGGTTGAGGATGCCGTTGGGGTCCAGGGCGCGGCGGATGCCGCGCATCACCGCGATCTCGGCCTCGCTGCGGGTGCCGGACAGGTACTTCTTCTTGACCAGGCCGATGCCGTGCTCGGCGGAGATGCTGCCGCCGTGCGCGGCCAGGCGCCCGGCCAGCAGCGCGGTCACCTGCTCGCATTGCGCCACGAAGGCCGGCTGCTCGAGCCCGGCCGGCTTGAGCACGTTGATGTGCAGGTTGCCGTCGCCGATGTGCCCGAACCAGACCACGTCGAAGTCGGGGTACTCGCGGGCGAGCAGTGCCTGGGTCTCGGCGAGGAACGCCGGCATGGCCGAGACCCGCACCGAGACGTCGTTCTTGTACGGCACGTGCGGCGCCAGGCTTTCGGTGATGCCTTCGCGCAGGCGCCACAGTTGCGCGGCCTGGGTGTCGCCCTGGCTGATGACGCCATCGGCCACCCAGCCCTGCTCCACGCAATGCTCGAACGCGGCCAGCACCTGCGCTTCCTGCTCCGCGCTGCCGCTGGCGAATTCGGCGACCACGTAGAACGCATGCATCTCCGCGAACGGCGCCTGTGAGCCGTGCGCGACCACGTGGTGCAGCGCGCGGTCGGTGAAGAACTCGAACGCCTCCAGGTGCAGCCGCGCGCGCAGGGTCGCGAACACCTGCATCAGGCCCTCGAACGACGGCAGCGCCAGCAGCATCACGCTGGTCGGGGGCGGCGGGCTGGTGAGGCGCAAGGTCGCCTCGACCACGATGCCGAGCGTGCCCTCGGAGGCGATCGCGAGGTGGCGCAGGTCGTAGCCGCTGGAGTTCTTGACCAGGCCGCGGTTGAGGTCGAGCAGCTCGCCGGTGCCGGTGACCAGCCTGATTCCCGCGATCCACTCGCGCGTGTTGCCGTAGCGGAGCACGCGGATGCCGCCGGCATTGGTCGCGATGGTGCCGCCGATGGTGCAGGAGCCGCGCGCGGCGAAGTCCACCGGGTACGCGAGGCCGTGGCCGCGGGCCGCCTCGTGCACCGCGTCCAGCACGACGCCCGCCTCGACCGTCAGGGTGCGGTCGATGGCGTCGAAGGCGAGCACGCGCTTCATGCGCTCCAGGCTCAGCACGAGTTCGCCGTTGGCGGCGACGGCGCCTCCGGACAGGCCGGTGCGCCCGCCCGAGGGCACGATGGCGACGCCGGCGGCGTTGGCCCAGCGCACCACCGCCTGCACCTCACCGACGCTGTCCGGGAGCGCGATGGCCAGTGGCGCCGGCACCCAGCGCCGGGTCCAGTCGCGGCCGTAGTACTCGAGATCGGCAGGGTCGGTCTTCAGCACCAGCCCGGGCACGGCGTCGCGCAGGGACTGCAGGTGGTCTTCAGGCATGCGGGCGGTTGCGCAGGCGGGCAGGCCAGACTGACAGGCACCCCCGCCAGCGTCCAGCGCGCTCTGGCACACTGGCCCGCCGCCTGCGCGCCCGCCCATGCAGAAGACCTCGTTCCCGAAACAGGACATCCGCGTGCTGCTGCTGGAGGGCATCAGCCCCAGCGCGGAAACCGTGTTCCGCGCCGCCGGCTACAGCCGCATCGACAGCCTCCCCAAGGCGCTGCCGGAAGCGGAACTCAAGGCCGAGATCGCCAGCGCGCACATCCTCGGCATCCGCTCGCGCACCCAGCTCGATGCCGGCGTGCTCGCGGAGGCGCGGCGGCTGATGGCCATCGGCGCGTTCTGCATCGGCACCAACCAGATCGACCTGCACACCGCGGAGCTGGCCGGCATCCCGGTGTTCAACGCGCCCTACTCCAATACCCGCAGCGTCGCCGAGCTGGTGATCGCGGAAGCCATCATGCTGATGCGCGGCATCCCGCGGAAGAGCGCGGAATGCCACCGCGGCGGCTGGTCCAAGTCCGCCGCCGGCAGCCACGAGGTGCGCGGCAAGACGCTGGGCATCGTCGGTTACGGCCACATCGGCACCCAGGTCGGCGTGCTGGCGGAGTCGCTGGGCATGCAGGTGCTGTTCCACGACATCGAGGCCAAGCTGTCGCTCGGCAACGCGCGCGCGGCCGCGGACCTGGACGACCTGCTGCAGCGGGCGGACATCATCACCCTGCACGTGCCCGAGACCCCGGCGACGCAGTGGATGGTCGGCGCCGCCGAGATCGCGCGGATGAAGCCCGGCGCGCACCTCATCAACGCCTCGCGCGGCACCGTCGTGGTGATCGAGGCGCTGGCCGAGGCGCTGGCCTCGGGCCGCCTCGGCGGCGCCGCGGTCGACGTGTTCCCGGTGGAACCGCAGGGCAGCGGCGACGCCTTCGTGTCGCCGCTGGCGGGTATGGACAACGTCATCCTCACCCCGCACGTGGGCGGCAGCACGCTGGAGGCGCAGGACAACATCGGCATCGAGGTCGCGGCCAAGCTGGTGCGCTACAGCGACAACGGCAGCACGCTGTCGGCGGTGAACTTCCCCGAGGTCACCCTGCCCGAGCACGCCGGCAGCCACCGCCTGCTGCACATCCACCGCAACGTGCCCGGCGTGCTGTCCAGGATCAACGAGATCTTCTCGCAGCACGGCATCAACATCGACGGCCAGTTCCTGCGCACCGACGCCCACGTCGGCTACGTGGTGATCGACGTCTCCGCAGACGACGTGCAGGCGGCGAAGCTGCGCGCGGCGATGGCCGAGGTGCCGGGGACGTTGCGGACGCGGGTGCTGTACTGAGGCATGCGCCAGGCTCACCTGCAGGAGCGGCCCATGGCCGCGACCCGCGAACCCCGCCAGTGCGGTCGCGGCCATGGGCCGCTCCTACGGGGGCCGGGGCGTCAGGTGCGGGATGGGGTCCTGTCCAGCCAGCGGCGGGCCATGCGGCGGAGCGAGGCGTCCATGCCGGGGTCGGCGGCGATGTCGTCGATCCCGCGCCAGGCGAGCGCATGCGATTCCTCGCCGACGACGAAGTCCTCGCAGTCGCCCGCGCGCACCACGAAGCGCACGTCGTAGTGCCAGTGCGCCGGCACGTGCCGGTGCGCCGGGATCCAGTGCCGGTCGATGTCGAACACCTCCGGCAGCACCGACAGCCCGGCCAGGCCCGATTCCTCGGTCGCCTCGCGCAGCGCGACCCGCGCGAGGTCGCGGTCGCCATCGGCGTGCCCGCCGGGCTGCAGCCAGAGCCCGAGCTTGCGGTGGTGGGTCAGCAGGGCACGCAGGCCCCGGCGATCGACCAGCAGCGCCGAGGCGGTGAAGTGCCCCGCCAGCCGCTCGCGCCGGTACGGGTCCGGCGTGCCGTCGCGATCGAGCGCGAGGAAGTCGTCCACCAGCGCGTCGTCGCCATGCCCCCGCCTGCGGTAGCGGGCCAGCAGCTCCGCAAGCATCGGACCCGTCGCGGGCGTCAGATCCATTCCTGTGCCTCGGGTGCGTTCGCGGGGGCGCCAGTATCGCGCGCGCTCATCCGGGCTGTCCCGTCCGGTGCCTGCAGGGCGTGCACCCCGTCGCGTGGCGCTTGTGCCACCCTGCACGCTTTGGCAAGGTACGGCCTGCCGTGGCCAACGCGGCGCTGCCTTGCCACGTGCCCGGTCGCCCGACCCGGCGCGCCACACCAGGGGAAACTGCATGTCCAGCGGACTTTTCAGGGTCAAGCCCGTCGAACCGGCCGGCCACGTCGACGCCGGTGAACCGTTCGAGGGCGGCCTGGAAGGCGAAGGCACGCTCAAGCGCACGCTCACCGGCACCCAGCTCATCCTGCTCGGCATCGGCGCGGTCATCGGCGCCGGCATCTTCGTGCTCACCGGCCAGGCGGCGGCGGAGTACGCGGGCCCCGCGGTGATGCTGAGCTTCGTGTTCGCCGGCATCGCCTGCGCGTTCGCGGGGCTCTGCTACGCGGAGTTCGCGGCCATGCTGCCGGTGTCCGGCAGCGCCTATTCGTACTCGTACGCGACGCTCGGCGAGGTCGTGGCCTGGTTCATCGGCTGGTGCCTGGTGCTGGAGTACCTGTTCGCGGCGTCCACGGTCGCGGTGGGCTGGTCGGGCTACCTCAACGCCTTCCTCTCGAACTTCGACCTCGCGCTGCCGGCGGTGCTGGCCAGCGCGCCGTACGCCTACGACGCCGCCACCAGCGCCTTCGTCCGCACCGGCGCCATGATCAACCTGCCCGCGGTCCTGATCATCGCCGCGGTCAGCGGCGTGGGCTACGTCGGCATCACCCAGTCCGCGTTCGTCAACTCGATCATCGTGGCGCTCAAGGTCACGGTGATCCTGTTGTTCATCGCCTTCGGCATGCAGTACGTCGACCCGGCGAACTGGACCCCGTTCATCCCCGAGAACCAGGGCGGGACCAAGTACGGCATGGAGGGCGTGATCCGCGCATCGGCCGTGGTGTTCTTCGCCTACATCGGCTTCGACGCGGTCTCGACCGCGGCCGGCGAGGCGCGCAACCCGCAGAAGGACATGCCGATCGGGATCCTCGGCTCGCTGGCGGTGTGCACCCTGCTCTACATCGCCATGTGCGCCGTGCTGACCGGCATGGTCGACTTCCGCCTGCTCGGCACCCCGGAGCCGGTGTCGACCGCGCTCGACAGCTATCCGCAGCTCGGCTGGCTGCAGACCTGGGTGGAGGTGGCGGCCATCGCCGGCCTCGCGTCGGTGATCCTGGTGATGCTGATGGCGCAGCCGCGCATCTTCTACTCGATGTCGCGCGACGGCCTGCTGCCGCGCATGTTCGGCCGCGTGCACCCCAGGTTCCACACGCCCTACATCGGCACGATCATCGTGGGCGTCGCCGCGGCCATCCTCGCCGGCCTGCTGCCGGTCGGCTTCCTCGGCGACATCGTGTCCATGGGCACCCTGCTCGCCTTCGCCACCGTGAGCGCGGGCGTGCTGATCCTGCGCTACACGCGTCCTGACCTGCACCGCCCGTTCCGGGTGCCGTTCGCGATCGTGATCTGCCCGCTGGGCACGATCGCCTGCCTCATGCTCTTCTGGCAGCCGTTCAAGGACCACTGGCACCTGCTGCTGGCATGGCTTGCGATCGGTGCGGTCATCTACGCGCTCTACGGCTACCGCCACAGCAAGCTGCGCAACGCCTGACCGCCCGCCGCCGGCGCCCGCGCGCCGGCGGCACTCCCGGAGACGCGAATGACGACTGCCACCACGGCCGCCGCGGCGAAGAAGATCGGCCCGGTCCTGGCCACGTTCGTGGTCGCCAACAACATGATCGGCTCCGGGTTCTTCCTGCTGCCGGCGACGCTGGCCAAGTCCGGCGGCGTCACCGCGCTGGCATGGCTGCTGGGCACGGTGCTGGCGGTGGTGCTGGGCGGCGCGTTCGCGCGGCTCGCGCGGCAGTACCCGGACCTGACCTCGCCCGACGACTACGTGCGCCCGGCACTGGGCCGCGACATGGGCTTCCTGGCCACGACGCTGTACTGGATCTCGTCGTGGATGGGCAACAACGCGATCGCGGTCGCCGCCTTCGGCTACCTGTCGCTGCTGCTGCCGTTCGGCGACGGCACGGGGCCGCGCGTGATCGGCCAGGTGGTGCTGATCTGGCTGATGTTCGCGCTGAACCTGATGGGGCCGCGGTCGATCGCGCGCTTCCAGTCGTTCTGCGTCGTATTCGGGCTGCTGCCGGTGGCGGCGGTGCTGATCGCCGGCTGGGGAAGCTTCGACCCGGACACCTACCGCGCGGCCTGGAACGTCACCGGCAATTCCGATACCTACGTGGTGCTGGCGTCGCTGGCGCCGGTGTTCTGGGCCTTCGTCGGCCTGGAGACGGGCGCGATGGTGGCCGGCGTGGTCCGCGACCCGGACCGCAACGTGCCGCTGGCGACCATCGGCGGCATCGTCATCGCCGGCGTGATCTACCTGGTGTCGTCGGTGCTGATGATGGGCATCGTGCCGGTGGAGCGGCTGGCGGCCTCGGGCGCGCCGTTCGCGATGGTCGCCGGCGAGATGTTCGGCGCCTGGGCGATCCCGGTGATCGCCGCCGCCGCCGCGCTGAAGGCCACCGGCACCCTCGGCGGCTGGATGCTGGTGAGCGGCGAATCGGGCGCGCGCGCCGCGCATCGCGGGTTCCTGCCGGCGATCTTCGGGCGCATGCGCGGCAACGGCTCGGCGGGCTGGGGCCTGTTCATCATCGCCGCCGGCATGACCGCGATCGCGTTCTTCACCTTGGCGCCGACGGTGTCGACCCAGTTCGAGACCATCATCAACATGGTGGTGACCCTGGTGGTGATGGCGTACATCGCCGCCGGCCTCAGCCTGCTGCTGGGCACGCCGGAGCACCCGTCGGGCACGCGCGAGCGCGTGCTGGGGATGGGCGCGCTGGTGGCCTGCGGGCTGCTGGTGTACTCGACGCCGGTCGACACGCTGGTGGGTGCGCTGGTGGTGGCGCTGCTGGCCTGGGCGGCCTATCGCGGCTTCGGGCGACGCCGCCGCGCCCCGTAGCGGGCAACTCCCCGGTTCCTGTGGGAGCGGCCATGGCCGCGAGCCCTTGCGGCGAACAGC
>JAYRUX010000008.1:0-120189 GCA_041918855.1 Luteimonas sp.
ACAACGAAGAGCGACCGAAGAAGGTTCTGGGCGGGCTAACCCCTACGACTTACGCCAGGCAGCTGGCATCCACTACCATCAACCACGGACTCTAGATCAGACCGCTACTGAAAGCGGGGGGACGTCGTGACGAGCGCGACCTGTACGAAAGGAAGCTGCCAGCCGGAGCCGCAGAAGGATCAGGGCGCGAACTATTGAGGCTTCAGCGCACGGGGAACAGCGGGCAACGTCCGAAGTGGAAAGCCGAAATGCCGCGAGCGCCTCCTGGCGATGAGGCCA
Organism: Luteimonas sp.; assembly: GCA_041918855.1. Lineage (GTDB taxonomy): Bacteria > Pseudomonadota > Gammaproteobacteria > Xanthomonadales > Xanthomonadaceae > Luteimonas. The sequence continues at coordinate 280 of JAYRUX010000008.1, forward strand.
CTGAAGCCGGATGCCGTCGGAGCACCCGAACGCGAAGGAACCAGAATGCCGGAAGGACGACGCGTGGACAGATTGCTGCGCACCTGCACGATGCATGCTGCCGGACGCCTAACGTCAGAATTAAGCCGAGCCGCGAAGCGGCTTCGGCTTGAATGAATTGTTAGCCGTCATCTAATGCCTCCTGCCCACTCAAGATCATCACGAGCCTTGTGAAGAAGCTCTTCCAGTGCCCAGAGCTCCGCCGGCGCCACCTGGCCGTAATCTTGAACTCGCCAAACGCCATTAGATGTCTTGGCGGTTATGGTCACGCCAAAGTCGTCTGTCCACTGGCCCACGTACTCGGCCTGCGGCGCCGCAACTCTAGCGATCTCCACAACCTGGGCTAGGCGTGCATAGTCGTTGAGCCCGATGCTGGCTGAGTAACGCCGGGCCCTATCCGGCAGCAGATGATCGGTCGTAAGGAGTGCGCTGCCGTCTCGATTGATCGTCATCTCGTAGACGGGGCATGGGCCGAAGCAGGGACCGCGCTCCATCGTGATGCTCTCGTAAGGTATGAGGCTCCTTACACGATCTTCGTCACGAAACACCGGATGACTTGCAATAAGCTCCTGTACCTCGGCAGCCCAACTTGTAGGTGTGCGCTCGACCTTCGGCTGACACGAAGTCAACCCAAAGAGCAGCACAATGGCGACGATCCTGTTCATGACGGCTAACGCCTGAATTAAGCCGCGACGCGAAGCGGCGTCGGCTTGAATGAATTGTTAGGCCCCACCTAGCGACCCAACCCCGACATATCGAAGTACACAGTACGTATGGCGCTGTCCGGGGCGATGATCTTTAGTGTATGGCACGCACAAGGGCCAATCACGTAGTCGCCGCTCTCCCACCTAGCACCTGGAACGGATTGGCGGATCCATGCCTCCTCCGCAGCGCGGAATTCCGACTCTGTGGCCGCGCCAAGAATAACGACAGCCTGACTTGGGGTGGAGCCATCGCCACCGGCGTACCGAATCCCCGGCATGGTAGTCGAGACACACGAACTGATACCCAGAGCGAACAGTGCTGCAAGTACTACCGGATTGCGCAATTTGCTCATGTGGGGCCTAACGCCTAAGTTAAGCCGACCCGCGCAGTGGAGCCAACCACATGGCAGGCTTTCTCAGCCATGTGGTTGGCGTAACGAAGCGGGTTCGGCTTGAACGCATTGTTAGGCCTCACCCAGCACGTGCCCTGGAGATGGAGCCCTCTCCGGAAGCCCGAGTAAGTGATACATGGCGGCCTCCGCGCAGATCTTGTGCCCAAGATCGCCGGTAACACCAGAGTGGTCAATCACGTCCACGACCGTCACAGCCATAGGTGTACCCGAGGGCGCAGCTCGATGCGCCGCCTCAACTCCCGCCAGAACAGCTATATGGCTCAGAGCCTGCGACGTGATACCAGCGGCGAGGCAGGCCGAGAATGCGTCCGAAGGAACTGCCTCTAAGCGGACAGTCACGTCGTACAGAGTGCTCATGCCCCGACGAGTAAAGCGGAACTCGGAACGCATCATATGAGGCCTAACAACAAGTAGACCCCAAAGTGGGGTGTAGCGCCTGAGTCTGGGCTGGGGGCCGAGGCGGGTCAACGGACGCAACCTCAAGCCCTTGGCGGCATTCCCGGCGCCTAGCAGCAGACCGAATCGAACGACCACGACGAAATTGCCGGCGGCGCCACCCCGCTAACGGATATCGGGGCACACGCGCCGCGTCGCCCGAGCCTCCAGGCGCGCGCGGAGCGCCACTCCCGTTGCCTGCAGTTGTCAGCACTTCAACAGCACGTTCGAGGCCACTGCCGGCCAGCAGCCGTACCAGGGGGCGCGGCCGCCGGCGTATTGCCGGGCGGGCGCCGCCGGACGGCCGTACTTCGCAGGGTCGCCCCAGGTCCTCTCGGTCCGTGGAAACGCAAGAGGCCACCGCAAGGTGGCCTCTGACCGAATCATGGTGGGCGGTGCAGGGTTCGAACCTGCGACCCTTGCCGTGTGAAGGCAATGCTCTACCGCTGAGCTAACCGCCCGGTGCCGCGATCGGTGGGCCCGATCGGGACGCGAATTCTACGGGGGCGGGGCAGGGGCGGCAAGCCTCGGCGCGCGCCGGGCTGGCCTGACGGCTCCCAACTCGCCCCCGAAACCGGTCGCCGCCCTTTCACCCCTGTCTCACCGCGCCCCTCGTAGCGTCCGGAGTCCCCACCGGCCCCGGGCCACGCCATGCCGAACTCGCTCCCCACGCCGCCGTCTCCCCGCGTCTCTCCGGTGTGCCGGGCCGCGCGCCTGGCGGGGGGCTGAGCCATGGCCCGCCCGATCTGGACCGGGACGCTGTCGTTCGGCCTGCTCAACGTGCCGGTGTCGCTGATGTCGGGCGAGCGCAAGGTCGACCTGCATTTCCGCATGCTGGACTCGCGCAACAACAGCCCGGTGCGCTATGAGCGGGTCAACGCCGAGACCGGCGAAGAGGTGCCGTGGAAGGACATCGTCAAGGCCTTCGAGTACGACAAGGGCAGTTACGTGGTGCTGGAGCCGGAGGACATCAAGTCGGCGGCACCGGAGAGCCATGAGACGGTGGAGGTGGAGACCTTCGTCGATGCCACCGAGATCCCGCTGCAGTACATCGAGAAGCCCTACATCCTGGTGCCGGCCAAGAAGGCGGAGAAGGGCTATGTGCTGCTGCGCGAGACGCTCAAGGCCACCGGTCGCGTCGGCATCGCGCGCGTCGTGATCCGCACGCGCGAGTACCTGTCGGCCGTGGTGCCGCAGGGCGACGCATTGATCCTGTTGTTGCTGCGCTATCCGCAGGAGCTGGTCGCGCTTACCGAGCACAAGCTGCCCGAGGGCAACGCCGGCGACTACCGCATCTCCGAGAAGGAGCTGGAGATGGCCAAGCAGCTCATCGGCTCCATGTCCGGCAAGTTCGAACCCGACGAATACAGGAACGAGTTCCGCGAGCGCCTGGAGAAGGTGATCCGCGACAAGATGAAGTCCGAAGGCGTGGTCGCCAAGCACGACGACGATTACGAGGCGCCCGAGGACGCCACCACCAACGTGGTCGACTTCATGTCGCTGCTGCAGAAGAGCATCTCCAGCAACAAGCGCACGCCGGCGAAGAAGTTCGCGGACGACGACGACGCGCCGGCGAAGCCGGCCAAGGGCGCCAAGGCCGCGAAGAAGGCGGCCAAGGGGCCGGCCAAGAAGGCCACGAAGAAGGCGCCGGCGAAGGCCACGAAGCGCAAGGCGGGCTGAGGATGGGCGAGGGCCGCCCGGGCGGGCGTGGCGGAAGGCTGGCATGGCGCTGACCAGCGCCGGGCGCGTCGTCTTCGAAGGCCCCGGCTATACCAAGGGCGACGTTGCCGACTACTACCGCGCAGTGGCGAAGTGGATGCTGCCGGAGATCGTCGAACGGCCGCTATCGCTCGTGCGCTGTCCCGACGGCGCCGCCGGGCAGTGCTTCTTCCAGAAGCACCACGCCGACAGCCTCGGCGACGACGTGCGCGCCATCCCGCTGCAGCAGAAGAGCGGCACCGAGGACTACCTCTACATCCGCGACGTCGAGGGTCTGCTCGACCTGGTGCAGATGAACGCCCTCGAGTTCCACCCCTGGGGCTCCAAGGTCAAGGCGCCGGAGAAGCCGGACCGGATGGTGTTCGATCTGGACCCCGCGGAAGGGCTGGGCTGGGCCGACGTGGTCGCGGCCGCGCGCGACGTGCGCCGGCGGCTGAAGGCGGAGGGGCTGGAGAGCTTCGTGCGCCTCTCGGGCGGCAAGGGCCTGCACGTGGTGGTGCCGATCAGGCCGGGTCCCTCCTGGGACGACGTGCGTGCGTTCTGCGAGCGCGTCGCCAGCGACATGGCCGAACGCGCGCCGGAGACCTACGTCGCCACCATGTCCAAGGCCAGGCGCGGCGGCAAGGTCTTCATCGACTGGCTGCGCAACGCGCGCGGATCGACGAGCGTGGCCTCGTGGTCGCTGCGCGCGCGTGCCGGGGCGCCGGTGGCGGTGCCGCTGCGCTGGGAGGACCTCGGCGGGCTCGAAGGCCCGGCGGCGTTCGACATGCAGGCGGCCAGGCAGCGGGCCGCGCGCCTGCGCACCGATCCGTGGCGCGGCTTCGCGGAACTCCGGCAGGCCTTGCCGAAACCCGCGCCCGGAGTCACGCCGCGCCCACGGAAGCGCCGTTAGCGTCGGCCGCAGGTTTCCCCCGGAGTAGACCCCATGGCAACGAAGAAGGCCGCAGCCAAGCGCGGCGGCAAGGCCGCAGGCGCCAGCCGCGGCAAGAGCGAAGCCGCCGCCGAGCGCCAGCGCACCATCCAGCGCGAGGCGCGGGCCAAGGCCGAGAAGGCGCCCAAGCCGAAGGACAAGCCGACCCAGGCCGGCGCGCGCCGCCAACCCGAGAACCCGATGCCGAAGCAGTCGCTCCGCAAGCCGGGCGACGAGGCCGACCTGGAGCTGCAGCCGCGCTTCCTCGCGCCCGACTACAAGGGCAGCGGCAAGCTCGCCGGCATGTCGACCATCGTCACCGGCGGCGATTCCGGCATCGGCCGCGCGGTGGCGGTGCTGTTCGCGCGCGAGGGCGCCGACGTCGCCATCGTCTACCTCGACGAGCACGAGGATGCCGAACTCACGAAGAAGCACGTGGAAGAAGAGGGCCGCAAGTGCCTGCTGGTTGCGGGCGACGTCAAGGATCCGAAGTTCTGCAAGTCGGCGGTGGAGAAGACGGTCAAGGCCTTCGGCAAGCTCGACGTGCTGGTCAACAACGCGGCCTTCCAGCAGCACGTCGAGCGCCTCGAGGACGTCACCGATGCGCAGCTGCAGGAGACCCTGCAGACCAACATCGCGGGCTACTTCCACATGGCGCGCGCGGCGCTGCCGCACATGAAGGAGGGCGCGAGCATCGTCAATTCGGGCTCGGAGACCGGCATCTTCGGCAACAAGCAGCTGCTGGACTATTCCGCGACCAAGGGCGCGATCCATGCCTTCACCCAGTCGCTGGCCAGCAACCTGCTGCCGCGCGGCATCCGCGTGAACGCGGTGGCACCGGGGCCGGTGTGGACGCCGCTGAACCCGGCGGACCGGACTGCCGACGAGATCGTCGATTTCGGCAAGGACAGCGACATGGGCCGCCCCGCACAGCCGGAGGAGCTGTCGCCGGCCTACGTGTTCCTGGCCTCGCCGGTGACTGCGTCCTATATCAGCGGCGCGATCCTGCCGGTGATGGGCGGCCCGCGCGGCTGAGGCTGCGCGGCATCATTGACGCGCCACGAACGCGCCCGCGCGCAGCATCGACCCATGCCGGCGCGCCCGCGCCGGCCCCGACACCACTGGAGCAGTCATGAGCAGCACACCACGCGACCGCAAGGATCCACCGGCACCGGGCGTCGAGCGCGACCCGCAGGAAGACCACGAGCAGCGCAAGCGGCACGACGACGAGAACCAGGACGAAGCCCTGGAGGAGACCTTCCCCGCGAGCGACCCGACCTCGCCCTTCGTCGCCGCGAAGCTGCCGGAATGAGCACGCCGAAGGACACCTCCGGCCGCAGCGACCGCGAGTACCCGCACAGCTCCGGCGACCGCAATACCGAGAACCCGCTGGCCCCCGACCACATCAAGCGCTTCAAGGGCGGCGACCAGCGCGACCCGGCGCCCGTGCCCGCGGGTACCACCACCGAAGTCGACGCCAACAAGTCCGAAGACGAAAAGCGCTGAGGGGTCCGACGGCGCCGGCTGGGACCGAACGCGCGCGCAACGGCCACGCGCTTGCCCCCTGTAGGAGCGGGGCCGGGCCCCGGCCCCCCCCGACGCCGCCGCCCCCCGGCGCGGGCCCCGGGGGGCGCGCCCCGGGCCCGCTCCTACAGGTTTACAGGCGGCGCTACCTTGCCGGGGCCACCCGCCAGATCGTGTTCGACAGGTCGTCCGCCACGATCAGGGCTCCGCGCGGATCCACCGTGACTCCGACAGGCCGCCCGCGGGTCACGCCGTCGTCGCCCATGAATCCGGTGACGAAATCGATCGGTTCACCGGCCGGCTCGCCATTGCGGAACGGCACGAACACCACCTTGTAGCCCACCGGCGGCTTGCGGTTCCAGCTGCCGTGCTCGCCGACGACGGCGCCTTCGGCGAACGCCGGCCCCATCGCCGCCGACGAGAAGTCCAGCCCGAGCGCGGCCACGTGCGAGCCCAGGGCGTAGTCCGGAACGATCGTGGATGCCACCTTCTCCGGGTCCTGCGGCCGCACCCGCGGATCCGGGTTCGGCCCCCAGTACGCGTACGGCCAACCGTAGAAGCCGCCGGGCCGCACCGAGGTCAGGTAGTCGGGGACCAGGTTCGGCCCCAGCTCGTCGCGCTCGTTGACCACCGCCCACAGCTGGTCGGTGCCGGGCTTGAAGGCCAGCGCGGTGGGGTTGCGCAGGCCGGTGGCGTAGGGACGATGCGCACCGGTTTCGGCATCGATCTCCCAGACCATGGCGCGGTCCACCTCGGCGGTCATGCCGCGCTCGGTGATGTTGCTGTTGGAACCGATGCCGACGTAGAGGAAGCGCCCGTCCGGGCTCGCCGTCATCGCCTTGGTCCAGTGGTGGTTGATGGCCGACGGCAGCTCGGTCACCTGCACCGGCGGACCGCCGGCCTGGGTCTGTCCCTCGCGGTAGTCGAAGCGCACCAGGGCATCCTGGTTGGCGACGTAGATGCGTCCATCGATGAAGGCCAGGCCATACGGCGCATTGAGCTCCTCCGCGAACACGGTGCGCACCTCGTAGGTGCCGTCGCCGTCGGCGTCGCGCAGCAGCGTGAGCCGGTTGCCGCTCTTCACCTGGGTGTTGCCCTCGGCCTTGATCGGCCCGGCGATCACGTCCTTGGGCTTCAGGCTGGGCGCGTTGCCGCCGCGGCCCTCCGCCACCAGGATGTCGCCGTTGGGCAGCACCAGCGTCTGCCGCGGGATGGCCAGGTCGGTGGCGATGGCGGAGACCGTATAACCCTCGGGCACGATCGGGCGGCGGTCGCCCCACTTCCCGGGGCTGGCGATGGTCATGTTCGGCAGCAGGCCACGCTCGGGTTCCGGCAGCGTCGGCTGCGGCCCATAGGTCACCGGGTCGGCGCCGCCGCCGCAGGCGGACAAGGCAGCGGACAGCGCGAGTGCGAGCAATGCGGGGCGCCGGTTCATGCCACACCTCCGACGCGGCGGCTCGTGTAAGCCGCCCACAATGCCGCCAGACCGAGCAGCGCGCAGAGCACCGACAGCACCAGTGCCCCGGGCATGATTCCCCAGGCGTCGCGGGCGTGCTGCAGCGAATTGATGAAGCCCAGCACCCAGGTGGCGAGCAGCAGCAGCATGTAGATCATCGGCCGGCCGCGGCGGTCGGCGCTGCGCAGCCAGCCCGTCACCGCGAACAGCAGCGCGAACCCCGACAGCACCAACGCCCCCACCAGCAGCCAGGAGGAGAAGTTGCTCCACTGGATGTGGTAGCTGCGGGCGTAGGTGATGTCCGTCAGCAGGGTGCACAGGAACAGGGTGACGCCCCCGCACAGAAGGAAGGCGTGGAGGGGATGGACGCTGCCGCCCTCCCGGTGGTGGATCCGGTCGACTGTGGCTGCCACGGTGCTTCTCCTGTGGGCGGTGCGGGGTCCGGCCGGCGGGCGCCAGTGGCACGCCTGCCGGCATGGAACCGCGAGCCTCGCACGCCGGCCGTGGCGGCGGCGTCAGCGGCGAGTGGCAGGGGCAGGCTCGCGCCTGCCCGTGCCCAAGCGCCCGCGGCCTCAGATGTTCGAGTCCTCGGCCGGCGCGTCCGAGCCGAAGGCGGCGGCGCCTGCCGTGCTGTCGCCGTCGGGGCAGCGCGCGCCGACGGTGAACGAGGTCATCGACAGCGAACCGTAGGCATAGCCGTCCACATGCACCTTCAGCGGCTGCCCCGTGCGTGCGCCGACGCCGGCGATGTACAGGAACGGCAGGAAGTGTTCCGGCGTCGGGGCCACCTGCAGGAACCCGGGGTCCTGCATCAGCGATGCCGCCCGGTCGGGCGTGGACGTGGCGATGCCGATGGCCTTCTCGTTGAAGCGCCGCGCCCAGTCGAAGCCCAGGTCCTGCGCCCGCCGGTCCATCGCGCGCAGGTTGTGCACGACGTTGCCGCTGCCCATGACGAGCACGCCGCGCTCGCCCAGCGCCGCGAGCTTCGCACCGAGCTCGAGATGGTAGTCGGCGGGCCTGCCGGCGTTGATCGACAGCTGCACCACCGGGATGTCGGCCTCCGGGAACGCGTGCACCAGCACCGACCAGGTGCCATGGTCCAGACCCCAGCTGTCGTGGTCGGCGCCGACGTAGTCGGGCTGCACCGCGTCTGCCACTTCCTCCGCCAGCGCCGGCAACCCCGGCGCCGGGTAGTCGATGTCGAACAGCGCCTGCGGGAAGCCGTAGAAGTCGTGGATCGTCTGTGGCCGCGCCATCGCCGTCACCGCGGTGGCGTTGACGTACCAGTGCGCCGACACCATCAGGATCGCGCGTGGCCGCGGCACCGACGCGCCGAACGCGCGCCAGGCCTCCGTATAGCGGTTGCGCTCAAGCGCATTCATCGGGCTGCCGTGGCCGAGGAAGGCGGCGGGCATCGGTGTGCTCACAGCCAGTCCCGCCCCGCGGCCCTGCGCGCGTACCACCAGAGGGCCCAGGCCACGACCACCAGCAACACTGGAAGCACCGCGCCGGCAGGGCCGAGGACGCGCCATGCCGGCGTCATGGTGTAGGCCAGCGTCATCTGCACCACGATCGCCAGCAGCGACACCAGGAACAGCGGGACCGACCAGCGCTTCCGCAACCACAGGCCGACCGCACCCAGCAGCCCGGCGAGGACTGCGATCCCGAAAACGACGTTCAAGACGGCCGGGGTCGCCTCGTACACCGCGCGCTGCCCCTCGGGCATGGCCGCCATGTCCTGCGGGGTCAGCGTGACCTGCATGAAGAACATCGCCAGCCCGACCAGGTTCCAGGCCAGGGCGAGGGCGGCGACGATGCGGAGGCTGCGGGGCGGTGCGGTGCTTGCCATGCGACTGCTCCTCTGGACTGGATCCCGAGATTACCCCCGGAAGCGGCAGCAGGGGGGCCTGCCTGCGGGTGCGCAGACCGGGCGGACCAGGACTTCACGGGCAGGCGGCAATGCTGGCCCCGCGCAACCCGCGCCAGCCGAACCAGGGAGAGACCCATGAAGCCGATCCACGCACTGCTCGCCACCGCCGCCACCGCGGCCCTGCTGTCCGCCGCCCCCGCGCGCGCCAACGACTGGTCGAACGCGGTCGACGTCTGCCAGGGCGCGTTGCCCGGCTACGAAGCCGCGCTGCGCAAGCGCCCGCTCGCGATCGTCAACGAAGGCGACGAGGCCGCATTCGTCAGCTGTTCCATCCGCGCACCGCTCGGCAACATGGAGGGCGGTGGCACCGACGTCACCCAGATCATCGTGTTGCTGACCAACCGCGGCAGCGAGGCGCAGTCGGTGACCTGCACGCTGGTCGATGGCGTGGCCGCGCCGTTCCCGTCGTTCCCGGCGATCTACCTGCCGAAGACGGTGGAGATCCCGGCGAACATGTTCGGGGTCATGAACTGGTTCGACTTCGAGACCGAGGTCGGCCGTTACCGCCTGCCCAACCTCAGCTGTGCGCTGCCGCCGGACACCGAGATCAACATCGTGCAGATGAACACGGCGGTCGACGAGGCCTAGCGTCCAGGCGGCGCCGGCGGGACACGCGGCCGGGACGGCGCGTGCTCCCACCGGCCCCATCGCCCCCATGGGCCGCCATCGCGGCAGGGGAGGGCGGCCGGGCGCGTCCGCTTTCCCGCGCCCGCGCCGTTGCCATCCAGGTGTACCGCCGGGAGCAGCCCATGGAAGTCTTCGCCGCCATCGGGCTCCTGCTCGTCGTCAGCGCCGCCTGGCACGAGGTGCAGGTCTGGCGCGGGAAACGGCCGGGCAGTCTCCGCGCTGCGGGCGAGCCAGTGGAAGCACCCCCTGTGATGCCACGGTCCGGCGCGGAGACGGCGGTGCGCCGGGATCCGGAGACGGTCGTGGGCGTGGCGCCGCCGCCGACGGCGCGCAAGGCATAGGCTCCGACGCGGCACGGGGTCCTGCCCGGCAGGTCAGCGCAGCAGCAGCACCGGGATCCTGCAGGTGCGCAGCACGGTCGTCGTGGTGCTGCCCACGATCAGCTGGCGGATGCGGGAATGACCGTAGGCACCCATCACCAGCAGGTCGGCGCCCCCAGCGTCGACCGCACGGGCGATCTCCTCGTCCGGCGTGCCCGCCCGCAGCATGCCTTCCGCCCGATGGCCGGCGCTGGCGAGGGTGCCGAGCGCCCATCGCAGCGCGTCCTGGTGCGCGGAAGTGACGTCGCCGACGAGCAGCACGCGGATCTCGAGGCCCTGGAACAGCGGGCTGGCCGCGACCATCTCCACGCCCTTGCGGGTGGTTGCGCTGCCGTCGAAGGCGACCAGCACGCGCCGCACGTCGGTGAAGGCGCGCGATGCGACCAGCAGCGGACGGTGCACCGCGCGCACGGCGCGCTCCAGCTGGCTGCCGAGGTGGCCCCTTGCGAAATCCGCGTGCTCGCCGCGCTTGCCGAGCACGAACAGGCGCACGCCCGGTTCGAGTTCGGTGAGCGTGTCGACCAGGCCGCCGTGCCGCAGGCGTGTCTTCGCGTCGATGCCGTGGCTGTCGTTCGCGATCGCCGTCGCCCGCTGCAGCAGGAGCCGGGCCTTTTCCTGCGCCAGCCGGGCCTGGCTTTCGTCCAGCGCCGCCAGTGCGTCGAGCAGCTTCGCCTGCTGGTCGAGGTCGAGCGAGCCGCTGGCGTCGAGCACGCCGGCCTTCTCCGCGTGGCGGTCGAGCACGTGCAGGAATTCGAGCGGCGCGTCGAGGCGCTGCGCGGCCCACGCCGCATACCGGGCGACGCTTTCGGTGTAGGCGGACGCATCAAGGCAGGCGAGCACCTGCTTGCCGATGGCCAGCAGCGGAGTCGTGGTGGCGTCTGTCATGGCGGTGTCCTCAGTGGCCCATCAGGCGTTCGGCATCGGGCTTGTCGTGCACGCCCAGGCGGTCGACGAGCGTCGCGCTGGCCGCGTCCATCCCCACGAGCTCGACCGTGGTGCCCTCGCGGCGGAACTTCATCACCACCTTGTCCAGCGCGCCGACCGCGCTCAGGTCCCAGAAATGCGCGCGGCTGACGTCGATCACCACGTGGTCGAGTGCCTCCCTGAAATCGAAGCCGGCGGCGAAGGCGTCTGCGGCGGCGAAGAACACCTGCCCGGTGACGGTGTAGCGGCGCTCGCGGCCGTCGTCGGCCGCGGTGGACTCGATGTGCAGCACCTGGCTCACCTTGCGCGCGAAGAACAGGCCCGACAGCAGCACGCCGGTGAGCACGCCCTTGGCCAGGTCGTGCGTGAACACGGTGACCAGCACCGTCGCCAGCATCACCGTGCTCGAGGTCTTCGGATGCGTGCGCAGGTTGCGCAGCGAGCTCCAGCTGAAGGTGCCGATCGACACCATGATCATCACCGCCACCAGCGCCGCCATCGGGATCTGCCGGACCCACGGCCCCGCGAACACCACCAACACCAGCAGGAAGCTGCCCGCGACCAGCGCCGACAGGCGGCCGCGGCCGCCGGATTTCACGTTGATCACCGACTGCCCGATCATCGCGCAGCCCGCCATGCCGCCGATCAGGCCGGAGGCGATGTTGGCAACGCCCTGGCCCGCGGCCTCGCGGTGCTTGTTGCTGGGCGTGTCGGTGAGGTCGTCGACGATCTGCGCGGTGAGCAGTGATTCGAGCAGGCCCACCACGGCCAGCGTCGCCGACACCGGCAGGATGATCGCGAGCGTCTCCAGGTTCAGGGGCACCTGCGGCAGCAGGAACACCGGCAGGCTGTCCGGCAGCTCGCCCATGTCGCCCACGGTGCGGATGTCGAGGCCCTGCCAGACCGCGAACGCCGTGAGCACCACGATCGCGACCAGCGGCGACGGCACCGCGCGGGTGACGCGCGGCAGCAGGTAGATGATGGCGAGGCCCGCCGCCACCATCGCGTAAACCGTCCACGGCACGCCGACGAGTTCCGGCAGCTGCGCCATGAAGATCAGGATGGCGAGTGCGTTGACGAAGCCGGTGATCACCGAACGCGAGACGAAGCGCATCAGCGAGGCGAGCCTGAAGCTGCCGGCGAGGATCTGCAGCACCCCGGTCAGGAGCGTCGCCGCCAGCAGGTACTGCAGGCCGTGGTCGCGCACCAGACCCACCATCACCAGCGCCATCGCGCCGGTAGCCGCCGAGATCATGCCCGGGCGCCCGCCGGTGAACGCGATGACCACCGCGATGCAGAACGACGCGTACAGCCCGACCTTCGGGTCGACCCCGGCGATGATGGAGAAGGCGATGGCCTCGGGGATGAGCGCGAGCGCCACCACGGTGCCGGCGAGCAGGTCGCCGCGGATGTTGCCGAGCCATTCCTGGCGCAGCCGGTCGAGGTCGATCAAGAGATGGGTCCCTGTGTCTTCGGGAACCCGAAGAACCGATGGTGGCCGGGGACGGAATCGAACCGCCGACACGGGGATTTTCAAGGCCCGGGTGGGCGTTTCGCTACGCCGTTATTTTACAACAGCTTAGGCGCGCTGTAACTAGCTAGTTACGCAAGTCCTTGATATCTCTAGCATTTGCAATGGTGTGGGTGGTAGTGTTTGGTGGCCGGCGGTGGTCGTCGGTGCAAGCCCAGTCGGGCCACAGTCGGGCCACGATTCGGGCACAACAGGACTCTGCCATGGCCAAGCTCAAGCTCTCCGACCCCTACATCCGAACCCGCCCGCGCCCCACCAAGGGCAATGTCATCGACTACGACACGCAAGACAAAGGGTTCGCCGTTCGCTTCACCCCTAACGGGGTCCCGACCTTCCTCTATTGCTACGGCAGCGCCCTTGCGGGCGGCAGCGCGCGCCGCATGGTGATCGGCCCATGGTCCGAATCGAGCGGCAAGGGCGCTTCTTCAGTGATCCCCAAGATGCGCAAGCGCGTCGGCGAGCTGGCAATGATGGTGGCTGCAGGTCGCGACCCCTATGCCGAGCAACGGGACACAGTTGAGGAACGCAAGGCCGCCGAGGCCGAGCGCGAAGCCGCTCGGATCCGCGAGGAGCGCGATGTTACCGGCGACCAACTGTATGACCGCTACCTTGCCGAGCACGGCCCCAAGCTGCGGCCGGCGACCGTGCGAGCGGCCCGCCGAAGGATTGATCGATACCTGCGCCCCGCGTGGGGTAGCCGCAAGGCCAACAGCATCGCGCGACCTGACGTGGCGGCCCTCGTCAAGCCGCTGCGTGCGCAGGGCAAATCGGCAGAAGTCGTGCATGTGCTGTCGCTGATCAATGGCATCTACAACTTCGCTGTAGACGACGATGAGCTGGAGACCATCACCGAGAACCCGGCACGGGGCCTGAAAAAGAAGCTGGTATCGAAGGGGGAGCGGCCGAAGCCGAAGGACCGCGCGCTGGTGACCCAACGCGAGTTCCGTGCGTTCTACCTCGTTACGCGCGAGGGCCGTTACATGCCGGCCGATGCCGCCGCGTGCCTCCGCCTCATGATCCTTACGGGCTGCCGTCCGAGCGAGGCGGCCGGCATCGAGTGGACAGAAATCGACTTCCACGCCAGGTTGTGGAACAAGCCCGCCGACGCGCCGGGTCGCAGCAAGTCGCGCCGCGCCGACGTGGTGCCGCTGGTGGACGAGGCTATGGAAATCCTGTTGGCCCGTCGGAGCAACGGCAGTCCTTACGTGTTCCCCAGTGGGCGCAGCCGCAGGGTGGTGAACGGCGCAGGACCCGGCGTGCTGACCGAGAATAGGTTGGCCGCAGCCCTGCGCGGCGTGGCGCCCCGGCTTCGGCGCATGGGCGTCGCAGCCTTCGCGCCCCACGATCTTCGCCGCACAGTGACCACCGGCTTGTTTGACATCGATGTGTCCGAATACATCGTCAAGCGCACGTTGAACCACGCGACGAGCGGGGTCACAGATACGCACTACAACAAGAGCGCCTTCATTCGGCAGCGTCGCGCCGCCTTGGAAGCTTGGGCTGCATACCTGGAGCAGACAATCCGGGGCGGCCCGCCGAAGCTGGCTGACAACGTGCTGCCGTTCGCAGCTGTGGGAGCGCGCTGATATGGGGACGTGGCAGGAACGCATGCGGGCACTGGCCGATGAGGCTATCCGCCCGGTGATGGAAAGACTGGCACAAGGCGCTGAGGTAGATGAGGGCGAGAGGCCTACGGATTGGGAAGGATTGCACCCAGAGCTGAACCGATACGCGGAGGACCGGCCAGCGCGCGTTGAGTGGGATGCCGATGCGAGGCTGTGGCTCATCGAGAATGCAGAGGAATCTGTACCTGCCGAGTTTCGCGCTGCCCTCAGGGCAGCCGTGCGCGACGCCCGGGCGCGGAAAGACTACGTCGCCTTGCAGCGGATAGCCGCTGACTTCGAGAACCCAGCATGGGTGCCAAACGCCAAGAACGCGGAAGATGTGCCCGAGTACGCGGCCGATGGCGACGCGCGCGACTTGAAGACTGTGGATTTTTACACGGAAGTGATGGCAGGCGCAGCGACGCTCGTACGCGATGGATGGTCTCGCCATAAGTGGCCGGAGCGGGAGTACATGCGTCGCAAGGCCGCTGAAGAGGCGCGGTGGTCGCGCAGCGGACGCGCAGAGCGCGGTTCCGATAAAAGTGAGAAAGAGATTGCTTTCGACAAGGCTTTCAACAAACTGCAGAAGCGTTTTCATGACCAGCAGAAAAAGCTGACAGCGAGGCGCCGCGCACTTACGCCACCGTTGCCAACGTAAGCGACCCGCGCCATAGCTTAGGTGCCACCGAAACTACGTAAGCGGTGGCGACAATGGCTTCACCGGAACAGCTCAACGAAGTCGTCAGCGACTTCATGACCGCGCGCCAAGCCGCGCAGGCAATCGGCTGCCACATCCGCACGTTGAAGATGTGGAAGGCGAACGGATACGGCCCAGATCACTTCTACATCGGCAAGCGGCTCTTCTACCGCCGCAGCGACGTCATCGGTTGGCTCCAGCAAATCAGCGAGACCAAGGCCCCGGTGACCAAAGGCCGAAGGGTGCGCGCATGAAAGCTGACGCATCCCCGATCCGCCGCGTCCTCGCGGAGCTCGGCCTCGAGTACACCGGCGCGTCTCAGTACTCCGTGCGCTGCCCAGCACACGACGACGTCAACGCTTCGCTATCGGTCAACTCCGACGCAGCGGGCACGGTGGCAATCCATTGCCATGCGGGATGCAAAGCCGGCGACGTATGCAGTGCGCTTGGGCTGACCATGGCCGACCTGTTCCCCAGCAAGGGCGCCGCCAGGCCGAAGCCCGTACCGAAGCCGCGCGCCAAGCCTTCGAAAACCGCGACGCAACACATGACAGCCGCACCGCTGCCGCCCGAGCACGTAGCCAAGGCATGGCAGGCAGCCAAGGACCTTGGCCCCAGTAGCTTTAGTGGCTACAAGCCGACGGCCGTGTACCCGTACCGGTTCGCCAACGGCGACGTTCACGGCTGGCGCGCACGTTATGAGAACAAGGCAGGTGACAAGCAGATCAAGCCGTTCCACCACGATGGCAACAGCTGGGTACTAAAGGAGCCCAAGGCACCGCGCGCTGGGAAGCCCCTGTATCGCCTGCCCGAAGTGCTCGCCGCCGACGGCCCCATCTTCATCGCAGAAGGCGAGAAGTGTGCGGATGCTCTTGCGGCCATTGGCATCGCTGCTACTACCAGCGGAGCCGCCAAGAGCGCCGGCAAAGCCGACTGGTCGCCGTTGGCGGACCGTGCCTGCGTAATCTGGCCTGACAACGATTCGCCGGGCGAGCAGTACGCCGCGGACGTGGCCGAAGTTCTCGCTACCCACGGTTGCCCCGTGACTGTTGTGGACGTTGAGGCCACTGGACTGCACGCCGAGGGGGCCGACGCCGCCGATTGGCTCGACGCAACTCCCACCGCGACCGCTGCCGACGTGTTGGCGCTGCCGACGGTGGCACCCAAGGAATCGGGCGTCCAATTACTCCGCGCCTCCGACATTCAGCCCAAGGCGATTGATTGGGTGTGGAACGGGTACCTCGCTAGCGGAATGCTGACGCTCCTTGCGGGCAATGGCGGCACAGGTAAGACGACCATCGCCCTAAGCCTCGCCGCGACAATCACGCGCGGTGGCAAGTGGCCCGACGGCACCACGGCCCCGAGGGGTAGCGTGATCATCTGGTCGGGTGAGGACGCCGTCGCTGAGGTTCTCGTGCCCCGGCTGCGCGAGGCCGGCGCCGACCTTGAGCGCATCCAGTTTGTTGCTGATGGAGTTTTCGACCCCGCGACCGATATGCCCGCCCTTGAACGCGCCGCACGTCGCATTCCGGACCTCGCCCTTGTGATCATCGATCCAATTGTCAGCGCAGTGCAGGGCGACAGCCACAAGAACGCGGAGGTCCGTCGCGGTCTGCAGCCGCTGCTCAACCTCGCGGCCGACACCGGCGCGGCTATGGTCGGTATCACGCACTACGCAAAGAACACCGCTGGCCGCAGCACGGCGGAGCGGGTGATCGGCTCCGTCGCCTTCAACGCGGTTGCCCGCATCACTCTTGCAACTGCGATGGGCAGCGATGGCGAGGGGCGCATGGTCCGCGCTAAGAACAACGTCGGCGTGACCGGCGACGGCTTCGCGTACTCCATCGCCGTCGCAGACCGCGACATTGGGGGGCAGGCGAGTCAGGTGTCTAAGATCGAATGGGGCAGCTCCCTACACGGCTTTGCAGATGAACTGCTGGGGGAGGTCGAGAGCAAGCGGTTGCCGAAGGACGAGGCTGCGGAGTGGCTGGCGGCTGCGCTCCATGCCGGCCCGGTGGCATCGAAGGAGTTGAAGGAGAAGGCCGAGGCCGATGGCGTCGCATGGCGCACCGTCGAGCGCGCGAAAGAAGCCCTTGACGTCACCGCTATTCGTCATGGTGAGCAGGGCAGGCGGGGCGGGGGCGCTTGGGCATGGCGCCTGCCACCGAATAAGCATCGATAGAATCAGGGCCGCCACACGCGCTGTGCGGCCGTGTGCCGCCGACCTCGGCACAGGGCTATCGGGGTAGCGGGGCGGGGCTGCGCGGGGCAACAGCACTTGTTGGCGGCGCGATTTTGGTGGGTGCTGGGGCGTGGTGGCCGACGAGCCGGTTTCGGGCGGGGTTTGGCGCCCGGTGCTCCGGCCCGCGCGCTACGTGCGAGCGCACACGCGGGGGGGGTTGGCGGTGTGGCGGCCTTGGTGCCGAAAACGGCCAGAAAGCCGCATGGCGCCTAGCCTAAATAACGCCGCCATGACCTTATGCCGACGTGGCGGTGTTATTGCCTTGGCGGTGTAACCCATTAGACCGCCAACACCGCCACACACTGGCGGCCTTAGTTATACCCTTTAAAACAAGCTATTTTGTGTTTGTTTAGGTATTAAGGCTGCCAATTTATCGGTGGTGTAACAGTTGGCGGTGTTGGTGGCCAAGTTCTCTCGCAGTTTGCCGATTCCACACCCACTTTCCGACCATGTACGCGCAGCGCCCGGAGGGCTGAGCAACCCATCCACTAGCCAAGCACGGGGCCAAGCCAACCCCGTGTTGGAGGCCGGCAACCCGCGCGGCTGTGCGATTTTTGCCACTCGCTGACCGTGCTAGTGACGCTATGGCCCGACCGTGGCCCGGTGGGGCCGGGCGCAGCGCGTTTTCGCGCGCGCTTACGCCAACCGCCCCAACGTAAGCGGCTGCCTGCCCAACCTGTGCGAAACCCGCATAGGAAGCCACGCCGTGACCAGTCCGACCGACGCCCGTATTGCTGCAGAGAACGCCGCCCTCCGCGCCCTCGACCGCCGCACCGCGCAGCAGCAGCCCCAGCGCCCGCCGCTGCCCGATGGGCCTACGGTCCGCGCACGCCTGCATGCCCACGGGGACGACTCGGGCGCCGCCGTCAGGGACAAGTGGGCGGACGATCTTTCCTCCGTTACCAGCAGCATCGACAAGGTCCGCAAGAACCCGACGCTCAATGCCGCACAGGTGGAGGTGGCAGTCGCCGATATTGTGCAGGGTCGGGTGAACCGCCTACTGGCAGAGTGCGACGACGAGACCCTGCGCATCGACGCTGCCGAGCGCGAGGTAGAGCAGGGCATCGACACCGCCCTCAGCCCTGCGCGCCCCGAGTGGTACGCGCTCGGAGCCGAGTACCGCGCCGCCCTGCTGGACATGACGTCCGACGAGCGATGGGACTTCGTCAAGAGCATGGAAGGAACGCGCTACGCGCCCCTGCTGCGCTACGCCATCGCTAGCGTGCCGCCCGAGTTGTCGGGTGTGTCACCCACGCAGCACACGGAGGCCGTGACCACGTTGCTTGCCATCAAGGACCCGGACCTGCTAACTCGACCGGCCGACCTGCGCAAGCGCCGCGCTGCACTCGCCAAGGCCGTGGAGGGCATCCAGACCACTGCCGCCGAGCTTGCTGACTTCGAGAAAGCGGACGCCATCAAGGCGCTCGCGCAATGAGTGCCGAAGGGGGTAGGCACCTGGGATCCAGGCGCTCCGGCGGGGGGCCGGGTGCTTTGGAAAAACCGCAGCAAAATCCGGAGCCTCGGAGGTTCCAGGAACGGTGGATGGAGCACATGGCTCCACTGCCCAGCCAAATCCTGCTCCCGCTGCGCGCCGCGCTGAGCATCCACCGACGGCGACCTGCGCGCCTGCGCAGCATCGACGCCGCGCGCTGCGCGCTGCACGACTACAAGGCGAACGCGAACGTCACCGCCGAAAGCGTGGACACAATGATGCACGCGCGGGGCATGGAGCAGGTCGATCCCTCCAACCCGCTACAGGCGGGCGCGTTCCTTGCCCGGATGAGTGACTCCGGCCGCAAGGCGCTCGCCAAGTGCGACCGGGTGCAAGGTGCCATCGCCTATGCCGAGATGACGATCCAGTGGCTCGACTGGGAGCTGAGCCATGGCTAGGGGCTCCCCATGCAAGGTGTGCGAGCACCCCGATCGCGCGAGCATTGAACTCGGTCTCGCCAACAAGGTGCCGATCCGCGTGTTGGGCAAACGCTACGGCCTGAGCTCGGATTCGGTGTGGCGCCACGGCCAGCGGCACATGACTGCGGACTTGCATATCCAGCTTATGACCCGTGGACGTGTATCGCCAACGGATCTTGCGAATCTCGAGGCTATCGAATCTGAAAGCCTTCTGCAGAACGCAGTCGCTTCGCGCGGCCGGCTCTATGGGTTGATGGATGCGGCGGAAGCACAAGGCGACTACAAAGGCGCGGCGGTGATCAGCGGCTACATTCTGAAGTACCAAGATTTCATTGCGAGGTTGTTGGGCGAAATTCGCACCGGAACCGTTAATGTCCAGCAGAACGTGCTTGTTCTACCTGAGTTTCATGCTCTGCGCACGACGATCATGCAAGCGCTCAGGGCTCACCCTGCGGCACGGGCCGACGTGGCTGCCGCCCTGCGCGCGCTGGAGTCGCCCGACGTGCCACGGCAGGAATCGCCGGAGGAACGCGAGGCCGCTGCCGATGAACTGGCGAAGGATCGGGACGTGACGCGCAGGAGCCGGGCGAAGCGGCAAGGCCAGGTCATCGAAGGGAGCGCGCAGCGTGTCGATCCTGGCGCGTGACCTCACACGCATGTTGGACGCATCCTCGGTGATGAGAGATGCCTCCATGGAGCCTGACGCGTGGCAGGAAGCCGTGTTGAACAGCGATGCAAGGCGGATGCTGCTTCTGTGCTCCCGCCAGTCGGGCAAGTCCACTACGTCGGCCTCGCTGGCGGTTCACCAAGCCCTGTATGACCCCGGACTTGTGCTGCTGATTGCGCCGGCGCAGCGGCAATCGAGCGAGCTGTTCCGCAAGGTGCGCGAGGTATATAGCGCGCTGCCCGACGTGCCGCGCGTCGTGCAGGAGTCGGCCATGCGCCTAGAGCTTGCGAACGGTTCACGGATCATTGCGCTGCCGGGCACGGAAGGCACGATCCGAGGCTACAGCGGCGCCAAGACCGTGATCATCGACGAGGCCAGCCGCGTGGACGACGCGCTGTTCGCTGCCGTGCGCCCGATGCTGGCAACGACCAATGGCCGCTTCGTCGCGCTGACCACGCCCTACGGAAAACGAGGATGGTTCTACGAAGCATGGGAGTACGGCGAAGGGTGGGAACGCACCAAGGTCACCGCCGACGACTGCCCGCGCATCGACGCCGACTGGCTGGCTGAGGAACGTCGCCTCGTGGGCGACTGGCAGTTCCGCCAAGAGTACATGTGCGAATTCGTGGACACGGACGAGCAGTTCTTCGCTTCGGAATTGATCGAAGCCGCGCTCACAGATGAGGTGCAGCCGCTATGGACGTAGAGACATTCGGGACCGTGGCCTCGGATAGCCCGAGGTTGAACGGTGAAATCACCCTCATCCGTCGTCGTGCCATGGCGGTCGGTATCGACATTGGACAGGCCCACGATCCGACAGCTATCGCCGTGGTGTCCAAGATTACGTCGAGGGCTGGGAACCCTGCGTTGGAATCGCTCAACCCCGAGCGCCACCCGCGCTATGAGGTGCAGCACCTTGAGCGCCTACGCCTTGGAATGCCGTACCCGGAGCAGGTGGATCGGCTGGAGGCCATGCTGTCTCGCCCGCCGCTAAACCGCCTGTCGCCGCGCGTGCTGGTCGACTACACCGGCGTTGGTCGCCCAGTGTTCGATATGTTCGCGGGCCGCCACGCGCTGCGCAGCGCGCAGGGCATCGTCATCACGGGTGGGCGCGACACCACGCGCCATAGGTCCGGGTGGTCGGTGCCGAAGGGGGAGCTAGTCAGCAAGCTCCAGGCTCTGCTCCATGCCGGCGAGCTACGTATCGCGGCGAGCCTGCCCGATGCGCCGGTGCTGTTGCGGGAGCTACGGGACTTTCGCGCGCGCTTTACCGATGCCGGCAACGCCACGTTCAACGCGCGCGAGGGCGCTCACGATGACCTGGTCCTCGCGCTCGCCCTCGCGGTCTTCGGGCTCAGTCGCCCGGAGCCGGCCCGGGAAGTGCAGGTGACTTGGTTCGGGCACTAAGTTCGTCACCCTTCCAACTTTTCGGCCCAGGACTTCATGTCCGCTACGACTGAGTCACGAAGTTCGTCTGACATTTGTTTCATCCTTTTCTCAAACGCATTCAGTTCGTGTGCCAAGCCGATCTCCTTGCGTATTTCCCGCATGGTATCGATGCTTAAGCTAGACAGCGACTGCAACCGATCGAAGAAAGCTTGATGGTAGTCAAAAAGTGCTCGTTGGTGCGCTGCCCGGAGGGTGGTCAGCTCTTGGCGAAGTTCTGATGCCTCTTCCATTCGCACTTCGACCCAGCGCTGTAGGGCGTCGCTTCTATCTCGGTCGCGAGACCCCGACTCAGATAGTTTCTGTTGTTCCGCCTGCATCCTGGTGATCTCGTCAAAAACAATCGCCAAGCGTCTATCTCTTATTTCGATATCGACTCTAGTGTCTTGGACTCCTTCGAGTTCCCGGAGTGCCGTAGTGAGTTCTTTGGTGAGGCCGTTCCCGAAAGCATTAACGGCCTCTACAGTTGATAACTCTGATAGCACGCCGATCTGGGCTGCCACAGCGGCATAGCCTGAGATGCCTTCGTCGTCGCCAATCTTAGTCAGGTCTTTATGTGCAAGGGACGCAATATAAGAGAGTGCCTTTACTGCTTCTTTAGGAGCCTGCAAATACACATCCCTTCGAAGAACTGCAAGGCGGTCACGTTCCTTTTCTTTGGCGTCATGTTCGAGTTGCAACGCTAGCCGCTTGGTGTTGCTTCTGTCTGCAAAGAAGACCCCGATCAGCGCGACCATCGCGCCTATTGCGCCTGACCAAATAACAGCGGGAATCGAATCGATCCATAGGAGGAAAGAAGTCCATGCGGTGTTCAAAGCAATCTCCCTACGCGAATATCAGAGTCACGCTGGCCGGGCTGCTCTTCGTGCGTCCCGGCGCTCCTTCGCAAGCTTCAATTTTTGCGGCTCGGTGTAGAGCCGTTCGAGCAATGCGATTGTAAAGTCCTGCAAATCGTCAGCCTCTGCTTTCGTAAGGGTTCCTTCATGCGCGCCATCGTTGCCATCTTCCTTCACGGCCTCCGAAAGATCGCGTAGAGCTTCTGGCAAGCGGTGGTGGTCGAGTAACCACTGCAACCGGAGCCCTAGCGAACGACGTATCTTGCCGTTGAGTCCATCTGTTCCGTTCTCCGGAAGCAGAGAGGACGTAGCATGATCGATGCAAAGTCTGTACATCGCGGCTGCGGCGTTGTGGCAGTTGATTGCGGCGCAAGACGCACCTTCACGGAACGCCGCTTCTATTTCCGCGGGCAAGTGTTCAGGAGGAGGTGCCGCTGCGGCGTCTTTCACACTGATGTATTGAACGACGCTAACGAAGCGATTGGCACTGCCATTGTATTTGTGGAGCCCCTCATTGAACGCCTGCGTCGCTAACGAGCCAGCGCTGTTCTGCAGAAGAACGAACATGGTCCCCTTCTTGCAATGCCGGCAGATGCAATAGGCCTCAAACTCGAGTGGTTCCCTATCGGTTGAACGAGTGACGTGGCTGTAGCGTAGATCAAAGGTGGTTCGTGCGGCCCTACAGCGCGGGCAGTCGGCGACTAATTCCGCCATAGGTCAGATCCTATTCGTGCTAGAGGATTGTTTGCGCAAGTCTGGGACTCCTTAATTCAAAGGGCGCCTTCGAGAATTATGACCCAGCCTATAGCGCTGACGAAGATTCCGTCCTAGCCGGCGGGGCGTTGCCCGGTGACATGGGGGTCACCAAACGCGCCAAAGAACGACGAGCAGTAGGCCCGCGACGATCCAGAGGAGTGCTGCAATGTTCTTCAGGTGGTGCAGCACTGGCCTCATGAGTAGAAGCGTTGCTGCTGAGTCCTCGCGGCCTACGTGCGCCGCGCGTAAGCCTTGCTGGACGCGATAGCGCGGCTCGTTGTGCGCGCTGTACGACTCGGGATAGAGGCCATCGTCCTGCGCCCATTGGGAAGCCTTCAGGCTGGCGTCGTGGCAGAGCGCGTCCACCTTGCCAGATGGCTTGTAGTCCGCGATCCGCTGCTGCGCATCGGCTCGATCTTTGGCCCAATGCTGGCGCCGCCCTTCGGGCGTGTCGGCTTGACTCATGCGGCGCCCCTGTGGCTGCTGTCCCCCGCAGGAGTGTAGCGCCCCGGGGGCCGGTCAATCGCTGCCGTTCGGCCGACGCTATGCGTAGTGGCCTAGGCCCCGGGGGCGTGATCGGTAGCGTGTGCAGTCGCTGGCATCGACGGCAGTGGTCGGCGCCCTTGGGTGCTGTAGGGAAGCCCCTCGCCGTCGTGTCGGGCGTGCGCCGCGCTGGTGTCGGGCCACAGTCGGGCCATAGAGCACAGCGGTAGCGATGCGAGACGCACAAACGAATCGCCCCGCGCAGCTAAAAGCTAGGCGGGGCGAGGGGTTAAGCGTGCCGCATATGGTGGCCGGGGACGGAATCGAACCGCCGACACGGGGATTTTCAATCCCCTGCTCTACCAACTGAGCTACCCGGCCACGTGCGGGAGGCGGAATGATACGGGGCGCCGCGATGGCCGGCAAGCCGCATCTGCGCTGAACGGCCCCGCGGGCCGCGACTTCGCCTGCCGCGGGCGGGGCGCAATATCGGGCGCAACACATCCGAGACGGAGCGGGCGATGAAGAACACGATACGCGGGCGCGCCCTGGCGCCAATCCTGCTGGCAATGGCGGCGGCGGGCTGCGCGACCGGGGGCATGCAGCCGGACGAGAAGCGGGCGCTGTACGAGGCGAACGCCGGCGCACCGGTGGACAGCTTCCAGTACTTCGGCAGGATCAATGGCTGGACGCCGCTGGGCGACAGCGCCATCGCGGTGTGGACCCGGCCGCGGGAAGCGTGGCTGCTGGACTTCCACGGCCCCTGCAAGGACGTGGAGTACTCGCCGGTGATCACGGTGACCAACCACATGGGCCGGGTGAATGCACGGTTCGACAAGGTGATCGCGCGCAACCGTGGCTCGATCGAGATGCCGTGCACCATCCGCCAGATCCGTCCGCTGGACGTGACGGCGATCCGCGAGGCGGAGAAGACCGCGCGCGATCAGCCCGACGGCGGGTCCACCGGCACGTAGCCCTGCGGCTTCTCGGCGTCCCCGGAGAACAGGAACTTCTCCATCTCGGCCTCGAGGAAGGCCCGGTGCTTCGGGTCCATCGGCGACAGCCGGTTCTCGTTGATCAGCATGGTCTGGTGCGCGAGCCACGCGGCCCACGCCGGCTTGCCGACGTTGGCGAACACGCGCTTGCCGAGCTCGCCGGGCCAGGGCACGAAATCGAGGCCTTCGGTTTCGCGCTTCTCGTACACGCAATGGACGGTCCGCGTCATCGTGGTTCCTCCTCGTCGATCCGGAACTGCGCCTCGAGCAGGGTGCGCACCGGTGCCGGGATGCCGAGCGCACCGAGATCGGCGCGCGCGACCCAGCGCATGTCGTCATTGTCGCGCACGCTGTCGCGCGGTGCGAGGCCGTGCCAGCGCAGTGGCCGCATCTGCAGGCGGTAATGGCTGAAGCCGTGGGCGATGGTGTCGAGTGGTCGCGCCTGGTCCCAGCCCGCTTCGAAGTGCGTGCCGAACCAGGTGCGCGCCTCGTCCTCGGCGGCGGCCTCCGGCAGCGACCACAGCGAAGCCCAGATGCCCGCAGGCGGACGGCGCCGGAGCAGGATGCGGCCCTCGCTGTCGGACAGCACCAGTACCCACGTGGACTTCTCGGGCAGCGTTTTCGATGGCCGCGGCGTCGGCAGCTCCGCGACGCGGCCGGTGCGCAGTGCGACGCAGCCCCCCTGCAGGGGGCACAGGACGCAGGCGGGGTTCTGTCGGGTGCACAGGGTGGCGCCGAAATCCATCTGCGCCTGGGTGTAGTCCGCCAGGCGCGCATCCGGCAGGTGCTCTTCGGCGAGCGTCCAGAGCTGCTTCTCCACCGCGGGAAGCGCGGGCCAGCCGTCCACGCCGTGGTAGCGGCACAGCACGCGCCTGACGTTGCCGTCGAGAATGGCAAAGCGGTCGCCCCAGGCCTGGGCGAGGATCGCACCGGCGGTGCTGCGGCCGATGCCGGGCAGGGCGAGCAGGGCGTCGAAGTCGCGCGGCAGGTCGCCGCCGTGACGGTCGACGCAGAGTCTGGCCGCCGCGTGGAGGTTGCGGGCGCGGGCGTAGTAGCCGAGGCCCGACCACAGCGCGTGCACCTGGTCGGTATGCGCCGCCGCCAGCGACGCCACGTCCGGCAACGCGTCGACGAAGCGCTGGAAGTAGGGCACCACCACGCGCACCTGGGTCTGCTGCAGCATGATCTCCGACAGCCACACGCGGTAGGGCGTGCGCGGATGCTGCCAGGGCAGGTCGTGGCGCCCGCTGGTGTCGAACCAGGCCAGCAGGCACGCCGCGTAATCGTCGTCCGTCGCGTTCACGGCGCAGCCTGCGCCGGGTCCTCGAATTCCACCTCGACCCCCTCCAGCAGCGCGCCGGAGATCTCCAGCGCCGGGATCGACGCGGTGCCCTGCAACGGCGGCAACGGCGTGTCGCCAGGCCCTGCCTGCGTCCACGCCAGCAGATCCATGGCGCGGAAGCGCGCGTCTGCGCTGGCCCCATCGCGATCCACCCGCAGGCGCACCGGATCCTGGAAGTCGGGAGCGCCGCGGTAGTCGACGACGAACCGTGTCGGTGACGCGGAGGCGCCCAGCGGCGGCGGCAGCGCGGGCCAGGCCTCCGGCCATTGCGCCAGGGCGCCCTGCAGGTGCAGCCCGAGCGCGTCGCGGTAGGCGATGGCGCCTGCGGCATCGAGCGTGGGCACGGGCCCGCCGCCGCGCAGGGCGAGCCCCGCGTTGCGCAACGACAGCATGCCGTCCTCGCGGCGCAGTGCGCCCTGCACGCCCACCGCAACCGCCGTGGGCTCGCCATCCAGGTCGACCGCGGCCGAGATGCCCGCGCGCAGCGGCACCACGCGGAGGTCGCCGCCTTCGATCTGCACGGGTCCGGAGACGGTGAAGCGCGCCGGCACGTGCAGCTCGCCCCGGTCCAGCGCGGCGCTGCCGACCAGTCCCACGCCGGCGCCGTTGCCGGGGTGCGTCACGGAAAGGGCTGCGATGAATGCGATCGATGCCGGCGGCGCAAGCAGGCGCCCACTGAAGCCTGCCCGCAACCGCGCCCGTTCGCGCAGTTCGGGGATGTCCGCGTCCAGGTCGGCGAGGGTCCAGCCGTCGCCCACGAGGACGCCGTCGCGGATGCGCAGGCCGCGGCGCAGCGTCGGCAACGGCGCATCGGACTCCGGCCGGGTCGCGAGCCACGCCTGCAGCGCCTGCAGGTCGAGCCGTGGCCCGTCCAGCTCGATGGCGACGATGTCCAGCACCGCGCCGCGGCTGCGCACCGTGGACCACGGCACGGCGACCTGCACGCGCGCGGCCTGCAGCAGCGGCACCGGGGCACCGGGCTGGCGCGCGACCAGGTCGCGGACGACGAGCGTGGGGTGGCCGCGCAGGCGGTACTCGCCGACGCCGGTGGCGGTGATCTCGAGCCCCAGCGTCTCGCCCAGCGTCGACAGCAGCAGCCCGGTCACGCGCGCCGGCTGCAGCGCCACGCGCAGCCCGGCCAGCAGCGCCAGGACCACCGCGACGACGCCGACGGCGACCGCCAGGCGCCGGCGGCTCACGCCCCGAGCGCCTCCGGCAGCATCGCGTCGACGAAGGCCTCGGCGTCGAACACGCGCAGGTCCTCCGAGCGCTCGCCGATGCCGGCGAAGCGGATCGGGATCCCGAACTCGCGCGCCAGCGCGAACACCACGCCGCCCTTGGCGGTGCCGTCGAGCTTGGTGACCACGAGGCCGGTGACGCCGGCGGCGGCATGGAACTGGCGCAGCTGGCTGATGGCGTTCTGGCCGGTGGTGCCGTCGATCACCATCAGCACCTCGTGCGGCGCGCGGCCGTCGATCTTGCCGAGCACGCGCTTGATCTTGCCCAGTTCCGCCATCAGCCCCTGCTGGGTGTGCAGGCGGCCGGCGGTATCCGCGATGAGCACGCCGGTGCCGCGCGCGCGCGCGGCCTGCAACCCGTCGAAGGCGACCGACGCCGCGTCCGCGTCCTGGCCCTGGGCGATCACCGCGACGCCGTTGCGCTCGCCCCACGCCTGCAGCTGCGCGACGGCGGCGGCGCGGAAGGTGTCGCCGGCGGCCAGCATCACCGAGTGCCCGTCGTCCTTGTAGCGGTGGGCGAGCTTGCCGATGGTGGTGGTCTTGCCGACGCCGTTGACGCCGACGGTGAGGATCACGAAGGGCTTGGCGGCGGTATCGATCTCGAGCGGCTTCGCCACCGGTGCCAGCAGGGCGATGAGCTCGCCGCGCAGCGCCCGCAGCAGCGCCTGGGCGTCGGCGAACTCGCGCGCCTTCATCCGCCGGCGCAGGTTGTCCACCAGCTGGGTCGTGGCGGTGACGCCGACGTCGGCGGTGAGCAGCGCGGTCTCGACCTCGTCCAGCAGGTCGTCGTCCAGCGCCGGGTTGCGCGAGAACAGGGTGGAGATGCCGCGGGTGAGGCCGCTGCCGCGCAGGCGCTCGCGCCAGCCGGCCTTGCCCGGGGCGGCGGCCTCGGCCAGGCGCGCCAGGCGGGCCGGGTCGCTCATCGCGCGCAGGAAGTCGTCCGGCGAAGGGCCACGGGAGAGCGCGACGTCCGGCGCCGGGGGCGCGGCGCCGGGCGTCGGCGAGGGCAGGGCGTCCGGTGCCGGAACGCCGGCGGGCGGCACGTCCGGCGTGACGATGTCGGGCGTGGTGATCTCGGGCGTCGCTACGCCCGGAGTCACGATGTCCGGGGTCTGCACTTCAGGCGTGACCACCTCGGGCCTGTCGACCTCGGTGGTCACCACCTCGGGCGATTCGATGCCGGGGGCACCGCCGGGCGAGGGCGCGCCTTCGACCAGCGATGCCGGCGGCACGGTTTCCGGCGTCAGCGCTTGCGGCGCGTCGTCGGCTGGGGAGGTGCCGGCCTCGCGCGAATCTTCGTGGGCCTTGTCTTCGCGCCCCGCGGGCGCAGTGGGAAAGGCCGCCGCGAGCGCATCGATGTCGTAGCGCGTCGACGCCGTCCCCGCCGGCGCATCGGGTTTCTTGCGGCGGAAAAAACTGACCATCGGCTTCGCGGTCGCTCGGCAAGTCGGGGGAGGGTGCATTGCGCCGTGCGAGCACGGAGAATGCGCGGTCATGTTATCACCGGCCTCCTGCACGACCCCGTCATGGCGCCCTGCGCAGGCGCGCCTGCGATGACCTTCAGGCGTGGCGGCAGCGTGCGCATCATCGGCGGCCGCTGGCGCGGCACGCGGCTGGCCGTTGCGGACGTGGCGGGCCTGCGCCCGACCTCGGACCGCGTGCGCGAGACGCTGTTCAACTGGCTGCAGCCGGCCTTGCCCGGCGCGCGCGTACTCGACCTGTTCGCCGGCAGCGGCGCCCTCGGGCTGGAGGCGCTCTCGCGCGGCGCAGGCGAGGCCTTCCTGGTGGAGCGCGACCCGGCCGCGGTGCGCGCGCTGGAGGACGCCTGCCTGAAGCTGCAGGCGACCACGGCACGGGTGCTGCGCGCGGACGCGCTGGCGCTGCTCGCCGCGCCGCTGCACGGCCGCTTCGACATCGTGTTCCTGGACCCCCCGTTCGCCGCCGGCGCCTGGACGGCCGCGCTCGACGCGCTGCCGCCGTGGCTTGCCGAAGGCGCCTGGCTGTACCTGGAATCGCCCGTGGCCGGCGGGACGCCGATGCCGCCGGGGTGGCGGCTGCACCGCGAAGGCGCCACGCGGGAGTCCCGCCACGCGCTGTACCGCTGGCAGCCGGGCGCGGCGGTCTGACCGCCTGCTGCGCCGCTGCTACACTGCCGATGCCCACCGCAGACGCGCCCGCCACGCCGCATGAGCCCCGCCCGCCAACGGATCGCCGTCTATCCCGGCACCTTCGATCCGATCACCAATGGCCATGTCGACCTCGTCGACCGCGCCGCGCCGCTGTTCGAGCGGCTGGTGGTCGGGGTCGCGGAGAGCCCGGCCAAGGGCCCGGCGCTGCCGCTGGAGCTGCGCGTGCAGCTCGCGCGCGATGCGCTGGCGGCGTACCCCAACGTGGAGGTGCAGGGGTTCTCGTCGCTGCTGGCGCATTTCGTCGCCGACCTGGGCGCCGGGGTGCTGCTGCGCGGCCTGCGCGCGGTGTCGGATTTCGAGTACGAGTTCCAGCTGGCGAGCATGAACCGGCACCTGATTCCGGAGGTCGAGACCCTGTTCCTGACACCGGCCGAGCAGTACGGCTTCATCTCGTCGTCGCTGGTGCGCGAGATCTCCCGCCTCGGCGGCGACGTGTCCGGCTTCGTGCCGGCGGCGGTGGCTGAGGCACTGCGCGACGAGTGGCGCCGCGCCAGCAGCACGTGACACATCCAGACACACCAACGAACCACCGGGGAGCAACACCATGAACACGACAAGCCGCCTGATGCTGATCGCGCTGCTCGCAGCGTCCACCGTCGCCTGCAACAAGGAGGAGGAAGCGCCGCAGCAGGTCGAGCAGGCGCCCGTGGCCGCCCCCACCGGCGACGACCTCGCCGAATGGCGCCCGTACGTCTCCGACGCGGTGACGCGCAACATGGGCGGCATCACCAACCAGCCCTACGTCTACCTGCTGCCGGCCGAGGGCAGTGCCGACTTCCAGGGCTCCTACGAGCGCCTGCTGGACAAGGCGAAGACCGACGTCGCCCGCGGCATCGTCCGCGGCAACATGCTGGCCTATGCGTCGCCGAGTTCCGCGAAGATGGCCGACATCGTCGTGGCCTCGTTCACCGACGTGGCGCCGAACACCATGGAAGGGGTCAAGGTGCTGTTCATCGGCGACGCCGCCGATGATGCCCGGGTCCGTGCCGTGGTCGCGCCGGCGGGCGTCGAATACCAGTTCGTCGAGGCGAAGTAGGCCCAGGGGGCCGGGGCCCCGCGCCCCGGCCCGCCGTTGCGCCGCCTGGCTGGCGCAATCGTTGCGGTGGTGGAACGCCGGCCCGCGCGCCAGCGACTACAATCGCGGCATGTCCCTCAAGATCAACGAGCTCTGCGTCAACTGCGACGTCTGCGAGCCGGCGTGCCCGAACCAGGCGATCACCCAGGGCGAGACCGTGTACGTGATCGACCCGGCGCGGTGCACCGAGTGCGTCGGCCATTTCGACGAGCCGCAGTGCGTGATGGTGTGCCCGGTCGAATGCATCGACCCGGACCCGGACGTTCCCGAGACGCACGACCAGTTGCTGGCCAAGTTGCGCCGGCTGCTGCAGGAGGCTGCATGAGGATCCGCGGTTCGCTTGTCGCCGCCGTGGCGGCCTGGTTGGTGCTGCCCGTGGCGTTCGCGGCGCCGTCGCCGCAGCAGGCGCCCGGCGCAGCGGCGCAGGCGCAGGCCCAGGCGCAGGCTTCGGCCGAGCGTCCACCCGGCGCCGCGATCGCCTCCGCCCATGCCCTGGCCACCGATGCCGGCATGCAGGTGCTGCGCGACGGCGGCAACGCCTTCGATGCCGCCATCACGGTGTCGTCGGTGCTGTCGGTGGTGGAGCCGATCAGCTCGGGCCTCGGCGGCGGTGGCTTCTTCCTGCTGCACGACGCCCGCAGCGGGCGCGACGTCTTCGTCGACGCACGCGAGACGGCACCGGCCGCGGCGACGCCCGAGGCCTACCTGGATCCCGATGGCGGATTCAACCGCGATCGCGCCGAGAACGGGCCGTGGGCGGCGGGCATCCCGGGGTTGCCGGCGGCCTTCGTGCACCTGCAGCAGAACTATGGCCGCCTGCCCCTGGCCGACACCCTGGCGCCGGCGATCCGCATCGCCCGCGAGGGCTTCCCGGTCTACGGGCGGATGGCGCGGGGCTACGCTGCCAAGCGCAAGGTGATGGACCGCTACCCCGGCACGCGGGCGGTCTACCAGCCCGGCGGCCGCCCGATCGCGGAGGGCGACACCTTCCGCCAGCCGGACCTCGCCCGCACGCTGGAAGCGCTCGCGGCCAGGGGCTTCGACGGTTTCTACCGCGGCGACGTCGCGGCGAAGCTGCTTGCCGGCGTGCGCGCCGAAGGCGGGCAGTGGACGGCGGAGGAACTGGCCGGCTATTCGGTGCGCGAGCGCGAGCCGATCCGCTTCGGCTACGGCGACTGGGAGATCGTGACCGCGCCGCCGCCGTCGTCGGGCGGCATCGCGCTGGCGCAGATGCTGCAGATCCTGGAGCCCTACGACCTCGATGCGCTGGACGAGGCCCACCGCACCCACCTGGTGGTGGAATCGATGCGCCGCGCGTTCCGCGACCGCACCTTCTACCTGGGCGACCCGGACTTCGTTGACGTGCCGCAGCGCCTGCTGGCCAGCGCCGACTACGCCGCCGGCCTGCGCGCGACCATCCATCCAGAACGCGCCACGCCCAGCGACCTGCTCTCCGGCGCGCCGACCCCGCTCGAGGACGAAGAGACCACGCACTTCTCGATCATCGACGCCGAAGGCAACCGCGTCGCCGGCACCCAGACGGTGAACCTGCTGTACGGATCGGGCCTGATCCCGCCGGGCACCGGCGTGCTGCTGAACAACGAGATGGACGATTTCGCGCTCAAGCCCGGAACGCCCAACGCCTTCGGCGTGATGGGCTACGACGCCAACGCGCCGGAGCCGGGCAAGCGCATGCTGAGCTCGATGACGCCCAGCTTCATGGTCTCCGACGACCGCATCGCGGTGCTGGGCACCCCTGGAGGCACGCGCATCATCACCATGGTGCTGCTGGGCATGCTCGGCTACGACGCCGGCCTCGGTGCGCAGGACGTCGCCGCGCTGCCGCGCTACCACCACCAGTGGATGCCCGACCGGATCTCCGCCGAAACAGGCACGTTCGCACCCGCAGTCGCCTCGGCCCTGCAGTCCATGGGGCACCAGGTCGACCTGCCGCCGAGGACCGTCGACGGCCGTGCCTCGAGCCATGTCTGGGGCAATTTCCAGACCGTGTCCTGGGACCGCGCCGGCAACCGCCTCGAAGGCGGCACCGACCCGCGCAACCCGCTTGGCAAGGCCGCGGTCGAACCCGCGCCCTGAGCCTGCCGATGAGCGACCCCCCGAAGCCCTGGTACCTCAAGCTGCCGGCGAAGCTGGCCGCGACCGTGTTCTTCCTGGTCGCGCTGACCACGCTGATCGGAAACCTGCTGGAACTCGACGCCAAGCGCCGCGAGCGGCTGGCGCAGCCGCCCGTGCCGGGAATGACCGCGACCACGCCGGCCGCCGCGCCCCTGGCAGGCGAAGCGGCCGTGGAGCCACCCATGCCCGAGCCGGCGTCGGAACGGCGCCTGGTGCTGGTGCTCGAACGCATCGTGGTCCTCCATGACGGCACCGTGGGCACCACGGACTGGCGCTTCGCGGTGGAAGCCGATGGCGAGCCGCTGTTCGTGCTGCAGCAGGACGGCCTCGACGACACCGCGGGCCGCAACGTGGCCCTGCCCACGCACGCGCGGACCACGCTGCGGGTGCCGGCCACCGGCGCCCGGGTGACGGTGAAGGCATGGCGTGGCAGCCGCCTGCGCCTGCCCTCGGCGGAGCCCGACGCCACCGGCGAGGGCACGCTGGCGATGGACGGGACGCTGGCACCGCTGGAGGTGGTGGCGGCCGAGCCCGCGGGCGGCCGCTTCATGCTGCATTTCGCCGCCGGTCCGGCGGACTGACCGCCCGCGGGCATCGATGGCGCCTCCGGGCTACCATCGGGCCATGAAACTCTGGTCGATCGAAGGCAACACCCAGAAGCTCGACGGCGGCTCCATGTTCGGCAACGCGCCCCGCACCATGTGGACGCGCTGGGCCACGCCGGACGACCGCAACCGCATCCCGCTGGCCACGCGCGCGCTGCTGGCCTCGCCGCTCAACGGCCGCACGGTGCTGTTCGAGACAGGCATCGGCGCGTTCTTCGACGCGGCGATGCGCGAACGCTACGGCGTCCAGGAGGACCGGCACGTGCTGCTGGATTCGCTCGAGCGCGCCGGCTTCCGCCACGAGGACATCGACGTGGTGGTGATGAGCCACCTGCACTTCGACCATGCCGGCGGCCTGCTGGCGCCGTGGGCGGAAGGGAAGGCCCCCGGGCTGCTGTTCCCGAATGCCACCTTCGTGCTCGGCACGAGGCACTGGCAGCGCGCCACCGCACCGCATGCCCGCGACCGTGCCAGCTTCATCCCGGAGCTGCCGGGCCTGCTCGAGGCCACCGGCCGGCTCGAGTTCGTCGACGGCGACCGCTGCGAGGCCTTGGGCGACACCGTGCGCTTCCACTACAGCGACGGCCACACCCCGGGGATGATGCTGGCGGAGATCCTCGGCCCCGACATCCGCGACGGCCGGCCGCACGGCGGCGTGGTGTTCTGTGCCGACCTGGTCCCTGGCCTGCCCTGGGTGCACGTGCCGATCACGATGGGCTTCGACCGCTGCGCGGAGACGCTGGTCGACGAGAAGCAGGCCTTCCTGGCCGACAAGCACGCCCGCGACGTCCATCTGTTCTTCACCCACGACCCCGGCTGCGCCCTGGCGCAGGTGGTGCGCGACGACAAGGGCCGCTTCGCCGCCGCCCACCAGGTCGCGGAGCTCCACGCCCGCACCCTCCACCGCACCGCCTGACCCGCCGGCCCCACCCGCGCCCCCTGTAGGAGCGGCCTTGGCCGCGACCGCGCACCCGCATGGACTCGCTCTGTAGGAGCGGCCTTGGCCGCGACCGCGCAGCCGCATGGACTCGCGCGAGCAGGGCTCAAGGAGCGGCTGCCTGCGGCCCCATGCGCCGGTCGCGGGGTTTCGCGGTCGCGGCCAGCGGCCGCTCCTACAGGAACACCGGCGGCCACCTGCGCTGGTCGCCGCGGTTCACGGTCGCGGCCAGCGGCCGCTCCTACAGGGACGCCTGCGGCCACATGCGCCGGTCGCGGGGTTTCGCGGTCGCGGCCAGCGGCCGCTCCTACAGGAATACCGGCGGCCCCTGTGCTGGTCGCCGGGTTTCGCGGTCGCGGCCAGCGGCCGCTGCTGCAGGGACAGTAGCCGCTACGCGCGCGTGCCGAAGATCTTGTCGCCGGCGTCGCCGAGGCCGGGGAGGATGTAGCCGCGCGCATCCAGGCGCTCGTCGATGGACGCGGTGTACACCTCCACGTCCGGGTGCCGGGCCTCGAGCGTGCGCAGGCCCTCGGGCGCCGCGACCAGGAACAGCCCCTTGATCCGCGTCGCGCCCGCCGCCTTCAGCATGTCGACCGTGGCCACGAGCGTGCCACCGGTGGCGAGCATGGGGTCGAGGATGATCGCGGTACGGTCGGCCATGCCGCCGACCAGGTTCTCGTAGTAGGGCACCGCGGCCAGCGAGGCTTCGTCGCGCTTGATGCCGACGACGCTGACCTTCGCCGCCGGGATCATCTCCAGCACGCCCGGCAGCATGCCCAGGCCCGCGCGCAGGATCGGCACCAGCGTCACCTTGCGCCCCTTGATCCGGCGCACCGGGACCGGCCCCGCCCAGCCCTCGACCTCGGCGTCCTCGGTCTCGAGGTCGGCGGTGGCTTCGTAGCTCAGCAGCGCCGCGACTTCCGCCGCCAGCTCGCGGAACACCTTGGTGCTGTTGTCGGCGCGGCGCATCAGGCCCAGCTTGTGCTGCACCAGCGGGTGGCGGACTTCGACGATCTTCATGCGGCGCCCCGGCTTGCGATGCGGGGAGTCTGCAACAGAACCGGTCAGAACGACCAGCGCAGCACCGCCTGGTAGCGGGGGCCGGCCCACTCGGACTCGCGCTCGTACTCGTCGTAGTCGCGGTCGAGCTGGTCGGCGAGGGTGTCGAACTTGTGGAAGGTCTCGTCCTTGTGCGCGTCGAGCAGGTTGGTGCCGCTCAGGCGCAACGAGACGTTGTCGCCGAACCGCTTCTCCACGAACACTTCCAGGTCGCCGCCGTAGCTGGTAAGCACCTCCTCGGCCAGCACACGGCTGTAGGCATCGGCCTGCCTGCGGTAGCTGGCGCCGAAGGAGGCGTTGAAGCCGGGCAGGTCCTGGATGAAGCCGACGTTGTAGACGCTGCGCGCCTGGTTGTTGAAGCGGCGCGTGCCGGCGAAGTCCTCGACCTCGCTGTCGAGCCACGACCAGTTGAGGAACACGCCGGTGTTGGGCATGTTGAACGCAGTCAGCGGCGTGGACAGGTCGAACTCCACGCCCCAGACCTTGCCGTCGCCGACGTTGGCCATGGTGTAGACGAAGCTGCCGGGCTCGAACGGCACCGCGGCGGTGGCTTCGTCCTCGCCGACACCGTTCTCCTCCATGTAGTCGGCAACGTCGTCCGCCCAGTCGTCGAGCGCGGTCTCGTTCGGCTCCCCGGTGTTGACCAGTTCGATCAGGTCCGAAATATCGCGGTAGAACAGGTTCACGCCGGCCACGCCGCGCCGGCCCAGGCGGCGCTCGAAGCCGAGGTCGAAGCCGTTGGCGGTCTCCGGTGCCAGCGCCGGGTTGCCGAGGAAGTCGTTGTCGCCGTACTCCTCGTTGAGCAGCGCCGGGATGACATGGTCGAAGTTGGGCCGGCGCAGGCTGCGCGCGGCGGAGAAACTGATGCGATTCGCCTCGCCGATGTCCCACTTCAGGTGCAGCGAGGGCAGCAACTCGTCGTAATCCTTCGACACGCGCACCGACTCGCCGTCCTGGGTCGATTCGATGTCGGACCTGGTGGTCTCGTAGCGCACGCCGGCTTCCCAGGCCAGTGCGCCGGACTGGCCGGAGAACATCAGGTACGGATCGACCCGGGTTTCCTCGATCAGGCTGCCGATCGTGGTGTCCAGTTCGTAGGCGACCGGGTCTCCCTCGTCCTCCGCCTCGAACGCGTAGTAGGTGTGGTCGATCTCGCGCTTCTTGGCGCGGTAGTCGACGCCGACCTCCATCTCCGCCGCACCCACTGCACGTTTGTGCGCGAACTTGAGGCTGGTCTCGGCGTCGCTGGCGTCGATGTCGAGCCTTTCGGCTTCCGACTCGTCCCATTCGCCATCGACATAGGCATGGGCCTCCTCGCTTTCCACGCTCGCATCCTCGAAGCGGGCGTGGTCGACGTCGAACTCGGTGGTGCCGCCGGCCATGTCAAAGCGGTACTCGACGCCGACGCCCCAGTTCTTCTGGTCGTTGATGGTCAGGCCCGGAACCTCGGCAACGATGGTTTCGTCGCCGTCGAACTCGACCTCGCGCGAGACCTCGACCTGCTCGCGGTCGGTCCTGACGAAGAACCCGTCGAGCGAGACGCGCCCGGTGTCGCCGACGTCCGCCGTGTACGAGAGGTTGCCGGACCAGTCCTGGCCGTCGCGGGTGTCGGTCTGGTCCTCGTAGCTGACCAGTTCCGGATCGTCAGGGGAGTTGAAGCGGTCGCTGCGTTTGATCTTGGGGTTGTAGCGGTCCTGCACGTTGACGCCGGCGAGGATGCGGCCGCCGAGCGCCTCGCCCGACACCACGGCGCCGAGCGTCGGCTGCACCTCGCCGTCGTCGTAGTGCATGGCGCCCACCCGCAGGTAGCTGCCGTCGAAGGAATAGGCGTCGCGCAGCACGATGTTGATCGCGCCGGCCACGGCGTCGCCCGAGCGGTTGGCGCTGTTGCTGCGCAGGATCTCGATGCGTTCGACCATCTCGGCCGGGATGCGGTCGACCCAGAACGAGCGGTCGTCGCCGGCGCCGGGCACCTTCTTGCCGTTGACCAGCACCTGCGTGTAGCCCGGGTCCAGGCCGCGCAGCTGGACGCCGTCGTACTCCAGCACGTCGGACACGAACACGGCGCTGGGCACGCGCTTCAGCATGTCGCCGACCGTGGACGGCTCGAAGCGCTGGAAGTACTCCAGGTCGTAGCTCAGGACGGGGGCGATGTCGGGCGTGCGGTTGCGGTAGGCGATCGCCGCCTGCACCACGACCGCGTCGAGCTGCCTCGGCTCCGGGCCTGCGCCGGCGTCGGCCGAGCCGTCGGGCGCGCCCTGCGCGAGCGCGGTGGCGGGCAGGAGCACGGCACAGGCGAGGATCCTGGCCAGGCTGGTGGCCAACATGGTGCGTTTCATGGGGTGCGTCCGGAGGGATTCGTCGGCGACGATTGCAATGGCCGGATGTGTCGCAGGCATGACAGTTCCGTGCCCGCGCCGTGACCGCTGCCGCGCGGATCCC
This sequence comes from Luteimonas sp., assembly GCA_041918855.1. GTDB lineage: Bacteria > Pseudomonadota > Gammaproteobacteria > Xanthomonadales > Xanthomonadaceae > Luteimonas. The sequence continues at coordinate 37,532 of JAYRUX010000008.1, forward strand.
GCCGCGCGCCCCGTACAGGCCGCGTGTGTCATGCGCCTGGCATCGGCCCTGCACACGCAGCGCACGTCCCGGGGCGCGGTGACACGCACGCGTCACAATGCGGACGTAGAACGGTCACCGTCTTTTCCAGCCGACGGATCCCCATGAAGCGTGTTCCTGCTGCGGTCGCCGCAGCCTGCCTGCTGTTGTCCGCCTGTGCCGGCGCGCCGGTCGTCGACCGCGAGCCCGACGAACAGGAGATCGACCCGCTTCTTTCGCAGGCGCGCGTTGCCCACGTGGTGGTGCCGGAGGCCTTCATCACCGCGGCGACGCCGGAGGAGAACATCGACTCACCCGCAAGCTGGCGCGCCGCCGATGGCCGGCGCTGGCTGATCGCGACCGCCAAGGACACGCACCGCCTGGTGGTGTACGACGGGTCGGACGGCACCCGGTTGCGCACGGTCGGCGGCAGCGGGGACGGCCCCGGCCGGCTGCTGCGGCCGAACGGCGTGGCGGTGGTGGATGACCTGCTGCTGGTGGTCGAGCGCGACAACCGGCGGGTGCAGGTGTTCGGCCTGCCGTCGTTCGCGCCGCTGGCGACGTTCGGCGAGGGGGAGTTGCAGCAGCCCTACGGGCTCTGGGTGCGCCCGGCGCAGGGCGGGTACGAGGTGATCGTCAGCGACAACTACATGTCGGCGCATGACGGGGACGTGCCCCCACCGCTGGCGGAACTCGACGCACGGTTCAAGCGCTACAGCGTCGTGCGCGACGGCGACGCGCTGCGCGCAACCTTCGCCGGCAGCTTCGGCGACACCACGCCGGCCGGCGCCGTGCGCATCGCCGAGTCCGTCTTCGGCGATGCCGAAAACGGCCGCCTGCTGCTGGCGGAGGAGGACGTGGACAGCGGCACGCGCCTGCGCGAATACGACATCGAGGGCCGCTACCGCGGCCGCGACATCGGCGCGGGGCTGTTCCAGGCGCAGGCCGAGGGCATGGCGCTCGCCACCTGCGGTGGCGGCCGCGGCTACTGGATCGCCACCGACCAGTTCAAGGACCGCAGCGTGTTCCATGTCTTCGACCGCAAGGACCTGCGCCACCTCGGCACGTTCGCGGGTGAAAAGACCGCCAACACCGACGGCGTCTGGCTCGACCAGTCGACCGACGCGCGCTTCCCGGAGGGCGTCTTCTATGCGGTCGACGACGACCAGGCCGTGGCCGCGTTCGACTGGCGCGACATCGCGCGCGCGCTGCGGTTGCCGGCATGCCGGGAGGAGGCGCGGCGATGAAGCGGGTGCTGGCGGGGCTGGCCGCCGCGCTGCTGTCGGCTGCGGTCGGCGCGACCGATGTCGTGACGCCCGGTGGGCCGGAACCCAACACGCTGGTGCCGGCCGGGGTGGTCCGGCACGCAGCGTCGCAATTCCCCGACCGCATCGTGGCGTCGCCCGCCGGGGATGCCGCCTCCGGGTTCGCGGTGGCATGGCGGACCGATTCGTCGGTGACGGGGCCGGTGCTGGAGATCACCGTGGCCGGGGATTCGCCGGACATGGCCCCGCGGCGCCGGATCGCCGCCACCACGCGTGCGCTCGCGATGGAGAACGGGCCGGCGCACCATCATCGCGCCGACGTCGACGGCCTCGCTGCCAATACGCTTTACGCCTGGCGGGTTCAGGGCCGCGACACCTGGAGCCCATGGATGCAGTTGCGCACCGCGCCCGCGGCGGGCGCGCCACTCACGGTGCTGTACTTCGGCGACACGCAGAACAAGAACGCGAGCCTCGTCACGCGCGTCACGCGCGAGGCGATGCGGAATGCGCCCGACGCGCGCCTGGCCCTGTACGCGGGCGACCTGGTCAGCGGCGGCGACGGCGAGGACGACAACGAGTGGGGCGAGTGGTTCGAGGCCGCCGGCGCGCTGCCGACGATGCTGATGACCGCGCCCGCCGCCGGCAACCACGAGTACTTCGAGGAGTTCGAGGACACGCCGCGGGAGCGCCGGGTGCTGGGCAAGCCGTGGCCGCTCGCCTTCGCGCTGCCGCGCAATGGCGCGCCCGGTGCCGGCGACACCACGTACTGGTTCGACATGCAGGACCTGCGCGTGGTGGTCCTGGACGGCACCTCCGCGCTCGAGCTTGGCACGGCGCGGGCGCAGGCCCGGTGGCTCGAGGATGTTCTGGCCGACAACCCGCGGGCGTGGACGATCGCCATGATCCACCAGCCGATGTTCTCGCCACGGCAGGACCGCGACAACGCGCTGCTGCGCGAACACCTGTTGCCCGTGTTCGAGCGCCATCGGGTGGACCTGGTGCTGCAGGGGCACGACCATGTCTACGGCCGCCGGGGCGGGCTGGTGCCGGGGCAGGGCACGCCGCAGTACCTGGTGTCGGTGGCCGGGGCGAAGCAGTACCTGCTGTCGCCGGAGGCTCGGGCGACGATGGCGCCGGTGGCCGAGGACACGCAGCTGTTCCAGGTGCTGCGCATCGAAGGCGACACGCTGCGCTACGAGGCGCGCACCGCCACCGGCCGCCTGTACGACGCCTTCAGCCTGCAGGGCCCCCCACGCGCGCGGACGCTGGTCGAGCTCCCGGAGGGCCGAATCGCCCCCCGCGACTGCGCCCGCACGCACTCACCCAGGGGCCGCGAAGACCGCTGCTGGGAATAACCCGCTTCTTGTAGGAGCGGCCGCTGGCCGCGATCCCTTGGCTCCTGTAGGAGCGGCAGTTGGCCGCGACCCCTTGGCTCCTGTAGGAGCGGCCGTTGGCCGCGAGCCCTTGGTCTTGGCTCCGGGAGGAGCGGGCCAGTACGTGGGGCAGCGTGACCGGCTCGGTCAGCCCGGTCGCCGCGCGCCCGGTCCGGCCCGGCGCAGCGCGCCGGGCGTTCGCCTGGGCCGCGCGGCATGCCGCGCAAGCGGCCCCTGCTCACCCATGGCTGACTCGCCGGCGCGCACATCCATGTGCGCTCTCACGCCACCCCACGCACTGCCCCGCACGCGGCGGGCGAGTTTCGCCGCTTCGTTGAGCGGGCTTCGTCCGAGATCCCGTGGGAGCGGCCATGGCCGCGAGCTCCTGCTCTAGAGCAGAGGATCCTGGCTCAGGCCGCGTCCGCCTGCTGCTGCCGCGGTCCTTCGAGCAGGGCGCGGCGGACCATGGAGACGATGAGGTCGAGTTCGTCTTCGGTCATTTCGAAGCGCGGGGTGAAGCGCAGCGAGTTCTCGCCGCCGTGGATCACGCCCAGGCCCCGCTCGCGCAGCCACTCCTCGCTGGAGCCGGTGCCGTAGCCCTTGAAGCCGGAAGCGAGTTCGCAGGAGAAGAGGAGGCCGGTGCCCTGGACCTTGGTGATCAGGCCGCCGAGTTCGGACTTGAGCGCTTCGAGCTTCGCCAGGGCCTGCTCGCCGCGGGTGCGGACGTTGGCGCGCAGTTCCGGAGTCACCGCGGCGAGCACGGCGCCGGCGACGTCGCAGGCGCGGGGGTTGGCGGTCATGGTGTTGCCGTACGTGCCACGCCGGTAGATCGATGCCGCGCGTTCGTTGACCGCGAGCACGGACAGCGGGAACTGGCCCGCGTTGAGCGCCTTGGAGAAGGTCTCCATGTCGGGCGCCTCCTGGCCTTCGAAGCCGGGGTAATCGACGATCGAGAGGGTGCCGGTGGCGCGCAGGCCGGCCTGGATGGAGTCCACCAGCAGCAGCCCGCCGTGGGCGCGGGTCAGTTCGCGGGCCAATGCGTAGAACGACACCGGCACGCTGCGGCCGGGGTCGCCTTCGCCCATCACCGGCTCCAGGAACATCGCCTCGATGAACCAGCCGTTGGCGTCGGCGTCGGCGAAGGCCTGCTTCAGCGCGGCCTCGTCGTAGGGCGCGATCGCGATCACGCTGTCCTCGCCGCGGTAGCTCGCGAGCGCCTGCATGTAGCCCTTGCGGCTGGAGTCGGAATACAGCGCCGGGCGGTCGGTGCGGCCGTGGAAGCTGCCCTTGACCACCAGGCGCTTGATCCGGCGGCCGTCGGTGTCGGTCATGGTCTTGGCGTTGGTGTCGGCGATCCGTGCGGCGAGAGTCACCGATTCGGAGCCCGAGTTGAGGCACATGAAGCTGGCATACGGGCAGCTGCCGGCGGCATGTCCGATCTCGCGGCGCAGGGCGCGGTCCAGCCGCAGCTGCGACAGGTTCGCAGTCATGATGTTGGCCATGGCCTGCGGCCTGGCCATCGCCTCGATCACCTGCTCCGGCGCGTGGCCGAAGCCGAGCATGCCGTAGCCGCCGGTGTCGTACAGCACCGCGCCCTTGAGGGTCACGATCCAGGGGCCGCGGGCGGCAAGCGCCACGTACGGGTTCACCGCGTCCTGCGGGTAGAAGTTGACGAAGCCGGCCTGCACGGCCTGCACCTGGGCGTCCTCGTCGAGGTCCAGCAGGTCGGCGAAGTCGGCGCGGACGGTGGTGAATTCCGCGACCGCGGCATCCACCGCCGCGCGGAGTTCGGGATGCCCGGCGGCGAAGCGCTCCAGGGTCGCGTCGTCCAGGCCTTCGGTGCGGCGGCGGCCGCCATGGGCGCGGAGCGGGGCGAGCTGTTCGATCAGGGACATGGGGCCTCCAGGGTGCGGGATCGGGCGCAGGGCCGCGCGCATGCGAACCCTCGACGTCCCATTATCGATACGGTCTCGTCGATTGATAGGTGCGAAGCGCGCGCTAACACGCTAGATTCCGTCGTTCCGACGATGGAGTCCGTCACATGAAGCTCACTCCGGCCGACGAGGCCCTGCTGTCGGTGCTGCGCGAGGACGCGCGCGCCTCGGCCGCCGACATCGCGCGCCGCCTGCAGCTGTCGCGCACGACGGTGCAGAGCCGCATCGACCGGCTGGAGCGGCAGGGGGTGATCGCCGGCTACACGGTGCGCATCGCCGACGACTTCGAGGCCAACCGCATCCGCGCGCTGATCATGGTCACCGTGTTGCCGAAGCAGATGCCCGCGGTGGTGGCCGCGCTCCGGGAGATGCCGGCCGTGCGCCTGCTGCAGTCGGTCAGCGGCATGTGGGACCTGGTGGCCACCGCGGTGGTGCCGACCATGGGCGAGATGGACGACCTGACGGACGCGATCGGGGCGATCGACGGGGTCGAGCGCACGACGTCGTCGCTGGTGCTGTCGACCAAGTTCCAGCGCTGAGGCAGGCGTTCGACCCGTGCCGCTTACAATGCGCGGCCGCATTGCCTCGCGCCGTCCTTGAAGAAGTCCGATTTCCATTTCGAGCTGCCGCCCGGGCTGATCGCCCAGGCGCCGCTGGCCGAGCGCTCGGCCAGCCGCATGCTGGTGGTGCCGCCGGGCGGCGCGCCGTTCGAGGACCGCCAGGTCCGTGACCTGCCGGCCTGCCTGCGCGCGGGCGACCTGCTGGTGTTCAACGACACCCGGGTGATCCCGGCGCGGCTGTTCGGGCACAAGCAGGGCAGTGGCGGCCGGGTCGAGATCCTGGTCGAGCGCCTGCTGCCGGGCAACGAGGCACGTGCGCAGGTGGGCGCGAGCAAGACGCCGAAGCCCGGCAGCCGCATCGTGCTCGACGCCGGCGGCGAGGCCGAGGTGCTGGCCATCGACGGCGGCTTCCACCACCTGCGCTTCGAGGTCGGCGACGCGCTCGAGTCCTGGCTGCAGAAGGCCGGGCGCATGCCGCTGCCGCCCTACATCCAGCGCGAGCCGGGCGCCGACGACGACCAGCGCTACCAGACCGTGTTCGCGCGCGAGCCGGGCGCGGTGGCGGCGCCCACCGCCGGCCTTCACTTCGACGAGGCGCTGCTGGGCGCGCTGCGCGAGCGCGGCGTGGATGTCGGCCACGTCACCCTGCACGTGGGCGCCGGCACCTTCCAGCCGATGCGCGTGGACGAGGTCCATGCCCATCGGATGCACAGCGAGTGGCTCAACGTCGGCCCGGCCCTGGTGGAGCAGGTGCGTCGCACGCGCGCGGCGGGCGGGCGCGTGGTCGCGGTCGGGACCACTGTGGTGCGCGCGCTGGAGAGCGCCATGGGATCGGGCGAGCTGCAGCCGATGTCAGGCGAAACCGCCATCTTCATCTTCCCCGGCTACCGCATCCGCTCCGTGGACCTGCTGCTGACCAATTTCCACCTGCCCGAATCGACGCTGCTGATGCTGGTGTCGGCGTTCGCGGGCAAGGCGCGGGTGTTCGAGGCCTACGCGCACGCGGTGCGCGAGCGCTACCGCTTCTTTTCCTACGGCGACGCCATGCTGCTGTCGCCGGCACCGGAGCCGGGCCCATGAGCCGCATGTCGTTCCAGCTGCTGGCGACGGATGCCGGCGCGCGCCGCGGCCGGATCACCTTCCCCCGCGGCGTGGTCGAGACGCCGGCGTTCATGCCGGTGGGCACTTACGGCACGGTCAAGGGCGTGCTCCCCGACCAGGTGCGCGCGCTGGGCGCACAGATGATCCTCGGCAACACCTTCCATCTGTTCCTGCGGCCCGGGCTCGAGGTCATCGAGGCCCATGGCGGCCTCCACGGCTTCGCGCGCTGGGACGGACCCATCCTCACCGACTCCGGCGGCTTCCAGGTGTTCTCGCTGGCCCACCGGCGGAAGATCACCGAGGCAGGCGTGACCTTCGCCGCGCCCACCGACGGCTCCAAGGTGTTCCTCGGCCCGGAGGAGTCCATGCACATCCAGAAGGTGCTGGGGTCCGACGTGGTGATGATCTTCGACGAGTGCCCGCCGGTGCAGGTCGACGGCGCGCCCGTGGCCGAGGAGGTGGTGCGGCGCTCGATGGAGCTGTCGCTGCGCTGGGCGGAACGCTCGAAACGCGCGCACGAGGGAAACGACGCCGCGCTGTTCGGCATCGTCCAGGGCGGCGTGCACCACGACCTGCGGGCGCGTTCGGCAGAGGGCCTGCGCGCGATCGGCTTCGACGGCTACGCGGTCGGCGGGCTTGCCGTCGGCGAGACCGAGGCCGAACGCAATGCCATGCTCGAGCACACCTGCCCGCAGCTGCCGCAGGACCGCCCGCGCTACCTGATGGGCGTGGGGCGCCCGGAGGACCTGGTCGAGTCGGTCGCCCGCGGCATCGACATGTTCGATTGCGTGATGCCGACGCGCAACGCGCGCAATGGGCACTTCTTCACCGCCTCGGGCACCGTGCGCATCCGCAACGCGCGCCACGAGAACGATCACCGGCCCATCGAGGAGGGCTGCGGCTGCCCGGCCTGCGCCGGCGGCTTCAGCCGCGCCTACCTGCGCCACCTCGACCGCTGCAACGAGATGCTGGGGCCGATGCTGGGCACGCTGCACAACCTCTGGTACTACCAGCGGCTGATGGCCGGGATGCGCGACGCGATCGCGGCGGGAACCTTCGACGGCTTCCGGCGGTCCTTCCATGCGGCCCGCGCCGGCGGCGGGGCCAGTTGAGCGCATCCGGGGCCGTGCGCCGCCTGCCCGGCGGGGCCGGAAGCCCCGGCGCCCGGCGCATGGCATAATTCCCCGCTGATTTTCGCCCATGGACAACCCGATGAGCCTGCCGAACCCGCTCGATCTGCTGATCGCCCCCGCCTACGCCCAGGCGGCCGCCGCGCCGCAGGCTCCGAGCCTGCTGTCGACGTTCGCGTTTCCGGTGATCCTGCTGGTGATCATGTACTTCCTCATGATCCGCCCGCAGATGAAGCGCACCAAGGAGCACCGGGCGATGCTCGACAAGCTCGCGGTGGGCGACGAGGTCATCACCAACGGCGGCATCGCCGGCACCGTGCGTGCCATCGGCGACAGCTTCGTCACGATCGAGATCGCCGATCGCGTCGAGATCCGCGTGCAGCGTGCCGCCATCGGCAACGTCCTGCCGCGGGGCACGCTCAAGTCCGCCTGACGCCCCTCCGTTCCCTTCCCAGGCGCGGCCCGGCCACGTGCCGGCGCGCAGGACGCCCCGATGCTTGAATTTCCCCGCTGGAAGTACGTCCTCATCCTGCTCGTGGTGCTGGTGAGCGCGCTGTACGCGCTGCCCAACATCTATCCGCAGGATCCCTCGGTGCAGATTTCCGCCAGCCGCGGCGCGGAGCTCGATGCCGCGCTCGAGGGCCGGATCGAGGGTGAGCTGGCCAAGGCGGGGGTGCAGGTGAAGTCGGTCGAGGTCGACGACGGCAACATGCTGGTGCGCCTGCCCGACCTCGAGTCGCAGACGCGCGCCGCCGACGTGCTGCGCCCCGTGCTGGGCGAGGACTACGTTGTCGCGCTCAACCTCGCCTCGACCGTGCCGGACTGGCTGGACAAGCTGGGCGCGCGGCCGATGCTGCTGGGCCTGGACCTGCAGGGTGGCGTGCACTTCGTGCTCCAGGTCGACCAGAAGGCCGCGCTGGACAAGCGCCTGGACGCCTACGCCGACGAGGTCCGCTCGACGCTGCGCGACAACCGCGTGCGCTACGAGTCGGTCGAACGCCGTGGCGACGGGACGATCATCGCCACCCTTGGCGCTGCGGACGACGCCGACCGTGCCCTCGGCTTGCTGGCGACCGCGCAGCCCACGCTGCTGCGCGAGGCCGTGGGCCCGCGCATCATCGTGCGCGTGCCCGAGGCGGAACTCAACCAGATCTCCGCCGACGCCATCGAGCAGAACATCACCACGCTGCGCAACCGCATCGACGAGATCGGCGTTTCGGAGCCGGTGATCACCCGCCAGGGCACCGACCGCGTCGTGGTGCAGCTGCCCGGCGTGCAGGACACCGCCGAAGCCAAGCGCATGATCGGCGCCACCGCGACCCTGGAATACCGCGCGGTCATCGACGGCGACGCCTACGATGCCGCCGCCACCGGCAACGTGCCGCCCGAGGCGCGGGTCTACTACCGGCGCCTGCCCGGCATCGACGGCAAGCCGGCCCCGGTGCTGCTCAGCAAGCGCGTGATCGCGTCCGGCGAGCAGATGGTCACCGCGCAGTCGACCCTCGACGAGAACGGCATGCCGGCGGTGAGCGTGACCCTCAACAACGTCGGCGGCAGCCGCATGTTCGACTTCACCAGCGAGAACGTCGGCAAGCCGATGGCGGTGGTGTACATCGAGCGCGTGCCGCAGCTGTCGGTGGTCGACGGCGAGGAAGTCCGCAGCTTCCGCGTCAGCGAGGAGGTGATCTCGGTCGCCAACATCAACGGCGTGTTCGGCAAGCAGTTCCAGACCACGGGCCTGGAGAAGGCCGAAGCGGACAGCCTCGCGCGGCTGCTGCGCTCGGGTTCGCTGGCGGCGCCGATGGACTTCATCGAGGAACGCATCATCGGCCCGAGCCTGGGCAAGGAGAACGTCGAGCGCGGCACCACCGCGGTGCTGTTCGCCTTCGTGTTCACCCTGCTGTTCTTCGGCATCTACTACCGCATGTTCGGCCTGTTCACCTGCATCGCGCTGCTGTTGAACCTGCTGATGGTGGTGGCCGTGATGAGCCTGTTCAACGCCACCATGTCGCTGCCGGGCTTCGCCGGGCTTGCCCTGTCGATCGGCATGTCGGTGGACGCCAACGTGCTGATCAACGAGCGCATCCGCGAGGAACTGCGGGCGGGCCTGCCGCCGCGGGCCGCGATCGCCACCGGCTACGACAAGGCCTCGGGCACGATCTTCGACTCCAACATGACGGCGCTGCTCGCGGGCGTCGCGCTGTTCGCGTTCGGCACCGGTCCGCTGAAGGGCTTCGCGGTGACCATGGTCATCGGCATCCTGACCTCGGTGTTCACCGCGGTGACCGTGTCGCGTGGCATCGCGACCCTGGTCTACGGCGGCCGCCGCAAGCTGAAGACCCTCGCCATCTGACCCGCCGCCCCCGGCCGGACCCGGCCGGGGCAGCCCCCACATCGAGTGGACCGTTCCCCATGAGCCTGACGTCATGAGCCTCTTCCCGCTACGGCTGATCCCGGCCACGCCCGACATCGACTTCATGCGGCTGCGCTGGGTGTCGATCGCCGTCACCGCGCTGCTCGCGGTGGCCGCCGTCGCCGCCATCGCCATCAAGGACTTCAACTACGCGCTCGACTTCACCGGCGGCACGGTGGTCGAGCTGCGCTTCGAGCAGCCGGCCGACGTCGACGGCGTGCGCGCGCGCCTGGACAGTGCCGGCGTCCGTGGCGCCCAGGTGCAGACCTTCGGCAGTGGCAGCGACCTGCTGGTGCGCCTGCAGCCGGAAGACGGGCAGGTGACCAGCGAGGCCAACAGCGAGACCGCGCGCGCGGTGCAGGAGGCGGCGTCGACGCCCGGCAATGCCGCGACCATCATGCGCAGCGAGTTCGTCGGCCCGCAGGTGGGCCGCGAGCTGGCGCAGAACGGCCTCTACGCGCTGCTGTTCGTGGTCGTCGGCTTCCTGATCTACATCGGCTTCCGCTTCGAGTGGAAGTTCGCGGTCGCGGCGATCATCACCACGCTCAACGACGTGCTGATCGTCGCCGGCTGGTTCGCGATCAGCGGCCGCGAGTTCGACCTCACGGTGCTCGCGGGCCTGCTGTCGACGATGGGCTTCTCGATCAACGACACCATCGTGGTCTTCGACCGCGTCCGCGAGAACTTCCGCGGCATGCGGGCCGACCCGATCACGGTGCTCAACACCTCGATCAACCAGACCCTGTCGCGCACCATCATCACGTCGGTGGCGGCGTTCCTGACGGTGCTGGCGCTCTACATCTACGGCGGGGGCTCGCTCGCCGGCATGGCCGAGGCGATGATGGTCGGCATCGTGTTCGGCACCATCTCGTCGATCCTGGTCGCCTGCCCGCTGCTCACCGTCGGCTTCCTCCGGGTCACCAAGCAGGACCTCCTGCCCAAGTCCCGCGACGAAGAAGCCCTCGCGCGCCGCCCGTAACCCGGGCGTCAAGCACCGGCCGGTTGCTCCGCTCCTGTGGGAGCGGCCATGGCCGCGAGCCCTTCAGCGCCGACTGCGTCCAGCGTCGCCGGGAGTGCAAGAAAGAGGGTAGAGGACGCGGGTGGGCAGGTGGTGCAATTCCTCCGCGGACTGGCCCCTTCGGGGCCTTTATGTCCGCTCCGGAACAGCACCACCCACCCGTCGACAGGACGCCAGCTGTTGGAACAGAGAGCGCTGCGAATCCTGGCGAGGAGGCGGGGCTGCGGGGTGCGCAGCCGACATAAAGACCCCGAAGGGGTCAGTCGGCGGAGTCGCCCTGCAGGTCCGCCTCCGATCTCGCGAGCCTCGAAGCTTGCACAGCGGACGCGGCGCGGGCTGGCAGGTGGTGAATTCCTCCGCGGACTGGCCGCTTCGCGGCCTTTATGTCCGCTGCGGAACACACCACCCGGCCGCCGACATGTCCGGGCAGTTGAAACAGCAACAGCCGCGCCGGCCGGCGAGGAGGCGGGCCTGCGGGGTGCGCAGCCGACATAAAGGGCCGGACGACACGCAACGAGACCCTGGACGGAGGTGGGCCACCTGCTTGCGACGAGGGCGGCCACGTCCCGGACGGACCAGTCGGCGGAGCACCCCGCAGGTCCGCCTCCGGGGGCGCAGAAACCCGCTCACCTGCCCAGTTCGCCTCGATTGCCCCGGGCCCGGGGCACCCGAGCGGCGTCAGTCGAACGCGGCGGCGTAGCCCGAGGCGGCGATGACCTTCTGCATGACGTCGGCGATGCGCAGGTTGCCGGCGATGATCTGCCGGCCGCCGGTGGCGATGTGCATGGGGCCGGTGGGTGCGCCCTTGAAGTCGCTGATGCGGCCGCCTGCCTCGCGCACCATCAGCGCGCCGGCCGCGATGTCCCAAGGCTGCACCCCGGCCTCGAAGTAGCCATCGGCGCGGCCCGCGGCAACGTAGGCGAGGTCGAGCGCGGCGGAGCCCGTGCGGCGCACGTCCTCGGCCTGCTGCAGCATCGCGCCGATGCAGGTGAGCTGCGGCTCCAGGCGCTTGCGCTCGCGCGGCGGGAAGCCGGTGATGAGCATCGCGCCCTCGAGTTCCTTGCGCTCGGAGACCCGGATCCTGCGCTCGTTGAGCTGCGCGCCGCTGCCGCGGGTGGCCGTGAACAGCTCGTTGCGCAGCGGATCGAACACCACCCCGTGCAGCGGCTCCGCGCCTTCCACCAGCGCGATCGACACGCACCAGTGCGGGATCCCGTGGAGGTAGTTGCTGGTGCCGTCGAGGGGGTCGATGACGTAGGTGTAGCGGCTCGGGCCGCGGTTGCCCTTCTGCGCACCGCCTTCCTCGCCGAGGATGGCGTAGTCGGGGTTGGCGCGGCGGAGTTCCTTGACGATCTCGGCCTCGGCGAGGCCGTCGACCTCGCTCGCGTAGTCCATGCGCCCCTTCTCGACCACGTTCAGCGCGTCCAGCCGGTGCATGTGCCGGAGCAGGACGTTGCCACCGGCGCGCGCCGCCTTGACCATGATGTTGACGGCAGGTTTGAGCATCGCGGGCAGGCTCCGGGCGCAGGGCGGTGGACGGCAGGGGGAAAGAACGACGGCGCGTGGGCCGCGGCGCAGTTTAACATCGCGCCATGGATCCCGTTCCCTCCAGTGCCGCCGCCGCGATCGCGCCGGGCGACCTCCGCATCGTCCTCGTCGGCACCCAGCACCCGGGCAACATCGGTTCGGCGGCGCGCGCCATGCGCACCATGGGGTTCGACCACCTGGTGCTGGTCGCGCCCGAGCGGTTCCCGCACAACGAGGCCGACATGATGGCGGCCGGCGCCGGCGACGTGCTGGCGTCGGCACGCGTGTGCGGCACGCTCGTCGAGGCTGTGGCGGACTGCCGGCTCGTGCTCGGCTGCACCGCCCGAAGCCGCCGCGTGGCGCTGGACGAACTCGCGCCGCGCGACGCCGCCGCGCGCATGCGGGTTGCGGCCGCCGACGCGCCGGTGGCGCTGGTGTTCGGGCGCGAGCGCACCGGCCTGGACAACGACGAGCTGCAGCTCTGCCATGCCGCGGTGCACATCCCCTCCGACCCGGGGTACGGATCGCTCAACCTCGCCGCCGCGGTCCAGGTGCTGTGCTACGAACTCCGCCTGGCGCACCTCGAGGCCGCGGGCGTGGCTCCGGTCGCCGCGGCCGCGCCACAGCCGCGCCGCGAGGGCCTGGCCAGCCACGCCGAGATCGAGGGCTTCTTCGCCCAGCTTGCCGAGACTTTGGACGCCATCGACTTCCACAAGGGCAGGGCGCCGGACTCGGCGATGCGCAAGCTGCGCCGGATCTTCCTGCGCAGCGACCTCGACACGCGCGAGTTGCGCCTGCTGCGCGGCGTGCTTGCCGACGCGCAGCGCATGGCGCGGCTGGCGGGGGAGCGCGGCGCGGCGGGAGGCGGGCAGGTGCTTTGAGGGGCTGTTTCGGCTAGGCTCCGCCGCTGCCAGCACGATTGCAGACCCAGCCTTGAGCGTACTGACGCGTTGCCTGCATCGCCTGCTCGCCAGCCTGCTCCTGGTGGTGGCGACGACGGCTTCCGCCGACGACGAGGCGGTCCTGGTCCTCGGGCGCATCAGCGACGATCCGGCATCGCACTACGAACAGCTCAAGCCGTTGCTGGACTACGTCGTGCCGCGGATGGCGGACGTCGGCATCCGCGAGGGCCGCATCCTGATGGCGCGCGACCTCAGGCAGATGGAGAGCTACCTGCGCCGCGGCCGCGTGGACTGGGTCACCGAAACCTCGGCCAGCGGCATGCAGCTGCAGTCGGAGGCGGGTGCCGATCCGCTGCTGCTGACCGAGCGCGGCGGCGTCAGCCACTACCGCACCCTCATCTTCGCCCGCCGCGACAGCGGGTTGCGCACGCCGGTGGACCTGCGCGGCCGCAGCATCGCGTTCCAGAACCCCAGCTCCACCAGCGCGTTCCACGTGCCGGCGCTGGTGTTGCTGGAGCACGGCCTGCCGCTCGAAATCCTGCTGTCGCCGCGCGACCGGCCGGCGCCCGGCTCGGTCGGGTTCGTGTTCGCGCGCTCGGAGCTCAACATCAGCACCTGGGTGCACAAGCGCCTGGTCGACGCCGGCGCGCTCAGCAACCTCGACTGGAACAGCCCGCAGCGGATGCCGCCCTCGTACCGTCGCGACCTCGTGGTGGTGCATGAAACGCCGGAGTACCCGCGCGCGCTCGAGCTGGTCCGCGGCGACATGCCGCCCGCGGTGAAGACGCGCCTGCGCGAGGTGCTGCTCGAAGCCGCCTCCGACCCCGGTGCGCGCGATGCGCTCCTGCAGTTCTTCGGCACCACCCGCTTCCTGCCGATCGACGCCGAGGCGGAGGCGTCGCTGGCGTTCCTGCGCGACGGCGTGGCGCGCGTGCGCCGGGCCGCCGAATGAGCCTGCGCTACGGCCTCCACGCGCGCTTCCTGACCGTCGCCGGGATCGCGCTGGCGGTGATCCTGGGCGTGGTCGCGCTGATCCTGCACCGGCAGTCGGTGATGCAGCGCGAGGTGCTGGCCTTGAGCCAGGAGTCCATGCACGCGCTGGCATCCGACCGGCTGCAGGCCCGCGGCGAAGCCGTGGCGGCGCAGGTGGCGGACTCGCTGGTCAACCCGCTGTACTACTTCGACCTGGAAGAGATCGGCTCGGTGCTGCGCGGCGTGCTGCGGCACCCGGACGTGGACTACGCCGTGGTCTACGACACCGGCGGCGACGTCATCCACGATGGCTCCAGCGACATCGCGACCTACGGCGAGGCGATGGCCGACCCCCTGGCCTACGAGGTGGTGTCCGCCGCCGGGGTGCACGTGCAGGCCGCCGACGGCATCCTCGATGTCTCGGCGCCGATCCACATCGGCGGGCAGCGCCTGGGCGGGGTCCGCATCGGCTACTCCCTGGCTTCGGTGGCCGCCGACGAGGAGCGGGCCATGGCCGGCCTGCGCGAGCGGCTGTCGTCCATCGGCCGCCGCCACCTCGGCTGGATCGGCCTGCTGATGGCGTCGCTGGTGGCGCTGGGCGCCGGCATCAGCCTGCTGCTGCAGCGCGGGCTGGTGCGCCCGATCCGGCAGCTGGCCGATGCCGCGCGCCAGATCGAGGCCGGCAACTTCGCCACCGCCGTGCCGCACACGCCGCGCAAGGACGAGCTCGGCGACCTGGTCCGCGCCTTCGACCGCATGGGCGACAGCATCGTCCGCCACGACCGCGAGATGCGGCGCATGGCGTACACCGACGCGCTCACCGGGCTGTCCAACCGCCTCGCCTTCCGCGAGATGCTCGACCGCAGGCTGATGCAGCTCAACGGCGCCGCGCGCCAGCTGGCGCTGCTGTTCGCCGACATCGACGACTTCAAGCGCATCAACGACACCCTCGGCCACGATGCCGGCGACGAGGTGCTGGTGCAGTTCTCCAACCGCATCCGCGACGCCGTCGACCGCCTCGGTGGCGACGGTGCGCTGCTGGCGCGGTTCGGCGGCGACGAGTTCGTGATCCTGATCGAGACCGTGGCCACGCCCGGCAGCGACATCCGCGGTGCCGCGAGCCGGCTCGCCGAGCACCTGGTGGCGGAGCTGAGCCGGCCGATCATGGTCCACGACCGCCAGGTGTTCCTGGGCACGTCGATCGGCGTGACCCTGTTCCCGGAAGACGCCGCCGGGTCGACGATGCTGATGAAGAACGGCGACATCGCGATGTACCAGGCCAAGGTTGCGGGCAAGAACTGCTACCGCTTCTACAGCCGCGCGATGGACCAGGCGGTGGAGCGCCGCGTGCGCATGGAGCAGGACCTGCGCGGGGCCTGGGAGCGTGGCGAGCTCAGCATCGCCTACCAGCCGGTCTACAGGCTCGCCGACAGCAGGCTCGTGGGCGCCGAGGCGCTGCTGCGCTGGATGCACCCCGAGCACGGCATGGTCGCGCCCTCGGTGTTCATCGACGTCGCCGAGCAGAGCGGCCTGATCGAGACCATCGGCCCCCAGGTGTTGCGCGCGGCGTGCACGGATGCGGTGCGCTGGCACCGCGACTTCCCCGGCGCCACCGGCGTGTTCGTCGCGGTCAACGTGTCGCCGCGGCAGCTGCGCGGTGGCGATCTCGCCGAACAGGTGGCGCGCGTGCTCGCCGACACCGGGCTCGAGGCGCAGTGCCTGCACGTGGAGCTGACCGAGACCGCGGTCATCGGCGACGAGCTGCGCGTGAGCAGCCTGCTGTCGCGCCTGCGCAGCGCGGGCGTCAAGGTGTGGCTGGACGACTTCGGGACCGGCTTCTCGGGTCTCAGCCACCTGCGCCGGGTGCCGGTGGACGGGGTCAAGATCGACCGCAGCTTCATCGCCGACGTGCTGCGCGACCCGGACGACCTGGCGCTCACCACGGCGATCATCGCGATGGCGCATTCGCTCGGGATCACCGTGGTCGCGGAAGGCGTCGAGAAGGAAGGGCAGTTCGCGGTGCTGCGCGAGCGCGGCTGCGACCTCGCCCAGGGCTACTGGCTCGGCTACCCGATGAACGCCCACGATTTCTCGGGCCTGCTGGCCTAGGCGCGCCGTCTAGAACAGGCGGTCGAGCCAGGCGCCCGCGGCCGCGGCCAGGGTGCCGCTGAGCACGCCGAACACGGCGATCGCGACGATGCCGGCGGCCCACGCGGCCAGCATCAGCGCGCCGTCGCGCTCGAGCAGCGCGAGCGCGTAGAACATCAGCAGCACGCCGAACAGGTAGTTGGTGAACGGGATCGGCAGCGCGAGCAGCACGCCCAGGAGGACCAGCAGCAGGCCGGTGAACATGGTCGCGACGCGGTGGTCGAGCACCTGGGTCAGCCGCGGCCGGATCACGTGTTCCAGGCGTGCCAGCCACGGCGATATCCGTTGCTCGAAGCGGGCGAGCGTGCCGCGGGTCGGGCCCCGTTCGGCGACGAAGCGGGGCAGCCATGGCTTGCGCAGGCCGATCAGCAGCTGCACGCCCACCAGCACCACCAGCGGGCCGCTCAGCGCGCCGGCGAGTCCCGGGATCGGCAGGAAGGCGGGCAGGGTGGCGATGAACAGCAGCATCCCGAACAGGCTGCGCCCCAGGCCCTCGAGGATCTCGCGCAGCCGCATCGTGTAGGCGGGGTCGCCGGTGGCGAGCACCCGCAGGACCGCGCGCGTCCCCGCTTCGCTGCCATGGGTGCGGCCGCCCGCACCCTCAGTCGTCATGGCCGCCGTCGGCGACGATCTTCTGCAGCAGGAGCTTGTCGACGCGGGGCCCGTCGAGGTCCACGACCTCGAAGCGCCACCCGGACCAGGTGAAGTGTTCGCCGGCGTTCGGGATGCGGCCGAACTGCGCGATCATCATGCCTGCCGCGGTGTGGTAGTCGTATTCGTCCTGGTCGGGCAACGGCGCGCCGCCCAGCAGCTCGCGCAGCGAGTCGACGGTGAGGCCGCCATCGACCAGCAGCGAGCCGTCGTCGCGCACCACCACCAGCGGGCTCGCATCGCCACCGTCGCCGCCCAGGGTGCGGCCGATCACCGCTTCCATCACGTCGTTGATGGTCACCAGGCCGGTGATGTCGCCATACTCGTCGACCACCAGCGCCAGCGACTGCTGTTCCTCGCGGAGGATCTCGAGCAGCTTCAGCGCCGGGGTCGACTCGGACACGAACAGCGGCTCGCGCAGGTACTTGAAGAGGTCGAACTCCTCTTCCTCGAGGCGGTCGATCAGCGACTTGATCTCGAGCACGCCGACCACATCGGCATCGCTGCCGCGGAACACCGGGTAGCGGGAGAACGGCGTGGCGCGCATGGTCGCCAGGTTCTCCTCGAAGCTCTCGGAGATGTCCAGCCAGGCGATGCGGGTGCGCGGCGTCTTCAGGCTCTCGGTGCTGCGGTCGCCCAGCCGCAGCACCCGGTTCATCATGTTGCGCTCGTCCTCGTCGATCACGCCCTGCTCGTGGCCTTCGGTCACCAGCATGCGGATCTCCTCCTCGGAGATCGCGCTGCTGGCGTCATCGCGGATGCCGAGGATGCGCAGCACCAGTCGGTTGATCGCACCGAGGCCGGCGACGACGGGCTTGGCGGCGGTGGCCAGCGCCTGCAGCGGCAGCGCAACGACGGCGGCGATGCCCTCGGCATTCACCAGTGCAAGGCGCTTGGGGATCAGCTCGCCGAAGATCACCGAGCCGGCGGTGATCAGGGTGACCGCGGTGGCGAACCCGATCTGCGCGGCGTATTCGCGCGCCGCCGGGAACCAGCCGTCGATCCAGCCGGCGATGAACTGCCCGATGGCCTCGCCGCCGAAGGCACCGTTGAGGACGCCGATCAGGGTGATGCCGATCTGGACCGTGGACAGCAGGTTGTCGGGATGTTCGGCGAGCGCCAGCGCCTTGCGCGCGCCGCGGCTGGTCTCGGCCATCTGCCGCAGGCGCGACTTGCGCGCCGTGACGAGCGCCATCTCGGACATGGCGAAGAAGCCGTTCAGCGCGATCAGCGCCAGAACGATCAGCAGTTCGATCACGTGCGCGCGCTCGTCGGGCGGAGGAACGGGAGCCGGCAGCCGGACCCCGGATCGGGGCGGATGGAGCGGGGCTGCGGAGGTCTGGGGTCGTCGTCCATCGGCGGGATCTGGGGGCGCAGGGCCCGGGGCGCAACGGCGCGGCGTGATGATAGCAGGTGGCGTGAAGACCGCCTTCGCGTGACGGATGCGCGCGCAGCTGTCGCGAAGCCGTCATAATTCACGCCGCCCGCGAACACGGGCCGCTCCGATCCTGCCCCAGTAACGCGAGGCGCACGCGCATGTTCTCCCTGCAGACGATGTTCGGCCAAGGCAACCAGTTCTACACGCTCCTCGAAGAGGCCGCGGTCGCGGCCCACGATGCCGCCGTGGCCCTCCACCAGATGCTGAGGGAAGCCGACCGCCAGCCGGCGCTGGATGCCTTCAAGCTGGCGCGCCTGCGCGAGCGCGAGGCCTCCAACAAGATCAGCCAGGCCCTGGTGGACAGCTTCATCACTCCGATCGAGCGCGAGGACATCGAGGCGCTGGGCTCGGCGCTGTACAAGATCCCCAAGCAGATCGAGAAGTTCGCCGACCGCTATTCGCTGGCGACGATGCACCTCGAGCACATCGACTTCGCGCCGCGCGCGGCGATGCTGGAGCAGGCCTCTGCGGTAGTGGTGAAGATGGTCCACCAGCTGCGGCACCTCAAGCTGGAGCCGATGAAGGCGCTGAACGACGAGCTGCGGTCGCTGGAGAACGAGGCCGACCGGCTGATGCTGGAGCTCTACCGCGACATCTACTCCGGCAAGCTCGAGCCGCTGCAGATGTTCCTGCTCAAGGAGTTCTTCGAGATCCTCGAGAAGGCGATCGACCGCTGCCGCGAGGCCGGCGTGGTCGCCTACGACATCGTGCTGAAGAACAGCTGAGGCGCCGGCCATGCTCGCGCTCGTGCTGACCGTGGTGATCGTGGCGCTCGTCTTCGAGTACATCAACGGCTTCCACGACACCGCCAACTCCATCGCCACCGTGGTCGCGACCAAGGTGCTGTCGCCGATGCAGGCGGTGGGCCTGGCGGCGTCGATGAACCTGGTCGGCGCGCTCGCGGGCACCGCGGTCGCCAAGACCATCGCGTCGGGCCTGATCGACGTCGGCGTGGTCGAGGTGGGCTCGCAGCTCATCCTGTGCGCGCTGCTCGGCGGCATCACCTGGAACCTGATCACCTGGTGGTGGGGCCTGCCGTCGTCGTCCTCGCATGCGCTGATCGGTGGCCTGATCGGCGCCGCGCTGGCGGCCGCCTCCAACGATCTCGACGCCATCATCTGGTCGGAGCCCGCGGAGCCGGTCTACCGCAGTGCCGGCGTGCTGTGGAAGGTGATCGTGCCGATGGTCAGCTCGCCGGTGCTGGGGTTCGCCGCCGGCTTCATGGTGATGGGCGTCCTGTTCTTCGTCATCTCGATGATGGCGCGCTCCGGCGGCACGCTGGCGCGCCTGGCGCGGCCGCGATGGGTGAACGGGCTGTTCGGCAAGGCGCAGATCCTGAGTGCCGCGGGCATGGGCTTCGCGCACGGCATGAACGACGCGCAGAAGACCATGGGCATCATCGCGCTCACCCTGGTCAGCGCCGAGGCCACGGGCCTGTTCGCCGACCTCCCGGCCATGCTCGCGTTCCTGCATCCGTCGCCGGCGGCGCTGGCCGATGGCGACATCGACCTGTGGATCAAGATCACCTGCGCCCTGGTGATGGCGGCGGGCACCGCCGCGGGCGGCTGGCGCATCATCAAGACGCTCGGCCACAAGCTGGTGAAGCTGCACCCGATCCACGGCTTCGCCGCCGAGACCAGCGCGGCCTCGGTGATCCTGGCCGCGTCGTCGCTGGGCATCCCGGTGTCGACCACGCACAACATCTCGTCGGCGATCATGGGCGTGGGCACGGCGAAGCGCTTCAACGCGATCAAGTGGACGGTGGTCGAGAAGATGATCTGGGCGTGGATCCTGACCATCCCGATGTCGGGCGGAATCGCCTACGGGCTGTTCCGGCTGCTGGGCTACCTGGGCTGGCTGTAGGAGCGGCCGTTGGCCGCGACCGGATGATCCGGGATGCCGGGGTCGCGGCCATGGGCCGATCCTGCGGGAGGCAGCATGCGGGTCGCGGCCAACGGCCGCTCCTGCAGGGGAGGGGTGGCGTGCGAGTCGCGGCCAGCGGCCGCTCCTACAGGAGGTCGCCGTCGGCCGACAGCGCGCGCTCGAGCCGGTCGCCCATGCCGCCGATCTCGTACAGCAGCCGCCCCAGCTCGGCCGGGTTGAGGCTCTCGTACGGGCGGTTTTCGCACAGCTGCAGGTAGGGCACGCCGTCGAGGTCGCCGATGGCGAGGTAACCCACGCGGCTGTCCCAGTTGAACTTGAGGGCGCGCCGCGCATCGATGCCGGTGATCGGCGCGATGACCGTGCTCACCCGCAGGTAGCTGCGCTCGTCGTCGTCCTGCAGCTCCGACAGGAAGATCGCCTGGTGGCGGCGGCCGCCGTCGAGCGACAGCTCCACGCACAGCACGTAGGGCTCCTGCATCGTGACCTTGAAGTCGCCGGCCATGACGTGGCCACGGATCTGCTCGAAGTTCTGCATGGTCGGCTCGCCTGCGCGGGGCCGTTTATCCTAGCGCAATGCCCGAGCCGACCGATGCCAGCCGCATCCTCGACGCGATCCGCGCGATCCCGCGCGGCGAGGTCATGGGCTACGGCGAGGTCGCGCGGCGGGCAGGCCTGCCGGGCCGTGCGCGGCTCGTGGCGCGCGTGCTGTCGGGCAACGGGGATCCCGCGCTGCCCTGGCACCGCGTGCTGCGCAGCGACGGCCGCATCGCACTGCCGCCTGGCTCGCCCGGCTGGCGGGAACAGGCGGAGCGCCTGCGCGCCGAGGGTGTCGAGGTGCTCGACGGACGCGTCGCCATGGCGCGCGCGCCACGATCGCTGGACGCACTGTTGTGGGGACCGGACTGAGCGATCACGCAGGGTGCCGGTATCATGTGCCGGCCCCGCAAGGACCCCGGATGTTCACCAATCTCCCCCCCGTGACCAAGGCGTTGCTGATCGCCAACGCCGTCGTGTTCCTGCTGCAGGCCCTGCTGGGCAGCGCGGTGTTCGCGCCACTGATGCTGTGGCCGCTGGGCGTGGGTGGCTTCGACCTGCTGTCCGGTGCGCAGGGCTTCGGGCCGTGGCAGCTGCTGACCTACGGCTTCCTCCACGGCAACCTGCCGCACCTGCTGTTCAACATGCTGGCGCTGGTGATGTTCGGCGCACAACTCGAGTACACCTGGGGCCAGCGCCGGTTCCTGGTCTATTTCTTCGCCTGCGTGGTCGGTGCCGGTCTCTGCCAGCTGCTGGTGGTCAGCTGGTCGCTGTCGCAGGGTGGCGGTGCCTATCCCACCGTGGGTGCGTCCGGCGGCGTGTTCGGCCTGTTGCTGGCCTACGGCATGCTGTTCCCGCACCAGCGCGTGATGCTGCTGATCCCGCCGATCCCGATGAAGGCGCGCACGCTGGTGTTCGTCTACGGCGCGATCGAGCTGCTGCTCGGCATCACCGGCACCCAGTCCGGCGTCGCCCATTTCGCGCACCTGGGCGGCATGCTGTTCGGCTGGCTGCTGATCCGGAAATGGCGCGGGCAGCCCCCCTTCAGCGGGCCGCGCGTCCGCCGGTTCTGAGCCGGCGCCCCGGCCGCGCGATCGCGGGCCGGTGACCAGGGGGCGCGGGACGACCTCCGCGTGCGGCCGCTCCGGCGATGGAGGCGGCCGCCACCACGTCGACGGTCAGCGCCAGATCGAGATGCGGTCGTCCTCGCCGCGGACCATGGCGTTGCCGGCCTTGCACTTGTAGGTCTCGGCGAATGCCGGCAGGTTCGACAGCGGCCCGTTGGTGCGCCAGTGGCCGGGGGCATGCACCGCGACCGCCGCCTGCTGCGCGGCGACGTCGGCCGACGGCTGCTGGCGCCACAGGTGCGCCCAGCCGGTGAAGAAGGCCTCGCGCGCCTCCGGTGCCAGTTCGGCCTGCGCGTGCGACAGCGCGTCCCAAGCGAGTTCGATGCCGGCGAGGTCGGCCGCGTTCTCGTCGCGGGTGAGGTTGCCGTCCACCTTGCGCCCGGGCACGTTCGGGTAGTCGTAGCCCGCGTACTGGGCCGCCAGGCGGTTGCCGCGATCCAGCCACGCCGCGTCCTCCTGCGGCGTCCACCACACGCGCAGCTGCCCGGAGGCGTCGACATGGCGTCCCTTGGTGTCGATGCTGCGCCCGAGTTCATGCCCGACCAGCGCACCGAAGGTGCCGTAGTGCGCCGCCGCCGGTTGCGCCATGTCCAGGACCGGCGGCTGCAGCGCCGCCGCCGACACGATCAGCCGGTTGTGGCCGACGTCATAGGTGAGTGCGGGATCCTGGGGCAGCACCGGCCAGCGCCGTCCGGCGTTCTCCTGGCCGATGCGGCGCATCTCCTCGCGGTGGTGCCAGGTCGAGGCGATCAGCATGTTGCTGCCGAAGCTGCCGCGTCCGGTCGGTTGCACGGTGAAGTCGAGGTCGCGCCGTGGCGCGCCGACCTCGATGTCCAGGGCCGCCACCTTGGCGCGGGCCTCGGCCTTGGCCGCGTCGCTCATCCAGGTGTTGCCATCGACGGCGCGCCCCAGTGCGTCGCGCACTTCGCCGGCGATCGACTCCGCGCGCGAACGCGTCGCGTCGGGGAGGTAGCGGCCGACGTACTCGCGGGCGAGCATGGGGCCGGCGGCCTTGTTGATCGCCGCCAGCACCAGGTCGGCGCGTGCGGGCGGCGCCTTCTCGCCGCGCAGCACGCGGCCGCGGAATTCGAAGTCCGCCTCGCGGAAGCTGCGCGACAGGTAGGGCGCCATCGCGCTGCCGACGTGGAAGCGCAGGTAGGTCTTCCACTGCGCCGGCTTCAGGCTGCCGACCAGCGCGTCGAGCTGGGCGAACAGCTGCGGGTTGGCCATCGACACGCTCTCGTCGGCCACCGCCTGCGCTTCCAGGAACTGCCCCAGCTGCAGGCGCTTGTACTGCGTGTCGAGGTCCGCGGTCGGGACCAGCGCGTAGTTGAGGCGCGGGTCGCGGAGCGTGGTGATCGGGCGTGCGACCTGCGCGATGCGGGTTTCCAGATCCACGACCTGCTGCGCCTCCGCCGCCGCCTTGTCCGCAGGCGTGCCGGTGAGCACCAGGATCTTCTGCACGTAGTCGACGTAGCGGCCGAGCAGGGCCTGGGTGTCGGCGTCGGCGCGGGTGTAGTAGGCAGGGTCCGGGAGGCCCATGCCGCCCTGGGCGAAATAGCCGACGTGGCGGTCGAGGTCGGCGAGGTCGACGTCGGCGGTGAAGTTGAACACCACCGGGATGCCGACCTGGTGCAGCGCCGCGATCGCGGGCGGGATGTCCTTCGACCGGCGGATGCCGTCGATGCGCTCGAGCAGCGGCGCGATCGGGTTGGCGCCGTCGGCTTCGACCGCGGCCTCGTCGAGGCCGCTGGCCCAGAAGTCGCCGAGCAGCTTCTGCACGCTGCCCTGGGGCTGGCGCATCGACGCGTCCAGGAGTTCGCGCTGCTGCTGGTCCGCGCGCGCCTTCAGGTCGCCCAGCGCCGACGCCATGCCGGTGGCGGGCGCGGGTGTCGCCGCCAGCCAGTCCTTGTTCGCGAACGCGTAGAAATCGCTGCACGCGGTGAGCGGCGGCGGTCCCTTCGCCGCCTGCCGCTTGCGCTGGGCATCGGCGTCGGTGCTGGTCGCTCCGATCGCGAGGGCGGCGACGAGGGCAAGGGCGAGGGGCGTGGCGTTGGGCATCGCGGGATCCGGTCGAATGATCGCGGCAGTCTAGCAATTCGCCCTGCGGTGGCGATGAATGCACGTGCGCGCACGCCCACAAAAAGAAGGCCCGGCGAATGCCGGGCCTCCAGGGGCCGCGCGGAGCGGATCGCCTACCAGATCACGACCTGGGCATCGTCGCTGCGCACCATCGCGTCGCCGGGCTTGCAGCCATAGGCGGCGGCGAACGCCGGCAGGTTCGACGGCGCGCCGATCGCGCGGAAGTTGGCCGGCGCGTGCGGGTCGGTGGTCAGGCGCACGTTGAGCTCGTCGGGGGTGAAGTTACGGCGCCACACCGTGGCCCAGTTGGCGAAGAAGCGCTGGTCGCGCGTCATGCCGTCGGTCTGCGGGTCGGGCGTTCCGGCGGTAGCCTTCTTCATTGCGTCGTAGGCCACCGCGAGGCCGCCCAGGTCGGCGATGTTCTCGCCCAGGGTCAGCTTGCCGTTGACGAACTTGCCCGGCACCGCCTCGTAGCCGTTGAACTGCTCCACCAGCTTGTCGGTGCGGCTGGAGAAGCCCTCGGCATCGGCGGGCGTCCACCAGTTCTCGAAGTTGCCGCTGGCACCGAAGCGGCTGCCCTGGTCGTCGTAGCCGTGGATCATCTCGTGGCCGATGACCGCGCCGATGCCGCCGTAGTTCATCTCGTCGCTGGCGTCGGGGTCGAAGAACGGCGGCTGCAGGATCGCGGCCGGGAACACGATCTCGTTCTGCTGCGGGTTGTAGTACGCATTCACCGTCTGCGGGCTCATGCCCCATTCGGTCTTGTCCACGGGCTTGCCGATCTTGCCGAGGTCGTACTTGTAGTTGAACTCGTTGGCGGCCAGCACGTTGCCGATGTAGCTGTCGCGGCTGGTGGACAGGCCAGTCCACTCACGCCACTTGTCCGGATAGCCGACCTTGGGCGTGAAGCTCGCCCACTTCTCCATGGCCTTGGCCTTGGTCTCGTCGCTCATCCACTCCAGGCCCTCGATGCGCGTCTTGAGCGCATCGCTCAGGTTGGACACCAGCGTTTCCATGCGCGCCTTGGATTCCTCCGGGAACGCGACCTTGACGTACATCTGCCCCAGCGCCTCGCCCACCTGGTTCTCGACCGTGGCGAGCACGCGCTTGCCGCGCTCCTTCTGCTCCTTCTGGCCGCGCAGCGCCTTGTTGTAGAAGTTGAAGTGCTCCTCGACGAACGCGTCCGAGAGGTAGGGCGACGCGCTGTCGACGGTGTGGAAGCGCAGGTAGGCCTGCCACTGTTCCGCCGGCACGTCGGCGAGCATGGTGCTGACCTCGCGGTGGAAGTCGGGCATCGCCAGCGAGAACGTCTCCGGCGCGGCCACGCCCTGCGAGTCGAAGAACGCGGTCCACGGGAAGTTCGGTGCCAGCGCGTCGGCCTCGGCGAGCGTCACCGGGTTGTAGAACAGCTTGACGTCGCGCGACATGTCCTCGCTGGACTTCGACACCTTCGCCAGCCGGGTCTCGAAGGCGACGACATCGCGTGCCTGCTTCGCCGCGGCGTCCGCGGCCAGGCCCGACAGCTCCAGGACCTTCGCGACGTGGGCCTCGTACGCGGCGAGCTTGTCCGCCTTGTCGGCATCCTCGTAGTAGCCCTTGTCGGGAAGGCCGAGCCCACCCTGCATGGCGTAGGCGATGTTCATCGTCGAGTCGTTGAAGTCGGCGTTGGCGCCGAAGCCGAACAGCACGTTCTGCCCGCGCGCCGCGCTCTTGCGCAGGTAGTCGGCGATCGCGTCCTTGCCGTCGAGCGCGGCGATGGCGTCGAGCTCGCCCTGGATCGGCGCGATGCCCTGCTGGTTGATCTTCTCCGCGTCCATGCCGGTGGCCCAGAAGTCGCCGACCAGCTTCTCGACGCCGGTGGCGCCTTCCATTGCCGCGGCCTGCTCGGCCAGCTGGCGCTGCGCGGCGGTCGAACGCTCGTCGAGCATCTCGAAGGCACCCCACGACGTGCGGTCGCCGGGGATGTCGTTGGCGGCGAGCCACTTGCCGTTGACGTGCCCGGCAAAGTCGGTGCAGGCGTTCTTGCTGGCATCGACGTCGGAGGCGAGGAACCGGTTGACCCCGGGGAGGCTGGCCTCGTCGAGGGTCAGTGCGGTGGCATCGGCCGGCGCATCGGCGGCCGGCTGCGCGCCACTGGCGCTGGTACCGGCATCGTCACGGTTGCAGGCCGCGAGCGCGACGGTGATGGCGATGGACAGGAGGACGATCTTGGGTGTCTTCGGGGTCACGTGGTGCTCCGCCTCTGGGGCCTGGAAAGGATTGGCCCGGTCGGGGCCAGCGACCGACTCTACGCCGCAGGGGCGGGCCCAGAGGGTGTCGAAGGTCATGGCGGCGGTCGCGCCGCCGGTGTCACGGCGCGTTGCGGGGTGGCTTCCCGGGGCGCGGGGGCGGGTCCGTCTCCGCCTCGGCCGGGTCAGCCGCCACCGAGCCCTCGCCGCCAAGACTGCGTGCCTCGCGGCGGGGCGTGGTCAACGGCACCGGCCGCGGCTTCGCGGTGTTGGTCCGCATCAGCGGCGCGCCCGCGCGAACGTCTCCAGCCACCAGCTCGAGGCTGAAGCGCTCGGCGTCCAGGCGCCGGACCTCGCCGGCGATGCGCGCGGCTTCGTCCGCGTCCACGCCCAGCTCGCGCAGCGCCGCTTCGCCGAACCGCACCGCCGACTCGAACGTCTCGCGGATCTGGTAGTCCACCCCCGCGGCGACGAGCTGCAGTGCGTGCTCGCGGTCGAAGGAGCGCACCAGCAGCCTGGCCTGGGGGAATTCGGCCTGGACCAGCACGGCGATGCGCGTCGCGGCCTCTCGGTCGTCGACGCAGACCGCCACCGCGCGCGCCCCGCCGGCGCCCGCGGCACGCAGGACGTCGACGCGGGTGCCGTCGCCGTAGTAGACCTTGAAGCCGAAGTCGGCCGCGCTGCGGATCATGTCGAGGTCGACGTCGATGATGGTGACATCGACGTCGCGCGCCAGCAGCGACTGGCTCATCACCTGGCCGAAGCGGCCGAAGCCGATGATCAGCACGCTGCCGGATTGCCCGTCCACGGCCTCCACGCCGTCCATCGACGCCGTCGCCCGCGGCAGGACGCGGCGCAGCAGCACCTGCACCAGCGGGGTCAGCACCATCGACAGCACGACCACGGCGGTGAAGCTGTCGCTGGCCGCGGCACCGATGACGCCGTTGTCCTGGGCGGTGGCGAACAGCACGAAGGCGAACTCACCGCCCTGCGCCATCAGCACCGCGCGGTCGAGCGCCTCGCCGCGGCTGCTGCGCGTGGCGCGCGCCACGAGGTAGATGCATGCCGCCTTGGCGAGCATCATCGCCGGCACCGCGAGCAGGATGAAGCGCCAGTTCCCGGCCACCACCCCGAGGTCGAGCGACATCCCGACGGCGACGAAGAACAGCCCGAGCAGGATGCCGCGGAACGGCTCGATATCGGCTTCGATCTGGTGGCGGAACGTCGACTCCGACAGCAGCACTCCGGCGAGGAACGCGCCCATCGCCATCGACAGCCCGCCCATCTCCATCAGCAAGGCCGCGCCCAGTACGACCAGCAAGGCGGCGGCGGTCATGACTTCGCGCGCGCGCGCCGCGGCGAGCACGCGGAACAGCGGATTGAGAAGGTACAGGCCCGCCAGCACCAAGGCCGCGAGCGAGGCCCCGGCAATCCCGATCGCGAGCAGGCGCGACGGCGCGTCGGCGGCGTCGGGGATCGGCGACATGAAGGCCACCAGCGCCAGCAATGGCACGATCAGCAGGTCCTCGAACAGCAGGATCGACACCATCCGCTGCCCGTGCGGCAGCGAGATGTCGCCGCGCTCGCCGAGGAGCTGCATGACGATGGCGGTGGACGTCAGCACGAACCCGGCGCCGGCGACGAACGCCACGGCCGGTGGCTGGCCGAGTGCGAGGCCGACGCCCGTGAGCGCGACCATGCAACTGGCGATCTGCAGCGTGCCGAGCCCGAAGATCTGCCGCCGCAGGCTCCACAGGTGGCTGGGCCGCATCTCCAGGCCGACCAGGAACAGGAACATGACCACGCCCAGTTCCGCCACGTGCAGGATGGATTGCGGGTGGGTGAACCAGCCGAGACCGAAGGGGCCGATCGCGAGGCCGGCGCCGAGGTAGCCCAGGACCGAGCCGAGGCCGAGCTTCCGGAACAGCGGGACCATCACCACCGCCGCGCCGAGCAGCGCGACGACATGCACCAGCTGGCTGGATCCGGAGTCGACGGCCACGATCAGCGGCGCCGGCCGGCGCGGGGGTGTCGGCGACGGACGGCGGGGGCGGCTGCGGGGCGGGGGGCGGGCACGTGCATCGGGCATCCCACGGAGAAGGCCTGAAGAGTGCCACGGCACCGGCGCCTGGCGCATGCCGGCCGCCTGCAACCCGGTGTCCCACGCGCGTGGCCGTTCCGGTGCACACTCATCGCCTGGCCGGCACGGGACACTCCGATGGACGATATCGCGGTACTGGCAAGCATCGAGGCGAAGACGGGGCAGGAAGAGGCGGTCGCGGCGCTGCTTGCGTCCGTGCAGGCGGAGGCCGGCGGGGCGTGCCGCGCCTACCAGCTCGGGCCGTCGACGTTCGGCCTGTTCGCCACCTTCGCCGACGAGGGCGGCTGCCGCGCCTTCACCGAAACCGGCATCGGCAGGATGCTGCTGGAGCGCACCCCGGAGCTGTTCGCGGTGCCGCCGCGCTTCGACCGCGCGAGGCTGCTGGGCACCTAGCCGGCCGGAGCTCGCCACGCCGCGAAGCGCTGCTGGTAATCGTATTCAGCATGGCGTACCATGGCCCGGTTAGCGCACGGCGGCCCGTTTTCCGGTCAACGCCATGCCACGGGCACCGCAACCCATCGCGCCCCGCGGCCACTTTTCCCCGCACGTCTTTCGTCGCGCCGACACGGCCCGGAGCATCCGGCAGCCGTCAAACCATTGCTCGCGGCGCGGTTTCCGGATGGCTCCGAGCAAGATTCCAGCCCTGTCCCTCGCGGGAGCCGGTGCCCATGGCACCGACCGTGGACGGACGTGGCCGGAGCACCAGGAGCTTTCCCGCATGACGTTCGAAACCCTCGGGCTTTCGCCCGCGCTGCTGCGCGCGCTGTCCGAAAACAGCTACACCGTCCCCACGCCGATCCAGGTCCAGGCGATCCCGCTGGCGCTGGCCGGCCATGACCTGCTGGGCGGCGCCCAGACCGGCACCGGCAAGACCGCCGCGTTCGGCCTGCCGCTGCTGCAGCGCCTGTCGAAGCAGACCCCGCCGGCCGGCCCGCGCAAGCCGCGCGCGCTGGTGCTGGTGCCCACGCGTGAACTCGCCACCCAGGTCGCCGACAGCATCAAGGCCTATGGCCGCCACCTGCGCCTCAACGTCACCACCATCTACGGTGGCGCGGGCATGCAGCCGCAGATCGAGAACCTGCGCCGCGGCGTCGACATCCTGGTCGCCACCCCGGGCCGCCTGATCGACCACCTCGAGCGCGGCACCGCCAAGCTCGACGCAGTCGAGGTGCTGGTTCTGGACGAGGCCGACCGCATGCTCGACATGGGCTTCCTGCCGGCGATCAAGCGCATCCTCAACCGCGTGCCCAAGGAGCGTCAGACGCTGCTGTTCTCGGCCACCTTCGAGGACCAGATCAAGAAGCTCGCGCTGGAGTTCATGCGCAGCCCGCAGCAGGTGCAGGTGACCGCGAAGAACACCATCGCCGAAACCATCGTGCACCGTGCGCACCCGGTCGACGGCGCGCGCAAGCGCGACCTGCTGGTCGAGATCCTCGCCAAGCGCCATACCGACCAGGTGCTGGTGTTCGGCAAGACCAAGCACGGCTGCAACCGCCTTGCCGAACAGTTGGAGACCGCCGGCCTGCGTGCCGTCGCCATCCATGGCAACAAGAGCCAGGCGCAGCGCCAGAAGGCACTGCAGCTGTTCAAGACCGGCCGCGCCCGCATCCTGGTCGCCACCGACGTCGCCGCGCGCGGCCTGGACATCCCCGACCTGCCGCTGGTGATCAACCACGACCTGCCGATGGTCGCGGAGGATTACATCCACCGCATCGGCCGCACCGGCCGTGCCGGCGCGACCGGCGAGGCGATCTCCCTGGTATCCCCGGAAGAGGGCGGCCTGCTGAAGCAGATCCAGCGCATGCTGAAAGTGGAGCTGGTGATGGACGTGGTGCCCGGCTTCGCGCCGAGCCGCCCGATCAACCTCGACACGCCGATCCCGAAGAACGGCGGTGGTGGCCAGCGCCAGGGCGCGCCGCGTCCCGGTGCGCGTGCCCCGGGCAAGCCGGCGCACCGCCCGCACGGGCGGCCGCAGTCGCGCGCGCCGCAGCCGCACGCGGGTGCGCGGGTGCCCAGCCGCGATGGCGCCAGCAGGCGTGACTCGCGCGCCTGAGTCCAGGCGACGACGCAATGAAGAAAGGCCGGCGAAAGCCGGCCTTTTCTTTTTCCCGTTTCGCCCGCCGCGGCGGCGCTGCCGCGCGGCCTGCGATCGGCGGCGCGTCAGGCCTTCTTCGCCTCGATCCAGCGCTCGATCTTGCCCTCGAGGATGTCCAGCGGCACCGAGCCGTCCTTCAGCACCTCGGCATGGAACTCGCGGATGTCGAAGCGGTCGCCGAGCTCGGCCCGGGCGCGGTCGCGCAGCTCGATGATCCTGAGCTCGCCCATCTTGTATGCAAGCGCCTGGCCCGGCATCGCCATGTAGCGTTCGGCTTCCGAGGTCGACTGCACCTCGCTTTCGGCGGAATTCTCGAGCATGTAGCGGATCACCTGCTCGCGGCTCCAGCCCTTGCTGTGCAGGCCGGTGTCGACCACCAGGCGGATGGCGCGCCACAGCTCGCCCTGCAGGCGTCCGAACCAGCTGTAGGGGTCGGTGTAGAGCCCGAGCTCCTTGCCCAGGCCCTCGGCATACAGGCCCCAGCCTTCGGAGAACGCGGTCTCGCCGCCGAAGCGGCGGAACATCGGCAGCCCGGTGAGCTCCTGCTGCAGGGCGAGCTGGTAGTGATGGCCGGGCACCGCTTCGTGCAGGTAGAGGTCCCCGGCGTCCCAGGTCTTGCGCGTGGGCAGGTCGTAGGTGTTGACGTAGAAGATGCCCGGGCGGCTGCCGTCCTCGCTCGGCCGCATGTAGGAGCCGCCTGCGGCGGATTTGGCGCGGAACGCCTCCACCGGACGGATCTCGAACGGCGCCTTCGGCTTCAGCGAGAACAGGGTGTCGACCTTCGCGTCGACCTTCGCTTCCAGGCCGCGGTAGTACGCGAGCAGTGCCTCCTCGCTCTCGAACTCGAACTGCGGGTCCTGCTGCATGAAGCGGAAGAACTCCTGCAGCGAGCCTTCGAAGCCGGTCTCGCGCATGACCTCGCGGATCCCGTCGTGGATGCGCGCGACCTCGCGCAGCCCGATGTCGTGGATCTGCGCCGGCGTGAGGTCGGTGGTGGTCGAGCTGCGCGCATTGAACGCATACCAGGCCTCGCCGGCAGGCAGCGCATCCAGGCCATGGCTCTCGCGTGCCACCGGGATGTACTCATCGGCGATGTAGTCGCGCAGGCGCTGGTAGGCCGGCATCAGCGCGGTCTCGATCATGTCGCGGTAGGCGGCGGTCAGGCGCGCCTTGTCGGCGTCGCTGAAGTCGTCGGGGAATTTCGCCACCGGCCCCCAGAACAGCGTCTCTTCGGCGGCCGGCTTGATCACCGCGTCGAGCTGCGGCAGCACCTTGACCATCAGCGCCTTCGGCTGCACCACGCCGGCGGCGGCACCCTGGCGCATGTTGTCGATCGCCTGGTCGAGCAGCACCGGCACGCGGCTGCCGCGGGCGAGCCAGTCCTCGTAGTCCTTCACCGTGCGGAACGGCTGCGCGCCCGTGCCCGAGCCAAGCTGCACCGCCATGTTGGCGATGTTGCGGAACTGCTCGATCGGCTGCATCCAGTCGGGGAAGCCGGCGCCGGCGATCTCCTGCTTCTGGTTCTCGACGAAGATCTGGTAGCTCAGCAGCGCCTGGCCGTCCAGGCCGTCGCTGCCTACCGCCTCCACCTTCGCCAGCCAGTCGCGGGCGAACTGCAGCGACGCGTCGCGGTAGTCCTTCGAGAGCATGTTCGGCAGGCGGTCGTTGTAACGCGGGTCGCCGAAGAAGGTTGCGCGGAGCGGGCTGCGCTCCAGGCTCTGCTCCCAGTACTCGTCATACAGCGCCTCGAGCCTGGCGGCCCTGGCCTGTGCACCGGCGTCGGCGGATGCTCCGGACTCCTGCGCGTGCGCCATGGGCAGGAGCGCCGGGTGCGCGAGTGCGGTCAGGGCGAGCGACAGGGCGAGGACGAGCGGGCGCGACTTCATCGGCAGGACTCCGGCAGGCATGCGGCCGCACAGCATCGCCCACTGCGCGCGGCCGGGCATGGGCCACAGGTCACCGGGGCAGGCGCAACCGGTTCAGGCGGCGTCGGTCTGCAGGGCCTTGTCGACGCGGAGGAACCACTCGTCGCCGGCCGGCCTGAACATCGAGCAGCACTCGATCGGTGCCTGGTAGACGTGCAGCGACACCGCGACCGCGTCCGGGCTGGCGTTGCGGATGGTGTGGTACTCGTGCGGCGGGATCAGGCTGCCGGCGCTGCCGGTGCCGGCCTGCATGACGCCGGCGGCGCGGAAGCGGAAGCGGTCGCCCTGGTGCTCGAGCAGCTCGTACTGGGTGATCTCCAGCTGGCCCTCCCACACGCCCTCGACGCACCACAGGCCGGAGTGATCGTGGATCGGCGTGCCCTGGCCGGGCCCCCAGGTCATCGCCACCACGCTGTAGCCAAGGCCCGGGCTGCGGTAGAGCTCGCGGCGGGCGTAGTGGTCGGCGATGGGCTCGTGGACGCAGTCGGGCAGGCGGACGGCCGGGTCGCGGATGGTGCTGCACAGCAGCCCGCGCAGTGCCGAAGTCACCGCCTGCGCATCGCCCTGGGCCACTGCGTCATCGAGCCGGGCGACGAGGGTCTCGTGGCCGTGGAACGGGATCGTGGGCGGGCAGGGGCGTGGTTCCATGCCCTCGAGTTTACGCCGCCCGTCGCGGCGTTGCCCGGGCACGGGCTGCAATCCGCGCCAGCACGACTAGAGACCGGCGAGGAAACCGGCCAGCGCCGGGCCGAACCGCGCGATGTCGACCAGGAACGCGTCGTGGCCCTGCGGCGAGTCCAGCGGCAGGAACGCCGATTCCGCGCCGCCGGCGCGCAGGCCGTCGGCGATCTGTTCCTGCTGCTGCAGCGGGAACAGGATGTCGGTGCTGACGCCGATGGCGAGCGCCCGCTCGACGTGGATCCGCGCGAGGCCGTCGTCGGTGGTGCCGCCGCAGGATTCGCCGATGTCGTACCAGTCCATGGAGCGGCTGAGATAGAGGTAGCAGTTGGGGTCGAACCGGCGCACGAAGCGGCGCGCGTGCGCTTCGAGGTAGCTTTCGACCTGGAATTCCAGCCCGAACGGGTCCTCGTCGTCGCGGCGGTCGGAATCCAGGCGCACGCGCCCGAAGCGGCCGTCCCATTCCAGCGCCGAACGGTAGGTGATCACGCCGAGCTTGCGCGCCATGCGCATCCCGCTTTCGGGATAGTGGTCGTCGTCGTAGTCGCCGTTGTTCCACATCGGGTCGAGGCGGATGGCCTCGCGCTGCAGCGAGCGGATGGCGATCGAGAACGGCAGCGCGCGAGCGGCGCCGGAGACGTTGACGTGGCTGCGCGCGATGCCCGGGTGGCGCGCCAGCAGCGCGAGCGCCGCCATGCCGCCCATCGAATTGCCGACCACGCATGCCAGCCTCGCGATCCCGAGCGCGCGCACCACCACCGCCGCGGCATCGGCCACGTCCTCGATCGACAGTTCGGGGAACTGCAGCCGGTATGGCGTGCCGGTTGCGGGGTCGATGGAGGCCGGGCCACTGGAGCCCTTGCAGCTGCCGAGCGAATTCACGCACACCACGAACCAGCGGTCGGTGTCGATGGGCTTGCCGGGCCCCAGCATCGGTTCCCACCAGCCGGGCGTGGGATCGGCGGCATTCGCCGCGGCGTGGGCATCCGGCGACAGGCCGGTGAGGATCAGCACGGCATTGCCGCCGTCAGGATCCAGCGCGCCCCAGGTCTCGTACGCGATGCGCCCGTCGACGAGCGCACCACCACGCTTGATCGCGAACGGCGTCGGCAGTGCGAGGAAACGCGTGCCCGGCGGGATGAATTCGGTCATGCCGCCAAGTCTAACGGGCGCGGCTGACGCATCCCGGCGAAGTCAGGGCTTTCGGGCGCCGATGACGAGTTCCACTGCAGCCTGCGTAGGCAGCGTCACGCGGACGGGAAGCGATTCGACGTCGTCGCCCGTGCGCGATGCGTCGCCGCTCGCCGACAGCCGCGCCGAGACCTCGACCTCACCGAGCACAGACAGCTTCTGCGTGGGCATCGGGCTGTCGCTGTCGTCGAGCACGATGTCCAGCGGCAGGTCGCGGACCGCGTGGCGTTCGGCGGCCACCGGCATGGGGGGGCCGCCGGGAACGCGCGCGCTGACGAAGACCACCGCGTCGTCGCGCAGGCGGGCGCGGGCGGCAAATTCGGGATCCAGCGAGACCCTCACCCGCAGCCCGGGGCCGCCGGCCGCGGCGGGTTGGGCCGCGGCAGGTCGTGCCGCATCGACCGGCAGCGGCGGCAGGCCGGCGGCGAGGCGCGCGTCGTCGATCTGCGTGCGCAGGCTGGCGCGCGTGCTGGCTTCGACCTCGGGCAGCAGCGCTTCCCACGTCGCCGCGGCCTCGGCAGTCAGGCCGCGCTGGCGCTGCGATACGCCGATGAACCAGCGCGCGCGCTGGTTTTCGGGCTGCAGGACAACTGCGCGCTGCAGCTGCGCGATCGCGGTGTCGTCGAACAGGTTCTGCGGATGCGCCTGCGCACGGGCCTGTGCGGCGTCGACAAGCAGCGCGGGGTCGTCGGGCACCAGCTCCACGGCCTTGGCGAACGCGTCGCGCGCGCCGGCGTAGTCGCCCTGCATCGCCAGCGAGCGCGCCAGCAGCGGCCAGCCTTCGGGCTGCGAGGGATCGCGCTCGAGTTCGGCGCGCAGTTGCGCCACGGCTGCGGCAAAGGCGGCCGGATCCGCGTGGGCGGCATCGTCGGTTGCGACCGCCGCCGGCGTGCGCGCGGCCGGGTCCAGCGCCCCAGGCGTTCCGAGCAGCTGGTACAGCGCGAGCGCCAGCACGGGGAACACTGCCACGATGCCCGCATACACGCGCGGCGATGCCTTGCGCAGCGGCAGCGCAACGAGCGCGGCAAGGGCCACTGCGGCAAGCGCGAGTCCGGAAAGGAATACAGGTGCCATCACCACTCCTGCCCGTCGTCTTCGGGGACGCGGCCGCTCCCGCCGCCACGGGCCGACCGCCGGCGCACGATGCGCACGACGACGATTCCGCCGGCCAGCAGCAGCAGCGCCGGGCCAAACCACAGCAGCCAGGTACCGGCGCCAAGCTGCGGCCGGTACAGCACGAACTCGCCATACCGGCCGACCAGGAATGCCTTTATTTCGGCGTCGCCCTGGCCAGCGCGCATCAGGTCGAACACCTCGCGGCGCAGGTCGTGCGCAATCGGCGCGTTGGAGTCGGCCAGCGACTGGTTCTGGCACATCACGCAGCGCAGTTCGGACACGAGCGCGTGGAACCGCTTTTCCTCGGCGCGATCGTGGAACTCCAGCGGTGCGACGTCGCGCACCGTCTGCGCAGGTGCCGGCAGTGGCAACAGCACCAGCAGCAGGCAGGCCAGCAGTCCGTGCAGCAGGGACGACATGCGCGGCCTCACTTGTTCTTCCCCAGCTCGTCGACCATTGGCGACAGCACCTCGTCGACGATGTCGTCGGTGAGCGGGCCGACGTGCTTCCAGCGCACGATGCCCCCGGCGTCGACCAGGAAGGTCTCCGGCGCGCCGTAGACGCCCCAGTCGATCGCGCTTCGACCCTCGTAGTCGACCAGCACCACTTCGTACGGGTCGCCGAACTGCTCGAGCCAGCGCAGCGCGTCCTCGCGCTCGTCCTTCCAGTTGTAGCCGATGACGCGGATGTCGCCGGTCGCGGCATAACGCTCCAGCACCGGGTGTTCGACGCGGCAGGCCGGGCACCAGCTGCCCCAGACGTTGAGCAGGTAGGGTTCGCCGAGGAGTTCGGCCGACGTCACCTCGAGGCCCGGGTCGTGCAGGAGTGGCAGCGAGAACTGCGGCGCAGGCTTGCCGATGAGTGGCGAAGGCAGCGATTCGCGGTCGGGGCGATCGGATTGGCGGACGCCGTAGAACAGCAGCGCCAGCAGCGCCACGAAACCTGCAGCGAGGAGCAGCGCGGTCACGCGTCGGCCACCGGCGTTGGGCGCTGGCGTCGGGTCTGCAGAAGGCGCGTTCACCGTGCCTCCTTCCGAACAGATCGGAACCGCCTGTCGGTCGCGGTGACGAAACCGCCCAATGCCATCAGCAGCGCTCCTGCCCAGATCCAGCGCACGAAGGGCTTCACGTGCAGGCGCACCGCCCAGGTCTCGCCGCCCAGCGGTTCGCCAAGCGCGACGAAGATGTCGGCGCGCACGCCCGCATGGATGCCGGCGTCGGTCATCACCTGGCCACCGCTGGCGTAAGCACGCTTCTCCGGGTGCAGGAGCACCAGGGGCTCGTCGTCGCGGAACACCTGTACGTGGCCACGGTCGGCGCTGTAGTTGGGTCCCTGCACGCGGTCGACGCCGTCGAAGCGGAACGCGTAGCGGCCGATTTCCTGCGTCTCTCCGGGCGTCATCGGCACCTCGCGGAGGACGTTCTGTGCCTCCACCAGCAACGCGCCGACCACGAACACCGCGATGCCGAGGTGCGCGAAGGTCATCCCGAGCATTTCCGCGGTCATGCGGCCACCACTCGACTTCACGCGCGACCACACGAAGCGCAGCGTGCCCAACGCCACCCACGTGGCTGCCGCGACGCCAGACGCGGTCTTCCATGCGCCCTGCGGCGCCATGAACCAGGCGATCGCGCCGGCGACCAGCGCCAACGCGAACCACGGCATGAGCATCGCCAGCGGCCGCGAGGGCTGCTCGGACTGCCAGCGCGTCAGCGGCCCGAACGGCACCAGCAACACCAGCGGGGCCATCAGCAACAGGAACAGCGTTCCGAAGTAGGGCGGGCCGACCGAGATCTTGCCGAGTCCCAGCGCATCGGCCAGCAGCGGGTACAGCGTGCCCAGCAGCACCATGGCGCAGGCCGAGGCCAGCAGCAGGTTGTTGACGAGCAGCAGGGTCTCGCGCGAGGACGCGGCGAACGGCTTGCCGTCCTCGAGCCTGGGCGCACGCAGCACATACAGCACCAGTGCGCCGCCGATGACGATGCCGAGGAAGGCGAGGATGAACAGGCCGCGCGCAGGATCGGCGGCGAACGAATGCACGCTGGTGAGAACGCCCGAACGCACCAGGAAGGCGCCGAGCAGCGACAGCGAGAAGGCCGCGATCGCCAGCAGCATCGTCCAGCTGTTGAAGCTGCCGCGCTTCTCGGTGACCGCCTGCGAATGCAGCAGCGCCGCGCCGACCAGCCACGGCATGAAGCTGGCGTTCTCCACCGGGTCCCAGAACCACCAGCCGCCCCAGCCGAGCTCGTAGTAGGCCCACCAGCTGCCAAGCGCGATGCCGAGGGTCAGGAAGCCCCAGGCGACGTTGGTCCACGGCCGCGTCCAGCGCAGCCACTGCTGGTCGATCCTGCCTTCCAGCAGTGCGGCGATCGCAAACGCGAACGGCACCACGAAGCCGATGTATCCGATGTACAGCATCGGCGGATGGATGATCATCCCCGGGTCCTGCAGCAGCGGGTTGAGGTCGTGGCCTTCCACGGCACCCGGCAGCAGCCGGACGAACGGGTTGGACGTGAACAGCATGAACGACAGGAAGCCGACACCGACCAGCCCGATCACGCCGAGCACGCGTGCGCTGACACGCGGTGGAAGCCGCCGCGACGACAGCGCCACCGCGGCGTTCCAGGCCGCGAGCATCAGCGACCACAGCAGCAACGACCCCTCGTGCGCGCCCCATACCGCGGTGTAGCGGTAGACCAGCGGCAGCAGCGAGTTGGAGTTGTCGGCCACGTACTTGACCGAGAAGTCCTGCATGACGAACGACACCGTCAGTGCCAGGTACGCCAACAGCACCAGGCCAAGCTGCGCCAGCGCCGCCGGGCGGGCGATGGCCATCCAGTCGTCGCGACCGCGCTGCGCCCCGGCCAATGGCAGCACGCCCTGCAGCAGCGCGAACAGCAGCGCCAGTGCCAGTGCGACCTGCCCGAGTTCCGGCAGCACCTAGCGCTCGCCCGTCGTGGGCGCGGGCACGTCGACGTCGTGCTTCTCGTGTGCGAGGCCCATCTTGTCGGCGACTTCCTTCGGTACGTAGGTCTCGTCGTGCTTGGCGAGCACCTGGTCGGCAACGAAAGTGCCGCCACGCATGCGTCCGGTGGCGACCACGGCCTGCTTCTCGCGGAACAGGTCGGGCAGGATGCCGGAAAACACCACCGGCATCTCGGCATCGCCGTCGGTGACGCGGAAGCTGGCCTCCATCGAGCCCGGCTCACGCCGGAATGAGTCCGCGGCAACCATGCCACCAAGGCGGAAACGGCTTTCGCCCGAAGTGACAGGCACGCCCGCGCGTCCATCGAGGATCTCCGCCGGGGTGTAGAGGTAGGCGACGTTGCGCTGCAGTGCCATCGCCACCAGCACGGCCACGAGGCCCGCGGCTACGACCACGGACACGACCAGCCACAGTCGACGGCGCCGGATCGGGTTCATCGGTGCAGCTCCCCCCCGGAATCGGCGAACGGCGCCTGGCGCACGGCCCGGGCCTTCGCCGCGCGCAACTGCCGCCGGATCTGCAGGCGTGGCGCGAGGTAGTCCCAGGCCAGCACGGCGCCGAACACACCGTAGGCCGCAATCACGTAGTCCCGGTAACTCACGTCTTCGCCTCCACGAGTCTGCGCACCCAGTCCTTGCCGGCCTCGCGCTGCAGGTTGTCGGCGCGCGCGCGCGCCAGCAGCGAGCCGGCAAACCACAGCTTGGTGCCAATGAGCATCCACACCAGCGGCCCCAGCATGCTGGCGTCCATGGTCGACTCGCCGAAGATGCGGATGGTCTGGCCCTGGTGCAGCGAGTTCCACCAGACCACCGAATAGCGGATGATCGGCAGCATCACCACGCCGACGATCGCCAGCAGGCTGGCGGCGCGTGCGGCGGCGCGTCGGTCGTCGATGGCGTGGTACAGGCCGATCACGCCCAGGTAGAGGAACAGCAACACCAGTTCCGTGGTCAGGCGCGGGTCCCAGTCCCACCAGGTGCCCCACATCGGCTTGCCCCAGATCGAGCCCGTGGCTAGGGTGACCACGGTGAATGCAGCGCCGATCGGCGCGCAGGCCATCGCCAGGATCTCGCACAGCTTGATGCGCCAGACCAGGGCGATCGCGGCGTACACCGCCATCAGGCCGAACACCGCCATGCTCATCCAGGCCGAGGGCACGTGGATGTAGAGGATGCGGAAGCTGTCGCCCTGCTGGTAGTCGGGCGGCACCTGGAACAGGGCCCCGTAGACGCCCCAGGCGATCACCAGCAGCCCCAGTCCGTGTGCCCACGGACCCCAGCGGGCGGCGAAACGGTCGAAGTAGGGGGGCGAACCCAGCTGGTGGAACCAGCGGACTACCGGGTTCATTCGCGACATCTATGGACTTCGCTTGCTGTGGGAAATGGTGCCGGGCGAGCGTCGGCAGCGGCATGATGCGGCCTGGTGGGGACATCGCCTGCCAGGCCTTCATTTTTTCAGGTTCCAGACCGCAGGCCAAGCACCAGCCGACGCCGCTCGTCCAGCGTCGTCGCGTTCCAGCAGGCGACGGGTCAGGGCTTCAGCGTGATGGTTCCCTTCATCATCGCCGAATGGCCAGGAAAGCTGCAGAAGAACGAGTATGGGCCATCACCGGCAAGCTTGGCGACCGGGAACGTGACCGAGGTGCTCTCGCCACCGCCCACCACCTTGGTATGGGCAACCACGCGGGTGTCGCCGGGCTTGACGTATTGCGCGGCCAGGCCGGCCTTCATGCCGTCTGCGTCCACGCCCTTCATGTCGGCGGTCCGGGCGATCACCACGTTGTGGCCCATCACGTTCCTGGCCAGCTTGCCGGCGTGCCTCAGGTTGATGGTGAAGTCCTTGCAGGCCTTGCTGACGTCGATGTTGGCGAGGTCGTACTTCATCATGTCGTTGCCCTCGATGTCGACCGAACAGGCGGCGGCCATGGCCGCGGGCGCGCCAAGCATCAGGGCAGTCGCCAACAGGATCTTGCGAAGCATTGAAGAACTCCTTCGGATTTGCGGAACGGGGTGCGTAATCGTGGTTACATCATACCCCGCAGCGGCTGGTCGCATGCTGCGGGTCATTTCGGCAGGCGCGAAAGCCATGCCGACAGGGCGGAAATGCTGGCATCGTCCAATCGGTGGCCGACGTCGCCCATCACGAAACCGGTGGTCGAGTAGCGATGCTTGCCGTCGCGGTACTCTCCCAGCCTGGTCTGCAGGTGGTGTTCGACTTGCCCCCGCAGCGACGGATAGACCGCATACGGCGTATATCCGGCGGCGTCAGGCTCCAGTGCGAGTGGATGCCCACGCGCCTCCCTGCCGTGGCAGCCCTGGCAAGGCGGGATTCCCTTGGGGGGGTCTCCGGACAGGTACAGCCGTCGCCCCAGGGCGAGCAGGGCAGGGTCCGGCGCCGCTTCCGCCGGTTCGGCGTCGCCACCGGCGTCCGCCCCTGCCTCCGCGCCCGCTGCGGCAACGTCGCCGGGGTCGGCTTCGGCTTCGGCTTCGGCTTCGATCGTCCCCGGCCCGCCGGCCGGGTCGAGCCCGGCGTAGTAGACCGAAAGGTCCTTCATGTCCTGCTCGCTGAGCTCCGACACGATGGCGGCCATCACCGGGAACTCGTCACCCCCGAGCTTGAACTTCACCAGTTGCCAGAACATGTAGTCCGGGTGCTGTCCGGCGAGGTTGGGATAGATGGGAATGGTGGAGATTCCGTCCGGACCATGGCAGGCCACGCAGATCCCGGCCTCTGCCTGCCCGCGCGCCACGTCGCCGGTGATCGG
Source organism: Luteimonas sp. (assembly GCA_041918855.1). Lineage (GTDB taxonomy): Bacteria > Pseudomonadota > Gammaproteobacteria > Xanthomonadales > Xanthomonadaceae > Luteimonas. The sequence goes on from JAYRUX010000008.1 coordinate 78,693, forward strand.
CGTGATCCGGCGCAGGTCGCTGTAGCCGCGCGTCGCCGGTCCGGTGTCCGTCGACTGGTCCGTGTGCCCGTCCGCGGCCTGTTCCGCCGGCACCTCGGCGGACGTCTCCACGGCTTGCGCGGGTGCCGGCCCGGCATCCTGCGCGTGGGCGCCCGGCCTGCCGGCCAGCAACAGCCCCATCGCCAGCCCGAAGGCGGCCACCTGTCCGCGCCGGCTCACAGCTTCACCTCGAGGAGTGCGCCCACCATGTTCACTGAATAGTCCGACGGGCCGCTGTCGAGGTAGACGCGGTTGGCGATCACCAGGCTTTCGTCCAGCCCGAAATAGTGCCAGTCCGACAGCCGCCCGGTCTGGTAGGAGTCGAACAGCCTCAGCCCGACGCGTTTGCTGATCGGGATCGACCACGCGAGGGTGAACATGTTGAGCCGTTGCACCATCGGCGCGAAGCCGTTGCCGGCGGCTGCGACCAGCGTCGGATAGGCGAGGGCATCGGGTGAGTTAAAGCGGTAGCCGGTCTCGCCGCGCGCGTCGGTGTAGTTCCAGCCGAGTTCGACATGGCCGCGGCCCAACGTGCGGGCGAAGTTGGCCCCGGCGTAGTAGTTGCGCTGGTCGTCGTCGACCCACCAGCGATTGGCCTCGATGTAGGTGTCGCCACCGAGGTGGGGGTCGGTACCGAAGGCCGCGACCTCGTTGATGTTCGCCATGCCGAGTTCGGAGCGGTCGTAGCCCAGGAACACGTTGGCGGTGGTGCGCTCGTCGGGCTGCCAGTCCCAGGACAGGCTGGCGCCGAGGCTGTCGTAGTCCTGACGGCCGAACTCGGCGTCGTAGTCGTTCCAGTCGCCACGCAGGGTGCCCGACAGCGTCTGGTTCCGCGGCAGCGCCAGGGTGGCGATCAGCGTCGCCTTGTGCTGCTTGCGGTCGCCGACATCGTACTTGCGCAATTCGGCAAGCGTGTGCGGCCAGATGTTGCCGGGGTCGACGAAGCCGGGCAGGTCGCTGGAGAAGGTGAAGTGGTAGGGGTCGTAGTTGTAGTCGCTGCCCGAGCGGTCGAGGTAGGAGTAGTTGGCGCGCAGGGTCACGTCCTCGATCGCGCGGCTGCTCCAGGTGAGCTCGAACAGCGTGTCCTCCTGGCGCTCGACCTCGCGGTGGTCGCGGTCGGTGCGGGTGAAGGTGACCGAGGCGCCCAGCGTGTTCTTGTCGTTCACGCGCCAGTCGGCGCCGACGCTCCCCTCGAGGATGTCCTTGTCCAGCGGCAGGTTGCGCACGCGCGTCAACACGCCCGGGAACAGCACCGGGTCCCACACCCCCATTTCCAGCGGTACCGAGCTGCCCTGGGCGCCGTTCTCGGCGATGTAGCCGTACTGCCCTGTCAGCGGGTTGTAGGCGAGATAGTCGCCCTTGTAGTCCTGGCGGTGGAACTTCAGGTGGCCCTGTGCGGTGATCGCGCGGGTGGGCTGCATCACCAGGCGTGCGTGGAGCAGCGAACTGTCGATGCTGAGGTCGGCGCTGCGCTGCGACAGCGCGGCGGTGGTGTTCCAGTCCGCGCACTCGAACGCGAATGGAGGCACGTCGAGGCCGAACAGGCCGCTTGCGCAGTTCATGGGGGCAAGCAGATCGTCGTCCTGGCGCGAGGTCGAGTACGAGGCGCTGAGGGAGAACTGGCCATTGCCCTCGAGTTTGCGCGTCGCGCTGGCGCGGATGTTGTGGTAGTCGTTCTCCGGCTCGTAGGCGAACTCGCCCAGCGTCAGCGGGTAGTTGCCGAAGCCGGGCACCAGCGGCGGGAACGCGAACGGTACCTCGTAGCTGAAGCGTCTGTTTTCGTTGCGGAACATCGAGCCGCTGTAGCCGGTCTCCAGGTTCCACGCACTGCCGACGTAGCGCAGGCCGGCGTTGAAGTTGAAGGTGCTGTCGTCGATCGGGCGCGGCGTCTCGTAGACGCCGCCGCTGCCGGGAAAGATGAAGGCGAAGAAGAACGGCCCTCCGAAGGGGCGCGCACCCTCGCGCTGCTCGTGCGTGGCCCCCACGTACGCGGTGAGCTGGCGGCTGAACATGTAGTTCACCGACACGCCCTGCTTGTCCCGCACTACCTTCAGGATCTGCTCGGGCGCCGCAGCGGACACCGCCGCGACTTCGGCATGGGTGCTGCCGCCCGGCGTGAGGCCGGGCTTGAGCGCGAGGTAGTCGCTGCCGACACCATCCCAGATCGATCGCGCCTCGCCGCTGGTGACATTGGGCTGGGTGCGTACCCACGCTTCGAGCCGGAAATGGCCGGCGCGACCGTACGTCGCCTTGTAGTACTGGCTGTCGGCGTTGATGCGGCTGCCGCGGAACGTGCCGTAGCTGCCATCCGCGGGCCTGGTGTAGGCGAGCGAGAGACGGCCGATGACGCCGTCCGACCAGTTGTTCAAGCGCAGCCAGTTGGTGTTGTTCTCGTCGTTGATGTCGATGTAGCCGATGCCGAAACGACCCGAGAACAGCCAGCCGCTCGACAGCTCACGGGCCTGGCCGTAGTCCGGGACGCACGGGTAGAGCATGCCGCTGGGTGTGCGCTTGCGCTCGGCGCTGAGCCAGCTCATGCCGTCGCCGTCGCAGGCATACGCCGCCATGCCCGAAGGGTCTAGGGCATTGCCGAAGTGCAGGTCGACGCCGACGCCGCTGTCCTGCGCCAGGGCCGGGAAGGCGATGGCGCCGAGAAGCGCCAGGCACAGGGGGTGGCAACGGACGATCGGGCGAATGACCGGATTCATGTCATGACCTCCCTGGGTGTCGTCGGGACGCTACTTGTGCAGCCGGGGGCCCGAGGGGTGGTTGGAACCGTGCACCTGCGCGTGGCAGCTGAGGCAGCCACGCGCCATGAGGCGTTCGTCAGGGGCGGGCCCACTGCCGAGCGACGTCCCGACGAGCAGGTCGTTGGGGTGGCGCACGTGCGAGTGGCACTGCTGACACAGGAATGGAACCGGCGCCACCAGCAGCGACTGCTGGTTCGAGCCGTGGGGGTTGTGGCAGTTGAGGCAGCTGTCGCGCACCGGCGCGTGCTCGAACAGCATCGGCCCGCGCTTCTCGGCGTGGCACTGGTAGCAGGTCTCGTTGACCGTATCGGTCTTCAGCAGGCTGGCGTTGAGCGTGCCGTGGGGGTTGTGGCAGTCGGCACAGCTCATCTGGCCCTCGGGGAGCGGCATGTGCGAACGGCGGTTGAACTGCTGGCGGATATCGCGGTGGCAACCGGCGCAGGTCTCGCTGATCGACTGCTTGGCAAGCAGGCCTTCGGCGGAGAACTTCGCCATCGGGTTGTGGCAATCGCTGCAGGACAGGTCGTTGCGCTGGTGCACCGACCCGGCCCACTGGTCGCGGGGACCGCCGGAGTGGCAGCCCATGCAGCTTGCGGCCTGGGTGGCGACGGAGGTGCCGCCATCCTTCGTGAAGGCGATGATCGAGCCCTTCTCGGAAGGATTCTCGATGTGCTTCGAGCCTCCGCCATGGCAGGCTTCGCAGGTTGCGGTGGCGGGGTCGGCGGCAAGCGCCGCATCCATGCCCAGCGCGTGCACGGTATGGGCGAAGTTCGCCGTCTCCCGGCCATGGCAGGCAGTACAGACCTGCTGCCCGACGGCGCGGGCATCGGGGCTCCCGGGATTCGTCGGGACCGGCGCATGCGCGAAACCGGGCGCAGCGTTGAACCCGTGCGGCGACACCGGCACCTCGCTGCCGAAGTGCGTCGATGGCAACTGGCTGCGGTTTGCCTGCTGCGCCGATACGGGCGCCATGAGTCCAGCAGCCGTCAGCACGGCCACCACGATGAACAGCAAGCTCCCCAGCACGACGCGCATCGTCCCCTCCGCACCTGGCTGGCCGGTGGCACCGGCGGCTGGGTGTAACTGACGTTACGCCCGAGTCTCTCCGACCATTCAGGTCCCGTCAAGTCGCAGTGCGGCAGGGCGCGCTGGAGTCAGCGCGGCAAGACGCCGCGAAGGAAGATCAGCACCGCCTGATGCGCCTGCTCGCGCACGCGCTCGATGTCGGCGATCGTCACCAGGCCATTGACGCTGCGCAGGATGGTGCCGCCGAACACCATCATGTAGAACCGGTCGGCGGCCACGGCGGGGGAGTCCAGCACCAGCCGGCCGCTTGCCTTCTCGCGCTCGAAGTATTCCGTGAGCCTCCGCTCCGCCGGCGCGATGCCGTGCTCGAAGAACCAGTCACGGAGAGACGGAAAGTTGAGGCCTTCGGCGATGACGATGCGGTGGCTGACGATGCGCGCCGGCGACAGGATTTCCGACACCATCCGCTCGACGGCGGCAGGCAATGCCTCTTCCGGCGACAGGGTGGGGTCACGCAGGACGTCCAGGCCCTCGCCAAACGAACGGATGCTGTCGGCCATGATTGCGTGCACCAGGCCTTCCTTGTCGCCGAAGACGCGGTAGAGGGTGGCCAGCGAGCCGCCGGCCAACGCGACGATCTCGGAGAGGTGCGCGTCGCGATAGCCCCGTTCCAGGAAGACTCCGGTAGCGGCTTCCAGGAACTGACCCACGCGCTTTTCGCCGCGTTCGCAGAGATCGACTTCGCGCCGCTGGCGCAGCGCCTTCTGTTCGGTGGGAGACGCCTTGTCGCACCGGGAGGGTGTCTTGCTCATGGCGTGGTGCAGCGTGGATGCGTGCCTGCGTGGCATTCTGACCGCAATCGGGCGGTCGGGTCTGTGCGGCCGCGCACGTGCCGCAGCGCCGTTCAGTCCAGCGCGATGCGGATCGCTGCCGCAGCCGCCAGCGGGGCGAGCACCAGCGCCGCAACGAGCCCCGCGGCCAGCAGCAGCAATCCGCCGGCGGGGTCGAAGCCCTGCGCCGACGCGACCACGCTGCCGGCGCCGAATACCAGTACCGGCACGTACAGCGGCAACGCCAACAGCGCCACGAGGATGCCGGAACGGCGCATGCCCACCGTCAGCGCCGCCACCACTGCGCCCAGCAGTGCAAGCAGCGGCGTCCCCAGCGCCATCGATGCCATCAGGACCGGCCACTGCGCGTGTGGCAGGCTCATGAGCTCGGCCAACAGCGGCATGGCCACCAGCAGCGGCAGGGCGGTCGATGCCCAGTGCGTGGCAACGCGCACAAGCACCAGCCAGGCCAGCGGCACCGGTGCCAGCAGCCACTGCTCCAGGGAGCCGTCCTCTGCGTCGCCGCGGAACAGCGTGTCGAGGGCCAGCAGCCCCGACAGCAGTACCGCCACCCACAGTGCGCCAGCGGCAACGCGCGCCAGCATCGCCGGATCGTTGCCGAGCGCCAGCGCGAACAGCACCAGTACCAGCAATGCGAACAGCGCCGGCTGCAACGCGTCGCCGCGGCGGCGCCACAGCAGGCGCAGGTCGCGCAACGCGAGCGCGCGGGCCGCCCGCCACATCATGCCGGGCGCTCCACGTGCAGCAGGCGGGTTCGGACCGGTGGGGCGGCGTAGGCGCCGTGGGTGGTCACCAACGCCGCGCCACCGTCGCGCAGGTGCGCCTGGACCATGCGATTGACGAGTTCGATTCCCTCGAGGTCGAGGTTGGCGTAAGGCTCGTCGAGCAGCCACAGCGGCGCCGGCGACAGCCACAGCCGCGCCAGCGACAGGCGTTTCCGTTGTCCCGCAGACAGCATCCGCGCTGGAACGTCCTCCAATCCCGCCAGCCCGACGATCGCCAGCGCGCCTTCGTGTTGCTGGCTGGCACGCTGGCCATGCAGGCCGGCGAGGAACTCGAGGTTCTGCACCGCGTTGAGGTCGCCCTTCTGCGCCGGCAGGTGCCCCAGGTAGGCGATGGCGCTCGCCCGCGACGAAGGGTCGGCGGGCCGGCCGTGGACGTCAACTGCGCCAGCGTCGGCCGGGAGCAGCCCCGCCAGCACGCGCAGCAGGGAGGTCTTGCCGGCACCGTTGCCCCCCTGCACCAGCAGTGCCTCGCCGGTGTCGACCGCGAAATCGAGCGGGCCGAAGACCGGCACGTCATTGCGCGCGAAGCGGAGGCCACGTGCGGCGAGCAGCGGGGCGGGGGCGGGCATGGCGGGCATCGGACCGGGGTCGGCCGCGGCGCGGCCCTGTGCGGCTATTTTAGCCAATCGATGTAGGCGTCGCCCTCGAAGCCCTCGGGCCGCTGCGCCTGGAGCCGCATGCGGACGGAACTGCCCGCCGTCCACCACAGCGTCCCGAGCTGGCCGAAGCGGTCGGCGAGGGCATCGAACGCCTCCAGTTCCATGCCCATGGTCACCCAGCTCGGCTCGCGCCAACTGCGGTTGGGCGCCGAGGCGAAGGCGGCGCGGAATGGCAGGCCGCTGGCAACCAGGGCGTCGTGCAGCGCCTGGTCGTTGGCGCGGTTCTCCTCCTCGGGCAGTTCCACCGAGTGCGGATTCCACGCCGACAGGAAGCCGAAGGTGTTGGCGCCCGGGTGCGCCATCTCCAGCCCGGGCGCCGGCAGGCCGATGCGGACGTCGTGCCAGTCGCCGTCGTGCTCCCAGCGGTAATCGGCTGCCAGGTAGGCGCGGGCGAGTTGGACGACGCGGTCGGCGGCGTCGTTCCGGAAAGGCATGGACATGCGCAAGGTTTAACCGATCGCCGTGCGCCCGTAAACTCCGCGATCGCATCTTGCGCAGCAGCACGGAGCCGCCATGCCCCACCTGTCGCCCGCGGGCGCCCCGGCCACCAAGCTCCCCCGCGTGGGCACCACGATCTTCTCGGTGATGTCGCAGCTGGCGGCCGAGCATGGCGCGGTCAACCTCGGCCAGGGATTCCCGGATTTCGCGGTGCCCGCGCGGCTGATGGACGAACTCGGCCGCGCCATGCACGCCGGGCACAACCAGTACGCGCCGCTGCACGGGATCGCGCCACTGCGCGAGGCGATCGCGGCCAAGACCGGACGCGTCTACGGCTACCGTCCCGACGCCGACGCCGAAGTCACCGTGACCAGTGGTGCGACCGAGGCGATCTTCGATGCCGTGCATGCGGTGGTGCGGGCCGGGGACGAGGTGGTGGTGCTCGATCCCGCCTACGACTGCTACGCCCCCGCGATCGAACTCGCCGGCGCCCGCCCGGTGCACGTGCCGCTGGATCCACGCACCTTCGCGCCCGACTGGCAGGCGATCCGCGACGCCATTGGCCCGAAGACGCGGATGCTCATGGTCAACAGCCCGCACAATCCGTCGGGTGCGATGCTCGACGCCGCGGACCTCGACATCCTCGCCGGCCTGTTGCGCGATACTGGCAGCTGGCTGCTGTCCGACGAGGTCTACGAGCACATCGTGTTCGACGGCGCGCGCCACGAGTCGGTGCTGCGCCACCCGGAACTGCGCGAGCGCGCTTTCGTTGTGTCGAGCTTCGGCAAGACCTACCACTGCACCGGCTGGAAGGTCGGCTACTGCATCGCGCCGCCGGCGCTGACCGCCGAGTTCCGCAAGGTGCACCAGTACAACGTGTTCTGCACCTTCGCGCCGGCGCAGCACGCGTTCGCCGCGATGCTGCGCGAGGAGCCGGAGCACGATGAAGCGCTCGGTGCCTTCTACCAGGAGAAGCGCGACCGCTTCCGCGCGCGCCTGCTGGAGACCCGGCTGGTGCCGCTGCCGGTGCCGGGCGGATATTTCCAGCTTGTGGACTACTCGGCGGTGAGCGATCTCGACGACCTCGCGTTCTGCACCTGGCTGACGGTGGAGAAGGGGGTGGCCGCGATCCCGCTGTCGCCGTTCTACGCCGCGCCGCCTGCAGGCCAGCGCCTGGCACGGCTGTGCTTCGCCAAGAACGACGCCACGCTGGACGCCGCCCTGGAGCGGCTGCGGCTGCTCTGAGGCGCGGCGCGACGGGTCCGCCCCCGCCTGGTCCTGCCACTGCCCGAGCGCCTCCGGCGGCGCTAAGATCGGCCCATGCAGAACCTCCGAATCTCCCTCGTCCAGGGTGCCACCCGCTGGCACGACCCCGAAGGCAACCGCGCCTATTACGGCGACCTGATCGAGCCGCTGCACGGGCTCACCGATGTCGTCCTGCTCCCGGAGACGTTCACCAGCGGGTTCAGCAACGACGCCCTGGACCGTGCCGAAACCATGGAGGGTCCCACGGTCGAGTGGATGCGCCACTGGGCGCGCGCGCTCGATGCCGCGGTCACGGGCAGCGTGCAGCTGCGCGACGCCGGTGCCGACGGCAAGGTCTTCAACCGCCTGCTGTGGGTGACCCCCGACGGCGCCATCGCGCACTACGACAAGCGCCACCTGTTCCGCTACGCCGGCGAGCACGAGCGCTACTCGCCCGGGCGCGAACGCCTGGTGGTGGAGTGGCGTGGCTGGCGGATCAACCCGCTGGTCTGCTACGACCTGCGCTTCCCGGTGTTCGCGCGCAACCGCTACGACGTGGAGCGGCCGGGGGATCTCGATTTCGACCTGCAGTTCTACATCGCCAACTGGCCGGCCGCGCGCGCGGATGCGTGGAAGACGCTGCTGCGCGCGCGCGCGATCGAGAACCTCTGCTACGTCGCGGGGCTCAACCGCGTCGGCAGCGACGGCAACGGCCTGAAGTACGACGGCGACAGCGCCGTGGTGGACTTCCTGGGCCGCGCCGTCAGCGAGTGCACCGACGAGGAGGTCGTGGTCACCACGACGCTGCTCGCGGACATGCTGCGCGCGCACCGGGAGCGCTTCCCGGCGATGCTGGACGGCGACCGCTTCGAGCTCGCCTGAGCGAGGCCACGGGCGTCGCCGTCACCCGTCGTTGAGGACGACGCCTCCAGCATGGGGGCCTCCCCGCACCGGAGCCATGCCATGGGCCAGCCAGCGCCACGCGTCGCCATCGACCGCGAAGACGTCGACGCCCTCGAGCGTCGCGTGCTCGAGCTGGCCGACGAAGCGCAGGTCGAGATCGACCTGGTGGACGGCGGCCGCATCCGTGGCACGGTCGCGGTCCGGCCATCGGCGCAGGTGTTCGTCGACGGCAGGGGCAACGAAGGCATCAACGGCACCGTGCGCATCGACGATGCCGTGGACCCGTCGCACGCGCACTTCATCTGGCTTAGCGACATCGCCGCGATCCGGAACCTGGGCAGCGCCTGAGCCGGCGCCGGCTTGTGCCGGCGCCGGTGGACGGGGTCAGCGCGGCTGGCCGCCGCCACCGCCACGCGGGCCGCGACCGCCGCCACCGGGCTTCGGGCCACGCGGGCCGGCCGGCCGGTTGTTGCCACCCGGGCGCCCGCCCGGCGCACGGTTGCCGGCGGGGCGCGGCGCGCGGGGACGGTCGTAGGGGTTGCCCGCGCCGGGATTCGCGTGGTCGGACGGGAAGTTGGGTGCATTGCCGGGGTGGCCGTAGGGGCGCGCGGCACGTTGCCCAGGGCCGCCGCCGGGCTTGCCCGCCGGGCGCGGCCCGCCGGGGCCCGGGCGGCCGCCTGGCTTCTTGCCGTAGGGCTTGCGCGGGGCGCCCGGATCGGCGTTGCGATGCCCCGCCGGGCCGGTGTCGACGCCGTCGGGCACGTACCAGCTGCGGAATGCCGCCGGATTGCCTTCGGGCAGGGCCCGGTTGCCCTTGTCGGCGCGCTGCTTGAACGGCTTCTGGGACTGTTTGGCCGCGGCTTCGCCACTCACCGTCAGGCCGCCGTGCGGCTTCTTGCTGCCGAAGCGGCCGCCACGGCCCCGGTCCTCGCGGACGTTGTCGAAGCGGCGCAGTTCGCGGCCCTCGTCGGCGGTGCTGTGGCCACCGACGTAACCGTTCGAGCGCGGGCGGTCGCCGACATGCACCGTCGACTTCGCCGCCTTGCGCTGGCCGATCACAGGTTGCAGGGTGAGTGCCGGCGGCGGGCCTTCCTCGAGCTTCAGCTCGCGGCGCAGCGCCTCGACCTTGTCGTCGGCGAGCTCCTGCGACTGCCCGCGCAGCAGCGGCTGCGGCAGTTCGACGGATCCATAGCGGACGCGCTTCAGGCGCGACACCTGGCAGCCCTGCGATTCCCACAGCCGGCGCACCTCGCGGTTGCGGCCTTCCTTCAGCAGCACCTGGAACCACTCGTTCGAATCGGTGCCGCCGATGCGCTTGATCTCGTCGAACTTCGCCGGGCCGTCCTCGAGCGCGACGCCGCGGCGCAGGCGGTCGACGATCTTCTCGGAAACCGTCTCCTCGCCCTCGGGCGCGCGCACCCGGCAGACGTACTCGCGCTCGACCTCGAAGGACGGATGCATCATCGCGTTGGCGAGTTCGCCGTCGGTGGTCAGCAGCAGCAGGCCGGTGGTGTTGATGTCGAGGCGGCCGACCGCGATCCAGCGCGCGCCCTTGAGTGCCGGCAGCGATTCGAAGATGGTCGGCCGGCCTTCGGGATCCTCGCGCGTGGTCACCTCGCCTTCGGGCTTGTTGTAGATCAGCACCCGGCTGGGATCGGTGAGCGCGCTGGCGACGAAGACCTTGCCGTCGAGTTCGACGCGGTCGCCGCCGCGGATCGACATGCCGGTCTGCGCGACCTCGCCATTGACCTTGACCAGGCCGTCGGCAATCCGCTGCTCGAGCGCGCGGCGCGAGCCGAGGCCGGCCTGGGCGAGCACCTTGTGCAGGCGCTCCTCGAGTCGGGGGGTGGCGTCGGTGCTGGCGCCGTCGTTGCCGCGCTTGAGTGAAAGCTTGCGGCTGCCTGTCTCAGTCATGTGTTGCTCCGTTGCTGTCGCCGTCTTCGGCGAGGGCGGGTTCTGGGGAATCCTCTTCGGATCCGGTGGTGGTGGTGGGGGTGGTGCCGTCGCCGTCGGTGGCGGCGTTGCGGCGGGTGGCGTCGTCGATGGATGCATCGGCATCGACATCGCCCGCGGTGGCGTCGGCATCGTTGGCCGCGCCGTCGGGGGCGGCCGATGCGGTGTCGCCCACCGGCATCGTGCCGTCGGCAGGCGCGGCGTCGCCGTCGCGGTCGAAACGCAGCTGCGGCTCCAGCTCGCCGAAGTCCTTCAGTTCCGACAGCGGCGGGAGATCGTCCAGGCGCCTGAGCCCGAAGTAGTCGAGGAAGGCCTTGGTGGTGCCGAGCAGTTCCGGGCGTCCGGGCACGTCGCGGTGGCCGACGACGCGGATCCACTCGCGCTCCTCCAGCGCCTTGATGATGTTGCTGTTGACCGCGACGCCGCGCACCTGCTCGATCTCGCCGCGGGTGATCGGCTGGCGGTAGGCGATCAGGGCCAGCGTTTCCAGCGTGGCGCGGGTGTAGCGGGTCTGGCGTTCGGTCCACAGCCGCGACACCCAGGGGTGGACGTCGGCTGCCACCTGGAAGCGCCAGCCGGATGCCACCTCCACCAGCTCCACGCCGCGGCCGGCCGATGCCGCCTGCAGGGCTTCCAGCGCCTGCTGGATGCTGCCGTCGGGCGCGGGTTCGTCGAGCGGGAACAGCCCATGCAGCTGCACGACGGTGAGCGGCTGGTTGGCGGCGAGCAGCGCGGCCTCGACGATGCGGGTGATCAGGGTCTGGTCCATTCCGGTGTCTTCATGGCGCGTGGAGTCGTTCGGTCAGCGGCCGTCGCCGGCGGCGCCGGGGGCGGCGTCGTCGAACTCGCTGTGCAGTTCGAGCGGTGCGCTGTCGTCGCGGATCGCGAGCGACTTGATGTAGATGGGCGCGAGCGGCGCTTCCTGGACGACGTCGAGCAGGTGCTCCTTCGCCAGCTCCAGGATCGAGAGGAAGGTGACGATGACGCCCAGCCGGCCCTCGCGCGCCTCGAACAGGGTCTCGAAGCGGTGGAAGGCGCCGTCCTGCAGCCGGGTGAGCAGTTCGCCCATGCGCTGGCGCACGCTGAGCGCCTCGCGCCGGATGGCGTGGCCGGTGAACAGGTCGGCGCGCTTGAGCACGTCGTGCAATGCCAGCAGCATCTCGCGCAGGTCGACCGGCGGCGGCACGCGGACCGCCGCACGCTCGGGCATGAACGCCTGCGCCGGCACCGTGTCGCGGTCCTGGCGGGGCAGGCCGTCGAGATCCTCCGCGGCCTGCTTGAAGCGCTCGTATTCCTGCAGGCGGCGCACGAGGTCGGCGCGCGGGTCGTCCTCGAGGCCTTCCTCCGCCGGAGGCCGGGGCAGCAGCATGCGCGACTTGATCTCGGCGAGGATCGCGGCCATCACCAGGTATTCCGCCGCGAGCTCGAACCGCAGCTCGTGCATGACCCCGATGTAGGCGACGTACTGGCGGGTGATCTCGGCGACGGGGATGTCGAGGATGTCGAGGTTCTGGCGCCGGATCAGGTAGAGCAGCAGGTCGAGGGGGCCCTCGAATGCATCGAGGATGATCTCCAGCGCGTCCGGCGGGATGTAGAGATCCTGCGGGATCTGCAGCACGGCCTGCCCGTGGACCACCGCCAGCGGCATTTCCTGCTGCAGCGGGCGCGCCGCCGCATGCCCGGGTTCCGCGGCAGTGGGCGCGGCAACGTCGGCATCGGCTTCGCGGGGCTGGGGTCCGGCTTGTGTCATTCGGTCTGCGGCCCCTCGGGCCACTGCTGTGCAGGCTACGGTGGCGCACGCCGGGACGTGGCCAGGGATTGCGATCGATGCCGGGGGCCGGCGGCGCGAGGCCGACGCGGGATCCACGTACAACGGACACCGCAGGTCGACATGCGGCGGGACGGCCAGGAGATCTACGGCGGAACCGGCTGGGGGCAGCGGATCGGGCGTCTGGGCGACGGGCCGCTGCGGTCCGGGTTCGAGCTGGTCCTAAGCCTACGGGCTCGCGCGCGGCCTGTCCACACGCCCGTGGCGACCGTTCAGCGCTCCCGCGCCAGCCGTTGCAGCAGGGCCGGGTCGGTGACGCGCCGCGCGCGTGGCGAGGCCAGCTTGCGGTTGAGGAAGTCCGCCTGCGACCCACCGAGCCAGATCCCGATGCCCGGATCCAGTGCGGCATCGAGGTCGTGCAACTGCGGCAGGGCCGCTTCGGCGAGGCCGGAGTCCACGCAACTGAGGCCGACCGCGCGGACCTGCAGCTGGTTCGCCAGGCGCGCCAGTTCCGCGGCAGGCAGTTCGGTGCCCAGGTACAGCAGCGGCGCGCCGGCGGTGAACGCCATGAGCGCCGCGATCAGCAGGCCCATCTCGTGGCGCTCGCCGGGGAGGGTGGTGAACAACAGTTGTGGCGGGCGGTCGCGGGGGTATGCGTTGAGCACGCCCAGCAGTCGCGCCCGCAGCAGGCTGCTCACCAGCCGTTCCTGCGCGATGTCCAGGCGCCCGTCGGCCCAGCGCACCCCGACCTCCACGAGCAGCGGCGCCAGCACCTGGCCGGCGAGCAGGGGGCCGGGAAGGGTCGCGATCGCCATCGCCAGCTCGCGGTCGAGCACGTCGATGCGGTAGCTCGACAAGGCGTCCAGCAGCCGCTGCAGGATCCCGTCGGTACCGCCATGCCCGGCCTGGGTCGACTCCTCGAGCAGGGCCTCCAGGCCGCGATCGTCGAGTGCCGCGAGGTGCCTGATGGAATGGCCGCGCGTGGTCAGCCGGTGCAACAGGGCGAGCCGGTCGACCATGGCGGCGTCGTAGAGCCTGCGGCCGTTGGCGTCGCGCGTCGGCTGCACCACGGCGTGCCGCCGTTCCCAGGCGCGCAGGGTCCCGGGGCTGAGTCCAGTGAGGCGACACGCGGCAGTGACGTTGTACATGGCGCCAATGTACAACATCTGTACATGGCGTGCTTTGACATTTGCGGAACGCGCTCGGGTCCAAGGTGCGCTGGTGTTTCCCGCCCCTACCGGAGTCTCCCAAATGTCCACCCTCTACCGCTCCATCGTTCTCGCCACCGCCGTCGCCGCCGCGCTCGCTGCGACCGCGCTGCCCGCCCGTGCCGGCGAAGGCATGGCCAAGGCGCCGGCCCGGGCCTCGACCGCGCGCGCCGACATCGTCGATACCGCCGTGGCCGCCGGCCAGTTCGGCACCCTGGCCAAGGCGCTCACCGCCGCTGGCCTGGTCGACACGCTGAAGGGCGCGGGCCCGTTCACCGTCTTCGCGCCGACCGATGCCGCGTTCGCCAAGCTGCCGGCGGGCACCGTCGAGATGCTGCTGAAGCCCGAGAACAAGGCCAAGCTCACCTCGATCCTCACCTACCACGTGGTCGCCGGCGCCGTGCCTGCGGCGCAGGTGGTCTCGCTGGACAAGGCCGATACGGTCAATGGCGAAGCCGTCGCGATCAGCAGCGCCGGCGGCAAGGTGAAAGTGGGCAACGCGAACGTGACCAAGGCCGACGTCATGGCCAGCAACGGCGTCATCCACGTCATCGATACGGTGCTCATGCCCGCCAACTGAGCGTTTCCGGCACCGCACCCGCCCACTGTCCTGGGCGGGTGCGCCTTCCGGGCGCCGGGGCCTGCCGACAGCGGGGTCCCGGCTTTTCCTTGCTCGCTGGGCCAGGCGCCGCCACCGCGCTTGTGCCGCCGCTACACTGCCGGCCGGTGCGAACGAGGACGTGCGGATGATGTGGTATGCGATCGAGGGCCACGACGGCGCGGACGTACTGTCGCTGCGTGCAGGCGCGCGTGCCGCGCATGTCGCGCGGCTCGAGGCGTTGCGCGACGCCGGGCGCCTGCTCGTGGCGGGACCGTGCCCGGCGATTGACGCCGAGGATCCAGGGCCGGCGGGCTTCAGCGGCAGCATCGTCATCGCGCGCTTCGACTCGCTCAAGGATGCGCGCGCCTGGGCCGATGCCGACCCCTACGTCGAGGCCGGCGTCTACGCGCGGGTCGACGTGCGGCCGTTCCGGCTGGTGCTGCCGTGAGCGACGGCCCGCTTCCCGCCGACAGGCGCGCGGAGGCGATCCGCCGCCTGCTCCTGGACGCGTTCGCCGCGGCGCGCGTCGAGGTGCGCGACGACAGCCATCGCCACGCAGGCCACGCCGGGGCGCGCGACGGGCGCGGACATTTCCATGTGCTGGTGGAGAGCCCCGACTTCGCCGGCATGACCTTGCTGCAGAAGCACCGCGCGGTCTATGCCGCGCTCGGCGGACTGATGACGACCGACATCCACGCCCTCTCGATCGACGCCCGCACCCCATCCGGACCCTGATCCGGGTGCTGCGCTGCAGCACCTGCAGCGCCTTTACTTTCCTTTCTGGAAACGATTACAGTCCGCCGCACCCGGGGTCGTGGAGACCGCTTTGGCCGTGACGATCAAGGACGTGGCGCGCGAGGCGAACGTATCGGTCGCCACGGTGTCCCGCGCCCTGAACGGCCACGAGAACGTCGCCGAGCCGGTGCGCCGGCGGGTGGTGCAGGTCGCCAACGCGCTGCGCTACAGCCCGCACCACGCCGCGCGCAGCCTGAGCAGCCGGCGCACGCACACCATCGGCGTGGTCCTGCCCGACCTCTACGGGGAGTTCTTTTCGGAGCTCATGCGCGGGATCGACCAGGTCGCGCGCGAGCGCGGCCTGCACCTGCTGGTGTCCAGCTACCACGGCAATCCGGAAGAACAGGGCGCAGCGCTGCTGGCGATGCGTGGACGCGTCGACGGGCTGCTGGTGATGTCTCCGTTCGTGGCCGAAGGCGGTGGACCAGCGGCGGGCGACGCGCCGGCGCTGCCGACCGTGCTCATGAACAGCGCCCCCGCAGGACCGGGCGCGGCGGCGGTCAGCATCGACAACCACGGCGGCGCGCGGCGCATGACCTCCCACCTGCTCGCGTGCGGATACCGCCGCATCGCCTTCATTGCCGGCCCGACGCGCAATTTCGATGCCCGCGAGCGCCTTCGCGGCTACTGCGAGGTCCTGGAGGAGGCGGGCCTGGCGCCGCGCGTGGTGCTGGGCACCTTCGACGAAGCCTCCGGCCACGACGCCGGTGCCGCGCTGCTGGCATCGGGCGACCTACCCGACGCCGTGTTCGCCGCCAACGACATGATGGCCCTCGGTTGCCTCTATGCCTTCACCCAGGACGGGCTGCAGGTACCGCGCGACGTCGCGCTCGCCGGCTTCGACGACATCCCGCTCGCGCGCTACGTGCACCCGGCGCTGACGACGATGCAGGTCGACATCGCCGAACTCGGCGGACGCGCCCTGCGCGCGCTGCTCGCGCAGGGCGATCACGCGGCCACGGACAGCGAGGCGGGGCTGCTGTCGCCGCGCCTCATCGTGCGTGACTCCACCGGCCCCGCCCCCGTTCACATCGCCGCCCGTCACCGTTCCTGAACATTCGCCCGCGGCCCCCGCCGCCCCTGTTGCTCCATGCCTGACCGCCCTGGGAGGGGACACGTCATGAACTCGAACCACAACCAGCCGCGGACCGGACGGGCCTCGCCCGCACCGCGGCGTTCGCTGCTCTGCTGCGCGCTCGCCGCCGCGCTGGTGCTGGCTGCGCCCGCCGCACTCGCGCAATCGACCGCCGCCACGCTCCGCGGCCAGGTGATGCTCGACTCGGCGCCCGCCACCGATGCCACGGTGACCGCCACCAACACCGCCACCGGGCTTAGCCGCAGCGTCCAGGCGAGCAACGGCAGCTACAACCTCGCCGGCCTGCCGCCAGGCCCGTATCGCATCGATGTCCAAGCGGGTGGGCAGACCAGCACCCAGAACGTGACCCTGCGGGTAGGGCAGACGGCGACGCTGGACCTGCAGGCGGGTGGCGTGGCCGAGACGGTCACGGCCGGGGAAACGACGGACATGGAGACGGTGCAGGTTACGGCACCCGCCCTCGTGGAAACCCGCACGTCCGAAATCGCCACCTATGTCTCCAACCGGCAGATCCAGGCGCTGCCGCAGGCCTCGCGCAACTTTCTGGCCTTCGCCGATACCGTGCCTGGCATGTTGTTCGTCAATTCGCCCAACGGCTCGGAATCGCAGCTGCGCAGCGGTGCCCAGGGGTCCAGCAACATCAACGTGTTCATCGATGGCGTGGGCCAGAAGAACTACGTGACGCCAGGCGGTATCACGGGCCAGGACGACAGCCGCGGCAATCCGTTCCCGCAGTCGGCGATCGGCGAGTACAAGGTCATCACCTCGAATTACAAGGCCGAATACGACCAGATCAGCAGCGCCGCCGTGACCGCGGTGACGCGATCGGGTACGAACGAGTTCGACGGCAGCTTCTTCTGGGACCGTACGTCGGAGGGCTGGCGCGAGGCGAGCCCCGCGGAAGAAGAGTTGGGCGAGAAAATCGACGAGACCACCGAGCAGTACGGTGCGACCTTCGGTGGTCCGATCGTGCGCGACATGCTGCATTTCTTCCTGTCGTACGAGGCGAAGGACTACGTCGTGCCCAGGACGGTGATGCCGCCCACCGCCTTCGACCCCGGCCTTTTGCCACCGGAGCTGTCGTCGATCTATGGCGGTTACAGCGTGCCCTTCAACCAGGACCTGTACTTCGGCAAGTTGAGCCTCCAGCTCGGCGAAGCCCATCTCGTGGAGCTCACGCTGAGGTACCGGGAGGAGGATTCGATTTCGCCGGGCAGCAGCATCAGTGGCCCCGACTTCTCCACCAACTTCACCAATGACGAGACACGCGTCGACCTGCGGTACCAGTTCAGCTCGATGGACTGGCTCAACGACGCGCACGTCACGTTCGAGGACGCGGCGTTCAACCCAAGGCCAGTGTTTGCCGGCCCGGGCTATCGCTACACCATCGTGGATCCGAACAACCCGGCAGTGCTGGACCTGGGCGTCCTCAACATCGGGGGCGGCCCCACGTTCCAGGACAAGGGCCAGCGCGGCATCTCCTTCCAGGATGATCTGACCTACTTCGGCTGGGAAGGCCACACCCTGAAGATGGGGGTGAAGTACAAGCAGGTCGAGTTGAACGCGTTCCAGCAGAATCCGCCGTACCCGCAGTACTACTTCGACGTCAACGAGAGCCTCCAGCAGCCGTACAGGATCGAATTCACCGCGCCCCTCGCAGACCGCGCGCCGTTCGTCGAGTCGGACAACAAGCAGTTCGGCATCTATGTACAGGACGACTGGGAGGTCAACGAGAAGCTCACGCTGAACCTCGGCATCCGCTGGGACTACGAGGAAAACCCGAGCTACGTCGATTACGAGGTGCCCGAGCAGCTTGCGGCAGCCCTGCGCGGTTGGACCAACATCCAGAACACCGACTATGACATCGAGGGCTACATCAGCAACGGGCGCAACCGCGACAACTTCAAGGACGCGATCCAGCCGAGGCTTGGCTTCTCCTACGACCTCTTCGGCGACGAGGAGCACGTGATCTTCGGCGGGGCGGGGCGGGCGTATGACCGGAACCTCTTCGACCTCATGGCGCGCGAGTACTACGGCGGCGCGTTCACGACATACCAGCTGCTGTTCGACACCCCGCTGCACGAATGCGACCCGGCCGCCAACGCCAACTGCATCCCGTTCGATCCGTCGTTGTTGACGCCCGAAGGTCTGGAAGCCTATGTCGCGGCCAACCCGCGCGGTGGCGGCGAGGTGAACCTCCTCAGCAACGACCTCAAGACCCCGTATTCCGATCAGTTCAGCCTCGGCATGCGCAACCTGGTGACGGTGTGGGGACACGACTGGAACACGTCCGTCACCCTTGCGCACATCCGCAGTCGAGATGGCATCTACTTCCGGCTCGGCAACCGATGGCCAGGGGGAAATTTCCACGAGAACCCCGAGGCGACCTGGGGCGGTCAACCCTGGGGCCAGCAGATCCCGGGCTATGGTTCCCTGATCCTCGGTGACAACGGTATCGACTACAACCTCAACTCGCTGCTGGTGTCCCTGGACAAGCCGTTCACGGCGGACTCGGGATGGGGCCTCAATGCCGCTTATACCTTCAGCGATGCCGAGGAAAACCGTACGAACGCATCGAACGGCGAAAGCTACTATTTCGACGGGCCGCGCGTCGGAGACCGCTTCTATCGCTCGACCGGCGTGCCAAGGCACCGGCTGGTGCTGTCGGGCATCTATGAGCTCGGCTGGAACACCACCTTCAGCAGCAAGCTGACCCTGGCAAGTCATACGCCGCGCGATGCGACCAACTGCAACGATGCGCCATCGTCCGACTTCTGCTTCTACGACCCGTATGTGCCGGACGAAGGCACGATCGGTTTCAAGCAGTTCGACGCGGCTCTCGAGAAGCGCTGGGAGACAGGCACCGACATCGCCTTCCGCGTCAGGGCCGACGTGTTGAACGTCTTCAACTGGCGCAACTGGAACCAGTTCGAGGGCTGGCGCGGTGCCGCTGGCGAGCCACGCAATCCGAACTTCGCCCAGCGCAACGGGAACGAGATCCTGCTGCCAACCCGGCAGTTCAAGTTGACGTTCGGTCTCGACTGGTAGTGCCACTGGCCGCGGCCGCTTCGGCGGCCGCGGCGTAATCCGGAGTAGATCCACCCGATGCGATTCGTACCACCGCACCGCCTTGGCTTCATCCTGCCGCTTCTGGCCGCCCTGCTGTTCGCAGGCTGTGGGCGCGAAGCGCCCGAGCAGGAGGTCGCGCCACCACGTCCCGGCCCCGTCGAACAGGTCGAATCCCCCAAGCCCGCGGACCGACCCGGTCCGCCGCAGCTTCCGCCGCTGTTCCGCGACATCGAGCGGCGCACGTTCCAGTTCTTCTGGGACACCACGAACGAAGTCAACGGCCTCACGCCCGACCGGTTCCCGTCGCGGCCGTTCGCGAGCATCGCCTCCATCGGGTTCGCGCTGACGGCGTATCCGATCGGCATCGAGAATGGCTGGATCAGCCGTCGCCAGGCGGTCGACCGCACGCTGGTGACGCTGGAGTTCCTGCGCGACGCGCCGCAGGGCGATGCCGAGACCGGGATGAGCGGCCACCACGGGTTCTTCTACCACTTCCTCGACATGCAGGACGGGCACCGCTACGAGCCGTGGGTCGAGCTGTCGAGCGTGGACACGGGCCTGCTGATGATGGGCGTGCTGTTCGCGCAGAGCTACTACGACCGCGACGACGAGCGCGAGCAGCGCATCCGCGAGCTGGCCGAGGAGCTGTACGCCGGCGTCGAGTGGCCCTGGCTGCAGCAGCGTCCTCCGTTGATCTCCATGGGCTGGTATCCGGAGAGCGGCTTCATCGAGCACGACTGGTCGGGCTACGACGAGGCCATGCTGGTCTACATCCTGGCGCTGGGCTCGCCGACGCACGCGATCGAGGGCGGGGCGTGGGAGGCGTGGACCGAAACCTACGACGACAGCTGGGGCGTGTTCCAGGGCCAGGAATACCTCAGTTTCGCGCCGCACTTCGGCCACCAGTACACGCATACCTGGGTCGACTTCCGCGGCATCCGCGATGCGTACATGCGCGGGCGCGGCATCGACTACTTCGAGAACACGCGCCGGGCGACGTACGCGCAGCGCTCCTACGCCATCGAGAACCCGATGGGCTGGGACGGCTACGGGCCCGACGTGTGGGGCCTCACCGCCAGCGATGGCCCGCAGCGCACGGTGCAGGACTACGCCGGGGAGCCGCGCGAGTTCCGCCATTACAGCGCGCGTGGCGCGGGCCTGGCCGTGGCCTTCGACGACGGCACCATCGCCCCCACCGCGGCGGTGGCCTCGCTGCCGTTCGCGCCCGAGATCGTGATCCCGGCGACCGAGGCGCTGCACGAACGCTACGGCGAATACCTGTACTCGAGCTACGGCTTCCTCGACGCGTTCAACCCCAGTTTCGACTACGACATCCCGCTGAAGACCGGGCGCATCGTCCCCGGGATGGGGTGGGTGGCGAGCGATTACATCGGCATCGACCAGGGGCCGATCCTGGCGATGATCGCGAACTACCGGAACGGCTTCGTCTGGGAGGTGATGAAGCGCAACCCGCATATCCGTCGCGGACTGCAGCGCGCGGGATTCACCGGTGGCTGGCTGGCGGAGGCGGAAGCCGCGGCGGCAGGCACCGACACGCGGGACGTCGAGGCCGGTGTGGAGGCTGGTGCGGACGCCGATCGCGCGCCCGCGCCTGCAGAGGCCCGACCGGCGCCGCGCGCGGCGACGCCCACGCCCACGCCGGCAGCGGTTCCGGAGACGGTGGACTAGCCGTTGCAGCCCGCCCACCCCACACGCGCGGCTGCGTCCCGGCGCCGACACGTCGTCGCCCTGCTGCTGGGCCTGTTCGCTCTCGCGATGCTGCTCCCGGGCTGCGCACGCGACGACGGCACGCGGGTCGTGCGCTTCTGGGCCATGGGCCGCGAGGCCGAGGTGGTCACCGAGCTCGTGCGCGACTTCGAGCGCGAGCACCCGGGGATCCGCGTCGAGGTCCAGAACGTGCCGATGACCGCGGCGCACGAGAAGCTCCTGACCGCGTTCGCGGCGGAAGGCCTGCCCGACATCAGCCAGCTCGGCAACACCTGGATCCCCGAGTTCGCGACCCTCGGCGTGCTGGAGCCGCTGGATGCGCGCGTCGCGGCGTCGGAGGTGATCGAGCCTGCGGACTACTTTCCGGGTATCTGGGACATCAACCTCATCGACGGCGAACTCGTCGGCATCCCGTGGTACGTCGACACCCGGCTGCTGTTCTACCGCAAGGACATCCTGCGCGAAGCGGGTGTCGCGTCGGTGCCGACCACCTGGGCGGAGTGGGAATCGGCCATGGCGGCGGTGAAGGCGCACGTGGGGCCGGACCGGCACGCGATCCTGCTGCCCTTGAACGAGTTCGAACAGCAACTGTCGCTCGCCCTGCAGCAGGACGATCCGTTGCTGCGCGACGGCGACAACCGCGGCAACTTCAGCAGCCCCGGCTTCCGCCGCGTGCTCGCCTTCTACGCCAACATCTTCGAGCAGGGCTGGGCGCCCGGGCTGTCGGAGACGCAGATCTCCAACGTCTGGGACGAATTCTTCGACGGTGCCTACGCGTTCTACCTGTCGGGTCCCTGGAACGTGCGCGAGTTCCGCAAGCGCGAGCCGCCGGCACTGGCGGGGCAGTGGGGCACGATGGCCTTGCCGGGGCCCGACGGTCCGGGCGCCGGCATCGCCGGCGGCAGCAGCCTGGTGATCTTCCGCAGTTCGCCCAACAAGGACGCTGCGTGGAAGCTGGTGGAGTACCTGTCGCGGCCGGCGGTACAGCAGCGCTTCCATGCCGTGATCGGCAACCTGCCGCCGCGCCGCAGTACCTGGGAACACCCGGCGCTGGCCAGCGACGAGCTGTCGCGCGCGTTCCGCGACCAGCTCGAACGGGTGAAGCCAACGCCCAAGGTGCTGGAATGGGAGCGCATCGTGCAGGAGATGCGCCTGGCCACCGAGCGCGTGGTACGCGGCGGCCAGTCGCAGGACGATGCGCTGCGCGAACTGGATGCCAGGGTCGACGACATCCTCGCCAAGCGGCGCTGGATCCAGGAACAGGAGCGCGGCCGGTGATGGCGTGGATGACGCGCGGCGGCGGGCGCGCCGGCCTTGCCGGCTGGCTCTTCGCCGGGCCGGCCCTGGTCGTGCTCGGGCTGTTCTTCGCCTTGCCGGTGCTGTCGGCGCTGCTGCTGAGCCTCACCGACTTCGACCTGTACGCGCTCGCCGACCGCCGCAACCTGCGCTTCGTCGCGCTGGGCAACTACATCGAACTGCTGCAGACGCCGATGTTCTGGAAGGCGCTCTGGAACACGACCTATTTCGTGGTCGTCGGCGTGCCGCTGTCGATCGCGGCTTCACTGGGCGCCGCGCTGCTGCTCAACGCGCGCCTGGCGCGATTCAAGGCGTTGTTCCGGACCGCGCTGTTCGCGCCCGTGGTGACCACCCTGGTGGCGGTGGCGGTGATCTGGCGCTACCTGTTCCACACCAGCTACGGCCTGGTGAACTGGGCGCTCGGCCACGTCGGCATCGGCCCCGTCGACTGGCTCGGCGACCCGGCGTGGGCGATGCCGACCATCATGCTCTTCGCGGTGTGGAAGAACTTCGGCTACAACATGGTGATCTTCCTGGCCGGCCTGCAGGCGATCCCGGAGGACCTGTACGAGGCCGCGCGCATCGACGGGGCCTCGAAGTGGCGCCAGTTCCTGCACATCACCCTTCCGATGCTGGGGCCGGTGCTGCTGGTGGTGGGCGTGATCACCATCTCCGGCTATTTCCAGCTGTTCGCCGAGCCGTATGTGATGACCCGCGGCGACCCGCTGCAGAGCACGGTGAGCGTGCTGTACTTCATGTTCGAGGAAGGCTTCAAGTGGTGGAACCTGGGCCGGGCGTCGGCCGTCGCCTTCCTCCTGTTCCTGATCATCCTCGGCATCACCACGGTGCTGCTGCGCATCGGGCGCCGCCGGGAGGTGGTATGAGCACGGCGGCCTCCACCGCGCGCGGCGTGGGCGAATCGCGGCTCAACGCCGTGCTCGTCAATGGCGCACTGCTCGCCATCGCCATCGTCAGCCTGGCGCCACTGGCGTGGATGCTGTCGGTGTCGTTCATGCCGATGGGCGAGGCCGCGCGCTTCCCGCCGCCACTGCTGCCCTCGGCGGCGACGCTCGACAACTATCGCGAACTGTTCGCGCGCACCGGCATCGCGCGCAACTTCGCCAACAGCCTGCTGGTGTCGGGTGCCATCACCGGCCTGTCGCTGCTGGTCAACACCATGGCCGGCTACGCCTTCGCCAAGCTGCAGTTCGCCGGACGCGAGCGGGTGTTCCAGGTCCTGCTGGCGGCGCTGGTGATCCCGGCGCAGGTGGCGATGCTGCCGCTCTTCCTCCTGATGAAGGAGCTGGGGCTGGTGAACACGTATGCCGGCGTCGTGGTGCCGGCGCTGGCGACGGTCTTCGGCATCTTCCTGGTGCGGCAGTACGCGCGCAGCATCCCCGACGAGCTGCTGGAGGCGGCGCGCATCGACGGCGCCGGCGAGCTGCGGATCTTCTTCCGCATCGTGCTGCCGATGCTGAAGCCCGTGCTGGTGACGCTGGCGATCTTCACCTTCATGGGGTCCTGGAACGACTTCATGTGGCCGCTGATCGTGCTCACCGACCAGGAGCACTACACGCTGCCGGTGGCGCTGGCGACGCTGTCGCGCGAGCACATCATGGACGTCGAACTGATGATGGCCGGCGCGGTGGTGACCGTGGTGCCGGTGTTGCTGCTGTTCCTGGCCCTGCAGCGCTACTACATCCAGGGCCTGTTGCTTGGGAGCGTCAAGGGATGAGGATCGGATGGGCCGTGGCGACACTGCTGTGCCTGCTGCCGTCGCTGGCACAGGCGCAGGAGGCACTGTCGACGCGGGTGCTGGACGATTTCGAGGACGCCTCGGCATGGCGCGTGGTGACCTCGAACCAGGTGAGCGGCGCGCTGCGGGCCGTCGAGGGCGAGGAGGGCGGTGCGCTGTGCCTGGACTATGACTTCAATGGCGTTTCCGGTTACGCGGGCATCCAGCGTGACCTTGCGATCGAGTACCCGGACAACTACCGCTTCGACTTCCAGTTGCGGGGCGACTCTCCGGACAACGACCTGCAGTTCAAGGTCGCCGACGCCAGCGGCGACAACGTCTGGTGGGTCAACCGGCCGAAGTACGCCTATCCGCGGCAGTGGACGCCGGTGCGCTACAAGCAGCGCCACGTCGACAAGGCCTGGGGACCATCGCCCGACCGCGTGCTGCGCGCCAGCAGCACGCTCGAGTACACGATCTACAACAACGCGGGCGGTCGCGGCTCGGTGTGCTTCGACTCGCTCACCTTTGCGGAACTGTCGCCGGCCGACACCGGACCCTACGTGCCGGCCGCATCGGCGACCGCCGGCGATGCCGCGGCGGCGGTGGACGGCCGCGAGGACACCGCCTGGCGTGCCCTGCGGTCACCGGTGCCACCGCGGATGGTGCTCGACCTCGGCCACGTGCGCGAGTTCGGCGGCCTCGTGCTCCAGTGGCAGGACGCCGCCCATGCCTCGCGCTACGCCGTGCGCCTCTCCGGCGACGGACGCCAGTGGCGCGACGTGCGCCGCGTCGTCGCCGGCAATGGCGGCCGCGACTGGATCGCGCTGCCGGAATCGGAGGCGCGCTACATCGCGATCGATGTCGAGGATGGCCCCGGCCGCGAGTACGCGCTGGCCGAGGCGGCCGTCCAGCCGCTCGCGTTCTCCGCGCATCCCAACGATTTCATCAAGGCGGTCACCCGCGACGTGCCCCGCGGCTGGTACCCGCGCGGCTTCAGTGGCGAGCAGCCGTACTGGACGATCCTCGGCATCGATGGCGGCACCCAGCAGGGGCTGATCGGCGAGGACGGGGCGATCGAGGTCGCCAAAGGCGGCTTCACCCTCGAACCGTTCGTGCTGGTCGATGGCCGCCTCCATGCCTGGCCGGATGTCGAGGTCGCGCAGTCGCTGGAGGCAGGCTACCTCCCGATCCCGACCGTGTCGTGGACGCACCGCGACTTCGGCCTGGGCATCACCGCGTTCGCCCACGGCACGCCGGAGCGTTCGCAGCTGGTGGCGCGCTACCGCCTGCGCAACACCGGCAGGCGCGCGCGCGACTACGCGCTCGCGCTCGCCGTGCGGCCGCTGCAGGTCAACCCGCCGAGCCAGTTCCTCAACACCATCGGCGGCGTCAGCCCGATCCGCGAGCTGGCCGTGGATGGCGGCACCGTGCACGTCGGCGGCA
Source organism: Luteimonas sp. (assembly GCA_041918855.1). Taxonomy (GTDB): domain Bacteria; phylum Pseudomonadota; class Gammaproteobacteria; order Xanthomonadales; family Xanthomonadaceae; genus Luteimonas. The sequence goes on from JAYRUX010000008.1 coordinate 104,084, forward strand.
CCGCGCGGGTGTTCGCCAAGCAGATTCCCGACGCCGCCTTCGCCACCGCCTTCGACGCCGGCCCGGCCGTCGCCCACCTCACCTCCGGCGCGCTGCCGAAGGGCCGTCGGGTGGTCGACACCACGGGACTCGCGTCGGCCGCCATGGTCTACCGCTTGACCCTGCAGCCGGGACAGGCGCAGGAAGTCGACGTCATGGTGCCGATGACCGGCGGCAACGCGCCGGCCATGCGCTGGTGGGATGCCGACGCGCTGCAGCGCACGGTCGCCGCGGACTGGCGCGACAAGCTCGACCACGTCCGCATCGAAGTGCCTCCCGCCGGACAGCCGCTGGTGGACACGCTGCGCACGTCGCTCGCGCACATGCTGGTGTCGCGCGTCGGGCCGCGGCTGCAGCCGGGCACGCGCTCGTACGCGCGCAGCTGGATCCGCGACGGCGCGATGATCTCGGAGGGCCTGCTGCGCATGGGCCGCGAGGACGTGGTCCGCGACTACGTCGACTGGTATGCGCCCTACCAGTTCGACAACGGCATGGTGCCGTGCTGCGTCGACGACCGCGGCAGCGATCCGGTGCCCGAGAACGACAGCCACGGCGAACTGATCTTCAACATCGCGGAATACTGGCGTTACACCGGCGACCAAGCGTTCCTCGAACGCATGTGGCCACACGTGGCCGGTGCCTTCGACTACATGGAGACGCTGCGCGCGAGCGAGCGCACCGAGGCCAACAGGGCATTGAACCCGGCCTTCTACGGGATGATGCCGGCGTCGATCAGCCACGAGGGCTATTCGGCCAAGCCGATGCACTCGTACTGGGACAATTTCTGGGCGCTGCGGGGCTACAAGGACGCCGCGGACGTGGCCCAGGCACTGGGCCGGACCGAAGACGCGGCGCGCATGGCCGCCGCCCGCGACGAGTTCCGCGCCGACCTCGACGCATCGCTGCGTGCGGCCACCCGCCTGCACGGCATCGACTACCTGCCGGGCGCCGCGGAACTCGGCGATTTCGATCCCACGTCGACCACCATTGCGCTGGCCCCCGGCGGCGAGCAGGGGCGACTGCCGGCGGACGTCCTGCACAACACCTTCGAGCGCTACTGGCGCGAGTTTGTGCAGCGCCGCGACGGCACCCGGGAGTGGAAGGACTACACGCCCTACGAATGGCGCAACGTCGCCGCCTTCGTGCGCCTGGGCTGGCGCGACCGCGCGCAGGAAGTCGTCGACTACTTCTTCGACGACCGCCGTCCGCGCGCCTGGAACCAGTGGGGCGAGGTGGTCTCGCGCACCCCGCGCACGCCGTTCTTCCTCGGCGACCTGCCGCATGCCTGGGTCGGCTCGGACTTCGTGCGCTCGGCGCTGGACATGTTCGCCTACGTGCGCGAGGTCGACGACAGCCTGGTGCTCGCGGCCGGCGTTCCCGTCGCCTGGCTCGACGGCCGCGGCATCGCCATCGACGGGCTGCGCACGCCGCACGGTGCTCTCACCTATTCACTGGCGCGTCGCGATGGAACGCTGGTGCTCGAGGTGCCGGCGGGGCCGGCGCTGCCGGCGGGCGGGCTGGTGCTTCCGTGGCCGTATGCCGGCACGCCGGGTGCGACGCTGGTCAACGGAAACCCGGCGTCTTGGGCGGACGGCGAACTGCGGATCCTGGAGCTGCCGGCCCGCGTCGAGGTTCTGTCCCCCGCACGGGAATGAAAGGCAGTCGGCTCTGCTTGCCTCCCGGGACGCAGCGATCTGACGGCCGCGACGTGCGGGACAGTGCGTGGGGGAGCGTGAGAGCGCACATGGATGTGCGCGCCGGCGAGTCAGCCATGGATGGCTGACCGAGCCGGTCACGCTGCCCCACGCACTGGCCCGCTCCCTCCCGAAGCCACGCTTGAAGCTTTCGCACGTCTCCGATGGTGGAGTAACTTCGGCAGCGGTGCCGGTGACGGGTCCGGTCCGGAGGAGATGCCCTGACACGGCACGGCAACCAGGAGACGGTTCCACTGTGGCCCCTGCCGCTCGCCATCGCGGTGGTGATGGTGGTGGCGGCGCACGTTGCGTGGCGGCTGTCGGTGGCAGGCGGGCACGTGCCCGAATGCATCCCGTACTTCGAGGGATGTACCTCGATCAGCCGCGCGGCGCGGCATGGGCTGGCGAACCACGTGTTCCGGCTGCTGATGCTGCCGTGTGCGCTGCTGCAGGGCCTGCACTGGTGGACGACGCGGCGCTGGGTGGCGCTGCAGGAGCCTGCGCCCGGGGGCGGGCGCCAGCCTGCTGCCGCTCGGCATCGTCGCGGCGTGCGCCTTGGCGGTGTACGCCACCTTCCTCGGCACCGAGGGCGATATCTACCGCTTCCTGCGCCGCTACGGGGTCACGGTGTACTTCGCCTGCACCTACCTCTGCCAGCTCGTGTTCCTGCGCCAGGCGGCGCAGGGCGGGCGGGTGGCGCCGCGGCTGGCGCGTGCGATGGTGCTGGTGGCGGCAGGCATGCTCCTGCTCGGGATCGGCAACGTCGCCGCGGCGGCGCTCACCACCGATCCGGACCTCAAGGATCGGCTCGAGAACGTCACCGAGTGGCAGCTCGGGGCGCTGCTGGTGGCGTGGTTCCTGCTGCAGGCGTGGGCGTGGCGACGCAGCGGGTACCGGTTGGATTTCAGCGTCACCGGACGGTGATGGCGGTCGGGAGCCCGCGCTGCCGGGCGTGGCGTCAGGCCGCCGCCCGCACGCCCGCCACCAGCGCCGCGGCACGCGCCGCGGCCTCGCGCACGCGGCCGTAATCGCCCTGGTCCAGCCACGTCTTCGGCACCATCCAGGAGCCGCCGACGCAGAGCACGTTGGGCTGTGACAGGAACTCCACGGCATTGTCCTCGCCGATGCCGCCGGTGGGGCAGAAGCGCAGCCCCGCCAGCGGGCCCGCGAGCCCCTTCAGCATGGCGATCCCGCCCACGGCGGTTGCCGGGAACAGCTTGCAGACGCGGAAGCCGCGCGCGGCGAGCGCCAGGAACTCCGTCGGCGTGGCGCCACCGGGCACCACGGGGATTGGGGCCGCCGCGAGCGCGTCGGCCAGCGCGGGCGGGGTGCCGGGCGTCACCAGGAAATCCGCGCCGGCGTCGATCGACTGCTGGATCTGGTGCGCATCGAGCACGGTCCCGGCACCGATCACGATCGACGGCAGCGCACGCTTCAGCGCGCCCAGCGCCTCCATCGCGACCGGTGTCCGCAGGGTCAGCTCGATGCTGGTGAGGCCGCCTTCGAGCAGCGCGTCGGCCAGCCGCCGCGCCTGGTCGACGCTGTCGACGGTGACCACCGGCAGGACGCCGGCGGCGCGCAGCAGGGATTCGGCGTGGTCCTGCCGTTGCTCGATGGTCATGCCTCAGGCGTCCTTTTCGGAATGGGGGGCCGCGGCGGCCGCCGGGTCGCCGCCGAGCTGGTATTCGGCGTCGTAGTCCCAGGCGCTGCCGTCGGGGCTCGCCGGGCCGCAGGAGATCGACAGCGCACCCTGGTCGGCGTGGCCGACGGCGGCGCGGTTGAGCGCGAACAGGTTGCGGCCGAGGTCGGTGCCGGCGGGCGTGGTGTTGGCGGCGGCGCTGCGCGCCGCCCACTCCCCGGCGTCGACCAGCGCCTCCAGCACGCCGGCTTCGCCGTCGAGGCGCAGCATGTCGCCTTCGCGCAACTTCGCGATGTCGCCACCGCGCGCGGCTTCGGGCGTGAGGTGGATGGCCGCGGGGAACTTGCCCGAGGCGCCCGACAGGCGGCCGTCGGTGACCAGCGCCACGCGCCGCCCCTGGTTCTGCAGCATGCCCAGCAGCGGCGCCAGAGAATGCAGCTCCGGCATGCCATTGGCGCGCGGGCCCTGGTAGCGCACCACCGCGATGAAGTCGCGGGGCAGGGCGCCCGCGGCGTGCAGGCGATTGAGCGCCTGCGGCGCGTCGACGACCACCGCGGGCGCGGTGATGCTGCGGTGCTCGGGCTTGACCGCCGAGAGCTTGATCAGCGAGCGGCCGAGGTTGCCGCGCAGCAGGCGCAGGCCGCCCTGGGCCTCGAATGGCCGGCTCGCCGGGCGCACCACGCTGTCGTCGCCGCTCTCGGTGATCCCAGGGGCGTAGGCCAGCGCGCCGTCGGCGATGCGCGGCTCGTCGGCGTAGGCGCGCATGCCGCCTGGCACCACGGTGGGCAGGTCGGCGTGCATCAGCCCGGCATCCATCAGCTCGCGGAACACGAAGGCGATGCCGCCTGACGCGGCGAAGCGGTTCACGTCGGCCTCGCCGTTGGGATAGACGCGGGTCAGCAACGGCACCAGCTGCGACAGCTGGTCGAGGTCGTCCCAGGTCAGCGCGATGCCTGCCGCGCGCGCCACCGCGACCCAGTGGATGGTGTGGTTGGTGGAACCGCCGGTGGCCATCAGTGCGACCACCGCGTTCACGATCGCGCGTTCGTCGATCAACCGGCCCAGCGGCCGGTAGTCGGCGCCGAGCGCGGTGATGCGCAACGCGCGCTCGGTCGCGGCCTGGGTCAGCGCGTCGCGCAGCGGCGTGTCCGGGTTCACGAACGAGGCTCCCGGCAACTGCACGCCCATCGCCTCCAGAAGCACCTGGTTCGAGTTCGCGGTGCCGTAGAAGGTGCAGGTGCCCGGCGCGTGGTAGGAGCCCGATTCCGCCTCCAGCAGTTCCTCGCGGGTGGCCTCGCCCGCGGCGTAGCGCTCGCGCACCTCGGCCTTGCGCTTGTTGGGGATGCCGGGCGTCATCGGCCCCGCCGGCACGAACACCGCCGGCAGGTGTCCGAACGCGAGTGCCCCGATCAGGAGTCCCGGCACGATCTTGTCGCAGACGCCGAGGTACACGACGCTGTCGAACATGTCGTGCGACAGCGCGATCGCGGTCGCCTGCGCGATCACGTCGCGCGAGAACAGCGACAGCTCCATGCCGGGCCGGCCCTGGGTGACGCCGTCGCACATCGCCGGCACGCCGCCCGCGACCTGCGCGGTGGCCCCGAACGCGCGCGCGGTGTCCCGGATCAGCGCCGGATAGCCCTCGAACGGCTGGTGCGCGGACAGCATGTCGTTGTACGCGGTGACGATGCCCAGGTTGGGGACGGCATCGCCGGCGAGCCGCGCCTTGTCGGTGGGCCCGCAGGCGGCGAAGGCGTGGGCGAGGTTGCCGCAGCCCAGCCGCGTGCGCGAGGGGCCTGCGCCGGCTGCCGCGTCGATGCCGGCCAGGTAGGCCGCGCGCGACGCGGCGCTGCGCGCGCGCAGCCGCTCGGTGATCTCGTGGAGGCGGGGGTGCAGGCTCATGGCGTCGTTCCGGAAAGACGGGTCAGGGGCACCAGTGCACGTGCAGGGGTGCCCCGGGTGTGGTGAGCGCGAGCGCCACCGGGAAATCGCGCACGTTGGCGCCGGCGCGGACGCGCTCGAACAGGGCGCGCTTCTCGGCGCCGCGGATCAGCAGGAGGCGGGCCTGGGCCGGGGCGAGGCCCGCGGGCGTCAGGCTGATGCGACGGGTCCAGGCGCCGGCGCCGGGGCACCCGCTGGCGTCGACCGCGACGTAGGGCGAGGGCGACGCCAGCGCATCGTCGAGCCCGCGCATGCGCGGGAAGAGCGAGGCGGTGTGGCCGTCCGGGCCCATGCCGAGCACCACGACGCCGGCGGGATGACGGGCATGCATGTTCGCCGTGGTCAGCGCATCCTCGAAGCCGCGCCCGGCCCGGGTGATGGATTCGAAGCGCGCCTGGGTGCCATGGTTCTGCAGCAGGGTCCGGCGCACCAGGCGCGCGTTGCTGTCGGGGTCGTCGGGCAGCAGCCAGCGTTCGTCGACCAGCGCCACGTCGACGCGCGTCCAGTCGAGCGGCGCCTTCGACAGCGCCTCGTAGACGGGGGCGGGCGTGGTGCCACCCGACAGCAGCAGGCGTGCGCGCGGCCTCCGCTCGAGATCCCGTCCCAGTGCGCCCGCGATCGCGACCGCCGCGGCCCACGCCCACTGGGTGGCGTCGGCGTAGGCATGGAACTGCACCTCGGCCGGCGCGCCTTCCGTGGCCCCGCCGCCCGCATTCAACGCGGGGCCTCCGCCGCGCGCATGGCGATCGCCGCTGCACCGAGCAGCCCCGCGTTGGGGTGCAGCACGGCGAGCGACGGCACCCGCGCCATGTTCGACGAGAACCGGCCCTTGTTCTCGAACCGCTGGCGGAAGCCGGAGTGCAGCAGCGAGTCCAGCATCCGCGGCACCACGCCGCCGGTGAGGAACACGCCGTCCCAGGCGCCGACGGTGAGCACCAGGTCGCCCGCGATCGCCCCGAACACGGCGCAGAACACGTCGATCGCGCGCATTGACAGCACGTCGCCCTGCGCCGCGCGCGCGGTGATGTCCGCCGGCTGCACCGGGCCCGGGTCGACGCCCTCGATCTCCGACAGCGCACGGTGGATGTTCACCAGCCCCGGGCCGCAGACCAGGCGCTCGTTCGACACCCGGCCGTACTGCGCGGACAGCCGTGCCAGGATCTCGAGTTCCTCCGGCGTGCCGGGCGGGAAACTCACGTGCCCGCCCTCGGTCTCCAGCGGATAGGCGTTGCCGTCGCGTACCACCAGGATGCCGACGCCAAGCCCGGTCCCGGGCCCGATGACGGCGTAGGTGCGGTCGCGCGGCACCGGGTCGGGTGACCAGCGCGCACCGCCCACCGGCATGACGTCGCCGGCCTGCAGCAGCAGGATCGCCATGGCCTGGGCGGCGAAATCGTTGACCAGCACCAGGTCGTCGAAGCCGAGCACGCCCGAGGTGCGCGTGCGCGAGATCACCCATGGATGGTTGGTGATGCGGGCGATGTCGCCGTCGACGCGACCGGCGACCGCGAACACGCCGCGGCGGACACCGTCGCTGCCGTCGACGGCGTCCAGGTAGGCGCGCGCCGCGTCGCCCAGCGACGGGAACTGCGTGACCGGAAACTTGCGGACGCTGTCGACCTGCAGCGGCTGCGCGGCGCCGGTGTCGGCCAGGGCGAAGCGCGCGTTGGTGCCGCCGATGTCGGCCAGCAGCACGCGCCGGTCCGCCGCCTGGCTCACGCGGGCCTCCGGCGGCCGTTGCCGGTAAGCGTCGGGGGCAGGAACCCGGCCGCCTCGGCCGGGCCCCAGGAGCCCGCCGGGTAGTCGAGCACCGGCGTTCCCGCCTGCTCCCAGGCGCTGCTGACGCTGTCGATCCAGCGCCACGCCGCCTCGACCTCGTCGTCGCGCACGAACAGGGTCTGGTCGCCCTTGAGCGCGTCGACCATCAGCCGCTCGTAGGCGATCCGGCGCTGTGGTGGCGGCGACAGCGACAGGTCCAGCGACATCGGCTGGAGCTCCGTGGCGCCCCATTCCGGGGCGGCGAGGCTGCCCATCAGCCCGAGCTCGATGGTCTCCTCCGGCTGCAGGCGCACGCGCAGGCGGTTGGGGCGCGCGCGCTCGCGCGTGGGGCGCTCGAACACCCAGTGCGACACCGGCTTGAACGACACCACCACCTCGGTGGCGCGCGCCGGCATGCGCTTGCCGGTGACCAGCCGGAACGGCACGCCGCCCCAGCGCCAGTTGTCGATGTAGGCGCGCAGGGCGACGAAGGTTTCCACCCCGTCCTCGCGGAACCCGCGCGCGGCGTCGCCATCGACCACGCCGTCGCCGTAGCGGCCACGCACGCTGTCCGCGGCCGCGGCGGCGGTGGTCATCGGCCGCAGCGCGCGCAGCACCTTGCGCTTCTCGTCGCGGATGCTGTCGGCGTCCATCGCCGTCGGCGGCTCCATGGCGATCAGCGCCAGCAGCTGCAGCATGTGGTTCTGGACCATGTCGCGCAGCGCGCCGTAGTTGGCGTAGTAGCCCTCGCGGCCGTCGACGCCCGCGGTCTCGGCGACCAGGATGTCGACCGACTCGATCCAGCGGTTGTACCAGACCGCCTCCATCATGGTGTTGCCGAAGCGCAGCGCCATCAGGTTCTGCACCGGGGCCTTGCCGAGGTAATGGTCGATGCGGAAGATCCGCGACTCGTCGAGTGCCGACTTGAGGGTGGCGTCGATGGCGCGTGCCGACGCGAGGTCGCGCCCGATCGGCTTCTCCAGCACCAGCCGCGACTCGCCCTCGAGCAGGCCCGCCGCCTTCAGGCCGCGGCAGGCGGGCGCGAACAGGTCCGGCGGCGTCGACAGGTAGCTGACGCTGGGCCGGTCGGCGTACGGCGACAGCGCGGCGACGATGGCGTCGGCGTCGTTGAGGTCGATCGCATGGTAGTGCGTGCGCGCCAGCAGGTCCTCGAGGGCGTCGCCGTCGCGGTCGTCGTCGCCGGCGATGCGCCCGCGCAGCCAGTCGCGGAAGCCGGCGTCGTCGTGCTCGGTGCGGCCGATGGCGACGACGCGGAACGAAGGTGGCAGCAGCCGGTCGCGCAACAGGTGCTGCAACGACGGGAACAGGTAACGCTGGGCGAGATCACCGGTGGCACCGAACAGCAGCAGGGTGTCGTGCATGGGCGGCGCCCTGGCCTCAGTAGGGAAGGGGATCGGCGAGCGTGCGGCCGTGGCTGGCGATCACGCCGGAATACCAGCGCGCGCTGTCCTTGGGGGTGCGCTGCTGGCTGGCGTAGTCCACGTGGACCATGCCGAAGCGCTTGGAGTATCCGAGCGACCACTCCAGGTTGTCGAGCAGCGACCAGAGCATGTAGCCGCGGATGTCGACGCCGGCGGCGATCGCGTCGTGGATCGCCGAGAGGTGCTTGCGCAGGTAGTCGATGCGGAGCGGATCGCGGACGCGGCCGTCCTCGGCCACGGCCGGGTCGTAGAAGGCGGCGCCGTTTTCCGTGATGTAGAGCGGCAGGTCGCCGTAGGTCCGCTTGAACCACAGCAGCAGGTCGGTGAGCCCCTGCGGGAACACTTCCCAGCCGGTCTCCGTGTACGTGCCCGACGGCTGCCGCACCGCGCTCGCGCGCACCGGGTAGCTGTCGCTCGCGGCGGTGACGCTGCGCGTGTAGTAGTTGATGCCGACGAAGTCGAGCGGCTGCTTCGTGAGCTCGAAGTCGGCCTCGGGAAACTCCGGCCAGGCGTCGCCGAAGACGTCCTTCAGCTCCGGCGGGTAGCGGCCGAGCAGTGCCGGGTGCAGGTACTGCTCGTTCATGTAGGCGTGCGCGCGTTTCACGGCGGCGGCGTCGTCGGCGCTGCCGGTGGCCGGGTACTTCGGCTCGATGTTCACCACCAGGCCGATCTCGTGCGCACCCTCGGCGCGGTACGCCTTGACCGCCGCGCCGTGCGCGCGCATCAGGTTGTGGGAGGCGATGGGCGCCTCGAACCGGCTGCGGTGCCCCGGCGCCAGCGCGCCATGCAGGTAGCCGCCATCGGTGATCACCCAGGGCTCGTTGAGCGTCACCCACTTCTTCACCCGGCCGTCGAGAGCCCGGTACATCGTGGTGGCGTACTCGGCGAACCAGTCGGCGCTGTCGCGGTTGAGCCAGCCGCCGCGATCGTCCAGCGCCGCCGGCAGGTCCCAGTGGTACAGCGTCAGCAGCGGTTCGATGTCGTTGGCCAGCAGCTCGTCGACCAGGCGCGAGTAGAAGTCCACGCCCGGCTGGTTGACGCGCCCGGTGCCCTCGGGATGGATCCGCGACCAGGATACGCTGAAGCGGTAGGCCTTGAGACCGAGCTCGCGCATCAGCGCGACGTCGTCCTTCCAGCGGTTGTAGTGGTCGCAGGCGACGTCGCCGGTGTCGCCGTTCAAGGTCATCCCCGGCGTATGCGCGAACCGCGTCCAGATGCTGGGGCCGGCGCCATCGGCCAGCGGCGAGCCTTCGATCTGGTGGGCCGCGGTGGCGGCGCCCCAGAGGAATCCATCCGGGAAGGCGTAGTCCCTGTTCGGCGTTGCAGGCATCGGCTGTGGGCCCTCGTTGTGCGGCGACGTGGCGTGAAAACGGTTACATGCGAGAATAGCGGAATCGTCCGCCGCAGTGTAATCGCGCGCGGCCGGACGCGGATGCCGAGGCTATGCTCGGCACCTGCGCCACGCGCACGAACGCCACCGCACACGAACCGGACCCGCATGGCCACGCTCCGACTCGACGACGTACGCAAGGTGTATCCCAACGGCTTCGTCGGCGTCGCCGGCGCCAGCTTCGAGGTCGCCGATGGCGAACTGCTGGTGCTGGTCGGGCCCTCGGGCTGCGGCAAGTCCACCCTGCTGCGGATGATCGCGGGGCTGGAGTCGATCACCTCGGGCACGCTGCGCATCGGCGAGCGCGTCGTCAACGACGTCGCGCCCAAGGATCGCGACATCGCCATGGTGTTCCAGAGCTACGCGCTGTACCCGCACATGACGGTGGCGGAGAACCTCGCCTTCGGGTTGAAGCTCCGTGGCCACGGCAAGGCCGAGATCGCCACGCGCGTGGCCGAAGCGGCGAAGACGCTGGAGCTGGACGCGCTGCTGGATCGCCGTCCGGCGGTGCTCTCGGGCGGGCAGCGCCAGCGCGTCGCGCTCGGACGCGCGCTGGTGCGGCAGCCGCAGGTGTTCCTGCTCGACGAGCCGCTGTCGAACCTGGACGCCAAGCTGCGCATGGCGATGCGGGTGGAGATCGCCCGACTGCACCGGCGGCTCGGCGCCACGATGGTGTACGTCACCCACGACCAGATCGAGGCGATGACGCTGGGGCAGCGGATCGTGGTGCTGGACCGTGGCGAGATCCAGCAGATCGACACGCCCATGGCGCTGTACGAGCGTCCGGCCAACCTGTTCGTCGCCACGTTCCTCGGCAGCCCGGCGATGAACGTGCTGGAGGGACGGGTGGAGGCGGACGACGGCGGCGCCTTCGTGCTCGACGACGGCACGCGGTTGCCGTTGCACGGGCGCACGCTTCCGGCGGGCGGGCATGGCCCGCGGCTCAAGGCCGGCATCCGCCCGGAGCACCTGCTGCGCGCGGACCCCGGAGAGGCCGCGTTCGCACCCATGGTGGAGGTCGTGGAACCGGTGGGCAACGAGGTGTTCGTGAACCTGCAGCTCGGCGACGCCGCCCTGGTCGCGCGGCTGCCACCCGGGGATCTGCCGACGCCGGGTGCGCCATTGCCGCTGCGGGTGCCCGCCGACCGGCTCCACCTCTTCGACCCGGTCGACGGCCGGCGCCTGGAGTGGTGACCGGCGCCGGCGCACTGCAACGGCGCTGGCGATTGCGCGATCATGGCGCGGTTGCTCGAGCCCTGGATCCATGACGATCGTCCGCTATCGCTTCGGAGACTACGCGCTCGACCTCGCCAAGCACGAACTGCAGCACCGCGGTGCGGCCGTCGCGCTGCCGGCGCGCGTGTTCGAGTGCCTGTGCTTCCTGATCGACCAGCGCGAGCGCGCGGTGACGCGCGACGAGCTGGTCGGCGCGGTGTTCGCACGGCCGGACGTGTCCGACGCGCAGCTCGCGCAGGTGATCGTGCGTACGCGCCGTGCCATCGGCGACGATGGCGCCACCCAGCACTCGATCCGCACCGTGCCGCGCTTCGGCTTCCGCTGGGTCGCGGAGGTCGTGGTCGAGGAGGAGGCCCGGGGCGTCCCCGCGCCCGCTTCGCCGGCGCCCGAGCCGGCACCGGTCGCCAGCGACCGCGATGTCCCGCCTACGGGCGATGCCGGGACCGCGGACGCGACCTCCGGGGACACCGGCGAAACCGAACCGGCACGATCGCCACGCGCGCCAGCGCGGCTGGCCGCTGCGCGCGCGGATCCGACGGCCACCGTGAGCGCCACGCCAGGGCGGCATGCACCACTGCGCCGGAGGTGGTGGTTGGCACTGCCTGTGCTGGCGGTGGCGCTCGGCGCCGGGGTCTGGTGGTCGACGTCGCGGCCCCCGGCTGCGGTCGCGGGCGCTGTACGGACCGCGGCTGCGGCACCGGCCGCAGGCTCGGTGATGGTGCTGCCGCTGGTGATGGAAGGTGGCTCCGATGCCAGCTGGGCCCGTCTCGGGCTGATGGATTTCGTTGCCGACCGCCTGCGCCAGGCCGGGCTGCCGGTGCTGCCGAGCGAAACCGTGCTGGGCGTGCTAAAGGAACACGCGGCCATCGGCGACCCGCGCCGGCTGGGTGAGGTCTCGCGCACGCACTGGGTGGTCGCGAGCCGCGCCACGCGCGAGGGCGTGACGTGGAGCGTCCTGCTGGAGGCGGGGGGCCGCGACGGGTCGGCCCTGCGCGGCGAGGGCCGGGACCCCGACTTGCTCAGTGCCGCACGTATCGCAAGCGACCGCCTGGCCGCGGCGCTGGGCGGTGACGCGGCGCCCGGCGGCGACCAGCCGGCGCTGGCAGAGCGCCTGCAGCGGGCACGCGCGGCGATGCTCGCCAACGAGATCGAGGCGGCGCGCGCGATCCTGATGGCGGCGCCGGAGCTCCAGCGCCGGCAGCCGCGGCTGCGCTACCAGCTGGCCCGGGTCGATTTCCGCGCCGGGCAATACGAACGCGGCCTGGAGGCGCTGGACGAGGTGCTGGCTGGCGCCGACGCGGCCGCGGATCCGCGCTTCCGCGCGCAGATCCTCAATGCCCGCGGTGCAATGCTCGTGCGCCTTGGCCGGCAGCGCGACGCGCTGGCCGCCTACGACGAGTCGGTGGCCCTCGGGTCGGCGCCGGCCGCCGCCGCCGAACTCGCACATGCGCTCGGTGGTCGCGGCGTGGTGCATTCGATGGAACGGGACTTCGACCGCGCCCTCGCGGACTTCGGACGCGCCAGGATCGAGTTCGGCAAGGCGGGGGACACGCTCGGCATCGCGCGCATCGACGCCAACCTCGGCATCGTCGAGGTGGAGCGCGGGCGCCCTGCGCACGCGCTTCCGTACCTCGAGCAGGCCGCCACGGATTTCGCCGCCATGGGCGCGGTCAACGAGCTCGCGACCCTCCGGGTCATGCGCGTCGTGGCCTACCGGCAGCTCCTTCGCGACGACCTTGCTTCGGCCGAGGCGGAGCGGATCGCGGCCCTGTTGCCGCGGGTCCGCGACCCGGCGCAGCGCGCGGAGCTGCTGCTGGCGCAGGCGAGCGGGCTCGCCGGCGCCGGGCGCCTGCACGATGCCGGGCGCCTGTTGGCCACCGCCGCCGCCGGGGATCCACCGCCGGGCAATCCCGACCTGCGCGCCCGGTTGCAGGTGGAGCTCGCTTTCGACGCCGGCGAGGCCAGGCGTGCAGTCGCGCTGGCGGACGCGGCCCTGGCCGCTTGGCCGCCGGACCGGACGGCCGCCGAACGCGACTGGGTCCGGTTGCGGCGGGAGCAGGCGGCGTTGCGGGCCGGGCTTCCTCCCGTGGCGGACGCGCCTGCCGCGGCCGCCGCATCGGTGCCCGGGCAGATGCTCCGCGCGACCGTGCTCCGGGCGGCCGGACGGGAGGCGGACGCCGACGCGGCGTATGTCGTCGCGCTCGAGCGCGCGGAGCAGGGTGGCGTGCCCGCCGAGATCGCGGCGGCCGTGGTCGCGCACGCCTCCTGGCTGATCGAGCGCGGGCGACTCGAGCAGGCCAGTGGGCTCGTCGGGCGCGTGGCGCCCTGGGCGGCGCGGGATTTCGAACTGGCTGTCCTGCACCTGCAACTGATGCACGCCCTCGGGCGGGTCGCGGACTGGGAGGAGGCGCTGCGCACCGCGCGCGGCCTGGCCGGCGACCGGCCCCTCCCGCCAGCGCTGGTGCGCCCGCCGCCCCGCGCTTCCTGAGCCAGTCACGCAATCGTCAAACGATCGTCACGTGTCCGGAGTGTTTCGGAAGCGGGCGGGGGCGAGCCTCGCGGCACCGCTGGGGCCGCAAGGCGACACCGGGCACGGACGTGCGCCGCGTTGCCCGGGGTGCGTGCCGCGGCACCCGCATCGAATCGACTCACGAGGAACCGCAATGACACCGAAGCTCCTGACCACAGCCCTCGCCGCCGCCATGGCCCTGGCCATCGCCGCCCCCGCGACCGCCGCCTCGCCGCCGCTCGACCTGGGGCTGGTCCGCGGTGGCGCGGTGCTCGCGCCACCGGTCGTCGACGGCAGCCGGGTCTACATGCCGACGGGCCGGGTGCTGGCGACGTGGGACTACACCGATCCGACGGCTCCGGTGCGTGTCTCGACGTCGGCACCCGCCGGTGGCGCCATCAACGGCCTGGTGCGCATGGGCAATCACCTCTATGCCAGCTGGCGCGGCCACGACGGCACCAGCGGCGTCGCCACCTTCTCGGTCGCGCAGGACCCGGACGCGCCGGTGCTGCTGTCGGACAACGACGCCTACGTGGCGGACTACAAGACCGCGCTCGGACTGGCCGTCGCCAACGGGCACCTGTACCTCTTCGACAACTCGCACGGGATGTTCGTCGGCAACCTGTCGGATCCCGCGAACCCGTCCTTCTCGTTCGCGCCCGGTACCGACACCGTCACCCAGTACACCCGCTTCGTGGTGCTCGGGAACCGGATCCATGCCTCGGGTCGCGGCTGGAACTGGTCCACGAACCTCGACATCTTCGACGTGTCCAATCCGACAGCCCCGGTGGTTGTCGCCAGCCATGGCACCGACGGGATCGACACCTTCGCGCTGCTGGTGGAGAAGGGGCGGGCGATCGGCATCGGCAACCGGCTGACCATGTTCGATCTCAGCGACCCGACGCAGCTGGTGCCGCGCGCAGCGCTCGACATCCCGCCGGCCAACAACGGTGCCCGGGTCGGCAACTATCTCTACAGCTATGGCTGGGGCGAGGGCATCGACATCTGGAACGTCGCCAGCCTGGACGCGCCGAAGGCGGTGGGGCACTTCGACATCGCCACGCTCGGCGGCGGACGCTCCGCGAGGGTCGGCGACAGCCTGCTCCTGCAGACCGACACCGACCTGCTGCACGCGATCTCGGTCGCCAAGCCGCAGCAGCCGGCCCGGCAGTCCACGAGCTGGATGCCGGTGGGTGTCGGCGCGCGGGACGTCGAGATGCACGAGGGTCGCGCGGTGCTGCTGCAGCCCAACTATGGTCTCACCGTCAACGATGCCGACACGCTGGCGCCGCTGGGTCGCTTCGAGGCGGCCTTGCCGCAGAGCCTGGCTGAACGCAGCTTCGAACAGCTCGAGATCAGCGGCGACACCGCCTGGCTCGCGGCCTGGGGCTTCGGGCTGATCGGCGTCGACCTGTCCAACCCGGCGAAGCCGGTGGAGACGGGGCGGCTCGAGTATCCCTTCGCGGCCGTGCTCGAAATCCAGGGCAAGTACGCCTACGTCGCCCGCTGGACAAATGGCGGCGCGATCGCGGCGGTCGACGTGTCGAACCCCGCGTCGCCGGCCGTGCGCAGCCAGGTCGGCGTCGCGTCCCAGCCGTACGCCATGCGTGCGCATGGTGGCTACCTGTACGTGGCGGAAGGCACCGAGGGCGGCGACACCGGCGGCCTGCGCGTCTTCAGTCTCGCCAACCCCGCCAACCCGGTGCCGGTCGCGCGGCTCGACGACGGCTGCGAGGCCGCCTTCGACCTCGAGATCGACAGCGAAGTGTCGCTGGCGTACGTGGCGTGTTCGGGTGGCGTGCACGTGGTCGACATCGAGGACCCGAGGGCGCCGGTGGTGGTGGGGCGCTACGACGCTGGCAGGGCGTCCAATTACACGCGCGTTGAGCAGCGCGGCGACACTGCCTGGTTCGCCGACCTCTCGGGCGTCCACGAACTGGATGTCACCGACCCCACGGCCCCGGCCCTGAAGCGCGTCACATCCCTGGGCCACCAGTCCGCGGAACGGCTGTTCGCCCTCGACGACGGCCGCCTGTTCGCCCTCGGAGGCGCCACCGGCCTGCACGTGTTCGGGCAGGACATCGAGCCGCTCGAAGACGGCGTGCCGGTGAAGGGGCTGGCGGGCACGGCCGGCGACGACCATGTCTTCGCCCTCGAGGTGCCGGCAGGCGCGCGCGCCGTCACCATCGTCGCCACCGGCGGCCGCGGTGCCATCGAGCTGCAGGTGAAGCGCGGCGGCGTGCCGACCGACGGCGACCACGACCAGCGCGCAGTGCGTTCGCCGAAGGCGGCGATGGTGCGCCTGCATGGTCCGGTTGCGGATACGTACTACATCCGCCTGGTCGGTGCCGCCGCCTACAGCGGCGTCACGGTGCAGGCGAGCTACTGAGCCGACGTGCCGGCCCGCTTCCGGCGTGGCCGGCATCCACAGGGTCAGGCGGCCCGCGTCATGCGGGCC
>JAYRUX010000008.1:120199-129856 GCA_041918855.1 Luteimonas sp.
CCTGCGCCGCGGGGCGGCCCGGCGCCGGCGGGGCCGGCCAACCCCGGGGACCGGGGGCCCGCGACCGGGGGGCCGCCGCATCCGCGGGCCCGGGCCCGGGCGCCGGGTCAGGGCGCGGGGGCGCCGCGCAGGAAAGCAACGATCTCCGAGGCATGGCCTTCGACCAGGCCGCCGGTGGTGCCCCACGCGGTGGAATTGCCGGAATCGATCTCGCTCGAGCCCAGCAGCTGGCCGCCGGCGTCACTGACCTCCACCGTGCTGCGGATGGTGTCCTTGCCGGCCATGATCCCCACCAGTGCCCGCGCGGCGCCATGGCGCATCCGGTACTCGTTGATGCGGATCGCCACCTTGCGCGAGGCGCCGGCCGGGGTCGCCGCCAGCGCGCCCGCGGCGGTCAGCTGGCGGTCGAGCTCGGCGCGCAGCGTCGCCAGGTTCTCCGCCGACATGCCGCCGGCGTTGTCGATGGTGTAGGCGAAGCGCTCGCCACTGGCGGCGGCGTACGGCCGCGTGACCTGGCTGGAGGTGCCGCAGGCGGCGAGCGCGAGCGCGAGGCAGAGCAGGGCGAGGAGGCGGAGGGGCGAACGGGGCATGGTCGGTCCTTCGTGCATGGCGGGCGGATCCCCCCGGATACCGTGGCCGATGCTACCCCAGCGCCGCGTCGCGCCGCCCTGGGGCATCCCCCGGCCGCAGTCGTTATACTTCCGGGTGAGCACGGCAACTGCCGCGTAGATGCGTGCCCGGTCAATGACTTGGCGCAAGTTTCTCACCTGAATCCTGATTGGCGAGGCTGCGGTTCCACGCACCGTTCCGTCGCCGAGGCACCCGAACGCCGCATGCGCCTGTCCACCATCAAGCTGTCCGGATTCAAGTCCTTCGTCGACCCCACCACGCTGCACCTGCCGACCAACATGACCGGCGTGGTCGGGCCGAACGGCTGCGGCAAGTCGAACATCATCGACGCGGTGCGCTGGGTGATGGGCGAGAGCACCGCCAGCCGCCTGCGTGGCGACTCGCTGACCGACGTCATCTTTTCCGGCAGCTCCGCGCGCAAGCCGGTGTCGCAGGCCACCGTGGAGCTGGTCTTCGACAACAGCGACCACACCATCACCGGCGAGTACGCCGCGTTCAACGAGATCTCCGTCAAGCGCACGGTCTCGCGCGACGGCCAGAGTAACTACTACCTCAACGGCACCCGCTGCCGGCGCCGCGACATCACCGACCTGTTCCTGGGCACGGGCCTGGGCCCGCGCAGCTACTCGATCATCGAGCAGGGGATGATCAGCCAGATCATCGACTCGCGGCCGGAAGACCTGCGTGTGTACCTGGAAGAGGCGGCCGGCATCTCCAAGTACAAGGAGCGGCGCAAGGAGACCGAGACCCGCATCCGCCACACGCGCGAGAACCTCGACCGCCTCGGCGACCTGCGCGAGGAGGTCGGCAAGCAGCTCGACCACCTCAAGCGCCAGGCACGCCAGGCCGAGCAGTACACCGCGATCCAGGCCGAGCGCCGGGTCCGCGACGCGGAGTGGAAGGCGCTCGAATTCCGCGGCCTCGACACGCAGCTGCAGGCACTTCGCGAGGGGCTGTCGCAGGAGGAGACCCGCCTGCAGCAGCTGGTCGCCGAGCAGCGCGAGGCCGAGCGCAAGATCGAGACCGGGCGCGTTCGCCGCGAGGAGGCCATGGCCGCGCTCAACCGGGCACAGGCCGAGGGCTACGAGGTCGGCGGTGCGCTTGCGCGCATCGAGCAGCAGATCGCGCACCAGCGCGAACTCGTCGACCGCCTGCAGCGCGCGCGCGACGAGACCCAGGGTGCCTTGGCGGAACTGGGCGAGCACATCAGTGGCGACCAGGCGCGGCTGGACGTGCTGCGCGACACGATCTCGGCGGCCGAGCCGCAGCTTGCGGGCCTGCAGGCCGACGACGCCAGCCGGCAGGACGCGCTGCGCGACGCCGAGGGCGCGCTCTCGGCCTGGCAGCAGCGCTGGGATACGCACAGCCGCGAACAGGCTGAGGCCGCCCGCGCCGGCGACGTCGAGCGGACGCGCGTCGACTACCTCGATCGCCAGGGCCGCGATGCCGAGCGTCGTCGCGAGCAGCTCGCGGCCGAGCGTGCCGCGCTCGACCTCACCGCGCTCGCGGAAACCTTTGCGACCGTCCAGGCACGCCACGACACCGACAAGGCCGCGCTGGACGGGCTCGCGGCAGCGCTCGACGAGCGCAAGCAGGCGGCCCTGCAGCTGCAGGACGAGCAGCGCCGGGCGCAGAACGAGATTTCGGAGGTGCGCAAGGCGGCGCAGGAAGCCCGCGGCCGGCTGTCGTCGCTGGAAACGCTGCAGCACGCGGCCCTGGGCCAGGAGCAGGGGGCGGCGGTCGCCTGGCTGCGCCAGCGCGGGCTGGAGTCCGCGGCACGCGTCGGCGAGCGGCTCGAGGTCGAGGCGGGCTGGGAGAACGCGGTCGAAGGCGCGCTCGGGCAGTTGATCGGGGGCGTGCTGGTCGACGACCCCGGTGCGCTGGTCGACGCGCTCGGCGAACTCGGCGAGGGCCGGATCGCACTGGTGTCGGGCGACACCGGCGACGCGCACTTCGCGCCGACCTCGCTGGCGTCGAAGGTGCGTGGCCCGCTGGCGATCCGGCGCCTGCTCGGCAGGCTCCATGTCGCCGAGACCCTCGACGACGCGCGCGCGTTGCAGGCCGGCCTGGACCCGCTGGATTCGGTCATCACCCGTGGCGGCGAACGCCTCGGCGCGGGCTGGGTGCGCGTGCTGCGCTCCGGTGCCGCCAAGCAGGGCGCACTGCTGCGCGAGCGCGAGATCCAGGCGCTGCGCAAGACGATCGCGAGCCTGCAGGAACGCGAGGCCGAACTCGACCGCATGCTGACCGCGTCGCGCGACAAGCTGCTTGCGGCCGAGCAGCAGCGCGAGGACGCGCAGCGCACGCTGCATGTCGCGCACCGCGGCGTGGCGGAACTCGCGGGGCAGCTGCAGAGCCAGCAGGGACGGCTGGACTCCGCCCGCGCGCGCATCGAGAAGATCGATGCCGAGACCGCGCAGCTGGTGGAGACCATCGACGCCAGCGGGCTGCAGGCGCGCGAGGCCCGCGGCCGGCTCGAGGACGCGGTGGCCCGGATGGCCGAACTGGAGGGCGCGCGCCAGACGCTCGATGCGGAGCGTCGGTCCTTGGCCGAGGCGCGCGACGCCGCCCGCACCGCCGCGCGCGAATCCCGGGATGCCGCGCACGCGCTCGCGCTCACCCTGGAATCGCAGCGGGCGCAGGTGGTCGCGCTGGCACAGGCCCTGGAACGCATGGGTAGCCAGCGCGGGCAGCTCGACAGCCGCCTTGGCGACCTCGCGACGCAGCTGTCGCAGGGCGATGCCCCGGTGCAGGCCCTCGACGCGCAGCGCCAGGACGCACTTGAAGCGCGGGTGCGCAGCGAGAAGGCACTGGCCGTGGCGCGCGCGGCGCTGGAAGGCGTCGACAACGAACTGCGCACCTTCGAACAGACCCGCCACCAGCGCGAGGAGCAGGCGCTCGCCCAGCGCGAGGCGATCTCGCAGCGCCGGCTCGACCAGCAGGCGCTGGTGATCCGCGCCGACCAGCTCCGGGATGCCGTGGTGGAGGCGGGCTTCGTGCTGGACGACGTGCTCGCCACGCTCGCCGACACCGCGGAGGTCGCGGCCTGGGAAAAGATGGTCACCGACTTCGACGCCAGGCTGCGCCGGCTGGAGCCGGTGAACCTCGCCGCGATCCAGGAACATGCCGAGGCCGCCCAGCGCAAGGAGTACCTGGATGCCCAGGACGCCGACCTCACCGCGGCGCTGGAGACGCTTGAGGACGCCATCCGCAAGATCGACCGCGAAACCCGCGGCCGCTTCAAGGACACCTTCGACCGGGTCAACTCCGGGGTGCAGGAGCTCTACCCGCGCCTGTTCGGCGGTGGCCACGCCTACCTGGAACTCACCGGCGAGGACCTGCTCGACACCGGCGTCGCGATCATGGCGCGCCCGCCGGGCAAGCGCGTGTCGAACATTTCGCTGCTCTCGGGCGGCGAGAAGGCCATGACCGCGGTCGCGCTGGTGTTCGCGATCTTCCGGCTCAACCCGGCGCCCTTCTGCCTGCTCGACGAGGTCGATGCGCCGCTGGACGAGGCCAACGTCGGCCGCTTCACCGCGATGGTGGCGGAGATGAGCGAGCAGGTGCAGTTCCTGTTCGTCACCCACAACAAGGCCACGATGGAGGCGGCGCAGCAGCTCAGCGGCGTTACCATGCGCGAGCCCGGCGTGAGCCGGCTTGTGTCGGTCGACCTCGCCGAGGCCGCGCGACTGGCCGGCGCGGCGTGATGCGTGCCTGCGGCACCGCGGTCGCGGCAGGCGGGCCGGCGCCTGCAGGCCGGACACCGTCGCGGACGTGGCGGCCCCTGTTTCCGAGGAGAACACGATGAGCGACGTCTGGCTGCTGCGGGTGGGGATCCTGGTCGCGGGCGTCGTCCTGTTCGCCGCGATCTGGTATTTCGGCACGCGGCCGCGCAATGGCCAGGGCCGCCGCGTCCCGGGCGCCGGGCGCGACGTGCGCGCGGAGCCCACGCTCGGCGCGCAGCTCGAGCAGGAGCTCGCGGCCGCGGGCGACGGCAGCGGTGTCGAAGCCAACCTGCAGGCGGAGATGGAACTGCTCGACGGCGCCGTCGGCGCCCCCGGCAATGCCGCCAGCAGCGAGCTGGGCCGGCGCGCCAGCGACGACTTCGACAGCATCGTGACCCTGTACATCGCCGCGCGCGCCGGCCACGTGCTGCGCGGCCCGGACATCGTGGTCGCGGCGGAAAAGGCCGGCCTCACCTACGGCCACATGAACGTGTTCCACCGCCTCGTCGAGGGCCACCCGGAGCGCGGGCCGATCTTCAGCCTGGCCAACATCAAGAAGCCCGGCAGCTTCGAGATGGCCGAGATCCAGTCGCTGGAAACGCCCGCGATCGCGTTCTTCCTGACCCTGCCGGCGCCGATCAACGCGCTCGATGCCTGGGACGCGATGCTGCCGACGGCGCAGCGGATGGCGGAACTGCTGGACGGCGTGCTGCTCGACGAGCAGCGCAACGCGCTGGGCCGCCAGCGCATCTCGCATCTGCGCGACGAGATGCGCGCCTACGACCGCCAGCACGAGGCGCCGCCGATCACGCGCTCGCCACGCTGGTAGCCGCGACGGGACGCGGCCCCGTGCTCCCAGGGGTGCCGCGCCACGAGGACGGTGCCGCGGGAGTTGGCCGTCGTCAGAGTCAATGCCCGGAATCCGCCCATGCCCAATGAAGCCGCCGCCCGTGCCGCCGAGCTTCGTCGCCTGATCGACGACGCCAACCATCGTTACTACGTGCTCGACGACCCGTCGATCAGCGACGCCGGATACGACCGCCTGCTGCGCGAGCTGGCGGCCCTGGAAGAGGCCGATCCCGCGCTCGCCACGCCGGACTCGCCGACCGCCCGCGTCGGCGCCGCGCCTTCGGCGCGCTTCGCGCCGGTGCGCCACGCGGTGCCGATGCTGTCGCTCGCCAACGCCTTCTCCGACGACGAGGTGGCCGATTTCGTCGAGCGCATCGCGCGCGAGACCGGCGACGCCGGGCCTGCGTTCTCCGCCGAGCCCAAGTTCGACGGCCTCGCGATCAGCCTGCGCTACGAGGCGGGCCTGTTCGTGCGTGGCGCCACCCGCGGCGATGGCGCGACCGGGGAGGACGTGACCGTCAACCTGCGCACGGTGCGCGCGATCCCGCTGCGGCTGCGCGGCGACGCGCCACCGGAGGTGCTCGAGGTGCGCGGCGAGGTGTACATGCCGCGCGCGGGTTTCGAGGCCTTCAATGCGTGGGCGCTGGCGCATGGCGCGAAGCCGCTGGCCAACCCGCGCAACGGCGCCGCCGGCTCGCTGCGCCAGCTCGACCCCGCGGTCACGGCGCGCCGGCCGCTGGCGTTCTTCGCCTACGCCCTGGGCGAGGTGCGCGGCGTGGAGCTGCCGGACACGCATTCCGAAGTGCTGGCCTGGCTGCGGGAACTGGGACTTCCGGTGTCGCCGCTGGTGGAGCGCGTCCAGGGCCTGGACGGCGTGCTCGCCTACTACGCGCGCATCGGCGCGGCCCGCGACGCGCTGCCGTACGACATCGACGGGGTGGTCTACAAGCTGGACGCGCATGCGCTGCAGGAGGCGATGGGCTTCGTGTCGCGCGCGCCGCGCTGGGCGATCGCGCACAAGTTCGCCGCCCAGGAGGCCGAGACCGTGGTCGAGTCGGTCGAGGTCAACGTCGGTCGCACCGGTGCGGTCACGCCGTGGGTGCTGATGCAGCCGGTGCAGGTGGGCGGGGTGACCGTCACCCGCGCCACGCTGCACAACGCCAACCAGGTCGCGCGGCTCGACGTGCGGGCCGGGGACACCGTGATCGTGCGCCGCGCCGGCGACGTGATCCCGGAGGTGGTCCGCGTCGTGGCCGAGCGCCGGCCGCCTGGCGCGCAGCCGTGGCGGATGCCGACGCAATGCCCGGCGTGCGGTTCCGAGATCGTGCGCGAGGAAGGCGAGGTGGTGGCGCGCTGCAGCGGCGAGCTGGTCTGCCCGGCACAGCAGGTGCAGGGCCTGTTCCACTTCGCCTCCCGGCGCGCCATGGACATCGAGGGCCTGGGCGAGCGGTTGATCATGGCGCTGGTGGAGTCGGGCACCGTGCGCAGCGTCGCCGACCTGTACCGCCTCACTGTCGCCGACTTCGTCGAGATGAAGCGCCTGGCCGACGAGCGCGACGGTACCACCCCGGCCACGGTGCGGGCCGGCAAGGTCGCCACGCGCTGGGCCGAGAACCTGGTCGCCGCCATCGAACGCAGCCGCGCCACCACGCTCGAGCGCTTCCTGTTCGCGCTGGGCATCGAGCACGTCGGCGAAAGCACCGCCAAGGCGCTCGCGGCCTGGTTCGGAGGGCTCGAGCGCATCCGCCGCATGCCCTGGCCGCTGTTCAAGCGCGTGCCCGACATCGGCGACGAGGTCGCACGCGCACTGGGGCACTTCTTCGACCAGCCCGGCAACCAGGACGTGATCGACGCGCTGCTGGCGGCCGGGGTGCAGGTCACCGATGCACGCCCACCGTCGGCGAAGCTGCGCCCGACGCTCGACTTCGCGACCCTGCTCGCGGACCTCGGCATCCCCCGGCTCACGCCACTGCGTGCGGGGCAGGTGGCCAACGCGTTCGCCGACGCCACGCGCCTGGTGGCGCAACCCCGGCATGCCTTCGTCGCGACCGGGTTGCCCGACGAGGCCGCGGGTGCGCTCGCGGCGTGGCTCGCCGAGCCGGCGAATGCGGCGTTGCTGCAGGCAGCGGACGCGGCGCGCCTCGACCTGCTCGCGGCGCTGCCGGCCGAGGCCGAGGCCTTGCCGCTCGAAGGCGTGACCGTGGTGCTCACGGGCACGCTCGGGGCGATGTCGCGCGACGAGGCACGCGCGCGGCTGGAGGCACTCGGCGCCAAGGTCTCGGGCAGCGTGTCGAAGAAGACCGGTTTCGTGGTCGCCGGCGAGGAGGCAGGGTCCAAGCTCGCGCGTGCCGCCGAACTCGGCATCGAGACCTGGGACGAGGCCCGTTTCCTGGCGTTCCTGGACGCGCAGGCGTGACCCGCCCGGAGATGCTGCGCCTGCGGGCGCGGCTGAACCGGCTCGTGCGCGCGTTCTTCGCCAGCCGCGGCGTGCTCGAGGTGGAGACGCCGGTGCTGTCGCGCGCGGGCAACACCGACCCCAACATCGCGTCGTTCACGCTCGAGTTCGGCGGCCGCATCGACGGAGCGCCGCGCACGCGGTGGCTGCGCACCTCCGCCGAGTTCCCGATGAAGCGCCTGCTCGCCGAAGGCATCGGCGATTGCTACGAGCTCGGCCGCGTGTTCCGCGACGGCGAGGCCGGCGGGCGCCACAACCCCGAGTTCACGATGCTGGAGTGGTACCGCGTCGGCTGGACGCTGGCGCCCCTGGTCGACGAGGCCATGGCGCTGGTGCGCGAGGCGCTCGCGCTGGTGGGACGCGAGGCGACCCCGCGACGCACGAGCTTCCGCGACCTCTATCGGGACGTTCTCGCGCTCGATCCCATGACCGCCCCGGTCGAGGCGCTGCAGGCGGCGTTCCGGGGCCGGGTGGATCCCGCCGGCCTCACGCGCGACGACTGGCTGGACCTGCTGATGACGCACGAGATCCAGCCGTCGTTCCCCCCTGGCCAGCTGCTGGCGGTCGAGGATTACCCGGCATCGCAGTGCGCGCTGGCGCGCGTGGTGCGACGCGGCGACGTGGACGTCGCCGAGCGCTTCGAGCTCTACCTGGGGTCGCTGGAGCTTGCCAACGGCTACCACGAGCTCACCGACGCCGCGGAACAGCGCCGCCGTTTCGAGCGCGACCAGTCGGTGCGCGCGGCGCGCGGCGCGGTGGTGCCACCACTGGACGCGGCGCTGCTGGAGGCCCTGTCGGCCGGGATGCCGCCATGCGCCGGCGTCGCACTGGGAATCGACCGCCTGCTCATGGCGATGGCTGGAACCGCTTCCATCCGCGACGTGCTGGCCTTCGAGTTCGCGCGCGCCTGACCGCGCGCTGGCCGGCGTGGTGCGCGTGCACGCGCCACGACGGCCCGGGTTGCATGCCTGTTCATTGACGCGCGCTAGAGTCGTCGCATTGCCCAACCACGCCGGAGTCCCGCCATGCGCACAGCGATGATCCTGTCCAGCCTCGGCCTCATGCTCGGGTTCGCGACGTCGACCGCCGCGGCGCAGGAGCCGAGGTATGGGCGCGGTTACGACCCGCGTGGCGAGGTGGTGCGCTGCGAGTCGAACGACGACCGCTGGCGCGGCTGTGGCGTCGACACCCGCGGCGGCGTCCAGCTCGTGCGCCAGCACTCCGATGCGCCGTGCATCCGCGGACGCACCTGGGGCAGCGACGGGCGCGGCATCTGGGTCGACCGCGGCTGTCGCGCGGATTTCGCCGTCGGCGGTCGCGGCCATGGCAACGGATACGGCCCTGGCAACGGGTACGGCAACGGCAGCGACGAACGCAGGACCTTCCGGTGCGAGAGCGACAACCACCGGTCGCGCCAGTGTGAAACCGGAACGCGGGGCCGCATCGAACTCGTGCGCCAGCTGTCGGACGTGCGCTGCATCGAAGGTCGCACCTGGGGCCAGCAGGCGGGGCGGGTGTGGGTGGATGCCGGGTGCCGCGGCGAGTTCCGCGTGGCCGACCGCGGCCGCGACGACTGGAGCCGTTGGCGCGGCAACCGCCGCTAGGCGCGCGCGCCGCCCCGCCACACGGCGCTGATGCGCCGGCGCCTCCACGCCGGCGCCTTTACACTGGCGGCATGGACGACATCGACTACGCCCGCCACGACCGCATCCGCCCGATCCGCTGGACCGGGGACGCGCTCGAACTCCTGGACCAGCGCAAGCTGCCGTTCGTGGTGGAGCACCTGCTCTGCGCCGACAGCGACGCGGTTGCCGAAGCCATCCACGCGCTCGCCGTGCGTGGTGCGCCGGCCATCGGCATCGCCGCCGCGTGGGGCGTGGTGCTGGCGGCGCGCGACGTAGCCGCGGCCGATGGTGGCGCGGCGCTTGCGGCCGTGGAGCCGGCGATGCAGCGGCTGTACGCGGCACGTCCCACGGCGGTGAACCTGGGCTGGGCGCT
>JAYRUX010000009.1:0-93807 GCA_041918855.1 Luteimonas sp.
ATCTGTTCTTCGGAAAAGCGCTTCTTCACGTCCAATCTCCTCGCTTGGGGGAATTGGACTCCAGATCGCCGCGCTACTCAAAATTGGGGGGACGTCGGAGGCACACCGCATCGATCGTGGCCTGGTCGCGCATGGAGGCATCAGCCACCATGACCAGCGGCTTCGCGGTCCACCCATACCGACGTCAGTACGCCGGAAAGCTGGCGCAGCGCGGCGCGGGCGCTCTCGCGGTCGACCCGGCGCGCGGGGTCGGCCAGCTTCATGGACTTGCGGAAGTCCTCGTTGATCGCGGACATGTTCGCCTGCACGGCCTGCTGGTCGCCCAGGAGCGCGGCGCCGCGGATAGCCGTGATGCGTGCGGCAGTCTCCAACGGATCAAGCGGCTGGCCGGCCTGTTGCGGCCGGCGCGGGGCCGGCTCGTCCGGCTGGGCGGAGCAGCCGACCAGAAGGGCGACGAACATCAACGCCGACAGGCAGGCGAGAAGGCGTCCACGCGAGGTGCGCGAGCGTCCGATGTGGTGCGATGCGCGGCTCTTGATGAAGTCCACGACAGCCCCCTGCTGCGTGATTGCTCCTGATTAGGCAGTGACGACCGCATCCTTCGCAACCGCAGCGCCCTCACCCAACCGCCCCTCCAACTCCCCCAGATACTCCCCCATCACCACCACGCTCGCCGGGTCATGGATCCGCGGCATCGCGTCACGCACCTGGGCCACCAGTGCCCGCGCCTGCATAGCGTCGCCGGCCATCGCGGCGGCCTCGGCGTCCAGCCACAGGCGGAACGGGGACAGGTCGAGCAGGCCGCCTTCGCAGTGCGGGCGCCATGCGGTGAGCAGGCCGGCGTCGCCGGTGCGGGCGGCGTAGGTGGCGAGCATGGTGGCGATGCCCTGGCGGATGCCGTCGGGGGCGCTGGCGTGGGCCTCGGCGAGTGCGTGCGCGGCGGTGTCGGCGGCGGGGCGGTCGCCGTGGTCCAGTGCCCAGCTCAGGCGCAGCATGTTCGCGCTGAAGCGCACGTCGGGCGGCAGTTCGTGGGGCACGTCGAGCTGCGCCACCGGCCAGTCGCGCGGGCGCACGCCGGCCATGGCCAGCGCCAGCACGCATTGCTGGGCGCGCATCACCTTCGACGCGGGGGTGTCGCGCAGCAGTTCGCGCAGGGTGTAACCGTCGCTGCTCCAGCCCTGGGACTTGAACGGCAGCAGGTTGATGAGGCCGAGAAACGTGCCGCAGGCCGCGATGGCGCCGAGCGCAATGCTTCCGAACCCACCCGGCGACAGCCCCAGCCGCAGCACGGCGAGCGCGAGCGCGGCGGTGAGCAGATTGGCCAGCGGCCCGCCGAGGATGAAGACGATCGCAGGGCCGCGGGCATCGGCGCGTGCGTCGGGTGTCAGCGCGGCGTAGCCGCCCACGCCACGCACGCCGCCGCCCCAGCGCAGGCGCCAGCCGCCCACGCCCCGGTCGATGCGCAACGGGCCGACGCCCGCGCCCAGCAGCCGACGCCCGGTCAGCATGCCGGCCACGGCGTGTCCGGCCTCATGCAGCAGGATCTGCAGCCAGAACACCACCGCGACCGTTGCAACCAAGCCGAGCATCGCCGGCCACGAGAGATCGGCGGTCAGCGAGTCGAGGAATTCGATGGCGAAGACGCCGCCGATGCCGCCGAGGACGAAGCTCGCCACGGTCATGGTCTTCGAGGACTTCGGCGGTTTGGCGGCTTCGGCGGCGCGTGGATGGAGCGCGGCGGTGTTGGCCGCGGTGCCGGCATCGTGGGTGCTGTGCATGTCCCCTCCCCTGCGGTGACGGGCACAGGGTAAGCGGCGCGCGAAACTGCCGCTACATCAAGGGCAACGCGGCACCCGCCCTGTCGTCGACCACTGCCTGGCTGCAGGAGTCCGGCGCCTTGGCACCTGCCATGAACACGGAGACGGCGTCGATGAAACACCCCTGCCCGGTGAGCACCAGCGCATGCGCGCCGCCCTCCACTGTCGTCAGCTGGATGTCGCCGAGCGAGGACAGCGCGGCGATATGCGCGCGCGCGCCGTCGATCGGCGTGGCGGGGTCGAGCGTGCCCTGGATCACCAGCGTGCGCGGCAGGCGCGCGGGCAGCGCGCCGAAGGATGGATCGCGGCGGTAGAGCGGTGCCGGCGGCTCGACAGCCAGTCCGGGCAGCGGGCTGGTGAACAGCGCGCCCTCGGCGTCCTTGGCGACGGCCTCGCGCGTGAGGTCCGGGCGTGAGTTGTTTTCCGAGCCCGTGATCATCATCACCAGCGGCATCGACGGCGGCGACTGCGGGAAGGGCAGGAGCGCGCGGCCGATGTCGCCGAGGTCGGCGACGGTTCGCTCCAGCAGCGTGGTGTCGTCGCGCAGCAGTGACTCGGCCAGTACGGGGATGCGCGCGCGCAGCACGGGGAAGTTCAGCAGGCGCCCCATGAACTGGCGGATGTCTTTGCTGGGGACTTCGTCGAGCCAGGCCGGCCCGCTCTGCGCGTGCGCGACCAGGCGCGCGACGTTGTCGCGCTGTTCCGGCGTCAGGGACGCCCTGCCGACGGCATCGGCGATGCGGGTGCGCTGGCTGATCTCCCACTCGGTGGCGCCTTCGGGCGGCACCAGGCCGTCGAGGATCAGCCCATCCAGTTCCACCGGCGCCACCTGCAGCATGCGCAGCGCGAGCTGGGTGCCATAGGACACGCCGTAGAGATGCACCGGCCCGTCGCCGCGATAGGCGCGGATCAGGCTGGACAGGTCGTGCGCGGCATGGGTGATGGAGAAGGCCTGCGTGCGCGCCGGGTCGCCGTACATCGACCCGATGCACGCGCCCCATTCTTCCCCGGCGAGATCGCTGCCGCCCGCGCTCGCGGGCGCCTCCTCGACCGGGCAGAGCCTGGTCGAGTAGCCGGTGCCGCGGTGGTCGGGCATGACCAGTTCGTAGTCGGGGAACGCGCGCCGCAGCGCCGGCAGCGCCGGGTACAACGACGCGCCGGCCTCGCCGGGGCCGCCGGCCACGAGCCAGACCTCGCCGCGGCGCGGACGGCCTTCGGCGACGGGAAACTTGCGCACGAACAGTTCGACTTTCGCGCCGTCGGCGTCGGACGGCACCAGCGGTGCCTCGACGCGGGCGCACAGCGACCCGGCCAGCGCCGCGAACTCGCCTGCATCCGCGCAAGGCGCGAATGCTGCTGCCTGCACGTTGCCGCCGGCCATCGCCAGCATTGCGGCGCCCATCGTTGCCATGAACCTGATTGTCACGAAGATTCCTGCTTGGTCGAGTGGGGTTGCAGGCACACGCAATCGACCTCTCGCCGCGCCGCATGCGATGCATGCGCGCGACGCTGGAATCAGATCGAAACGGGTGGCAGCGCCGGCGCGTCCATGGTCCCCAGGCGCGCGTCGGGCTGGCAGCGACATGCTCTCACCTGTCGCATGGGCTGGCGATCGCCGGAAGTCACGGTCCGCTGTTGACGCGCAGCTGGCGTCGTCATGGCGAAGGCAAATTCCCGCTCCGGATGCGGCCGTAGCAAACGCCCCGTCTTCCCACTGCAGCGGCCAAGTCATCGCTCGCCGCTCGACGACCGGCATCGCCTGGTATCGTCACTTGGCCACCGGAGCCGCCCATGTCCGCCCTGCCCCCCGATCCCCCGCCGCCACCGCGCACTCCCGCGCGCCTGCCGGCGCTCGCCGCCATCGCGGCCATCGTCGCCGTGCTCGCCACAGCCTTCGCCTGGACCGCAGGCCGGCTCGGCACGGATCGCCTGACCGCACCGCGCCTGGTCGACGACATCGAGGCTGGGAAACCGCACCTCGGCTTCCGGCGCGCGCACAGCAAGGGCGTCTGCGTCACGGGCTACTTCGAGCCGACGACTGAGGCACGCCGACTGTCGCGCGCGCGGGTCTTCAGCCAGCCGCGCACGGCGGCGCAGGGCCGCATGTCGATCGGTGGCGGCGACCCCTACGGACTGGATGCGCAGGCGCGCGTGCGCAGCATGGCGCTGGTGCTCACCGCCGATGACGGGCAGGAGTGGCGGATGGCGATGAACAGCTTCCCGTTCTTCGCAGTGGACTCGGTCGAGGGCTTCCACGCGCAGATGCTGGCATCGCGCCCGGATCCGGCAACGGGCAAGCCGGACCCGGCCAAGATGGCCGCGTTCCTCACCGAGCATCCGGAGGCGGCGAAGTTCCAGGCGTGGGCGAAGTCGGCGCCGTGGTCGGACAGCTGGGCCAACACCACCTACAACGGCATCAACGCGTTCCGCTTCGATGATGCCGAGGGCGGCTCGCGCTTCGTGCGCTGGTCGATGGTGCCGCAGGCGGCGTTCGCGCCGATGAGCGAGGCACAGCGCGCGGATGCGGATCCGGATTACCTGGCCGGCGAACTCGAGACGCGACTGCAGGCGGGCCCCCTGCGCTGGGACCTGGTGGTGACCGAGGCGGCGCCCGGCGATCCGGTGGCGGACCCCTCGCAGGCCTGGTCCGAGGATCGCCCGCGGCACGTCGCGGGCGTGCTGGTGATCGAGAGCAGCCAGCCGCAGGCCGGCGGCCCCTGCCGCGAGGTGAACTACGACCCGACCATCGTGCCGGACGGCATCGCCCTCTCGGATGATCCGATCCTCGCGGCACGTGCCGCGGCCTATGCGGTGTCGTTCAACCGCCGCGAGCTGGAGACCGCCCGGGGCCGGACGGCCCCGCCGCCCGCCGAAGCGCCGGAGGCCGCGCGATGAGCCGCCATGGACATTTCGATGGATTGGCGCGCCTGCTGCACTGGGGCATGGCGGTGCTGATCCTGTCGATGCTGTTCATCGGCGTCGGCATGATGGCCTCGCTGGCGTGGCGCCCGGCGCTCATCGACCTGCACCGCCCGCTCGGCGCGGTGATCCTGGTGCTTGCCGTGATCCGGCTCGTCCACCGCTGGCGCAGCCCACCGCCGCCCTTGCCCGCGGACCTGCCGCGCCTGCAGGCGCTCGCCGCCAAGGCCTCGCACTGGGTGCTGTACGCGTTGATGCTGGCGATGCCGCTCCTGGGCTGGACGATGCTGTCGGCCGGCGGCTATCCGGTGCAGATGGTCGGCGCGCTGCAACTGCCCGCGCTGGTGCCGCACGACCCCGCGCTCTATGCGTGGCTGCGCGGCGCGCACGGCGTGCTCGGCTACACGCTGTTCGCGGTGATCCTCGTCCACCTGGCCGCGGCGCTGTACCACGCGTGGGTGCGGCGCGACGGCGTGTTCGAGGCGATGGCGCGCAGCGGGCGTGGCGAGGCGTTACCTGCGGGGGAGCCGGATGCGGTAGCACCCCCGCCCCCGGCGGAAACGACTGGATAGGCGCTCCTGTTCACCGCAGCACCGCAGGAACAGGCACGCATGCGATGACCGCTCCCACCTACGAACTGCACCGCCTAGCGGCGTTCACCGACGACCCGCGGGGCGGCAACCCGGCCGGCGTCTGGCTTGGCGATGCACTGCCGTCGCCGGACGAGATGCAACGGACCGCCGCCGAAGTCGGCTACTCGGAGACGGCGTTCCTGGCGCCTGCCGGTGGCGGCGCGTGGACGGTCCGCTACTACAGCCCGCTCGCCGAGGTGCCGTTCTGCGGGCACGCGACCGTCGCCAGCGGCGTGGTGCTGGGCCGCAGGTTCGGCGGCGGCGATTACCGCTTCTCGACAGCGGCGGGCGACGTGCATGTTCGCGTCGGGCAGGGCGACGGAACGTGGCGCGCCAGCCTGCAGTCCGTCCCCACTCGCCAGCGCCCGGTGCCGCCGGAGCTGCTCCATGCAGCACTGGCCGCACTCGACTGGCGTGCGGATGAGCTCGACACCGCATTGCCACCGATGCTCGCGTTCGCAGGCGCCTGGCACCTGGTTCTCGCGGTCGCGCAGCATGCGCGGCTCGAGCGGCTGGACTACGACTTCGAGCGGCTGAAGACGCTGATGCTCGCCCACGACCTCACCACGCTGCAGCTGGTGTGGCGCGAATCGCCGATGCGGTTCCATGCCCGCAATCCCTTCCCCGTCGGCGACGTGGTCGAGGATCCGGCCACCGGCGCGGCCGCCGCGGCGCTCGGCGGCTACCTGCGCGATGCGGGGCTGATTCCGGCCCCTGCGGCGTTCGAGATCGTCCAGGGCGCGGCGATGGGACGGCCAAGCCTGCTGCACGTCACCGTGCCGGCCGAAGGCGGGGTCATCGTCTCTGGCACCGCGGTGGACTTGCGTGCGGGCTGAGCTACACATCGGGCAGTCCGCCGCCAGCGGATCGCCCTGATGAACCCTCGACCCCGATTCGGTAAGGTGGCGACGCCCGCCATGGAGTCGCCCCCCTGTTCAAGGATCTGAAGCAGTCGTGGGGCCATCGGTGGTGGCGCGTGGTCATGGTGGTGGCCGCCGTCGCGATCGTGCTGGTGGCACTGGCCGGCGGGTTCCGACGCGCCGGCGCCGTCGCCAGTGCGCTCCCCGTCTCCGGCGCCGGCACGCCAGTGGAGTCCGACGCCTTCGTGGTGACGCCCGTGTGCGCGTGGACCGCGGACGTGCGGCCCGGCCAGCCGGCCTCGATGGCCGGGCGCCAGCGGTATCTGGTGCTGCGCGCTCGCGTGGTCAACAGGGCACGCGGCTGGCTCGCCATGCAGGCCTATCTCGACCGGGACATCGCCTGGCTTCCCACGGGGGCGGGCGAGCCGGTCCGCGCGGAGCGTTCGCAACGCGCCGACGACGCCACGCTCTCACTTGCGCTCGGACCCGGCCTGCCGGTGCTGGTGGATTTCATCTGGGAACTTCCAGACGGCATGGCGCCGCCGCAGACCTCGACCTGGGGCATGTTCAAGCGGCGCCATGTCGAACGGACCTACGCCAGTGGCGAGGCGATGTGGGTGCAGGATGGGCCGGGCTGGAAGTTCGCGCTGCCGGTCGCGACATCGTGCATTGGATCGGCCACGTGAGCGGCCTGCGCAGCATCCGCTGGAGCCTGGTCGCGGCCACCATCCTGTCCTTGGCGCTGATCGTCGCCCTGCGCAAGCAGCAGCCGTCGTTCGACGAGAAGACCGCGCCGATGCGCATCACCGGCACCGCTGGCACGGTGGTCGAAGCGCGCAACTTCTCGGTCAAGGTGAACAAGGTCAAGCTTGCGCACGCCTACCTCCTCGACGGCCGCAGCGGTGGGCCGGCGCGCGAGGTGAAGGCGGACGGGGTGTGGCTCTCGGCGCTGGTGGATGTCGGGGCGTCGCAGGCCAACGGGTTCGTCAGTGCGCAACTGCGCACGCGCGACGGGCGGCTCTATCCGGCCGCGCCCGCCGAGCGTCCGGACCTCGGCGGCTTCAACCTTGCCGACACCTACCTGGTGGCGGGGTTGCCGGCGAGTGGTGCGTACTTCTTCGACGTGCCCGTCGACAGCCTCGTCGGCGCGTCATTGCAGTTCTGGTCCGGCAACGGCGCGCCAGCGCAGCTCGATCACCTCGCCGACGTCGACCTCGGCCTGGACCAGGCGACGGTGGCGGCGTTGCGTGGCGAGGCCGCGCCGATGCTCGACCTGCGCACGCCGGACCCCGGGCAGTGAACGGCCACGCGCACGTGCCCGCAAGCACGCGTGGCTGGTTCCGCTACAACCGCGGCTGGCTGCTGGCGGCCGTGGTCCTGGGCATCCTCGCGTTCCTGCTTCCCTGGCGCATCAACCAGCGTGAGCTCGACCGCAACGCGCCGCGCACCCCGGTCCACGCGACCCCGGGCACCTGGAGCGACTACGAGGGCGCGCGCTGGCGCATCACGGGCGTGCGTCGCGAGGCGGCACCGGCAGGCTCGGCAGCCGAATACCAGCACCCCGACGCCGCGCTGCTGCTCATCGAGTTCGAGGTGGTCCCGGGACCGGACGTAGACGCCCGCCGCCTCGACCAGTGCAAGGGCCGGCTTGTCGACGCCAATGGACGCGAGTGGGAAGCGAACATGCCGTCGAAGCTCGCATCGTGGATGGCCCGCCAGGGCATCGGCGGCACCTGCGGCTCGCGCGTGGTCGGCGAGCCGGCGATGGCGACGGCAGGCACGCCGTTCGCCTTCTCCCACGCCTACCTGGTGCCGGCGGATGCACCGGCGCGCGACCTGCAGGCGGACATCTTCTTTCCGCCGCAGACCACGCGCCCGAAGATGGGCAGCTTCCTGCGCTTCCGCGTGCCGGCGCCGGACTGACCGCCGGCGTCAGCCGCGGGCGGCGCGCAGGCTCGCGACCGCGCGGTCGAACGTGGCCGCCAGCAGCACGATCCGCAGCAGCTGTGTGAACAGCGCGGGCTGCAACGACATCGGCCCGTTGAACAGCAGCGACAGCGGCTGGCCGAACGTGCGCCATTCGGACCAAGGCCGCGGCCCGATCATCTCGGTGGCCACGCCCCAGGCATGCGCACCGACGAAGTCGAGCAGCGCCCAGCCGACGCAGAGGACGAGCAGCGCCGGCAGGCCGGCGCGCAGGACCAGGCGCACGGCGTTGACCAGCGGGATGCCCTTCCCGCTCCAGCCACCGCTGACCTTGCCGATGGCCTTCTTCCACACCGGGTGGAGGTTGCGATAGCGGCGCCCGACCAGCCGCGCGCGCGCATCGTGCGCGTCGAACCGGCCGCGGCGGCGCAGGTCGATGCCGTAGATGATGGCGGCGATGGCGAGCCAGACCAGCGGCATGGTGATCGCGCTGCCGGCGGTCGCCAGCACGTCCCAGGCGGGATCGACCACGCGCTTCGCCGGTGCAAGCGACACCGCGCCGACCAGAGGGTTCTCCCACCACTGCGTCATCGACGCGTACACCACCCGCGACTGCCACCAGGCGTGGGCGGCGGCCCAGGCGCGCGCGATGACCGCGGCGCCCACGAACAGCCAGTACGCCTCGCAGGCCGCGACCACGAGCGCCCAGCCGCCGTGGCGGGTCGCCTCGAAGCGCCGCTTCGACACATGGCGCAACGCCCACGACAGCGCCAGGGCGACCCACAGGCCGCGCAGTGCGAGGATGTCCTGCAGCGGCTCGCGCCGCTCGAAGGACACCCAGCCCTGGTAGGTCAGGATGAAGTCGCGCTTGACGCCGTCCAGCAGGCCCCAGGTGGCGTAGTAGGCGAAGAACGGCAGCAGCGCCACCGCGAGCACGTCGAGCCAGGCGCGCTGCGTCGGCAACGCCGGCAGTCCCGCCGGCGACTGCATCGCCGGCATCGACGGGCGCAGCACCAGGAACATGGCGATGACGCCGACGAGCTGGGTCACGATCAGCAGCGCGACCGCGGCGTAGGACAGCAGCACGCCCTGCTCCGCCAGCACGACGCCCGCCATGAGCAGGACGTCATACGCCAGCCGCTGCGCGAAGAACAGGGCGAGCAGTGCGGGCCAGTGCCGCCACAGCAGGCGCCCGGCGAGCGCGGGGATCGCCATCCACGGAGGGCGTGCCGATCCGGCAGTTGCGTCGATGTCGGCAGCGGCAGCGCTCATCCCTGGCCCAGGTCGAAGACTCGTGCCGGACGCTAGCATGCCGCCGCTGGATTTCCGTCGCGCCGCCCGCCGCCGGCACCTGCGGCGCGATAGACTCCGGCACGACCCGTGCCCGGAGGCGACATGCTCAGGAAAGCTGGCTGGTTCTTCGCCATCCTCGTTGCCGTCATCGCGGCGATGTCGGTCTTCCTCGCCATCCTCGAGCCCGGCAGCACGAATGCCGGCGAACTCGGGCGCGCGGTCGGGCGGCAGATCGTCCTGATGCTGTTCGTGACCGCATGCATCTACTTCGCCGCCAGGCGGCTGGGCTGGATCCTGCGGAGCCCCGCGTCGCGCGAGGGCTGACGCAGGGACGGCGTCGGCGCCATCAGCGCCGCGCCGCCACGGCGGGATGTCGCTCGCGGCGCGCGACGTCATCCAGCCAGTTCGACATCGATTCGAGCACCAGCGGTGCAACCGTCTCCTCGATGAGGAAGTACTCGCTGGCCTTGCCGGTGCGTGCGGTTTGCAGGTTGTGGTTGATGCCCGGGAGCGCGCGCACTGTCGCGGGTGGATTGGCGCGCGCGCGCAGGGCGCCCGCGATCGCGACGAGGTTCGGGCCCGGCGGCACCTGCAGGTCCTTCTCTCCCACCAGCGCGAGCACCGGGCACCGCACCTGTGCGAGGTACGCGCGCGGATCCAGCTGCAGGAACCGCCGGAACCAGGGCGACAGCAGCGACTCGTAGACCTCGACGGGGATGCCCGCGGCAGGGATCTCGAGCGTCACCCTGTCGTCCGCAGGCACGGCTTCCGTCGCCTGCGCCATCGCGGCCAGCGCGTCGCCGTGGCCGAGGGTGCCGGCGGCGATCTCCAGCAGGCCACGCTCCTGCGACTGGTTGAGCAGGACGAGGGCCTCCGGCATGCCCTCGGCGCGTCTCGCGGCCGCGTCCTGCAGGCTCTTGACCTCGACACCCGGCAGCCCGGTGCCGGCAAGCATGACGACGAAGGCCACCTCCTCCGGCGCCGAGGCCGCCACCATCGCGGCGATGATCCCGCCCTCGCTGATGATCCCGCCCTCGCTGTGGCCGACGATGCCGATGCGGCGCGGGTCGATCTCCGGCCGCGTCTGCAGGTAACGCACGGCGGCAAGCGCATCGGCGGCATAGTCGTCGGTGGTGGAGCCCGGGTGCAGCGCGCCCCCCGTGAGCCCGACGCCGCGCTTGTCGTACCGCAGCACGGCGAAGCCCTCCCGCGTCAGGTGGTCCGCCAGCACCAGCAGCGTCTTGTGCAGGGACATGCCGCCATCGCGGCCGTGCGGGCCGCTCCCCGCCACCAGCACGATCGCCGGGAAAGCGCTGCCGGATGCCGGGTACGTCAGCGTGCCCACGGGCGACACCGCTTCGTCGGGCGTGTCGAACACCACGTCCTGCTCCACGTAGGGAACGGGCGCGACGGGATGCTGGGGGCGGCGCCGCTCGGCGTGGACGTGGAAGCGGTTGCCGACGCGGTCGATCCTGCAGGGCGCCGGGAAGCCGCTGGGTCCCGTCCCGGTCGCCCATGCCGAGCCTCCGGGTGCAGGTGCTCCGGGCATGACGTCGAACACCACCCCCATGTCGGCGAACGCGGCGGCGACGCCGGCAAACGAATCCGCCGCGAACAGGTAGCGCTGGATGGCGTTCGCATGCGCTGGGGCCCATCCCTGCTTGCCGACGGCACGCACGTCGCCGGCGGCTGCCGGGGCGCACGCCAGGGTGCAGGCCAGGAGGCATGCACGTGCGCGCCGCCGGAGCGTGCGCGTCGCGGCACTGGCGTCGGGAGAGCATCGGAGCTTGAACATCGGAATCACCAGTCGAAAGGGCGACACGTCGCCGGAGACATCTACTAATTGCTTCGTACACGCAGCCAAAAAAAATCAGCCCGGGTACGGCCGCACGTCCAGCGTGTCGACAGTCCACGTCGCCGCCGCCCGCGTCGCCGACACCCTCATCCGTGCCCGGCCCAGCGGGCCGCTCAGCACGAACGACAGCCGCGCCTCGCCGTCCCGGTCGTCCCGCCCGTCCAGGCGGAGGTGCCCGTCCACCGAGTCCGGCAACACGGCGAGCGGCTGCCCGACGCGTGTGGCGACCTCGGAGTCGGCGGCGACGAGGCGCAGGATGGCCTTGAAATCGCTCGCCTCGGTGATCGAAGGCGGTGCCGGCGGCGGCGGGGGTGCCGGCGGCGCCGGAATCGCGGCATCGCCCATGGGCGAAGGCGGTGACGGCGGTGACGGCGGCGATGCCGGAGCTGCCGGAGATGCCGGCGATGGCGGTGATGCCGGCGATGCGGGCGATGGCGGCGATGGCGGCGCGGGCGGCAACGGCGGTGGCGGCGGCACGCTCAGCCGCGAAACCTCGTCGATCCACGTGCGCACGTCCGCATCGATCGGCCGCGCTTCGCCGTTCTCGCGGTAGGTCTCGGCGATGGCACCGTCGGCGCCGACGTTAGCCTCGTACTCGCGCCGCTTGTCCAGGCCAGTGGCGGTGATGCGGCGGAAATCGCCGGGCCGCAGCGTGCCGTCGGTGGACGACTCGATGCGCACGTCGGGCGCCTGGTGCCGCGCGGGGTCGAGCTGCGTTGCAAGCACCACGCCCGAGCCGAGCAGCAGTGCGATGGCCAACGGGGCCCACCGTCCCCTGCGTGCGGGTGGCGTGGAAAGAAGCCGGGTAATCCTGGTCATGAGCGAGCCTCCATGGGCTGCGAGCAGCAGGCGGGGAAGCGGTTGCCGATGGTGCTCGAGTTCCACGAGCGCCTCGGCCAGCGCGATGGCGTCCCCGCAGGCCGCCACCGCCAGGTCGTCACAGGCATGTTCGCGCTCCTGCCGGATGCGCCGCCCCAGCCACCAGGCCGCCGGGTGGAAGAACAGCAGCGCCTCGACGACGCACTGCAGCCCGTTCCAGAGCCAGTCGAGGCGGCGGACGTGCGCGAGTTCGTGCGCGAGCAGGGCCTCGAGCTGCGCGCGCGGCAACCGCTCCAGCAGGGCCCCCGGCAACCAGATCACCGGCCGCAGCAGGCGCGCGGTGAACGGCGCGAGCACATCGTCGGCGAGGCGCACCGACACCGCGCGCGAGATGCGCAGTGCGCGCTGCAGCGCATCCACCCGCTGTTGCCACTCGACGGGCAGCGCGCGGAACGGGTGCCGCTCGAGCATGCCCACCAGACGCCAGCCGCCGAGCTGGCGCAGCAGCATGACCGCCACGCCTGCGAGCCAGAGCAGGCTCACGGCGGCCGCCATGCCATTGGACTGCTGCACGAACACGTCGGCCGACGGGCCGATCACGGGCGCGGACATGGCAGGCACCAGCCCGGCATTCAATTCG
The DNA here is from genome assembly GCA_041918855.1 of Luteimonas sp. Lineage (GTDB taxonomy): Bacteria > Pseudomonadota > Gammaproteobacteria > Xanthomonadales > Xanthomonadaceae > Luteimonas. Next base: position 12,762 of record JAYRUX010000009.1, read on the forward strand.
GTGGCCGGCCGCGACCAGAAACGCGCGAAGCCTGCAGCCGGCATCGCCACCATTGCCAGCAGGAACGCCAGCGCCACCGCGTGCCGCAGCGCCGCGCCATGCCGGGCGAGCAGGCGCAACGCCACGGCCGCCGTCGCGGCCAGCAGCGCGCCCTGCCACAGGGAGTGCAGCAGCGCCATGGCAAGTGCAGGCGCGAAGCCGAACTGCAGGTTCCAGGAGATGTCCATCAGCGGCGGCGCCGGGCCTTCGCCTCCGCGATCAGCTTCGACATCGCCTCGAGTTCGTCGGGGCTGGCGGTGTCGTCGTCGAGCGCGCGCTGCACCAGCGTGAGCGCCGAGCCCGAGAACGCGCGGGTCATCAGGTCCTTCAGCAGCGACGACTGCACGACGCCTTCGGCGTGCACCGGCACGTAGGTGTGGCTGCGCTCGGATTCGTCCCGGCGCACCAGGCCCTTGTCGGCCATGATCGTCAGCATCTTCAGCACCGTGGTGTATGCGGTGTCCTTGTTGCGGCTCAGCTCGTCGTGCACCTCGCGCACGGTCGTGGGCACTTTGCGGCGCCAGAGCACGCGCAGGATCGCCAGCTCGCCTTCGGTGGGATGTGGTGCAGCCATGAAGCCCTCCCGCTTGTCTACGCATAGATTAGTACTAATCAAATAGTACTCGCAAGGTCGCGTCCCGTTTGGCCGACAATCGGTCGTCGACCACGTGGATCCCGCCATGCATGCCACCGCTCGCCTTCCCCTGCTCCTGGCGCTCGTCGCGGGTGCTGCATTCGCCCAGGAACCCGTCTTCGACGTCCACGTCCACCTCCGCGAGGGCCGGGCATCGCTCGACGTCTACAAGGCGCAGGCGAACGCCGACGGCCGCGAGGTCACCGGCCTGGGCGCGATGTGGTTCGGCGGCCCCCACCAGGCCCTGCAGGGCGACCTCGAGCAGACGCGCACGCGAAACGACGGCCTGATCGAGCTTGCGGCGACGCAACCCGGGATGGTCCCGATCGCCACCGTGCATCCCTACGACGGGCAGGCGGCGCTCGACGAGCTCACCCGCGTGGCCGGCCGCGGCGTCAAGGTCCTGAAGCTGCACGCCCATACCCAGAAATTCGACAACGCCGATCCGCGCGTGCTGGACGTGGTGAAGCACGCAGGCAGCCTGGGCGTGATCGTGCTGATGGACAACGCCAACATCCTGCCCGGCGACACCGAAAAGCTGTTCAACCTCGCCATCGCCGCGCCGGATACGACGTTCATCTTCGCCCACATGGGCGGCCTCAACTTCCGCTTCTGGAACATCCTCGCGCTCGCGCGCACGGCCGATGGCGTGTTCGCGGAGAACATCCACTTCGACATCTCCGGCCCGCTGCACCTCGCCCCCGGCAGTCCGATCGAGGCGGAGTTCGTGTGGACCCTGCGCAATGTCGGCATCGACCGGATCCTGCTGGGCTCCGACTACCCGCAGCTCACGCTGGACCAGACGCTCGACGCGCTCGAGAAGCTGCCGCTGGAAGAGAGCGAGAAGGCGAAGATCCGCTACGGCAATGCGCAGGCGCTGTTCGGGTTGCAGGCGCCACCGGGGGCGGCAGCACGGCCAGCGCCCGGCATCGACGGCGGACGCGACGCCCCGACCGTCACCCCTGCAGCACCAGCGACACCCAGCCCCAGAGCGCCGCGCTGGCGATGACCGCCGGGATGACCAGGCGCGCCTTCGACCGGAACAGGATCACCAGCACGATCGCGAACAGGACGGCCGACTCCAGCCCCGTGAGGCTCGCCCGCAGCAGTGCCAGCGTGGAGCCCGCGATGAGCCCGACGACGCCCGCGGTCACGCCTTCGAGGAAGACCCGGATCCGTGGCTGGTGCACCAGGCGTTCGAGGACGTCGTGGCCGGCCAGCGTGAACGCGAACGCCGGCAGGAAGACGCCGAGCGTCATCGCCACCGCGCCCCACGGGCCGCCGCCGAGGTAGCCCACGAAGGTGGAAAAGATGATCAGCGGCGCGGGCAGTAGCCCGGACAGGGCGAGGCCGTCGAGGAACTGCCCGTTGCTCATCCATGCGCCTTCGGTGACCGCATCGCGCTGCAGGAACGGGATGGCCGTGTAGGCGCCGCCGAAGGTCAGCGTGCCGGCCTTGAGGCCGGACCAGAACAGGGCCAGCAGCGGCACGGCGGCCGCGCGCACGTCGCCGCCGGCCGCCCCGGTTGCGCGGCTCAGCGCCTCGAACCCCGGCAGGCCACCGGCGCGGAGCGCGAACGCAGCCACGGTCACCAGGGCGAGTGCCGCGAGCACGGCCGCCGCCACCCGTGCCCCCCGCCGCGCCAGCAGGTAGACGACGCCGCCGCCCGCCAGCGTGGCCGCGAAATGCACGCCCGCGAGTTGCGCGGCGGTCGCGAGGATGGCGATCGCCCACAGCCACCGGTCGGTCACCACGTGGCCTCCGATGCGCACTACCGCGCGCACGATCAGCGCCGCGACCGCGACCTGCACCGCCGCGAACACCGCCTGCACGCTCGCAAGGCCAAGCCCGTAGCGCACGTACGCCCACGACAGCGCGAACATCAGCACGAAGCCGGGCAACATGAAACCGAGCCCCGCCACGACGCCACCCCAGCGCCCGCGCGAGCGCATGCCGAAGTACACGCACAGCTCGTGCGCCTCCGGACCCGGGAGGATCTGGTAGACGGCGAGCACGCGGTTGAAGTGCGCGCTGTCGATCCAGCGCTCCTCGTCCACCAGCTCCTGCCGGATCATCGCGATCTGCGCGACCGGCCCGCCCCAGGCCAGTGCGCCGAAGCGGAGGAAGCGCAGGAACAGCTTCAGCCAGGGCTCGCGCGGCACCGCGTGGCCAGTCCCCTTCGGCCTTTCGCCAGGTGCGGCGTCCATCGGGGTGGTCATGGGGCTCCTTCACCGGCGCTGGCCCTGTGCGGGCCTGGTGGATAGTGCTCCGGATCCGCGGTCCTCCCGCAACTGCGCTGCGCCTGCCCTCAGGCTGCAGGCGTCGCGAGCCCCGCAAGCAGCGCATGCACGGCACCGATGCCGGCCGGCTTGACCAGGTGGTGGTCGAAGCCCGCCGACATGGCCTCCCGGCGATCGGCCTCCTGCCCGTACCCCGTCAGCGCCACGAGGACCGGGCGCGTGCCGTGCGCCGCGCGGATCCGCCGCGCCACCTCGTAGCCGTCCATGCCCGGCATCGCGATGTCGACGAACGCGATGTCCGGGCGGAAATCTGCAACGGCAGCGACCGCGGACGCGCCGTCGTAGACGGCCAGCGGCACCTGCCCGAGCCCTTCGAGCATGAGCGCGAACGTATTCGCGGAGGACTCCACGTCGTCGACCACCAGCACGCGATGTGACGGCAGCGGCGGCAACGCGTGCCCGGCCGGCGAGGAAGGCTGGAACCCGCCTCGCCCGTCCGCGGGCGCAGGCAGCCGCACCACGAACTCGCTCCCCTGCCCCGGGCCGTCGCTCCCTGCCTCCACCACGCCCCCATGGAGTTCCACGAGGTTCTGCACCAGGGTGAGGCCGATGCCCAGGCCGCCATGCGTACGGCCGAGCGAGGAGTCGACCTGGGTGAACATCTCGAAGATCGCACCGAGCATGTCGCCCGGGATGCCGCTGCCGTTGTCCGAGACGCGGACGACGACCTGGTCCCCCTCGCGCGTCGCCGCCAGCCGGATGCGCCCGCCCGGCGCGGTGTACTTGGCGGCGTTGTGGAGCAGGTTGCCGAACACCTGCACCAGGCGTCCTGCGTCGGCGTCGATGGGCAGCGGCGCGCCCGGCAGGTCGGTCGTCAGCCCGTGGCGGCGCTGGTCCAGGAACGGACGCTGCGCCTCGATGGCGGCACCAACGACGTCGCGCAGGTCGAGCCGCTCCATCCTGAGCTCGATCCTGCCCCGGGTGATGCGCGAGACATCGAGCAGGTCGTCGATCAGGCGGACCATCTGCTTCACCTGACGGCCCATGATGTCGCGCAGTTGCGCGGCCTCCTCCGGCTTCTGGTCCAGCAGCGGCCAGACCTCCAGTGCGTTGGAGATCGGCGCCAGCGGGTTGCGCAGCTCGTGCGCGAGCGTGGCCAGGAACGCGTCCTTGCGGCGACCCGCTTCCTCGAGCGCCTGTTCGGCGCGCTTGCGCGCGTCGATGTCGAAGACCACGCCAACCATGCCGGCGTACTCGCCGGTTTCTGAAAACCATGGGCGGCCGGAGTCCAGCATCCAGCGATAGCCGCCATCGGCCATGCGCAGCCGGAACTCGGTCCAGAAGAATGCCTTGGCCGCATTCGCAGCAAGGAAGGTGTCGCCCGCCTGCTCCTGGTCGTCCGGGTGCGTGGCCGCTGTCCACCCGAGCCCGAGTGCTTCCTGCTCGGTCTGGCCGGTCAGCGCGTACCATTCACGTGAGAGGAAGGTGCACGCGCCGGTCGGGTCGGTGAGCCAGAGTGCGGCAGGCGACGCGTCGGCCATCAGCCGGAAGCGGGCCTCGTTCTCCCGCAACACCTCTTCCGCCAGCCGCCGCTCGGTGACGTCGCCGACGGTGCCGACGAAGCCGGTGACCCTTCGCGCCGTGCCGCTGCCTTCGAACGACGCCATGCCCCGGGCCTCGAGCCAGCGCAGCGTGCCGTCGGGGCGGTGGATGCGGTACTCCACCGCATAGGGCACGGGCCCGCGCGGATCGACGGCGGCCTGCACCGCGGCCCACAGCCGCGGCGCGTCCTCGACGTGGAGGAGCCGGTCGATCTCCTCCACCGGCCTCGGGCCAGGGCCGTCGAGTCCGTAGATCTCGGCATACCGTGCATCGTGGCTCACCGAGCCGGTGGTGCTGTCGAACTGCCACCAGCCCAGCCGCGCGGCATCCAGCGCCAGCTGCCGTTGCGCGGCCAGGGCCGCCTCGCGCTCGCGCGCGAGCCGCAGGGCGGTGATGTCGGCGACCATCGCGGTGACGTACTGCACGCGCCCGTCGGGATCGCGGATCGCCGACACCGCGTTCTGCACCCACACGGTGGATCCGTCCGGCCTGAGGTAGCGCTTCTCGATCGTGAAGCCCGGCCTCAGGCCCCGCGCCAGTTCGCCGAACAGCGCGAGGTTCGCCGGTGCGTCGTCGGGATGCGTCAGGTCCTGCATCCGCATCGCCAGGAGTTCGTCGCGGCTGCGGCCGACGATGCCGCAATAGCGGTCGTTGACGAGGACGAAGCGGCCCTCCAGGTCCACCTGCGCGATGCCGCCGGTGGACTGTTCGAATACCGCGCGGAAGCGCTGCTCGCTCTCCCGCCATGCCTCCTGCGCCCGCCGGGTTTCGGTGACGTCGCGGGTGACGACCAGCCACTCGACCGTGTGACCGGCGTCGTCGAGGATCGGGACCGCCCGCGAAAAGGCGCGCCCTTCGCCACCGTCGCGCCGCAGGTACAGGTGTTCCAGCACAACCTCCGTCCTGCGCGCGACCGCCTCCGCGATCGCGGCCGCGACCCGGGCGTGCTCGCCGGCAGGCAGGGTCCGCGCCATCCAGTCGCGGACCGGAGCCGCGGCATCGGCGCCCCGCGCACCAAGCGGCTGCATCGCGCTCCAGTCGGCGCTCATGCGACACACCACGTCCTGGGTGGCGGCGGTCAGCGCAGCCAGGCGCGCATGCGCGAGCCCGGGGCGCGCCTCGCCACGGCGATGGTGATCGTCGACGCCCTCGCCAGGACGCGCTCCCGCCGGGTTGCCGCTCATTGACCCCTGTCCCCGCTGCCGACGGCGCGCACATGCCGGAGCGGACTATACCGGCAGGCGCTTCCGGCCCGCGCGAAGCTCGCCTAACAGGCCAGCACCCCCAGGAACTTCGCCTCGAACTCCTCCGCCGCCACGGGCCGCGCGAAATGGAATCCCTGCATCTCGTCGCAGCCGAGCGACGCCAGCAGCCGCACCTGCTCGGCGGTCTCGACGCCCTCCGCCACCACCTTGTGCCGCATCGAATGCGCCAGGGTGACGATCATCGACACCAGGGCCAGGCCTTCCGGGGTGGCGTCCATGCCGTGGATGAAGGCGCGGTCGATCTTGAGGGTGTCGAGCGGAAGCCGCGCCAGGTGCGTCAGCGAGGAGAAGCCGGTGCCGAAGTCGTCGAGGGCGACGGTGACGCCCTGGGCGCGGATCGCCCGCAGCGTGGCGATGCTCTGCTCGATGTCGCCCATGCCCATGCTCTCGGTGATCTCGATCTCCAGGCCCGACGCCGCGCGCGGGTCGTGCGCCAGCACCTCCGCCACCTGCGCGGCGAAGTCGCTGCTGCGCAACTGCAGCGAGGACACGTTCACGGCGATGCGCACGGCGGCCAGCCCCGCGTCGCACCAGCGCAGGTAGTCGGCGATGGCCTGCCGCATCGCCCAGCGCCCGACGCGGTGGATCAGCCCCGTCTCCTCGAGCACCGGGATGAACTGGCCCGGCGGCACCAGGCCGGAGTCCGGGTCGTTCCAGCGGATCAGCGCCTCGGCGCTCGTCACCTCGCCCGATCCCAGGTTCACCTTGGGCTGGTAGTGCAGTACGAATTCGTGGTGGTCGAACGCGCGGCGCAACCGGTTCTCGAGGCTCAGCTTGCCGGCGATCGCCTGGGTCATGGCACGGTTGTGGAGCAGGTAGCGGTCGCCGTTCGCCTTGGCATGCTTGAGCGCGGCTTCGGCGTTCTGGAACAGGGTTTCGGCGCTGCGGCCGTCGTCGGGGAAGATCGCGGCGCCGGCCTTGGCGGCCATGCGCAGCACGCGGCCCTCGACCGTGAACGGGTGGTTGACCAGCGCCTCGACGGCGCGGTCGATCAGCGTCAGCAGGCCGCGCGCCGACGTCATCCGGGGCAGGATCGCGGCGAAATGGTTGGAGCCCACGCGGGCCAGCAGCGTGCCGTCGCCCGTCTGCCGGATCAACCATGCCGCCACCTGTGCCAGCAGGGCGTCGCCCGCGGCCTGGCCGAGGCTGTCGTTGATGTTCTTGAAGCGCTCCAGGTCAACCAGCACCACCGCCAGCGGATAGCCGCCGCTCCGTGCGCTGCGCACGTAGCCGGACAGGCGGTCGAGGAACAGCGTGCGGTTGGCGAGGCCGGTGAGGGGATCGTAGTAGGCCAGGTAGTCCAGCCGCTCCTGGTCGTGGATGTGCTCGATCGCGAGCGCGATGTTGCCGGCCAGCGCCTGCAGCAGGCGCAGCTCGCTGTCGTCGAAGAAGGCCGCTTCGCGTGCATACAGCGCCAGCACCGCGATCGCCTCGCCGTGCACCACCAGCGGGATGAGCGCGAACGAGCCGATGCCGCGCGCCTGCATGCAGTCCTGCATGAGCACGCCGCGGCCGTCGCCGGTGTCGTCCACCACCTGCGGCCTGCGCTCGCGCAGCGCCTGCGCGGCGCGGCCGCGGGCACCGGGGCGGCAGTCGAAGACTTCGCCGGGGGCCTGTTCGAAGAAATCGCCCACCTCGCCCGCCGACGCCACCGGCACGAGGCGCCGGTCTACCGGGTCCAGCACGCCGACCCACGCGATCCGGAACTCGCCGAGTTCGACCGCCACGCGGCAGGCTTCGCGGAACAGCTCGTCGCGGCCCGACCTGCGGACGATGAGCGCGTCGACCTGGCTCAGCATCGCGTAGACGCGGTTGAGGCGCTTGATGCGCAGCCCGCTCTCGTGGAGCGCATCGGCGGCGAGCCGCTGCGCGGTCACGTCGCTGAAGTAGACGGCGAGGCCCTGCGCGGACGGATAGGCGCGGATGCTGAAGATGGTGTCGAGCGGCGCGTAGGAGAACTCGAACTCGGCGCTGACGTTGTCCGCCAGCGCCCTGCGGTACTGGCGTTCGATGTCGGTGCCGACGATGGCGGGGAACTCGTCCCACGCGCACTTTCCCAGCAGGTCATCGCCATTGCGCTCGAGCATGCGTTCGGCATGGCGGTTGACGAAGGTGAAGCGCCAGTCGCGGTCCAGGGTGTAGAACGAGTCGCTCATGCTGTCGAGCGAGGTGGCCAGCCGGTCGGCGAGCTGGCGGGCGTCCGCCTCCATGCGCTTGTAGTCGGTGATGTCGACGATGAAACCGAGGAGGCGCGCGGGATGGCCCGCGGCGTCAGTGAGCACGTCGCCGTGGATCCGGAGCCAGCGCCGCGCCCCGTCGCGGCGGGCGATACGGCATTCGAGCGACCAGGACCGCCGCGCGTCGACGCCTTCGCGGATGGCGCGCGCCGTGCGCTCGCGGTCCTCCGGCAGCACATGTTCCAGGAAGCGCTCGAACCCCCAGTCCGCGACAGGCGTCTCGTAGCCGAAGATGCGGTCGTAGAGCGCGGTCCGTTGCCACTCGGGCGCGCCGAGATCGACCGTCCACAGCCCCACGGGTGCCGCCTCGCCAGTGCGCGGCGCAGCACCCGGCGCAGGCTGCCTGTCGCCTTGCCGGGGGGTGTCGCTGGGACGCCTGGGATCGATGCTGGCCTTGCTCCGGAACATGCGTCGCGGCAGCTGCAAGAACCGCGCCACCATCGATGCACCCTGCCCTGACAGTACAGTGCCGCAGCACCGGCTGTCGCGCCGTGAAGCGGCGAGGAACGCGATGCCCGCGTCAGCGCAGGCGGTCCGGCCCCGGGTGCGCTGCGCGGGGCCTTCACCCGCCGGCGGACACCATGCGACGCGTCTACCGCAGTGGAGCCCGCCATGCTCACGCCCGCCATCGAGCCGCACGATCCCCAGCCCCTGCGCGGGCGCGTGGTCTTCGTCACCGGCGGAGCCCAGGGCATCGGCCGCGGGATCGCGCAGGCGGTGCTCGGCGCCGGCGGGCGCGTCGCCATCGGCGACCTCGACCGCGAGGCCGGCCGTGCCTGCCTCGCCGAATGGGACGTCGGCGAGCGCGCGCGCTTCTTCATGCTCGACGTCGCCCGCGAGGCGTCGGTGCGCCGCGCGGTGGACGGCGCCCTCGCCCGCTTCGGCCGCCTCGACGGCCTCGTGAACAACGCCGGGCGCGCGGAGCCGCACGTGGGCGCGCTCGACACCCTCGCGCTCGCCGACTGGCGGCGCTACATCGACGGCCACCTGACCGGCGCGTTCCTGTGCTGCAGGCAGGCACTGCCGGCGCTGCGCGAGGCGCGCGGCGCCATCGTCAACATCGCCTCCAGCCGCGCGCTGCAGTCGGAACCGCACACCGAGCCCTATGCCGCGGCCAAGGGCGGCCTGGTGGCGCTGACGCATGCGCTCGCGGTCAGCGAAGGCCCGGCGGTACGCGCGAACGCCATCAGCCCCGGCTGGGTGCCGACGGACGCCTGGAAGAAGCCCGCGAGCCGGCGCAGGCCGAAGCTGCGCGCGAAGGACCACGCCCAGCATCCGGTGGGCCGCGTCGGCACCCCACAGGACATCGCCAGCCTCGCCGTCTACCTGCTGTCGGACGCCGCGGGCTTCGTCACCGGGCAGGACATCGTGGTCGACGGCGGGATGACGCGGAAGATGCAGTACGCGGACTGAGTGGCCGGTCGCCCGGCACCACGGTCATCCGGCGCGTGCAGCGTCCCGCTTCGGCGATATCCACATCGTGACGATGGCGCGGAACACGGGCGCGCCCGCGTTGTCTGTGATGCGCACTTCGACGTCGTGGGCGCCGGCCACGGACCAGTCCGGCGCCGGGTCCACCGGGCGCGCGACCGCGACCACGTCGGTGGCGGCCTTGCGCAGATATTCGACCGTCATGCCCTTTGGGATCCACCGGTGCGTCGGCGGGATGGTGACCTCGGTCATCGTGCCGGCGGCAAGCTCGGCCATGTTGCACATCGCGATGGCGTGCACGCTGCCGATATGGTTCAGCACGGTACGCCGCTTGCGGACGGCAACCTCGCAGCAGCCGGGCCGCAGCTCCACGAAGCGCGGGCGGATGCTGGCGAAATAGGGCGCCTTGAAGCAGACGAGGCGACCGAACAGCCACTTGCCCGCGGGGAGTGCTTCCAGTCGCGACCAGATGTCGAGGGTTCGCCGCCCGCTCATGTCCCGCCTCCAGCCGATGTCGCCGCCGACGTTACCATACCCTCGCGTATGGGCCTTGCCGAACACCCTCGGGCCGGCTACGCGCTTCCGCCGGCACACCCGCCGCCGCCGCCGTCCTGCAGGTCGTCCAGGATCGGGCAGTCCGGACGGTCGTCGCCATGGCAGCGGCTCGCGAGTGCGAGCAGCGTGCGCTGCATCGCCTGCATTTCGGCGATCCGCGCACCGAGCTCGCCGGCGTGTTCCGTCGCCAGCCGCTTGACCTCGGCGCTCGCGCGCGAGCGGTCCGACCACAACGCGAGCAGACGCTCGACCTGCTTCATCGGGAAGCCCAGAGCACGGGCGCGCCTGATGAAGCGCAGGCGGTGGATGTCGGCATCGGCGTAGAGCCGGTAGCCCGAGGACGTCCGGGCCGCGGGCGGGATCAGGCCGATGCCCTCGTAGTGGCGGATCATCTTTGCCGAGACGCCGGACGCCGCGGCCGCCTCGCCGATCGCGTGCAGGCCCTGCGCGCTGGCCTCGGCCGCCTCCGGTGGTGGCGTGTCAGTGCGCATGTGCCGCCTCCGCGCCCGTATCCGCGCCGCGTGGCCGCCAGCGCTTCAGCAGCAGCGTGTTGGCGACCACGCTCACCGACGAGAACGCCATGGCGGCGCCGGCAAGGATCGGGTCGAGCAGGCCTGCAGCAGCCAGCGGGATGCCGACCACGTTGTACGCGAACGCCCAGAACAGGTTCTGGTGGATCTTGCGCGTGGTGCGGCGCGAGACGTCGAGCGCGTCCGCGACCAGCGCGAGGTCCGGGCGCATCAGGGTGATCGCGGCGGCATGCATGGCGACGTCCGTGCCCGAGCCCATGGCGATGCCGACGTCGCTCGCCGCGAGCGCCGGCGCATCGTTGATGCCGTCGCCGACCATCGCCACCACGCCCTGCGCCTTCAGCGCGCGGATCTGCGCGACCTTCTGTTCCGGCCGGACGTCGGCATGGACCTCGTCGATGCCGAGGCCATCGGCGATGCCCTGCGCGGCGCCGGCGTTGTCGCCGGAGATCATCACCGTGCGGATGCCGAGCCGCTGCAGGCGCGCGATGGCGTCGCGCGCGCCGGCGCGGAGTTCGTCGCGGAACGCGAGCAGCCCCTGCACCCGCGCGTCGCCTTCCCCGCCCGTCGCCAGCCACGACAGGGTGTGGCCGCGCGCCGCAAGCTCGCGCGCCTGCGCCTCGAGCGTGCCGGTGTCGGCGCCGATCTCGCGCATCAGGGCGTGGTTGCCGAGCCAGGCGTCGACGCCGTCGACGGTGCCGGCAACGCCGCGTCCCGGCAGCGCCCGCGTGCCGGTCGCGCCGGCCACGCGGGGCGCGTCGCGCAGCACGGCGCGTGCGAGCGGATGCTCGCTGCCTGCCTGCAACGCAGCCGCCAGCGCCACCAGGGCATCACGGCCGCCCTCGACGGCGATCGCCTCCACCAGCCGCGGCTCGCCCGCGGTCAGGGTGCCGGTCTTGTCGAAGGCGACGATCCGCACCTTGTGCGCAAGCTCCAGCGCCTCGGCGTCCTTGATCAGGATGCCGGCGCCGGCGGCGACGCCGGTTCCGGCCATGATCGCCGTGGGCGTGGCGAGCCCCAGCGCACAGGGGCACGCGATCACCAGCACCGCCACCGCGTTGAGGATGGCCGCGCTCCAGTCCTGCGTCGCCAGGCCCCAGGCGAGCATCGTCACCAGCGCGATCGCGACCACCACCGGCACGAACACGGCGCTGACGCGGTCCACGGTCTTCTGGATCGGCGCCTTCCGCGCCTGCGCGTCCTCGACCAGGCGGATGATGCGCGCGAGCGCGGTTTCGCTGCCGATGGCGCGGGTCTCCACCAGCACGACGCCTTCGCCGTTGACGGCGCCGCCGGTGACACGGTCGCCGACGTCTTTCGCCACCGGCACCGATTCTCCGGTGACCAGGGATTCGTCGGCGTGGGTGCGCCCTTCGCGCACGGCGCCGTCGACCGGGAAGCGCTCGCCGGGACGGACCACGACGAGGTCGCCGACCGCGACCTGCCCGACCGGCACGTCGGTGTCGCCCGCGGCCGTGCGCACGCGTGCGGTCGAGGGCTTGAGCGCCTGCAGCGCGCGGATCGCCTCGGTGGTCTGCCGCTTCGCGCGCGCTTCGAGGTACTTGCCCAGCAGGATCAGCGTGATGATGGCCGCCGAGGCCTCGAAGTAGAGCTCGCTGGAACCCTGCAGGAGGTGGAAGACGCTGAGGCCATAGCCGGCCGACGTGCCCAGCGCCACCAGCAGGTCCATGTTGCCGGTGCCGGCGCGCAGCGCGTTCCAGCCGGCGCGGTAGAAGCGTGCGCCGAGCCAGAACTGCACCGGCGTCGCCAGCGCGAACTGCACCCAGCCCGGCAGCATCCAGTGCTCGCCCGCCAGCATGCCGAGCATGGGGAGCACGAGGGGCACGGTGAGGAGGGCGGCGAACAGCAGGTGGCGGGCTTCTCGCGATGTCCGGGGGGAAGTGGTGCCGTCGCCAGTGTCCGTCCCCGCTTCGGGGGTGCCGCCCGGGCGCACCTCGTAGCCGGCGGCTTCGATGGCGGCGACAAGCGATTCCCTCGCCACCGCGCCCGCGGTGCGTACGCGGGCGCGCTCGGTCGCCAGGTTGACCGACGCCCCGGCCACGCCCGGCACCCGCTGCAACGCACGCTCGACGCGTCCCGCGCAGGACGCGCAGGTCATGCCCTGGACGCCCAGTTCCACCTCCTCCAGGGGAACGCGGTAGCCAGCGGCCTCAATGGCTTTCGCCAGGTCAGCGGTGCCGGGCAGCGATGCCCCGCGCACTTCCGCGGTCTCGGTGGCGAGGTTGACGGTGGCCTCGTCCACGCCGGGCAGAGCCGCCAGCGCGCGCTCGACGCGGCCGGAGCAGGAGGCGCAGGTCATGCCTTCGACGCGGAACCGCAGGGCGGTGGGCGTTGGGGGGTGCTGTGAGGTGTCCATGACGACAGCCTGCGCCTTCCCACCATGGGAAGGTCAAGCCTGGCGGGGGCGCACGTGGCGGCGCGTCAGCCGGCGGCCTCCTCGACCGGCAATCCCGCCGCCTGCCACGCCGTCCAGGAACCGGGCACGTTGGCCACCCGCTCGAACCCATGCCGCCGAAGCAGGCTGGCGGCGATGGAGGCGCGGTAGCCGGTGCCGCAGTAGGTCGCGATGGTGCGATCGCGCGGGAGCGACCCGAGCTGTTCTTCGAGGTGGGCGACGAACACATGCCGGGCCCCAGGCACACGCCCCTTCGCCACTTCTCCGTCACTGCGGACGTCGAGCACCAGCGTGTCCGGCTCGTGCCGGCGGCGATCCAGCTCATGCACGGTCCAGGCCTCGATGCTCTCGAACGGCAGCGCCGCGTTCTGCCAGTCGGTCATGCCATTGCGCAGGAACCCGGCCACGTCGTCGATCCCGATCCGGTGCAGGTGCCGGGTCGCCTCGTAGGCGTCGCTGGCATTCTCCGCCACCAGAAGCACCGGGCGGCCGGCGTCGAGCATGCGCCCGGCCCAGTTCGCGAACTCGTCGCGCAGGGCGACGTTCACCGCGCCACGGACGTGGCCGCCCGCGAAGGCGAGGATCGACCGCAGGTCCACCACCTGTGCATCCGTGGCCGCCTTGCGGAAGGCCTCCGGCCCTAGCGGGTGCGGCAACGGCACACCGCGGCACAGCGGCGCTGCGCGCGCGTTCAGCATCTTGATGCGCGCGTAGTGGCGCGGCGGCTCCGGCATGTCGTCCAGCAGCCAGTGAACGAAGGCGTCCACGTCGCGAGGCTGGAGCGCGGCGTTGAACGCGCGCTCGTTGCCGATCGTGGACTGGCGGCGGTCGCCAATGGACTTGCCACACGCCGAGCCGGCGCCATGGCAGGGATAGACCTCGATCCGGTCGCCCAGCGGCAGCAGCGTGTCGAACAGGGTGCCGTGGAGCTGGCGCGCGAGCGCCTGCTCCTGGTCTTCGCCCAGCAGGTCGGGGCGGCCCACGTCGAGGTTGAACAGTGTGTCGCCGGTGAACACGCCAAATGGGGCCTCGCCCTGCTGCGCGTCGCGCAACAGAAGGGCGATGTGTTCCGGCGTATGTCCCGGCACATGCAGGACTTCCAGGTTCACGCCGCCGAGCTGCAGCCGCTCGCCGTGGCGCAACTGGCGCAGCTCGAATCCGTAGTCGGCGGACGCGGGCCCGAGGATGTCCGCGCCGGTGCGCGCGGCCAGTTCATGCACGCCGGACACGAAATCGGCATGGATATGGGTTTCGATGGCATGGACCAGGCGCACGCCGTTGGCACGCGCCCGCTCGACGTACACCTCGATGTCCCGTCGGGGATCGATCACAGCGGCGACGCCGGCGCGGCGGTCGCCGACGAGATAGGAGATCTGCGCAATCCCGTCGGTGTAGACGGGTTCGAAAAGGAGGCTCATCACGATGCTCCTGTCGAGGGCGGAGAGTGCCGCCGGCCGAGGGGTGTTGTACGAGCATGGTCGTCCACGGCGTGCGACGGCCCGCTGGACGGCAGCGGCCATGTTTCCCGGCCGCGTTGCGCGCGGCGCGCGTGTTGCACCTGCGCCTGCTTTCACCGCCTCGGAACCGCTGCATCGCCAGACTGGACTGCCCCCAGCAAGGAGCCCCCCATGGCCAAGCGCATCGCCATCCTCGCCACCAACGGATTCGAGCAGTTCGAGCTCACCGGCCCCCGCGACCGCCTCCGCGATGCCGGTTTCGAGGTCGACATCGTGTCGCCGGAGTCCGGCGAGATCCGCGGCTGGAAAGGAAAGGACTGGGGCGACTCCGTCGGTGTCGACGTCGCCCTCGACGCGGCCTCCCCCGACGCTTACGACGCGCTGGTGTTGCCCGGCGGCGTGATCAACCCGGACAACCTGCGCACCAACGAGAAGGCGGTCGCCTTCGTGCGTGCGTTCGATACCGCCGCCAAGCCGCTTGCCGCGATCTGCCATGGGCCGTGGCTGCTTGCCGAAGCCGGAGCGGCCAAGGGCCGCGAGCTGACGTCGTGGCCATCGGTGCGCACCGATCTCGAGAACGCCGGCGCACGCTGGAAGGACGCGGAAGTGGTCACCGACGGCCACCTGATCACCAGCCGCAAGCCCGACGACGTGCCGGCTTTCAGCCAGGCGGTGATCGACGCCCTGGGCTGACCACGCGTCGAGCGCCCGCTGGCCGGGCCGCGCGCATGGGTGAATGGGCGTCCAAGGGCTCCGATACGCCGCATTAACGGTGCGTCGACACGGCGATCACCATGGTCGGTGCCTGCCGGGCGCACGCTGTTGCTCCCCGCCCAAGCGAGCATCGCCATGTCGCGCACAGACGCGGACGCATGCGCCGAGGCCTGCCAGACCGTCGGCAGGGAACTGCGCGCCCTCTACGGCGCGCTTCCGTGGAGCTGCTGCTGCGGCCATGCGCATGCGGTCTGGGCCGCATGCCGCGAGCCGCGGCTGGACTGGGTGGATGCGGAGCCGCTGATCCACGCCGCCTGGGCGCGCGAGCCCGTGGCCCGCTCCCGGCCCGCCATCCCGTCCGGCACCGTCTTCGCGCACACCGTGGAGGCGCTCCTGCGCGTGCAGGACAGCGCCGACGTCTCGCGCGCCCTGCTCTCCCGGGCGCCCTTCGTGCTGGCGGGGACGTTCCGCACAGGGCGGGGTGACAGGGACTGATCCCGACGCCGCTGGGCGGGCGCGGCTGTTACCGTGCCGGCGCGGTAGCGGCGGACCGTCTGTTCAGCGAGGCGGATCCTGCGGGCTGCTGCCGCCCAGGATGATCCGCGCGCCGCGCTGGTAGCTCCAGTACGACCAGGTCCAGTCGAGCATCACGGCAAGCCTGTTGCGGAAGCCGATCAGGAACACGAGGTGCGCCAGCAGCCAGAACCACCAGGCGGGCGCGCCCGACAGCCTCAGCCTCCCAACGTGGACCACCGCCGCCATGCGGCCGATGGTCGCGAGGTTGCCGAAGTCGCGGTAACGGAATGCGGTGGCGACGCGCCCGGCAAGGCGCGCGCGGATGGTTCCGGCGACGTGCCGGCCCATCTGTTTCGCGGCGGGCGCGACGCCGGGCACCGGACGGCCGTCCGCCTGCTGGACGGCGGCCAGGTCGCCCGCGACGAAGATCTCGGGATGCCCGGGCACGCAGAGGTCGCCAGACACCTGGACACGCCCCGCCCGGTCCAGCGGCACACCGAGCGAGCGCGCCAGTGGCGATGCGGCGACGCCCGCGGCCCACACCACGGTGCGCGCCGCGACATCGGTGTCGCCGACGCGGTAGCCGTCATCGTCGATGCGCGTCACCGGCTGGCCGGTGGAGACCTCGACGCCGAGGCGCTCGAGCTGCTCCCGCGCGCGCACGGACAGGTCCTCGGGAAAGCTCGCGAGCACGCGCGGCCCGGCCTCGACCAGCCGCACGCGCGCCTCGGCGGGATCGATGTTGCGGAACTCGTGGCGCAGGGTGTGGCGCGCGATTTCGGCGAGCGTGCCGGCGAGTTCGACGCCGGTGGGGCCGCCACCGACGACCGCGAAGCTGAGCCAGGCGGCGCGTGCCGCGGCGTCGGTCTCGACCTCTGCGCGCTCGAATGCGATCAGCAGTTGCCGGCGCAGGTAGAGCGCATCGTCCAGGGTCTTCAGCCCCGGCGCATGGGTGCGCCAGTCGTCGTTGCCGAAGTAGGCGTGGGTGGCGCCGGTGGCGATGACCAGGATGTCGTATCCGATGCGGCCGCCGTCGGCGAGTACCAGTGCGCGCGACCCCGCATCGATACGCTCGACCTCGGCCATGCGCACTTCGACGTTGCGCTGCCGACGCAGGATGTGGCGCAGGGGTGCCGCGATGTCGGGCGCCGACAGGCCTGCGGTTGCCACCTGGTAGAGCAAGGGCTGGAACAGGTGGTGGTTCTGGCGGTCGACGAGGGTGATGCGCACGGGCGCGCGCGCCAGTCCGCGTGCGGCCCAGAGGCCGGCGAAGCCGCCGCCGACGATGACGACGTGGTGCAGGGTGGTATCCATGGGCCCATTATCGACCCATGGCGGCGCCGCGACCTTGCCGCTACTCGCAGGCCAGCACGTGCTCCGCGTCGGTGCCGTAGCCGACCTCGCTGATCGCGATGCGGAACCCCTGCGTCGACGCGACACCCGCCGGCACCGCCAGCTTGCCGGTGTCGGCGCCGGCGGCCGCGAAGCATTTCAGCGGGATACCGACGCGCAGCCATTCGTTGCGCGGCAGTGCGGCGAGCTGCGCCGCCACCGGCACCTCGCCATCGCACTCCGGCCCGCATTCGACGAACAGCGCGGTGTCAGCGGGCGGCGCGGTATCGAGGCGCAGGGTGACCAACAGCTGCACGTCGCCGTTGGTCTCGCGCGTGAGGTCGAGCGGTTGCGGCGCGACGAATGCAATGCGCGACGCGCCGGCGGCGGTCCAGTCGTAGCGCCAGGCATCTTCCTGCGCCTTGTGGTCGACGGCGGTGACCGTCAACGCCGTGTCCCGGGCCTCGACCGGGGTGGTGACGCGGGTGCCGGCATCGCCCTGCCCGATGCGCAACTGCCAGCCCTTGGCCAGGCCGCCGCGCTCGAAGAAGCGCGCGCTCTGGATCGCGCTGAGGTCCACGCCGGGATCCTCCGGCAGCCGCGCGAGCGTCGCATCGTCGTCGTAGGTGAGTCCATGGCCGTACGCGAACTGCGCGTCTTGGCCGTCGCCGGCGTTGAGCGGCGTCTGCGCCGCGCTGCGCGGCCAGGAGTACGAGAGCCTGCCTCGGAAGTCGTGGGCGATGCGGCCGTCGGGCCGGCGCAGCAGCACGTCGGCCACGCCGCCGCCTTCGGAGCCGGGCAGCCACGCCGCGACGAAGGCATCGGACGCATTGATCTCGCGGTTGACCCACAACGGGCGCCCGGACAGGAACACCGACACCACCGGGATGCCCTCGCCCTGCAGGCGCTTCAGCAGGTCGAGGTCGGCGGTGCTGGTGGGCTTGTACGCAACGGTGCTGATGTCGCCCTGGAACTCCGCGTACGGCTCCTCGCCGAAGACGACGATGGCGACATCGGGTTTGCGCGTGTAGCTGCCGTCCACCGAGAGCACTGCGGTGCCGCCGGCGGCGGTGACCTGCTGCTCGATGCCCGCCCAGATGGAGGTGGCGCCGGGGAAATCATCCGGCTTCAGGCCGGTGCCCTGCCAGGTGAGCGTCCAGCCGCCGGACTGCTTGCCGATGTCGTCGGCGCCGTCGCCCGCCACCAGCACGTCGGCCTTCGGATCCAGTGGCAGCAGCCCGCCGTCGTTCTTCAGCAGCACCAGCGATTCGCGCACCGCGCGGCGGGCGATGGCGCGGTGGTCCGCGTGGCCGAGCAGGCCGTCGTCGCTGGCCAGCGGGCGCTGCGACGGGGGCGGCGCCTCGAACAGCCCCGCGCGCATCTTGACCCGCAGGATGCGCGTCACCGCCTCGTCCAGCCGCGCCATCGGGATGGTCCCGGACTTCACGTGGCGCAGGGTGCTCTCGTAATAGCCCTTCCAGGTGTCCGGGGTCATCATCATGTCGACGCCGGCGTTGAGCGCCTGCGGGCAGTCGGTGTTGGTGCAGCCGGGGATCTGGCCCTGCGCATTCCAGTCGCCGACCACGAAGCCGTCGAAGCCCATGCGTTCCTTCAGCACGCCGCTGAGCAGGCTCTCGTTGCCGTGCATCTTGACGCCGTTCCAGCTCGAGAACGATGCCATCACCGCCTGCACGCCCGCCTCCAGCGCGGGCGGGTAGCCGGCCGCGTGGATGTCGCGCAGCTCGGCCTCGTCGATGCGCGCATCGCCCTGGTCGCGCCCCTCCTCCGTACCGCCGTCGGCGAGGAAGTGCTTGGCAGTGGCGACCACGTGCCGCGGCGCGAGGAAGGCATCGCTGTCCACCTTGCCCTGCAGGCCCTCGATCAGGGGCCCGGCGTAGCTGGCGACGACCTCGGGATGTTCGGAATAGCCTTCGTAGGTGCGGCCCCAGCGGTCGTCACGCGGCACCGCGAGCGTCGGCGCGAAGGTCCAGTCGAGGCCGGTGACGCGCAGCTCCACCGCGGTGGCGGCGGCGATCTCGCGCATGAGGTCCGGGTTGCGCGTGGCGCCCAGGCCGATGTTGTGCGGGAACAGCGTCGCGCCGACGACGTTGTTGTGGCCGTGCACGGCGTCGATGCCGAAGATCACCGGGATCGCGTTGTGGCCGCCGCTGGTGTCCATCGACGCCGCGTGGAAGGCGTCGGCGAGCGCCACCCATTCCGCGGCGGTGGCGCGGTAGCTCTTGCCGGGGTCGGAATTGCCACCTGCGAGTACGGAACCCAGCCGGTAGCGGCGCACGTCCTCGGGCGTGACGCTGCCGATGTCGCCCTGCACGACCTGGCCGACCTTCTCCTCCACGCTCATGCGCGACAGGAGTTCGCCGATGCGCTGCTCGAGCGCCGGATCGGGCGCGATCGGCGACCGCAGCGCGGGCCACACTGCCGGGTTCGCGGTCGCGGATGCGGCGTCACCGTCGGCCGACAGACCCGCCGCAGCGGGCGCCTGCGCGGCGGCGAACGTCCACGCGCCCAGACCCAGCGCCAGCAGGCAGGCGGCGTGGAGGCGATGCGTGCGCGCCGGCGGCATCGATCGGCTGGCGTGGTTCATGGCACTGGACTCCCTGTGTTGGCCTGCATGGGTCGTGCACCGGCCCAGATCTCGGGCGCGGCCTTGCAGTAGCGTTCGATGAATTCGTGTTGCGGCGGCATCTGCGCGACTGCCTGTTCGACCGGGCGGCGCATCGACGCGAGCAGGCCCCGCAGGTCGTCGTCGCCGAGCGCACGGGGCAGCGGGTGGTGCTGGGCCGGCATGATGCCCTGCCCCATCAGGACGTGCGTCCACGAGTCGACCCGGAACAGGTCGTCCCCGCCCTGCCAGGCGTGGCCACGCTCCCGCCATGCGTCCAGGCGCTGTACCAGCGTGTCTGGCAATTCCATCTCCCTGCACTCGCGCCACAGCGGCGCGTCGCGCGCCGTGGCGTGGTAGTGCAGGATGATGAAATCGCGCACGTGTTCCATTTCGGCGCGGCTGGTGGCGTTGTACAGCTCCACCAGCGCAGGCGCCATGCCCGCGAACGGGAACATCTGCACCAGGCGCACGGCGGCGGTGATCGCGAGATGGATGCTGGTGGATTCCAGCGGCTCGGTGAAGCCGCTGGCGAGGCCCATTGCCACCACGTTGCGGTTCCATGCCTTCAGCCTGCGCCCGGCCTGGAACGGCACGCGCCGCGGCTCGCGCAACGGCGGCACCCCGACGTCGCGCAGGAGCTGCGCAGCCGCTTCGTCGTCGGACAGGTGGCGGCTGGAGTAGACCAGCCCGGTGCCGACGCGATGCTGCAGCGGGATCTGCCAGCGCCAGCCGGCATCGTGCGCGATGACGCGCGTGTACGGGACGGGCGGCCCCATCGGCGCCACCTGCATCGCCACCGCGCGGTCGCAGGGCAGCCAATGGCTCCAGTCCTCGTAGCCGGTGTGCAGCGTCTGCTCGGTCAGCAGGCCACGGAAGCCGGTGCAGTCGATGAACAGGTCGCCCTCGAGCCGCTGCCCGTCCTCGAGCAGCAGCGCCTCGACGTCACCGCTTTCGGCGTGTTGCCGAACCTCGCGGATCTTGCCCTCCACGCGCCTCAGGCCATGGCGCTCGGCGATGCCGCGCAGGAAGCGCGCGTACAGGCCGGCATCGAGGTGGTAGGCGTAGTTGATCGCCGGCTGCTGCAGCAGCGCGAAGCGGTCCTGGCAGGCGGCGGCGTTCTCGACGCTGAAGCCGGGGAAGTCCGGCGCGATGCCGCGGCGCCGCGCTTCCAGCCAGAAGTGGTGGAAGCCGCAGCCGAGCGTGCCCTGCCCGGTGGTACCGAGCGGGTGCATGTAGCGGTCGCCGGCCTGGCGCCAGCCTTCGAACGAGATCGACAGCTTGAACGTGCCGGCCACCGCGCGCATGAACGCTTGCTCGTCGACCTGCAGGAACCGGTGGAAGGTGCGGATCGGCGGCACCGTGGACTCGCCGACGCCGACGGTTCCGATCTGGTCGGACTCCACCAGGGTGATGTCCAGCAGCTCCCGGAACTGGTGCGCCAGCGTCGCGCCGGCGATCCAGCCCGCAGTGCCGCCGCCGGCGATCACCACCCTGCGCACGTGCGTCATCGCCCGTTTCCCCCCTTCACCGGTTGAGCTTCGCGATCAGCATCGCGCGAAGCTGGCGCGCCAGCGTCTCGTCGAGCGGGCCAAGCACGTTCCGCGCCGCCTCCGGCAGGTGTTCCCCGGCACGCTCGGCCGGGCCGAAGACGTAGTAGTCGAACACCGCGCGCCAGGCGTCCTTCTCGCGCTGCGGGCGGTCGCGGACAGCCCAGAGCGCGTGGTACAGCGCCAGTATCGGCGCCGGAACGTAGGCAGGCATGCTGCTCCACCAGTAGTTGACCAGGACCGTGAACGCATCGAGCCCCTGCACGTGATGCCACCACATGCCAGGGATGAAGAGCGCGTCGCCGGGTTCGAGCACGGTCGTCTGCGCGTGCGCAAGCGCATCGCGGAAGCGTGGGAAACGCTCGAAATCCGGTGCGGCGAAGTCGACCATGCTCACCGCCTGCCCGCCTGGCGTCGGCTCCAGCGGGCCCGGGTAGAGGTTGTCGATCTGCTCCGGCGGGAACACCGTGAAGCGCCGGCGGCCGACCGCGCAGCAGGCGATGTTGTTGGGCGCGTCGTAGTGGCAGGAGGCGGTGACGCGGTTGCCGATCCAGATCGCGGGCGGGGCGTCGATGCCGTGGCTGGCAAGGTCGAGATCGTTGCTTTCGCGCAGCCTGGGCAACGCCGGGTCGATCAGGAGCGACGCAACGTAATACGTCGGCGGATGCGGATCGTCCAGGTGCGCCGCGATCGCGTCCAGCACCTCGCCCAGCCCGCTGCGCCGGACTTCGCAATTCAGCGCGCCGAAATCTTCCGTGTAGAAGGGGCGCCCGGCGATGTCCGGCGCCCCGTACGAATACTGCACCGGTCGCCCGGCGTCGTGCCGGCGCAGGAGGTCCATCGCCTCGCGCGTGCCGCGCGACCCGGCGTCGACCAGCGCCCAGTCGCGCGCCAGGCCCCGCATCACCACCGGCACGCCACCCTCCAGCAGCTCCGCGATGGGCAGCGCATCGGGCCGGCAGCCCTCGCGCTCACCGATGCTGGCGGCGGCGTGGCGCATCCCGCTCAGGCCGCGCGCCCGGGGGCATCGGCCGCGCCCTGCTTCAGGCGCCGCTGCTTCTCGGCCATCAGCCGACGCACGTTGTGCATCGATGCGAGCACCAGGTACGCACCCTCGAGAAACCCCGCCCGGTTGAGCCGCTCCAGCGTGGTGGCGTCGAGTGCGGCCAGGCGCTCGCGGTCGATGCCGTGCAGGCCCTTCACGCTGACCCGGTGGGTGTCTTCGAGCTGCACGTCGAGCGCCACCGGCTGGATCAGCCCGGCGGCGTCGAACGCCGCGAACATCGCCCGGCCAAGCTCGACACCGTCCCGGATGCCGCGCAGGACCCCGGCGACGTGCTCCAGGTACGGACTGTTGCCGCCCTGGGGCAGGAACACCGCCTCGCCGTCGCCGGTCGCGACGCGCGGATGCTCGAGATCGACGTGGATCACCGGCTCGCGGCGCAGCTCGCCTTCGACGTCCTGCTCCTGGAATCCGATCAGGAACGGGCCCTTGGCGACCGCGCCCGGCAGATAGGCCGCGTTCCAGCGACCGTCCTGCAGGAACAGGTTCTCGCCCTGCTCGAAACCCAGCAGCACCACGGCCTGCCAGCCGGCGCCGGCGGGATCGGGGCGGAAGAAGACCGGATATTCGCGCTGCAGCTCCGCGAGCTCGGTGGCGAACGCCGGCACCATCGCCACCGCGTCACCGAACCCGGCCCCGAAGCGCAGGTCCACGCGCAGGTCCCTGTGCGCGACGTTGTTCAGCAGTTCGTGGCGGGGCATGTCGTCTCCGGCGCTGGCGCCGTGGCGTGCGGAGGCACGTGGCGGGTGCAGTGACCCTGGTGGCGACGATTGCAGAAAGGCGCGGCGCCGGCAAGGCGGCGACGCGCGGAGAAAAGGGACCGCCGCGTGTCCGCAGCGGTCCCGCCCCATTGCGATACCCGGGGAGGGACTATCGCGGGACTCAGAACCGGTAGCGGACGCCCAGCATGTAGCGCGGGCTCTGGTCGACCAGCCTGACGATCTGGTCGTCAGTGCGGGCATGCCAGCGCACGTCCTCGCCGGTGAGGTTGATCGCCTCGAAACCGAACGACCAGTGGTCGTTGAGCGCGTAGTTCACGCTCAGGTCCCACTGGTAGTAATCCTCGACGTAGTACGGATTGCGGCTCGAACCCTGGTTGGCCAGGATCAGGTACTCGTCGCGCCAGTTCCAGGCCACGCGTGCCGACCAGCCGTAGTTCTCGTACATGAACATCACGTTGGCGGTGTCGCTGAGCCCGGTGAGCGAGAACTGGTCGATGCCCGGGTCGCCACCGTCGTCGTAGCCGACGTCGCCGCGCACGACCGTGTAGTTGGCGAAGATGCCGAACCCACTGTCCCTGAAGAAGTACTGGCCGCCCAGCTCCCAGCCGCGCAGCTTGGCCTCGTTCTGGTTGACCGGGCGGTTGACGTTGAACAGGTACAGCGGGTCGTCGGCCTCGCCGTAGAGGTTGTAGGCATTCTCCAGCGCAATGCTTTGCGCACCGCTGCCGTTGTAGGCGGCCAGGCCGCCGGTCTCGGCATTCCGCAGCATCGCCAGCGCCGCGAACAGCGAGGTGTCGTTCGCCGAGCACGCCGCGACACTGTTGCCTGCCGCCGTCACCTGGTCGATGCAGGCCTGGCTCTGCAGGAAGGCGAGCGCCGCCTGTGCATCCGGGCCCGAGGTCGGATCGGTCAGGCCATACAGCGACTCCTGCACCACGGTGTTGCCGATGAAGTTGCCGACCGACTTGTTCCAGTAGGTGACCGAGATGTAGCTCGCCGGGGCGAAGTACCACTCCGCCGCCAGGTCGAGGTTGTCCGATTCCAGCGGCTTGAGGCTCGGGTTCTGGTCATTGCCGCTGGCGCGCACCGACGGGTCGATCAGCACCGAGCCGAACGGCTGTTGCGCGCCGGGCCCGGCATAGAGGTTGCCGTAGGGCGCGCGGGCGATCGTCCTGCCGAACGAGGCACGGCCCTTCAGCTGGTCGGTGAAGTCGATGCTGAAGTCGAGGTTGGGCAGGATGTAACTGTAGTCCGTCGACTCGCTGAAGGGCTGCTGTTCCTCGGAGGGCACGATGCGGAAGTCGTTGTTCGCCTGCCACTCGATCGCCTCGGGGATGGCGAGCTGCGAGGTCGACACCAGTTCGGTCTCCTCGTAGCGCACGCCGATGCGGGTGTTGGTGCGCATGCCGCCCAGTTCGCCTTCGAACTCCACCTGCACGTAGGCGGCGCGGGTGTCCTCCTCCACGCGGTTGTCGGCCGCCCGCAGCCCGCTGACGCTGGGGTCCAGGCCGTACTGCGCCGCGGCCCACTCGGTGAGCTCGCCGGCGTCGCCACGCCAGGCGGTGAAGCTGCTGATGTCGTAGTCGTCGAACAGGCCGACGATGTCGACCGGGCGCAGCAGGTTCATCAGGCCGCCGGCGACGTCCGAATCGACGTTGGCGACGCCCCAGTCGCCCAGCGTGTGGTACGCCTCCGTCGCCTGCAGGCGGTGGGTGGACGACTCGGTGTTGTCGATGCCGAACGTGAAGCGGCCGCTGTCGAAGGTCCATTCGCCGTCGACGCGCGCCTGCTTGATCTCGCTCACCTGGGTCTGCGCGTTGACGCGCAGTACCTGCGAACCGATCTCGCCCGCGACGAAGCCGGGATTGACCACGCCGTTGGTGCCGGCGACCGCGTCCGCCGTCGTCGGGTACCAGGTCTGGGCGCCGACCGGTAGGCTGTTGTTGAACCACATCTCCTGGACCCAGGAGCCGCCGCAGTGCGGGCCGACGGTGCAGTTGTTGGTGCCGGCGATGCTCATGAAGATCGAGCCGCCGCCGGTCAGCGGGTCGTTGGGTCGGCTTTCGTTCTTCGAGTTGTGCCCGTCGAAGCTCAGCCTGAAGCGGTCGCTGACGTCCCACACGGCATTGAAGCCGAGCGAGCCCAGCTTGTATTCCTGCATGTTCCGCTGCTGCTCGAGGCCGAAGTCCTTCGTGCCCGCGATCTCGCGGATGTACACCGGCGTCGCCACCGCGCCGCTGGTGTCGAACTCGACGTCGGTGTAGTTGCTGTTCTGCAGCCACATGCCCTGCTCGCCGCGGTTCTCGGTGATCTCGTTGGTCGAGTAGGTGTAGTCGAGGGTCAGGCTGAGGCTGTCGGTGGGCGCGAACTGCATCACCGCCTGACCATTGATGCGCTCGCGCTCGAAGTCCGAGAACGCGTAGCGCAGGTCGTTGGGGCGCGCGTAGAGCTCGCCCACGGCCGGCGCGTTCACGACGTCGGGGGTGCCGGGCATGCTGCCGGTCCAGGGCTGCACGTTCCAGTAGTTGTCGGTCGCCTGCACCGAGCCGCCCTTGCGCTTCTGGTAGCTGGCATTGAGGCCGACGCCGAACGTCTTGTCGGGATTGGTGAAGCTGAAGATGCCGGAGAGCTCCGGGGTGATTTCGTTGTCGAACGGCTGCGAGCGGTCCGACACCGCCTTGGCGCCCACGTTGGCGACCACGCCACTGTGGTTGAGGGGCCTGTCGGTAAGGATGTTGATGGTGGCGCCGATGCCGCCGCTGGGGACGTGCGCCTGGCCGGTCTTGTAGACCTCGATGCCGCTGACGGCCTCGGCCGCGAGCTGCGCGAAGTTGAATGCGCGGGTGCCGCCGTCGACGCCGCCGATCGCGACCTGCCCGGACGCGCCGAAGGCGTCGGCACCGGGGATCTGGCGACCGTTGAGCGTGACCATGTTGAACTGCGGGCCGAAGCCGCGCGCGGTGACCTGGGCGCCCTCGCCGTCGCGGCGCTCGATCGAGATGCCGGTGATGCGCTGCAGCGACTCGGCGAGGTTGGTGTCGGGGAACTTGCCGATGTCCTCGGCACTGATCGCGTCGACCACGCCCGCGGACTCGCGCTTGATCGACATCGAGTTCTCGAGGCTGTTGCGGATGCCGGTGACCACCATCCGGTCGAGCGTCGTGGCGTCGTCCCCCGACTGCTGCTGGGCAGTGGCATCCTGCGACGCCGGCGCGGCCGGCGGCGGCGCCTGCACGTCCTGGGCGAACGCGGGGTTGATGACAAGCACGCCCCCGACGAAGGTGAAGATCGCCCGCGACTTGAAGCTCCTCAATGCACGACTCATCGATGTGTCCCTTCGGTCTGGAGTTGGACCAGCAAATCGGCCACCGTATGGGTCTCGCGCAGCCCTGGCCGCGCCCCCCGGCATGCCGTACAGCACCTGCACCCGCGTGTCCCTGTCCCGCCTGCCTCACCCTCCCCCCGGAGGTGTTCCCCGCACCGCAACCCCGTCTCGCTCGCGGAATACCCGCTGAACCTTGGCCGCCGACCGGGACCCATGGACGTCGCGCCTGGCCGGCAGCTGTGGTAGCGCTAACAACGACGCGTGGGCGAAGCGTATGCATGGGCCACCCGCTTTGTCACCGTGCAGTGCAGCAATCACGCGCACACGGCATCGCCGCGGCGCCCGCAGGGGTGCGCGCAGGAAGGGTTCGCCGGATATGTCGCGGCGCGGCTCCAGTCACCGCCGGCGCCGCAGGGCGCCGGTGCCCGGCCGGCTCCGTCAGGCTGCCAGCAGGCCCCGCGGCAGGTCGCGCACCACGTCGGCAAGCCTGCCGAGGAACGTGTCGAGCGCCGAACTCCTGCGCCAGACCATCGCGATGCGGCGGCTGGGCTGTTCGCCCTCGAAGAGCACCAGGCGGATGCTGTCGGGCTGCACCACCGGAGGACGGGTCGCCAGCGCCGGCAGCAGCGTGATGCCGACGCCGGCGGCCACCATCTGGCGCAGGGTTTCCAGGCTGGTGGCCTGGAACCCGCTCTTCTCGCCGGTGCCGGCGAGCTGGCAGACGTCCAGCGCCTGGTCGCGCAGGCAGTGCCCGTCCTCCAGCAGCAGCAGGCGCTGGTCGGCGAGGTCGTCGAGCACGAGCGACGATCGGCCGGCGAGCGCGTGGCCGGCCGGTACCGCGAGCAGGAACGGTTCCTCGAACAGCGGCTCCACGTGCAGCTGGTCGTCGTGCACGGGCAGCGCGAGGATGGCGGCGTCGAGCTTGCCGTCGCGCACGCGCGCCAGCAGTTCGTCGCTCTTCTCCTCCACCAGGCGCAGTTCGAGTGCCGGGAAGCGTGCGTGCAGGTTCGGCACGACGTGGGGCAACAGGTAGGGACCGAGCGTCGGGAAGATGCCGATGGTGACCACGCCGGCCTCCGGGTCGCGGCTGCGGCGCGCGACCTCCCGCATCTGCTCGACGTCGGCGACGATGCGCCGCGCGCGCGCGGCGACGTCCAGGCCGGCGGGCGTCAGCATCACGTTGCGCGGCGCGCGCTCGACCAGCACCACGCCCAGCTCGTCCTCGAGCTTGCGGATCTGGGTCGAAAGCGTCGGCTGGCTGACGAAGCACGCCGCTGCGGCATGGCCGAAGTGGCGGTGCTCGGCGAGTGCGACGAAGTACTTGAGGTCGCGCAGGTTCATCGGTCGGTTCCTGGCGCCGCGTCGGGCGCCGCGGCCTAGGCGGCCACCGGCTCGCTGACCGGTGCGCTCGTGCGGATCAGATGATCGAAGGCGCTGAGCGCGGCGTTGGACCCGGCCCCCATCGCCACCACGATCTGCTTGTACGGCACGGTGGTGGCATCGCCCGCGGCGAACACGCCCGGCAGCGAGGTCTGGCCGCGCGCGTCGATCTCGATCTCCCCGCGCGGGCTCAACTCGAGCGTGCCCTTCAGCCACTCGGTGTTGGGCAGCAGGCCGATCTGCACGAAGATGCCCTCGAGCTCCACCCGGTGCGCGTCGCCGCCGACGCGGTCGCGGTAGACCAGACCGTTGACGCGGTTGCCGTCGCCCAGCACTTCCAGCGTCTGCCCGGACGTGATGACGGTGACGTTGGGCAGGCTGCGCATCTTGCGCTGCAGCACCTCGTCGGCGCGCAGCTTCGAGTCGAACTCGATCAGGGTCACGTGCTGGACGATGCCGGCGAGGTCGATCGCGGCCTCGACGCCGGAGTTGCCGCCGCCGATCACCGCCACCCGCTTGCCCTTGAACAGCGGGCCGTCGCAGTGCGGGCAATAGGCCACGCCCTTGTTGCGGTACTGGTCCTCGCCCGGCACGTTCATCTGCCGCCAACGCGCGCCGGTGGCGAGGACGACGGCGCGGCTGCGCACGCTGGCACCGCTCTCCAGGCGGATGGTGGTGATGCCGTCCTGGTCCTGCTCGAGCGACTGCGCGCGCTGCAGGTTCATGACGTCGACCTCGTACTGGCGCACGTGGGCTTCCAGCTGCGTGGCGAGCTTCGGGCCTTCCGTCTCCTGCACCGAGGGGAAGTTCTCGATCGCCATGGTGTCGAGCACCTGGCCGCCGAACCGTTCGGCGACGACGCCGGTGCGGATGCCCTTGCGCGCGGCATAGATCGCGGCGGCCGCGCCGGCGGGGCCGCCGCCGACCACGAGCACGTCGAACGTGTCCCTGCGGTCGATCGCCGCGGCCTCGCGGGCGGCGGCGCCGACGTCGAGGCGGCTGACAATCTGCTCCAGCGTCATGCGGCCCTGCTCGAACAGTTCGCCGTTGAGGTACACCGACGGCACCGACATGATCTCGCGCGCGTCGACCTCGGCCTGGAACACGGCGCCGTCGATGGCGACGTGGCGGATGTTCGGGTTGAGCACGGCGGCAAGGTTCAGCGCCTGCACCACGTCCGGGCAGTTCTGGCAGGACTGCGAGAAATAGGTCTCGAAGTGCAGCAGGCCGTCCGGCGTGGCCGCGCGCAGCGAGCGCAGCTGGTCGAGGAGCTCCGGCGCGGTCTTGGAGGGGTGGCCGCCCGCCTGCAGCAGGGCGAGCACCAGCGAGGTGAACTCGTGGCCCATCGGCAGGCCCGCGAAACGCAGGTGGATGTCGTGGCCGGGCGAGGTGATGGCGAACGAGGGCTTGCGCTGGTCGTCGTCACGACGCACGTCGACCGAGATCATCGATGACTGTTCGTTGATGTCCTCGAGCAGCTCGAGCATCTCGCGCGACTTGTCGCTCCCGTCCACCGAGGCAACCAGCACCAGCGGGCGCTGCAGCCGCTCCAGGTAGGCCTTGAGCTGGGTCTTGAGGTCTTCGTCGAGCATGGCGGGTCTCCGGCAACAGGCAATACGGGGGGCGGCATCCGGTCGAAGGACTGGGCGCCGACGCGTGGGGATGGACCGCAAACCGCGCGCTCGCACGGGCTCCGGTCCATCCCCACCCCTGCTTCCGCAGGGATGGGGAGGACGAGCTCGCAAGCATGCCGGCTCCCACGACAGCTCGTGTGGGAGCGGCCATGGCCGCGAGCTCTTTCGGCGGGCTTAGATCTTGCCGACCAGGTCGAGCGACGGCTTCAGCGTCTTCTCGCCTTCCTTCCACTTCGCCGGGCACACCTCGCCGGGATGCGCGGCGACGTACTGGGCGGCCTTGACCTTGCGCAGCAGCTCCAGCGCGTCACGGCCGATGCCCTCGGCGGTGATCTCGACGGCCTGGATGATGCCGTCCGGGTCGACGATGAAGGTGCCGCGGTCGGCGAGGCCGACGCCGGGGCGCATCACTTCGAAGTTGCTGGTGATGGTGCCGCTCGGGTCGCCGATCATCGGATACTTGATCTTGCCGATCGCGTCCGAGGTGTCGTGCCAGGCCTTGTGCGAGAAGTGGGTGTCGGTGGACACGCTGTAGATCTCGACGCCCATCTTCTGGAATTCGTCGTAGTTGATCGCCAGGTCTTCGAGCTCGGTCGGGCAGACGAAGGTGAAGTCGGCCGGATAGAACACGAACACCGACCACTTGCCCTTCAGGTCGGCTTCGCTGACTTCGATGAACTCGCCGTTGCGGTAGGCGGTGGCCTTGAACGGCTTGACTTCGGTATTGATGACGGACATGGGCTTCCTCTGTTGTGGGCGGGGTCGCAGCCGGACGGACCGGCGTTGGACGCTATGTTAGGCGCCGCCTATCAATTAGAGAAGTCGATTATACCGATCCGATCGATAGGATTTCGCTATCGTTGATGCTGGACCAGACCGTGGTGTCGGCGACGCACCAGCCATTGCCGCCCCGCTTCTTGGCGAGGTACATGGCGCCGTCGGCGCGATGGACCAGATCGGCGGCGCAGGTATCGTCGGCGCCGCGCAGCGCCACCCCGAGGCTCGCCGACACCCGGCAGGAAACGCCATCCACCTCCACCGGGGCACGGCATGACGCCACCACCGTATCGAGGATCGCCGCGATGTCCGCCCGCGGATCCGCCATGCCGCGCAGCAGGATCACGAACTCGTCGCCTGCCAGGCGCGCGACCATGTCGCTCTGGCGCACGCAGGCCTGCAGGCGCCGCGCCACTTCGCGCAGCACCGCATCGCCCGCGGCGTGGCCGTGGGTGTCGTTGACCTGCTTGAACCCGTCCAGGTCGAGGAACACGAGGCCGAGTCCGGCGGCGGTCGCGACGGGACCGAACTCGTCGTCGAGCGCGCGGTTGAAGCCGGCGCGGTTGGCCAGGCCGGTGAGTTCGTCGCGCAGCGCCTGCAGGCGCAGGCCTTCGACCAGCGCACGGCTCTCGCTGACGTCGCGGATGAAGGCGTCGAACAGGATGCGCCCGTCGGAACGCGAGGAATTGAGCACCAGTTCCACCGGCAGGCGCGAACCGTCGCGGCGGTGGGCCAGGCCTTCGATGCGTCGCCCCATCAGCCTGCTCTGGCCGGTTTCGACAAAACGCCGCACGGCGGCCTGCGGGTCCGCCCAGGCGCCGCCCTCGATCTCCACGATCGGCGCCAGCGGGCGTCCGAGCATCTCCTCGCGCGACCAGCCGAACAGCCTCTCGGCGCTGGCGTTCCACTCGAGGATGGTGAGCGACGCATCGATGCTGATGAAGGCATCGGGCGAAGACGCGATCAGGCGCTGCACCCGCTCGGCCGCGGCGAGGGTCGCCGCGGCCTCGCGCTGGCGCCCGAGCTGCCCGCCGACGAGTGCCGCGTACAGCGTCAGTGCGTGGACGTCGATGGCATCGAACGCGTCCGGCGCCGCCGCCACCACCTTGAGCACGCCGATGACGGCGCCCCGGTAGGCCAGCGGCGCCGCCATGACCGAGCGCGACCCGATCCCGCTGCGCGCGCGCCGGCCCGTCGCCGGATCGGCCCAGGTGTCGGCGCACAGTTGCAGTGCCTGCGCCGCGATCGCGCGCCCCGACGCGCCCGCGCCGACGTGCCTGCGATGCCCACCCCGCGCGGCGAGCGAGCCCGACGCCGCGATCGCCATCAGCTGGGCGCCTTCCACCAGTTCCAGCACGGCACCCCCGGCGTGGGTCGCCTCCTGCGCCTGCGCAACCACGCGCCCGATCAGTTCGTCCAGCGGCGGCGGCGTGGCAGTGGGCGCAGTGAGCGCGCTCAGCCCCTCCACGATGCGCTGGAAGCGGTCTTCCGCCGGTGTCCGCATGGGACGGGACCGGGCCTGTCGATGTCGGGCAATGCGCAATGCGTCCATACCGCCAGGCATGCAAGACGCGTGCCGGCGGGTGCGCTCGCTAGAGGACCTGGACCGGGATTGCGCGGACCAGGACCTCGTCCTGCTGGAACCGACGCTCCAGCTCCTGCCGGTAGCGGCTCCACCAGTCGCGGTCCAGTCCATCCACCATCACTTCCAGCAGCACGACCTCGTCGCGCTGGACGTCGCCGTCGCCGTCCTCCCAGGCGCCGGTCGCGGGCGCCCGCAGGAAGGCGGTCGCGCCGCCGAATGCCTCGGTGAGTTCCCCACGAACCGCATCGAACAGGGTACGTGGCAAGGCATTGCCGGCATTGTCATCAAGGGGCAGGAACAGCTGGACGAGGAATTGTCCGCCCGCAACATCGCCGGTCATGCCGTCACCGCGACCGGCTCAGGCCGCGCTGCCGGTGGGCCCCGCCGCAGGCGCCGCCGGACGCTGCACCGCCCCGGGCGGCAACAGCAGTCGCGCGCCCTCGAAATACACCACGCGCAGCTGGTGGCCGCGGGGCGAGTAGCCGATGAAGTAGGCATCCGCTTCCGGCTCGTAGGCGAGGCGGTAGCGCTTCGACAGCATCTCGTTCTGCAGCTCGAGCATGATGCCGATCGACTCCGGCTGCGGCAGGCCCCGGTTGTAGTCCTCCAGCAGGTCGCGCATCGACCGGAAGAACGGCATCATGCCGCCCGAGCCGCGGCGGCGGGCGGCGATGAACGCACGGCAGAAGTAGGTCGGCTGGCCGAGCGTCGACAGCACGCCGAGGAATGCAGTGCCCACCGCCCAGATGGCCCCATCGCCATCGCGCCCCACGCACACGACCTGCTCGGTGCGCTTCGCCGCGGCTTCCGGCTCGTCGAGTGCCCCCTCGGACAGCCAGAACTCCATCACCTCCTGCCGGAGCTCCGGAGTCACCTGTTTCCACGCCGGGACGATGGTGTCGCTCACGGCGCGACCCCCCGTCGTGACGTCTGGCGCGGAACGGGCGCGGACTGCAGTGCGCGGGTCGTGGGTGCCGGCATCGGATTCCTCGGGTCGGGGTCGATGCGCCCGATCATCGCCGAAGGTCGCGGGGACCGCAATTCGCGCTCACGCACCCGCGGTGTCCTCCCCGACCGCACTCGCGCCGCCCAGCTGGTCCTCCAGCAACCGCCGCGCGCGGCCGCTCGAGGCCGTGTGCAGCGCGACCGCCGCGACCGTGTCGCGCGTGTCCTCGAGCAGCCGCAGGCGCTGCGCCGACCGCGTCCCGTCGCGCACCTGCTCGATCGCCTGCAGCATCCGCAGCAGCACGGTGGTGTTGCCATGCGCGTTCTCGAGGATCTGGTCGAACGCGAGCCCGAGCAACCGCTCGAAGCCGGGTCCCGCCGGCAGCACGCGCACGCTGCCGCCGTCGCGCAGTGGGCGCGGCGCGATGCGGCGGCCGGCCAGGCGCTGCAGGATCACCGACAGGTAATCGAGGCTGGTGACCGCGGTGGTGGTGTCGTTGATGCCGGGCGAGAGCGCCTTCAGCGCTACGTCGACCAGCTGCCGGATGCCAAACGCCACGTCCTGCTCGATGGTGCGGTAGGAGTCGATGGCGAACATGCCCGCGACCTCGTCCACGGCGTCGGCCGTGGGCGCGCCGGCCGACCCGATGCTGGCGATGGCGCGGTCGGGGCTGGCGAAGTCGCCGACACTGCGCTCCATCCGCACCACGACGTCGTGCCCGCGGGCGAAGTCCAGCAGCGCGTCCAGGTCCACGCTTTCGATGTAGCCCAGGCCGGGCGCCGGGACCGGGTGCCAGCGCACGCGATCGCAGCCCTCATCCGGCATGGCTTCATCGCCGTCCAGCCGGTCCGGGAACACCTTGTCGATGGTGTCAAGCGTGTCCACCGCGATGCCGCGGGCGATCGCGCCGGACTGGATGGCGGCCGCGACGTGGTGGATGAAGAACACCAGGAACGCCACCGCCACCAGCGCCAGCACCAGCCCGCCGAACACCGCCACCAGCGGCACGAAGCCGCCGTCGCCGTCGGTGGTGATCGTGCGCATCACGGCGAGGCAATAGGCGAAGACGCCGAGGAACACCCCCAGCACCACCTGGTTGGCGCGGTCGCGCATGAAGTTGCGCAGCACCCGCGAGGTGTACTGCGTCGACGCCTGCGCGAGCGCCACGATCGTGATCGAGAACACCACGCCGGCCACGGTGACCATCGAGCCGGCGATGACCGCGAGCAGCTCCCGCGCGCCGTCGGCGTCGGCGAGGAACAGCGCGGGCCAGCGCTCCGCCGGCGCGCCACCGAGGGCGCGGTCGGCGGCCACCAGCCCCAGTGCCAGGGCGATGGACGCCAGCACCACCAGCCCAGGCAGGAACCAGAAACTCGAGCGCAGGCTGATGGCCAGCCTGCTCAGCTTCCCGCTCGTCACCCGTCCGCCCATGCGCGCCGCCCCATGAATGCGGCGACAGCGTCGCGGCCATGGGGTCCACGCGGCGCGAAACGGTGTCCGCGCCGCGTGAGGCTCAGCCGCGCGCCGGCAGCACCCGCGGATTGCGCAGGATAGCCGCCGACACCAGCGACACCAGGACGCCGACCGGGAAGATCTCCACGAAGGTCATCGGCATGCGGTACAGCGGGTTGCGGTACATGCGCTCGAACTCGCCGGCCTGGCGTACCGCGGCCGCGAGCGCGTCGCCGCTCAGCCCCTTCGCCTCGGCGCGCGCCACCATCTGCTGCGCGAACACCTGCGCGACATCGGCGTCGATCAGCGCCAGCGACAACTCCCAGGCCGCGACGTAGACCAGGCTCGCCACCAGGCTGATGCCGAGGCCAAGCCCGAACGCGGGCCGGAAGCGGACTACCCCGCCGCCCGCGCGATCGCGATGGCGCTTGACGCCCACGAACACCGCCGACAGCGCCAGCAGCATCGACGCGAACCCGGCCGCCATGCCCCAGGTGGGCGGTGGCTGCCCGTCATAGGCGAGGCTCACGGCAAGCAGCGAGGTGCCGACGATGACGCCGGCGACAAGGCCGTATTTCAGGATGGTGGGGACGGTGGACATGGCGGCTCCGTTGGTAGGCGGTACGCTGCATTGGGCCCGGGGGACCCGCCTCGCGCCATCGCCCCGACGGGTGATTTCCGCGATGTCACCCCTCGTGTGGCGGTCAGGGCACCAGTCCCAGCTCGCGCGCCCGGCGCAGGGCATCGGTGCGGCGGCGGGCGCCGAGCTTTTCGTACAGCCGCGCCACGTGCGTCTTCACCGTGTTCGGCGACACGTTCAGGCGCGCGGCGATCTCCTTGTTGGAGTGTCCGGCGGCGATCTCCGCCAGCACGTCCAGCTCCCGGGCACTGATGCCGAGCGCCGCCCGCGCCCTTGGATTGCCGTCGAACGCGGCGGGCGGCGGGCCGCGGCGTGCGTGCAGCCGCACCCCCAGCCAGGCCCCCAATGCAAGGAAGGCTCCCGCCAGCAGGCCGTCGAACAGCAGGTCCAGGTGGCTGCGCACCAGGCGCTGGTAGTCCAGCCACTGCAGGGCCAGGGTGCCGCAGGCCAGCAGCAGGCCATAGGCAAGGGCCGGCTTCCAGGCCTGGGCCAGCGCGGTTCGGGTGGGCAGGCGCATGGGGACATCGTACGTCCGTGCATCCGCGCCGGCACTGCCCTCAGTCGCGATAGCCCACCCGCACCCACAGCGTCCGACCCGGCTCGTTGATGCGCACCGGGTCGGCCGGATACCCGAAGTCGGCATTGCCGGCGAGGTTCAGGTGTTCGCTGTAGGCGCGGTCGAAGACGTTGTCGACGCCCGCGGTGAGCTGCACCCGGTCGCTGATGCGCCAGCCGGCATTGAGTGCCAGGGTGCCGAAGCCCGCGCTGGGGCCGAGGTCCTGGCCGACGACGTTGCCGTAGCCGGGGGCCACCCGGTCCTGGGCTGCGACCACGCGCACCAGCGCACCGGCGGACCAGGTGCCGTTGTCCCAGGCGGCCGTGATCCGCGTGTCCAGCGGCGGCATCTGCGGCAACGGGCGGCCGCTGTCGCGATCCTCGCCGCGGGCGTAGGCCATGGCGCCACCGAGGGTCCAGCTGTCGCCCGCCCGGAGCTCTGCGCCCAGCTCCGCACCGCGGGTGCGCGCGCCGATGTTCGACACCTGGCTCATGCCGTCCATCATCCCGCCCTGGACATAGCGGAACTGGATGAAGTCGTCGACCTGGCCCGCGTAGGCCGACACCCAGACGTGGAGGCCGCTGCGGCGGTAGTGCATGCCGATGTCGAGCTGCGTGGTCTTTTCGGTCTCGAGCCCGGAGAATGCGTTGACCGCATCCGCGGGGCCCATGTCCGCCGAGAACAGCTCCCAGTAGTCGGGCATGCGCTCGGTGTGGCCGACGCCGGCATACCAGCTCCAGGGCGAACCCTTGGCACCGTGCTCGTAGCGCAGGAAGCCGGCGGCCAGCGTCTCCTCGCGCGACTGCCCCGCCGTCGGGTTGGGCATGCCGTGGCCGCCATGACCGTGGCCGGCGGCGACGCTGTCGCGACCGTCCTCGGCACCGGCGCGGTCGACCCGCGCACCGCCGATCCAGCGCGCGCCACCGTCGCGCGCGATGCTCGTCTCGGCGAACAGGCCCCGATTGTCGAAGCGGGCATCGGTGTCCCATGCCTGCGCCTCGTAGGCGCCGCGGCCCATCGCGCTCCGGCGGCGGTGGCGGCTGTCCATGAGGTCGGCACCGGCAACCAGCTCCACCGCGCCGAGGTCGAAGGTCGCGGCGGCGCGTCCGCCGGTGGTGCGCCGCTCGACGTTGGAGGCCATCGGCATCGGCATCGGGCCGGCCGGGTTCGGGTCGCGCAGGCTGTAGTTGTCCATCACGTGGTCGGCGAGGTTGTAGTACACGTTGGCCTCGACCGCGCGCAGGCGCTCGCCGATGTTTTCCTTCTCGAAGCGCAGGCCGTGGTGGGTGCGCTCGAACTGCGCGCCGTCCATGCCGCGGGTGGCGTAGCGGGCCTCGCCGTCGCCGAAGCCGCTGGCGAGTTCCACCAGAGTGTCGGCTTCCGGCGTCCAGCCCACGGCCACGTCGGCGTTCCACTTCTTCCAGGCCGAGCCGACGCGGTTGCCGTCGCCGTCGTCGTAGTCGCCGGACTCGGAGCGGTTGGCGCTGACGCGGGCGTAGCCGGGGCGGGCGCCGAAGGTGGCATCGGCGACCTGGTCGTTGCGGCCGAAGCTGCCGGCGAGCGCGCTGCCGGCAAGGCGCCAGGTGGATTCTTCGTAGAACTCGCGGTCGCGCTCGAAGCGCACGGTGCCGGCCGATGCGCCCGGGCCCCAGAGCACCGTCTGCGGGCCCTTCACCACCACAAGCGCGTCGTAGGTTTCCGGCGAGATGTAGGACATGGGGTTGTCCATGCGCGACGGGCAGGCGCCCGGCATGGCGCCGTCATTGGTCAGCAGGTTGAGCCGCGAGCCGAACATGCCGCGCAACACGGGATCGCCATTGCTGCCGCCGTTGCGGACGGCGGAGAAACCGGGGACGGTCTTGAGGTAGTCGGCACCGTCGCTCGCGGGCACCGGCTGGCGCGGCAGTCGCGGATCCGTCTCCCAGGTGAGTGCGGCGACGGGGCGCGCAGCGGTGACGACCACGCGCTCGAAGTCGATGGGAGACGCGTCGGACAGGGCGTCGGGCACTGCGACCGCATCGCCTTGCGGGAGCTGCGGCTGGTCGGCGGCGAGCGCGAGGGGATTCGCCAGCGCGGCGACGACGGCCAGCGCAAGGCACGACGAACGGATCGCCGGCACACGGGGGATCTGCATGGGGTTGCTCCATGACACGAAAGAAGTGGGGGCGCGGCCGCAGCGCGGTCCGCAGGGCGCGGATCAGGCGGTGCGAGGAGGCCCACGTGAGCCGAGGCCGGTCGGATGGCGACGCGCGATCCGGGAGACGGTTGCGCGCGGGTCACGCGAGCGTCGACGCATGCCATCGCCCGCGGCGTCCTGGGGCGGCGGCAGGATCACGAGCGACGCCAGCAACGGGCAATAATCGCAGTCGCCGTCGCCGCGATGGCCGGGCTGGTCCTCCGGGGCCGCGGGGAGGCCCGGCGCACCGACACTGCCGTCATGGCCTGTGCCGGAATGCGGGTGAGGTTGCGGGCGTGGATGCGTCGCGAGGCCGGCATGCGCGGCGTGGCGGGGACCCGGCACGACACCCTGCGCGATGGCTGCCGCGCCGGCAGATTCCCCTGCGTGCGAAGGCGCGCCCAACAGCCTGCCGGTCGCCGGCAACAGCGCGAGCAGCAACGCTGCCATCAGGGCGAACAGTGCGGCGGCGCGGGCGCGTGGGGCGTGGCGTTTCATCACGTTGCCATCTTCCGTGCGCCGGCGGATGGTCGCCCTGACCCGGATCAAGTCGATGACAGGGCCGGGACGCCTTCCGCTGGTCCGACCACGTGATCGCCACGCCTGCCATACGGTCCTCTGCGGTTGGCGGCGGGTCCTGGAGGACAGGCTTCGGGTCAAATATTCAACGGCTGCCGCGTCTTCACGCATGACCGACCTGTCCCAACGCGGGCTGAATGTGGGTCATGGCTCCGGCAGAAAGGCCGCTATATTCGGGAAACCCCGGAGCAAGGAGAATCGGAATGTCTCTGACCAAGCAACATCTGGTGTTGGCGCGTACCCTGGGCGTGGCGCTCGTCGCCACCTTGGGGCTCGCTTCCTGCGCCACCTATGACGACGAGTTCGCAGGGATCAACTCACGCCTCGACCAGCTCGACACCAGGGTGCAGAGCGCGGCCCAGAGCGCCGAATCCGCCAACCAGTCCGCGCAGCAGGCCAACCAGCGGCTGGACCAGATCGAAGGCCGCGTGCAGCAACTGGAATCGTCGCCGCGCCGCGTGCCGCGCGGCTGATCGCTTTGGTAGGAATCGCGACGGGGAGCCGTCCCACCCGCACGTGTACACGCCAGGCGCCCCGGTCCGTCCGGGGCGCCCTGGCGCTGGCGCTGGCCCTCGCAGGCCTCTCCGGCGCCGCCAGCGCCAGGGATGCCTCGGCGCAGCCGTCCTCCGCGGTCGACCAGCTGCCGCCAGGCCAGGAGGTCTCCGACACGGTGATCAAGCTCGCGGGCTGGGTGGTTGCGGCGAAGGACAGCCAGGGCTATCCATTCGCGATCATCGACAAGGCCGCCGCGCAGATGCTCGTGTTCGGCGGCGATGGCCGGCTTCGCGGTGCGGCACCCGGGCTGTTCGGCTCGGCAGCGGGCGACCACACGGCTCCCGGCATCGCCGGCCTGGCGCTTCGCGAAATTCCGGGCCGGGATCGCACGACGCCCGCGGGCCGCTTCGTGGGTGGATACGGTCCGTCGATCGATGCGGGCCGCGTGCTGTGGGTGGACTACGACTCCGCGGTCTCCATCCACCCCACCGCAACCGGCGTCCCGGCCGAGCGACGCGCCGAGCGCCTGGAATCGCCTTCGCCGGACGACAACCGCGTCACCCACGGCTGCATCAACGTCTCGCCCGGGTTCTACGAACAGGTCGTCCGCCCGACGTTCGAGGGCGGCGGCGTGTTCTACATCCTGCCGGACGAGAAGGCGATCGCGGAAACCTTTCCGGATTTTGCGCAGGGTCGCGCGACCCGCCGCAAGGACGGATGACGCACGCGGCGCGTGCGCCGATGCCGACCGCGCACCTGCCTCCTGACCGGCCCGGCTGACCCGGGCGGCGCACGCGCCAGGAAAAAGCCCCGCATTCGCGGGGCTCCATCACGCGCCTGCCGTTCTCAGGCGAACGGATCCTGCAACACCATCGTGTGGTCCCGGTCGGGGCCCGTGCTCACGATGCTGATCGGGCAGCCGGCGAGCTCTTCGAGCGCGCGCAGGTACGCGCGCGCCGCGGGCGGCAGCCTGTCCCACTCGGTGACGCCGTGGGTGTTCTCGCTCCAGCCGGGGAACTCCAGGTACACCGGCTCGCACTCGTCCCAGCCCTGGGCGTCGAGCGGCGCGTACTCGGTCTCCTTGCCGCGGTAGCGGTAGGCGATGCAGAGCTTCAGCTTCTCCATGCCGTCGAGCACGTCGAGCTTGGTGATGCACAGCCCGCTGATGCCGTTGATGGCGACCGCACGCTTCAACGCGACGATGTCGATCCATCCGCAGCGGCGCGGGCGGCCGGTGGTGGCGCCGTATTCCTGCCCCTTGTCGCGCAGGGCCTGGCCAACGTCGTCGTTGAGCTCGGTCGGGAACGGGCCGCCGCCGACGCGGGTGGCGTAGGCCTTGGCGATGCCGAGCACGTAGTCGATCGCATCCGCGCCCACACCGGTGCCCGCGAGCGCGCCGCCGACGGTGGTGTTGCTGGAGGTGACGTAGGGATAGGTGCCGTGGTCGATGTCGAGCAGCGAGCCCTGCGCACCCTCGAACAGCACCTTCTTGCCCTGCCTGCGCAGGTCGTGGAGGATCCCGGCGACGTCGGACTTCATCGGTTCGACGTAGTCGCCGAAGGCAAGCGCTTCGTCGTAGGTCTTCTGGAAATCGACGGCATCGGTGCCGAGGTACTTCGTCAGCACGAAGTTGTGGTAGTCGAGCGCGGTGCGCAGCAGTTCTTCGAGCTGCTGCGGGTAGTGCAGGTCCGCCACGCGGATGCCACGGCGCGCCACCTTGTCCTCGTACGCCGGGCCGATGCCGCGTCCG
This sequence comes from Luteimonas sp., assembly GCA_041918855.1. GTDB lineage: Bacteria > Pseudomonadota > Gammaproteobacteria > Xanthomonadales > Xanthomonadaceae > Luteimonas. Next base: position 52,983 of record JAYRUX010000009.1, read on the forward strand.
GTGGTGCCGATGGCCTTGCCGCCGGCCTTGATCTCGCGCGCCTGGTCGAGGGCGATGTGGTACGGCATGATCAGCGGCGTCGCCGGGCTGATCCTGAGCCGGCTGCGCACCTCGACGCCGTTGGCCTCGAGTTCGCCGATCTCCTTCATCAGCGCCGCCGGGCTCAGCACCACGCCGTTGCCGATCAGGCAGAGCGCGTCCTCGCGCAGGATCCCGGACGGGATCAGGTGCAGCACGGTCTTCCTGCCGTTGATGACCAGCGTGTGGCCGGCGTTGTGGCCACCCTGGAAGCGCACCACGGCGCCGATGTCGGTCGTCAGCAGGTCGACGATCTTGCCCTTGCCTTCGTCGCCCCACTGCGCGCCGAGCACCACCACTGACTGACCCATTGCCTCGCTCCCGGACGTGTCGCATGGAAAAAGCCGGCGGGCGGCGCTGGTTGCGCGGCCCGTTCCGGCTTTTGTGCATTCTCCGGGTTTTCCACCCCGGGGGCCAGTGCGGCCGACGGCGGGAGAATCTTCTGTGGGAGCGGCCATGGCCGCGAGCTCTCGCGCCTGGCTCGGGCTCCCGCCAGCAGCTCGCGGCCGTGGCCGCTCCCACAAAGGTCCGTCAGCTGCGCACGAGCGCCAGCGTGACCAGGCCAAGGACCAGCACCACGGCACCGATGCGGCGCAGCTGGCGATCGTCCAGCGCCAGCAGTTGCACCGCGGCACGCTTCCACGCCCCGGGCACCGCGAACAGCAGCAGTCCCTCCAGGACGGCGACCAGGCAGAGCGCGGCCCAGAGGTCGGTCATGGCGCCAGCGCGGCAGGCAGGGCCCGCCGCGTCCTCAACGGTCGCTGCGCAGGTACTGCAGGAACGGATCGTCGTCCTCGACTACGATCACCGCCTCGCCGTCCTGGAACGCCGTGCGGTACGCGTCGAGGCTGCGCTGGAAGGCGAAGAACGCCGGATCGCGCTGGGCCGCCTCGCCGTAGATGCGCGCGGCCTCGGCGTCGCCTTCGCCGCGCAGCTTCTGCGCATCGCGCTCCGCCTCGGCCAGCAGCACGGTCTGCTCGCGGTCGGCCTCGGCGCGGACGATGCGTGCCTGCTCCTCGCCCTCCGCGCGCAGGGCGCTCGCGACCTGCTTGCGCTCGGCGCGCATGCGCTCGTACACCTGGCCGATGACCTCGCTGTCGGTCGGCAGGTCGATCTGCTTGAAGCGGATGTCGACGATGCGCATGCCGAGCGTCTGCGCGCCCTGGTTGATCGCCGGCAGCTGGCCTTCGATGAGCTCGTCGCGGTTGCCCGACACCAGCTGGGTCAGCGTGCGCGAGTTGATCTCGTTGCGCAGCGATTCCTTGATGATCGGCGCCAGGCGGTCGGTGACCAGGCCTTCGTCGCCGCCGGTGGCGCGGTAGAAGTCCGCCGCGTCGACGATGAAACCGATGGCGACGAAGTCGACGCTGACGTCCTTGCGCTCGGACGTCAGCGACCGCTCGGGCGGGAACTCGGACGCCTGGAAGCGGCGGTCGAACACACGCGCGCTCTCGACCAGCGGGATCTTGAAGTGCAGCCCGGGGCCGATGTCGGTCCGCGCCACGCGGCCGAGGTTCAGCACCAGGCCGATCTGGCCCTCGCGGACCACGAACACCGAGCCCATCAGCAGGAACAGCAGGGCCACGACGATGGCGGCGATCAGGGGGGGTCTCATCGGGTGGCTCCGTCACGGGTCGGGCGCGGCGTCGTCTGGCGCGGCGGCGGCGCCGGGGCGGCCTCCACCGTCGGCGACATCAGCTCCGGGGTGAGCATCGGCGACGGCGTGGGCGCGCCAGCGCCCTGCGCGCCGCCCATCGGCACGTAGATCAGCTGGCGGCCGTCGCCGCCGACGATCTTGCGGTTGTCGCCAAGCACCGCCTCCACCGTCTCCAGCCACAGGCGCTTGCGGGTGACCTCCGGCGCGGTGCGGTAGGCGTCGAGCAGCAGCGAGAAACGGGTCGCGTCACCGGTGGCGCGGGCGACCGACGCCGTCTTGTAACCCTCGGCCACGGTGCGCGTGCGCTGCGCCTCGCCTCGCGCTTCCGGCACGATGCGCGCGGCGTAGGCGCGGGCCTCGTTGACCAGGCGCTCGTTCATCTGCTGTGCGCTGTTGACCTCGTCGAACGCCGGCTTGACCTCCTCCGGCGGGCGAGCGTCCTGCAGGCTGAGCTCGGTGACCACGAGGCCGGTGCGGTAGGCGTCGAGCGAGGCCTGCAGCGACACCGCGGCGGCGGTCGACAGCGGCCCGCGGGCGTTGAGCGCGGCGTCGAGGTTGGCGCGGCCGATCTGCTCGCGGACCGCGCTCTGCGCGACCTGCTCGAGCACGCGGTCGGCGTCGCGGGACCCGAAGAGGTACACCCGGGGATCGCTGATGCGGTACTGCACGTTGAACGACACGGTGACGATGTTCTCGTCGCGGGTCAGCACCGGCAGGCTGTTGCTGAAGGTGCGCACGCCGGTGGTGTTGAGCTTGGTGACCCGCTCCAGCGGCCAGGGCAGCTTGAAGTTCGGGCCCGGCTGCATGATCCGGGCGAACTGGCCAAAGCGCAGCACCACGCCACGGTCCTGCTCGCCGACCAGCACGAAGCAGTTGAACACCAGCCACAGCACGAACAGGATGCCGATCCAGCGCAGCGGATTGCCGCCGTCGCCGCCGAAGATGCCGCGAAGGCGGTCGAGGATGCCGTCGAAGGCACCGCCGCCGCCACCGCTGCCGCGGGGCTTCCAGGCATTGCGCCGCCGGTCTTCCGCGCTGCCGCTGTTCTTCTTGCCGGGGATGTTCCAGGCCATGCCTGCTCCAGTCTGGTGGATCCGGACCGCAGACCGGAGGGCGTGCGGCGGGTGGGTCATTCTACAAGGTGTGGCCGGGGATGCCCGGTGGGTCAGTCGTCGGTGTCCGGCGCCACCGGCAGGTGGACCCGCAGTGGCGCACCCTCCTCGTCCGACGCCAGGCGCACCGCGTCGGCCAGGGCGAGGTCGACGGTGACGCACCAGCCGCCCTCGTCGTGACGCTCGGCGCGGATGGCATCGAGCGCGTGCAGCCGCGCGCGGAGGCGGCCGGCGGTGGCCGGCAGCATCAGCTCGGCCTCGACCCGGACCATGCCCAGGCGCGCGCCGATGGCGTCGCGCAACAGGTCCAGCCCGGCGCCGTCGCGCGCGGAGATCCACACCCGCTCGCGCGCGGGCTCGTCCGGGCGGCTGCCGTCGGGGCGGTCGTGGCGCGGCTGCATCGGCGCAGTGGCGACAGTGTCTTCACCGCCGTCGTCCTCGGATGCCAGCCCGCCCGTGCCCGCGGTCGGCGCGCCGGCCGCGTCGCCACCGGGGGCATCGACGGGCCCGCCGTCGACACCGTTGCCGGCACGCACGGGGATCCGGTCGATCTTGTTGTAGACGAGCAGTTGCGGGATTTCGCCGGCGCCGATCTCTTCCAGCACCGCGTCCACCTGCACGATGCGCTCCGCGTTGAGCGGGTCGGCGGCATCCACCACGTGCAGCAGCAGGTCGGCCTCGCGCGCCTCGGAGAGCGTGGAGCGGAACGCCGCGACCAGCTCGTGCGGGAGGTCGCGCACGAAGCCGACGGTGTCGGCGAGCGCGGCGTTGCCCATCGGCAGCGCCACCTTGCGCACGGTCGGGTCCAGGGTCGCGAACAGCTGGTCGGCGGCGTAGGCATCGGCGCCGGTGAGCTCGTTGAACAGCGTCGACTTGCCGGCGTTGGTGTATCCGACGAGCGCGATGCGGGGGATCTCGCTGCGCACGCGCGCGCGGCGCATCTGCGTGCGCTGCACCTCGACCTTGTCGAGCCGCTTCTGCAGCTGGTCGACGCGCTTCTGCAGCAGCCGGCGGTCGGTCTCGAGCTGGGTCTCGCCGGGGCCGCGCAGGCCGATGGAGCCGCCGCGCTGGCGCTCGAGATGGGTCCAGCCGCGCACCAGGCGGGTGGCCATGTGCCGCAGCTGGGCGAGCTCCACCTGCAACTTGCCCTCGTGGCTGCGCGCGCGCTGGGCGAAAATGTCGAGGATCAGCCCGGTGCGGTCGACGACGCGCCGCTGCAGGAACTTCTCGAGGTTGCGTTCCTGGCCCGGCGACAGCGGATGGTTGACGAGCACCAGGTCGGCACCGGTGGCGTCGGCGGCGGCCTTGATCTCGTCGAGCTTGCCGGTGCCGATCAGGGTGGCCGGGTTGGGCTTGTCGACGCGGGCGGTCAGCACGGCGGCGATAGTGGCGCCGGCGGACCGCGCGAGGTCGGCGAACTCCTCCTGCGCGCCCTCGTCGACGGGTCCGCTGTGGGTCTGGACCAGCAGGGCGTTCTCGCCGCCCTGGGACCGTTCGAAGAGGCTGGAGGTACCGGATGAGCTCATCGGCACGAGATGGCGGCGCAGGCCGCCATTGCAAGGGTGGGCGCTACTCGGATTCGTCGTCCGCGGCCTCGCCGGCGCTGCCGTCGGCGGACTGCACGTAGCCGCCGCCCGGGCCGACCCGTACGTTGCGCGCTGGCACCACGGTGGAGATCGCGTGCTTGTAGACCATCTGGCTGACGGTGTTGCGCAGCAGCACCACGAACTGGTCGAACGACTCGATGGTGCCCTGCAGCTTGATGCCGTTGACGAGGTAGATCGAAACCGGCACGCGCTCTCGCCGCAGTGCGTTCAGGAACGGATCCTGCAAAGACTGTCCCTTGGACATGGCTTTCCCCTGCCTGGTTATTGTTGTTCTGGTGTTTCCCCGCGTCGCCCGACCCGCTCCCCGGCGGCGACGGGCCGATCTTAACCGACGCGCTCCGCGCGTGCCGGTGCGGGACGTGATCGCGTGCACAACCCGCGCGTCCGCGCTCGCCTGTACGAGCGGCCCGTGGCCGCGACCGCCTTGCGCGAGCATCCGGTCGCGGCCAACGGCCGCTCCTACGGGGGGAGGAACCGTTGCACGGCGGCGTCCAGGGCGGGCCGATCCGTCGCCGGGTCGAACCACAACGCGTCGAGTTCGCCACGCAGCCAGGTCAGCTGGCGCTTGGCCAGCTGCCGGGTCGCGAAGATGGCGTGGTCGCGGAACGTGGCGGCATCGGTGGCGCCGTCGAAATATGCCCAGGCCTGGCGGTAGCCCACCGCGCGCAGTGCGGGAAGCTCGCGCGGCGCCGGATGCGCCTGCAGTGCCGGCAGTGCGCGCAATGCCCGCACCTCGTCGAGGAAACCCGCGGCCAGCATGGCGTCGAAGCGCGCCGCGATGCGCGCATGCAGCCGCGCGCGATCCGCTGGCGACACCACCAGCTTCAGCACCCGGCACGGCAGCGCGGCGGCAGGCGTCGCCTGCGCCTGCAGCTGGCTGATGGCGACGCCGGTCGTCCGCCAGACCTCCAGCGCGCGCTGGATGCGCTGCGCGTCGTTGCGCCCGATGCGCGCCGCCGCGGCCGGGTCCACGCGCGCCAGCTGCGCGTGCAATGCGGGCCACCCGTGGGCGGCCGCTTCCGCCTCGAGGGCGGCCCGCATCCCGCTGTCGGCCTCGGGCATGGGCGACAGGCCTTCGAGCAGCGCGCGGAAGTACAGCCCGGTGCCGCCGACCAGGATCGGCAGCCGGCCGCGATCGACGACCGCCGCGACCGCGGCGCGCGCATCGCGCGCGAACTCGGCCGCCGAGTACGGCTGCCATGGCTCGCGCAGGTCCAGCATGTGGTGGGGAACGCTCGCGCGTTCGGCGGCATCGGGCTTGGCGGCGCCGACATCGAGGCCGCGGTAGACCAGCGCCGAATCGACACTCACGATCTCGCCGCCCAGCCGCTCCGCCCACGCCAGCGCCAGCGCGGTCTTGCCGGCGGCGGTCGGGCCCATCAGCGCAAGCGCGGGCGGGCGCCTGTCAGCGGGCATCGCCTGCGGTCCGCGTGCCGGCCGCCCCGGGAGGACGAGGCGGCCAGACGCCGGATTCAGTAGCCATGTTCCTTCAGCGTCAACCGCACCTGCTGGTGGGTCGCCTGGACGTCGTCCGGCGGCGCCCGCCCGAGCAGGCTGGTCGCGACGATCGCGAGCGTCGCGGCGGCCACGCCAGGCACCATCTCGTACAGGGGACTGCCGGTCTGCTTCCAGGCGATGACGGTGATGGCGCCGACGAAGATGCCGGCGATCGCGCCGTTGCGCGTCATCCTCTGCCAGAACAGCGACAGCACCACCACCGGCCCGAAGGCCGCGCCGAATCCGGCCCAGGCATAGGAGACCAGGCCGAGGACGCGGCTGTCCGGGTCGCGCGCGATCAGGATCGCCGCCACCGCCACCGCGAGCACCATCAGCCGACCGACCCACACCAGTTCGCCCTGCCCTGCGCGCGGCCGCAGCAGGCCACGGTAGAAGTCCTCGGTGAGCGCGGACGAGCACACCAGCAGCTGCGCCGACAGCGTGCTCATCACCGCGGCGAGGATCGCGGACAGCAGGACGCCCGCGATCCACGGGTTGAACAGCAGTTGCGACAACTCGATGAACACGCGTTCGGCGTTGGCCTCCACGGGCCCCGCGACGGCCGGGTTCGCCGCGAAGTAGGCAATGCCGAAGAAGCCGACCGCGAGCGAACCCGCCAGGCACAGGATCATCCAGCCCATGCTGATGCGACGCGCCTTGGGGATGGTGGCCAGGTTGTCCGCGGCCATGAAGCGGGCCAGGATGTGTGGCTGGCCAACATAGCCCAGGCCCCAGGCCAGCAGCGACACGATGCCGATGGCGCCGAGCTCGCCGCCCCGGAACCAGTCCAGCCGCATCGGATCCACCTGCTCGATCGCCGCCAGGCTCGTGCCGACGCCGCCCAGCCCGACCACCACCACGACCGGCACCAGCAGCAGCGCCAGGAACATCAGCGTCGCCTGCACGCAGTCGGTCCAGCTCACCGCGAGGAAGCCGCCGACGAAGGTGTACAGGATGGTGACCGCCGCGCCCCACCACAGCGCCTGCGCGTAGGGCATGCCGAAGACGCTCTCGAACAGCCGCGCGCCGGCAACCATGCCCGAGGCGCAGTACACCGCGAAGAACACCAGGATCACCAGCCCCGCGACGATGCGCAGCACGCGGCTGTCGTCGGCGAAGCGGTGGGTGAAATAGTCCGGGAGGGTCAGCGCGTTGCGCGTGCGCTCGGTGTACACCCGCAGCGGCCCGGCGACGAAGCGCCAGTTGGCCCAGGCGCCCACCACCAGGCCGATGGCGATCCACGCTTCGGAGGCGCCGCCCAGGTACATCGCCCCCGGCAGCCCCATCAGCAGCCAGCCACTCATGTCCGAAGCCCCCGCCGACAGCGCGGTGACCACGCTGCCGAGCGAGCGGCCGCCGAGGATGTAGTCGTCGAAATTGCGGGTGGAACGCCAGGCCCAGAAACCGATGCCGACCATCAGCAGCATGTAGGCGGCGAATGTGGCAAGCAGCGGCGTGCTGGCGGTCATGCAGTCTCCCCCGGACCCGACGACCGGGCCGTTCCGCCGCGCAGCTTACCGCGGTGGCGCGGGGGCATCCGCGGCACGCCCGCGCTGCGACGGGCGCGTCCGCGGTCGCGGCCAGCGGCCGCTCCTACATGTCGGGCCACGAAATCGCTGGCGGCGCCTGCTTCTGCCGCGGCATCGGGACCGCCGCCACCGCCTGCCAGACCCGCAGCGCGTCGACCGTCGCCGCGACGTCGTGCACGCGCAGCAGCAGCGCGCCTCGCTGCGCCGCGATCAGCGCCGCGGCCACCGAGCCATGCACGCGCTCGCGCGGCTCCGTGCGGCCGGTGAGGTCGCCGATGGTGCGCTTGCGCGACAGCCCCGCCAGCACCGGAACGCCCAGCTCGGTGAAGCGTGCGAGCTGTGCCAGCAGCGCGAGGTTGTGGTCGCGGTCCTTGGCGAAACCGAAGCCCGGGTCGACGACGATCCGCTTCTTCGGGATCCCGGCCATTTCCGCGGCGAAGATGCGCTCGGCCAGGTAGCGGTGCACCTCGCCGACGACGTCGTCGTAGCGCGGGGCATCCTGCATCGCCGCGGGCTCGCCCACCGTGTGCATCAGCACCACCGCAACCCCGAGCCCGGCGGCGGCGTCGAGCGCGCCGTCGCGACCGAGCGCATGGATGTCGTTGATCATGCCCGCGCCCGCAGCCACGGCGGAACGCATCACCTCCGGCTTCGAGGTATCGATGCTGATCGGCAATGCGGTCTCGCGCGCCAGCCGCTCGATGACCGGGATCGTGCGCCGCAACTCCTCCTCCAGCGGCACCGGGGCGGCGCCCGGCCGCGTGGACTCGCCGCCGATGTCGAGGACGTCCGCGCCCTCCGCTGCCAGGCGCAGGCCGTGCGCGACCGCGGCCTCCACGGTGGCGTGGTCGCCGCCATCGGAGAACGAATCCGGGGTCACGTTGACGATGCCCATCACTTGCGGCCGGTCGAGCTTCAGCGCGCGCCCTGCGCAGTCCAGCCGGGGCGAGGTATCGAACATCGGCGGGCACCCGCAAATGAAAAAGGCCAGAGCGGACTCTGGCCTGTTTCGTGGTGCATTGGCAACGCAGCTCAGGTCTGCGGCGCGGGCCCGCCGATGGTGATCGGCTTCGGCTCGTCGCGGGCCGGGCCACCCGGGCTCCAGCCCATCGGCGGCGGCGACTCGCGGTTCTCCATCACCGCGTCGATCATCGGCACGTCGATGGTCTCGTATTCGAGCAGCAGCTTGGCCATCGTGTGCAGCTTGTCGATGTTCTCGGTCAGGATGGTGCGGGTGCGCGAGTAGGCGCGGTCGAGGATGGCGCGCACCACTTCGTCGATCTGGCGCGCGGTGTCGTCGGAGACGCTCTTGTGCTGCGTCACCGAGCGGCCCAGGAACACCTCGTCGTCCTCCTCGCCATAGGCGATCGGGCCGAGCTCCTCCGACAGGCCCCATTTGGTGACCATGTTGCGGGCCATCTTGGTGGCGCGCTCGATGTCGTTGCTGGCGCCCGTGGTGACCTTGTCGTCGCCGAAGATCAGCTCCTCGGCCACGCGGCCGCCGTACAGCGAGCACAGCTGGGACTGGATCGCGGTGCGGTTGTAGCTGTACTTGTCGCCCTCGGGCAGGTACATGGTCACGCCCAGCGCGCGGCCGCGCGGGATGATGGTGACCTTGTAGACCGGGTCGTGCTCCGGCACCAGGCGGCCAACGATGGCGTGGCCGGCCTCGTGGTAGGCGGTGAGCGTCTTCTCCTGCTCGCTCATCGCCATCGAGCGGTTCTCGGTGCCCATCATGATCTTGTCGCGGGCCTTGTCGAAGTGCTCCATGCGCACCTCGCGGTTGTTGCCGCGCGCGGCGAACAGGGCGGCCTCGTTGACCAGGTTCGCGAGGTCGGCGCCGGAGAAGCCCGGGGTGCCGCGCGCGATGACCATCGGCACCACGTCCTCGGCCAGCGGCACCTTGCGCATGTGAACCTTCAGGATCTGCTCGCGGCCGCGCACGTCCGGCAGGCCCACCACCACCTGGCGGTCGAAGCGGCCCGGGCGCAGCAGCGCCGGGTCGAGCACGTCCGGGCGGTTGGTCGCGGCGACCACGATCACGCCCTCGCCGCCCTCGAAGCCGTCCATCTCGACCAGCAGCTGGTTGAGCGTCTGCTCGCGCTCGTCGTGGCCGCCGCCCAGGCCGGCACCGCGGTGGCGGCCGACGGCGTCGATCTCGTCGATGAAGATGATGCACGGCGCGTGCTTCTTGGCCTGCTCGAACATGTCGCGCACGCGGCTGGCGCCGACGCCGACGAACATCTCGACGAAGTCGGACCCCGAGATCGAGAAGAAAGGCACCTTGGCCTCGCCGGCGATGGCCTTGGCCAGCAGCGTCTTGCCGGTGCCCGGCGGGCCGACCATCAGCACGCCGCGCGGGATCTTCCCGCCCAGCTTCTGGAACTTGGTCGGGTCGCGCAGGAACTCGACGAGTTCCGACACTTCTTCCTTCGCCTCGTCGCAGCCGGCGACGTCGGCGAAGGTGACCTTGGTCTGGTCCTCGTTGAGCAGCTTCGCGCGCGAGCGGCCGAAGGACATCGCGCCCTTGCTGCCGCCCTGCTGCATCTGGCGCATCATGAAGAACCAGAAGCCGATGATCAGCAGCACCGGCAGGAACTGGAACAGGATCGCACCCAGCGACACCCCCGACTCCGGCTTCTCCTGCTCGATCTGGACGTCGTGGTTCATCAGGTCGTCCACCAGCTTCTCGTCGCGGCGCGGCGCGGTGGTGGTGGCCGTGCTGCCGTCCTTGCGCTCGAACACGATGGTGCGTTCGTCGCTCGCGATGTCGACCTTGGTGACGCGGTCATTGCGCACGTCGGTCATGAACTGCGAATAGATCACCTCGGAGCCCGCCGACGGCTTCGGGTTGAAGCTCTGGAAGACCACCATCAGCACGACGGCGACCACTACCCAGAGCATCAGGTTCTTGACCAGGTCATTCATGTTCAGCTTTGCTCCGGAACCGCTCTTGGGACACGTTGGGGCACCTTACTTGATCTGCGCGAGCTTGCCCTGCGCCAGCGCATAGACTTCCGCCGATCGCTTGCGCGAGGCGGCCGGCTTGCGGATCGCCACCTTCGCGTAGCGACGGCGCAGCTCCCGCACGTAGTCGTCGAACCCGACCCCCTGGAACAGCTTGATCAGGAAGGCACCACCGGTGCGCAGGTGGTTGTCGGAGAACTCCATCGCCAGCTCCGCCAGGTACATGGCCCGCGGCTGGTCGACGGCGTCCACGCCACTCTTATTGGGGGCCATGTCGGAGAGGACAAGGTCGACCGGCTGCCCGCGGAGGCTGTCGACGAGCGCCGACAACACCACATCCTCCCTGAAATCGCCATGAAGGAACTCGACCCCGGCGAGCGACGGCATCTCGAGGATGTCCAGCGCGATCACCCGGCCGCTGTCGCCCAGGGCCTGGCGCACCCACTGCGACCAGCCACCCGGCGCGGCGCCCAGGTCCACCACCACCATCCCCGGCTTCAGCAACTGGTCGCGCTCGACCACCTCCTCCAGCTTGTAGGCCGCCCGCGAGCGCAGCCCGTCGGCCTGCGCCTTCTTCACGTAGGGGTCGGAGAAATGTTCCTTCAGCCAGCGTTGGCTGCTCTTGCTGCGGGTGGCCATGGCGGCGCGGCTGCTCGGTGCGTGGGGCCGCCCGGCGGCGGCGAAAGGCCGGCGAATCAGGGCGTTGCGGGGGCGCCATGATACCCTGCACGGCCTTTCCGCCCCGCCATCGCCCATGTCCGTCGCACTGACCTCCGCCCAGTCCCGCTTCCTGCGCGGCCAGGCCCACGGCCTCAAGGCGATGCTGCAGGTGGGCGGCAAGGGCATCACCGACGCGGTGGTGTCCGAGGTCGACCTCGCACTGGAGCACCACGAGCTGATCAAGGTGAAGGTCGCCGCGGAAGACCGGGACGCCCGTGATGCGATGATCCAGGACCTGGCCGTCCGCACCGGCGCGGCGGTGGTCCAGCGGATCGGCCACGTCGCGGTGCTCTACCGGCCGGGCAAGGACAAGCGCCAGATCGTGCTGCCCCGCGCCTGATCGCGCGCGGCAGGCACCACCCGCGGCAGTCCGACGCAGGTACCGCGATGCAGCTGAACCTCGAAACCCCCGACTACGATTACGTGATGCGCGGCGCCGACGGCGCCTCGGCGCTGGTGAACGAGCGGCGCCTGGCCGCAAGCTTCATCCTGGCGCCCAGGGCGCTGGTCGAGGACTGGCCGGTGCGCGACGCCGCGTCGCTGCAGCCGGCGGACCTGGACCCCCTGCTGGCGCTGGAGCCGGAACTGGTCCTGCTGGGTACCGGCGGGCGCCAGGCCTTCCCGCCCGCGGCCACCATGGCCGCCTGCCTGGCTCGCGGCATCGGCCTGGAAGCGATGACCAATGCCGCCGCGGCGCGCACGTTCAACGTGCTGGCGAGCGAGGGCCGCCGGGTGGTGGCGGGCTTCATCATGGATCCGGCCGGCGACTGACCGCGACGGCCGGCGCTGCGCCTAGCGGCGCGGCAGGTATCGCAACGGGTCGACCGGTTTCCCGTTGTAGCGGATCTCGAAGTGCAGCATGTCGCGGGCGGCACCGGTGCGGCCCATCTCGGCGATCTGCTGGCCCGCGGTCACCCGCTCGCCCTCGTTCACCAGGCGGCTGCGGTTGTGGCCGTAGGCGGACAGCCACTGTTCGTCGTGCTTGACGATGATGAGTTCGCCATAGCCGATGAGCCCGGCGCCCGAATACACGACCACGCCCGGCCCCGCGGCGCGCACCGGCTGGCCGGCATTGCCGGCGATGTCGATGCCCTGCTTGGTCGGCTCGCCGTTCACGAAGCGGCCAACGATCTGGCCGTCCGCCGGCCACTTCCACGCCACCGGGCTCGCCGCGGGCGCGGGTCCCGCCGGTTGTGGCGGTGCCTGCGTGGGGCGGACCACCCGGGTGCCGGCCGCCGGCGGGCGCGCCGGCGTGGACGCCGTGGTGCCGCGGCCACTACCGGACGGATACAGCCGCAGCCGCTGCCCCGGATAGATGGTGTAGGGCGCCCGGATGCCGTTCCACATCGCGAGGTCGAGCGGGCTGATCCCGTTGTTGACCGCGAGCCGGTACAGGTTGTCGCCGCGCTCGACCGTCACCGACTGTCCCGGCTTCGGCGTCGACACGCGCGCCGGCGACCGGCTGCTGCCCCCCTCGCGCACCACCCTGCTCGATCCGCAACCGGCCAGCACCAGGGCCAGGCAGCCCAGCAGGAGAAGAAGACAGGCGCGTCGCAGCGAGTGTCGGTGGGGGATGCTCATGCTCGGTTCGTCGGCTCCTGTCGCGTTTGGGGGCGTCAGCCCAGGCGCTGCAGCAGTTCGCGCACCGCCAGGCCACCGCCGCCGATCAGCACGCTGAAGTACGCCACCGTGCCGAGGGTGGCGACGTGGCCCAGCAGCACCGAGCCGCCGTCGCGCTGGATGAAGCCCACAGCGTAAAGCAGCAGGGCGAGCGCAGGCAGCGTGTTGCTGAACGGAACGAAGCCGAACGGCATCATCAGCAGGAGCGCGGCGAAGATGAAGGCCAGGTCGTTGACGATCCCCTGCAGCCGGCCATCGACCAGTCCGCGCAGCCGGTATGGCCGCGCGATGCGCTCCAGCCGACGCACCCAGGCCATGCCTGCGAGGAGCCCCGGGCGCAGGCGGTCGGCGGGCAGCGCCCTGTCGGCCAGCCGCGCCGGGATCCACAAGGGGCGTCCCGACAGCCGGCTGATGCCCACCAGCAGGATGGCGGCGCCGAAGACCGTGCTCACCCCCGGGATGGAGACCGGGATCAGGAACACCAGGGTCAGCAGGATGGACACCACCAGCAGCCCTTCGTCGCCCAGCTGCGCCAGCAGGTCGGCGAGCGTCAGCTGCCCGCCCGCGGGCAGGCGATCGATGACCGCGCCCAGCTGCTCGCCGAGCGATCCGTCGACCCCACTGCCGCCACCGGGCGGTGCCGGGGGCGCACTCAATCCAGCGTCCCGGACAGCAGCGGCACGAACACGACCGCCGCCAGGGTCTCCTGGCTGATCCTGCCCTCGGCGTCCTTGCGCAGGCGCAACAGCGACTGCGCCCCGCCGGCGCCGACCGGCGCCACCAGAATGCCACCCGGCGCCAGCTGCTCCGCCAGCGCGTCGACCAGCGCAGGCGCGCCGGCGGTGACCAGGATGCCGTCGTAGGGGCCGTTCTCGGGCCAGCCGACGCGGCCGTCGTCGTGCTTGCTGCGGATGTTGAGCCCAAGCGAGCGGAAGCGCTTGCGCGCCACCCGCAGCAGGTCGCCGATGCGCTCCACGGTGTGCACCTCGAGCCCGAGCGCGGCGAGGATCGTGGCCTGGTAGCCCGAGCCCGTCCCGATCTCCAGCACGCGTTTCGGCTGTGCGTCGATGAAAAGCTCCTCGGTCATCCTCGCCACCACCCACGGCTGCGAAATGGTCTGGCCATGGCCGATCGGAAGCGCCGTGTCCTCGTAGGCCCGCGTCGCCAGCGCCTCGTCGACGAACAGGTGGCGCGGCACCGTGCGGATCGCATTGAGCACACGCTCGTCGCGGATCCCGGGGTTGGTCGCGGTGCCTTCGCGCAGGCGCTCGATCAGGCGGTCGCGGACCCGCTGCGAGGTCATGCCCATGCCGATCGCCTCGGGCTTCAGGCGCAGGCGCGCCGTCATTCCGCAGGCTCCGTGTCGAGCGCCGCCTCGAGCCCGTCGACCCAGCTGGCGACCTGTTCCAGTGCCTGGTAGCGGGTCAGGTCGACGTGGATCGGGGTGATCGAGATGTGGCCGGTGCGCACGGCATGGAAATCCGTGCCCGGGCCGGCATCCTGTTCAGGGCCGGCGGCGCCGATCCACCACCAGGTGCGGCCGCGCGGATCCTCGAGCGGGACGCAGGGCTCGGCGCGATGCCGGTTGCCCAACCGGGTGACCTCGAACCCCTGCAGGTCGTCCCAGGCGATGTCGGGGACGTTGACGTTGAGGATGGTGTCAGCGGGCAGCGGGTCGGCCTTGAGCCGCGCCACGATCTCCACCGCGGCGCGCGCGGCGGTCTCGTAGTGCCTGGCGTCATGGTTGCGGGTGTGCAGCGACACCGCCACCGCGGGCAGGCCCAGGAACCGGCCTTCCATGGCCGCGGCGACGGTCCCGGAATAGATGACGTCGTCGCCGAGGTTGGCGGTGTTGTTGATGCCGGAGACCACGATGTCCGGTTCTTCCTGCAGCATGCCGGTGATCGCGACGTGGACGCAGTCGGTCGGCGTGCCGTAGACGCGCCACGTGGCGGCGTCCACCGGCAGCACGCGCAGTGGCATGTCCAGGGTGAGCGAATTGCTGGCACCGGAGCGGTCACGGTCGGGTGCGACCACCACCACGTCATGCCCGGCGGCGCGCAGGCCATCGGCGAGGATGCGGATGCCCGGTGCGTCGACGCCGTCGTCGTTGCTGACCAGGATTCTCATTGTGGGTGGTACGAACGCATGGACTTCCCTGCCGCGCCCCGTCGCGGATGCGGTCGACGCCATGATAACGGATGCGGCGCGCGCGCCGGCCGTGCGCACGCGGATCGATGCCGCGACGCCGACGGGTTACGCTGCGTCCATGGCGACCGGGCGCAAGCCACCACCACCTGCGGACGGGGACGACGACGACGCGGCGCTGTTCCGCGAGGCGATCGGGCCGGTGCGTCCCTTGCCGCAGGCGCCGGTGCCGCCCGCGAAGCCACGTCCGCGGCCGCGGCCGCGGATGGCCGAGCGCGACGAGGCCGATGCACGCACGGAGTTCCAGCGCGGGCTGGACGACGCGTTCCTGCTCTCCGGCGGCGACACCGTGCGCTACCGGCGCGACAGCGTGCCGCCGCGGGTCCTGCAGCGCCTGGGCGACGGCCAGTATTCGGCGCAGGAGGAACTGGACCTGCACCACGTCGAGGCGGTACAGGCCGAGGCGATGTTGCGGCGCTTCCTCGCCGACTGCCGTGCCGCAGGCGTGGGCTGCGTGCGCATCGTGCACGGCAAGGGCCTCAACTCCGAAGGCAGCCTGCCGGTGCTGAAGAACGTGGTGGACCGCATCCTGCGGCACCGGTCCGACGTGCTGGCGTTCCACTCCGCGCCCGCCGCGCAGGGCGGCACGGGCGCGGTGCTGGTGCTGCTCGCGCCGCGACGGGGCTAGTCGACTGCCGCCACCCGGCGGTTCGGCGGGTTGACCCATTGCACGTTCATTCCGCGCCGGCGGGCCATGCGCTCGACGTAGGCGATGTAGGCCTGGTCGCGCTCGATCCGGACCTCGTCCGGGCGCAGCGGCTCGGCCTGCGGTGCACGGGCGACAGGATGCGAGCTTGCGCAGGCAGCGAGTCCCAGGACCGAAAGCGACAGGACCACCAGGCGTGCGGAGGTGTTCATGGCTGTTCTCCGGGTTGCGACGCTGCGGCATTCGCAGCGCCTCGTCCGCTTATACGCCCGCGTCACCGCGCCGGTTCAGTGCCGTACGCCGGTTTCCGACGAGCGGCCGGCAAGCCCGCCCCGGGCATCGTCGAGCGCGCCCAGCTCCGCCAGCACGGCAGTCGCGAAGGTGCCCGGGGGTAGCCCGAATGAAAGCTCCAGCACGTCCGCCTGCGCCCACCGCCACCGGAAGTCGCCGGGCCGCAACCGTGTCGCACGCCGCTCCTGGTCGAGTCCGGCGCGCTCCAGCCCGTCTCTCAGGAGCCGCGCGCCGTCGTCGTCCAGCGCGGCCAGTTCCAGCGCCCGCGCCGCACCACGGGTCCGCAGCTCGCCCCGTCCCCACAGGGGGGCGCTGGGGTGGATGTCGCAGGCGGCGAGGCGCGCGGCGAGCGTATCGCTCCAGGGTTCCGGTCCGAAGACGCTGCGGCTTCCATCGAGCATCCATGCCTCGCCCTCGAGGCCGGCGTCCCAGTTGCCGGCGGCCACGCGCGCACCCAGCACCCGGTTGAACAGCTCGGAGCGTGCCGCCGACAGCAGGTGGCCGCGCTCCTCCCGGCGCACGCGGCGGCCGCCGAACATCGCCACCGCCTTGGCCACGTTGTCGCCCTCGCGACCGAATCTCTGGCCGCCGAAGTAGTTGGGCACGCCCCGGCCCGCCATCCCCTGCAATCGCGCCTCGATCTCCCCCCGGTCACCGGCGACGTCCCGCAGCGCGATACGGAAGCGGTTGCCGGCGAGCGCGCCTCGCGGCAGCTTCTTCGCGTGCCAGGCATGGGCGAGCACGCGCACCTGCGGCGACTCCAGCGCCGCCAGGTCCGGGGCGACGCGGCGCGGCAGGTGCACGCTGAAGCGCTGGCGGGCCACGGCGTGCCTGTCCTTGAGGCCGGCATAGCCGATCGCACGCTCCTCGACGCCAGCCCACTGCGCCAGCCGGCGCGCGACGAACGCGGTGTTCTCGCCCCGCTTCTCGATCGTCAGCAGCAGGTGCTCGCCGCTGCCGGTGGGCGCGAAGCCGTCCAGCTCCTCGACCTCGAAGTCCTCCACGCGCACGCGCATCGCACCCGACAGCACGGCGTCGCCATGCGCCCGCGGCAGGTCGCTCACGTGCGCAGCAGCAGGCAGGCCGCCTGCGCGGCGATGCCCTCGCCGCGGCCGGTGAAGCCGAGGTGTTCGCTGGTGGTCGCCTTGACGCTGACCGCGTCGAGGGCGACGCCGAGGTCGCCGGCGATCAGCGCGCGCATCGCCCCGGCATGCGGACCGACCTTCGGCCGTTCGCAGACCACCGTGATGTCGGCATTGCCCAGGCGCCAGCCGCGGTCGCGCAGCAGCTGGTCGCAGTGGCGCAGGAACACGCGGCTGTCCGCCCCCTTCCAGCGCGGGTCCGACGGCGGGAAGTGCACGCCGATGTCGCCGAGCGCCAAGGCCCCCAGCATCGCGTCGCAGAGCGCGTGCAACACCACGTCGCCATCGCTGTGCGCGAGGACGCCGCGGTCATGGTCCACGCGCACCCCGCCGAGCATGACGTGGTCGCCGTCGCCGAAGGCATGCACGTCGTAGCCCTGGCCGATCCTGATGTCCATCGCACTCCGTTCCGCTGTCTGGCCCCGTGGGAGTGGTCGCGGTGCAAGCTGTCGCGCGGACCGCTCGCGGCCATGGCCGCTCCCACGGACGGCATCCGCCATCCCGCTAGCGCGTGCGCGCCAGCATGAATTCGAAAAACGCCAGGTCCGCTGGCGTGGTGATCTTGATGTTGTCCTCGGCGCCGACGACCAGCAGCGGGCGGTGGCCCTGGTACTCCATCGCCATGGCCTCGTCGGTGGCGTCATGGCCAGCCTCGCGCGCGGCTTCCAGTGCCCGCGACAGCTGCAGCCTGCGGAACAGCTGCGGCGTCAGCGCGCGCCACAGGCGCTCGCGTGGCTCGGTGCGGTCGATGCCGCCGTCGTCGCCGGCGCGCTTGAGCGTGTCGCGCACGGGCGCCGCGAGGATCCCGCCGACGAGGTCGTTGCGGCCGCGCTCGAGCAGGGCGTCGAGGTCACCGCGGCGCAGGTTCGGCCGCGCCGCGTCGTGCACCAGCACGAAATCGTCCGCCCGCACCGAGTCCGGAAGCGCCGCCAGCCCTGCCAGCACCGACTCCGCCCGCGCGGCGCCTCCGGCGCAGGCGAGCACCGGTCGCCCGTCGAACGTCGTCCAGCCCGGCCAGCGCGCGTCGCCATCGGCCAGCACGACCACCGCGCCGGCCACCGACGGATGCGCGAACAGCGCGCGCAGGGTGTGCGCAATCAGCGGCTCGCCCGCGACCTCGACGTACTGCTTGGGCACTTCACCGCCGAAGCGGGCGCCCTGCCCAGCCGCCGGCACCACCACCCACGTCACGGCGCCTCCTCCGCGGCATCGCCCGCGTCGTCCGCAGGCGGCTGGGTGCGGTCCACCACGCGGTAGAAGGTCTCGCCCGGGCGGATCATGCCCAGCTCGCCGCGCGCCCGCTCCTCGATGGCGGCCTCGCCCGACTTGAGGTCGGCGACTTCCGCCGCGAGCGCATCGTTGCGCTCGCGCAGGCCCGCGTTCTGGCGCTCCTGCTGCTCGACCCGCGCCTGGAGTTCGGCCACCGCGCGGCTGCCACCCTCACCCACCCACAGGCGGTACTGCAGCCACGCGAGCAGCGCGACCAGGACCAGCAGCACGATCCGCAGTCCGCGCATGGCTCGGGTGCCGGGGGTTCAGCGTCGCAGCGAGACGAAGGCGTCGCGCCCGGCATAGCGCGCGGCGCTGCCGAGCGCCTCCTCGATACGCAGCAGCTGGTTGTACTTGGCGACGCGGTCGCTGCGGCACAGCGATCCGGTCTTGATCTGGGTCGCCGTGGTGGCCACCGCGATGTCGGCGATGGTGGTGTCCTCGGTCTCGCCCGAACGATGCGACACGATCGCCGCATACCCGGCGGCATCGGCCATGGCGATCGCCTCGAGGGTCTCGCTCAGGGTGCCGATCTGGTTGACCTTGATCAGGATCGCGTTCGCCACCTTCTGCTCGATGCCCTGGCGGAAGATCCGCGGATTGGTCACGAACAGGTCGTCGCCCACCAGCTGCACGGTATCGCCAACGGCGGCAGTGAGCTGCTTCCAGCCATCCCAGTCGCCCTCGTCCATGCCGTCCTCGATGGACACGATGGGGTACTGGCGGCACCAGCCGGCGAGGAAGTCGGTGAACTGGTCGCTGGTGAGGCGCTTGCCTTCGCCGGTGAGGTTGTACTTGCCGCTGTCGAAGAACTCGCTGGAAGCGACGTCGAGGCCCAGCAGGATGTCCTCGCCGGCGTGGTATCCGGCCTTGCCGATGGCCTCCAGGATGGTCTCCAGCGCTTCCTCGTTGCTGCGCAGGTCCGGCGCGAACCCGCCCTCGTCGCCGACCGCGGTGCTGAGGCCGCGGCCCTTCAGCACCGACTTCAGCGCATGGAAGACCTCGGTGCCCGCGCGCAGGCTGTCGGCGAAGCTGTCGAAGCCCACCGGCAGCACCATGAACTCCTGCAGGTCGACGTTGTTGTCGGCGTGCGCGCCGCCATTGATGATGTTCATCATCGGCACCGGCAACACCGGCGCGGCCTTCCCCGACAGTTCGGCCAGGTGCCGCCACAGCGGCACCCGCTTCGACGCCGCCACCGCATGCGCTGTCGCCAGCGACACGCCCAGCAGCGCGTTCGCGCCGAGGCGGCCCTTGTTGTCGGTGCCATCGAGGTCGACCAGGCGCTTGTCGACGCCCGCCTGGTCGGCCGCGTCCATGCCGGCGAGCGCCTGCGCGATCGCACCGTTGACGTTGCCCACCGCGCGCTGCACGCCCTTGCCGAGGTAGCGGGTGCGGTCGCCGTCGCGCAGCTCCACCGCTTCCTTGCTGCCGGTGGAGGCACCCGACGGCACCATGGCACGCCCGAAGCTGCCGTCGGCCAGCGTGACCTCGGCCTCCAGGGTCGGGTTGCCGCGGCTGTCGAGGATCTCGCGGGCGTGGATCTTGGCGATGGTCGTCATGGGTCCAGTGGTGTCCGTGGTGTGGAAGGCGTCGGGTGTCAGAGATCGGCTTCGGCGAAGCCGTGGCGCTTGGTGACCTGGTCGAGCTCGAGCATCGTTTCCAGCAACCCGCGCATGCGCGCCAGCGGCCAGGCGTTGGGGCCGTCGCTCAATGCCGTGGCCGGGTCGGGATGAGTCTCCATGAAGACGCCGGCCACGCCGACCGCGATCGCCGCGCGCGCCAGCACCGGCACGAACTCGCGCTGGCCGCCGCTGGACGTCCCCTGCCCGCCCGGCAGCTGCACCGAATGGGTGGCGTCGAAGACCACCGGGCAACCGGTGTCGCGCATCACGCTCAGCGAGCGCATGTCGCTCACCAGGTTGTTGTAGCCGAAGCTCGCGCCACGCTCGCAGACCATGATCCGGTCGTTGCCCGTGGACTTGGCCTTCTCGACCACCGGCTTCATGTCCCAGGGGGACAGGAACTGGCCCTTCTTGATGTTGACCGGCTTGCCCGCGGCGCAGACCTTCCTGATGAAGTCGGTCTGCCGCACCAGGAACGCGGGCGTCTGCAGCACGTCGACCACGCTCGCGACCTCGTCCATCGGCGTGTACTCGTGCACGTCGGTGAGCACCGGCACGCCGAGCTGGCGCTTGACCTCGGCCAGCACGCGCAGCCCCTCCTCCATCCCCGGGCCGCGGAAGGCGCTGCCGGAGGTGCGGTTGGCCTTGTCGAAGCTGGACTTGAAGATGAAGGGGATGCCGAGGGCGGAGGTGATCTCCTTCAGCTGCCCGGCCACGTCGAGCTGCAGCTGCTCGGACTCGATCACGCAGGGCCCGGCGATGAGGAAGAACGGCCGGTCGAGGCCGACTTCGAATCCGCACAGGTTCATGCCCGCGCCTCCTGCAGCAGCCCGCGCGCCGGCGCCGCCTGCGTACGCTGCGCCTTGTGCTCGCGCGCGGCACGGACGAAGCCGACGAACAGCGGGTGGCCCCCGCGCGGCGTCGACAGGAATTCCGGATGCGCCTGGCAGGCGAGGAACCAGGGATGGTCGGCCAGCTCCACCATCTCCACCAGCAGGTCGTCCATGGACTTGGCCGAGATCACCAGGCCGGCGTCCTCGAGCTGGGTGCGGTAGCGGTTGTTGAACTCGTAACGGTGGCGGTGGCGCTCGCCGACGACGTCGGTGCCGTAGACCGCGCGCGCGAGCGTCCCCGGCTTGATGCGCTGCTCCTGCAGGCCCAGGCGCATCGTGCCGCCGAGGTCGCCACCTTCCTTGCGCCGCTCGACCTCGCCCGACTGCGTGCGCCACTCGGTGATCAGGCCGATCACCGGGTGCGGGGTCAGGCGGTCGTTCTCGGTGCTGTTGGCGCCCTCGAGGCCCGCGAGGTGGCGCGCGACGTCGACCACCGCCGCCTGCATGCCGTAGCAGATGCCGAAGTACGGCACGCCCTGCTCGCGCGCGTGGCGCGCGGACTGCACCTTTCCCTCGAAGCCGCGGTCGCCGAAGCCGCCGGGCACGAGGATGCCGTCGACGCCGGCCAGGGCCACCGCGGCACCGTCGCGCTCGACGTCCTGCGACTCGATCCATTTCAACGTGACCAGCGTGCGCTGGCGGATGCCGCCGTGGCGCAGGGCCTCGCCGACCGACTTGTAGGCGTCCTTGTGGTCGACGTACTTGCCGACCACCGCGATGGTGACCTCGTCGACCGGGTGCTCGGAGGCATCCACGACGTCGCGCCATTCGGAGAGGTCCGCGGGCGCCGCCTTGTCTTCCAGCCGCAGGCGCTCGAGCACGATCTGGTCCAGGCCCTGCTCGTGCAGCCACATCGGGATCTTGTAGATGTTGTCGAGGTCGATCGACGACATCACCGCGCGCTCGGAGACGTTGGTGAACGACGCGATCTTGCGCCGCTCGCTGTCGGGCAGCGGCTGCTCGCTGCGGCACAGCAGCACGTCCGGCTGGATGCCGATGGAGCGCAGCTCCTTCACCGAATGCTGGGTGGGCTTGGTCTTGAGCTCGCCGGCGGCGGCGATGTACGGCACCAGCGTCAGGTGCATGAACAGCGCGTTCTCGGGGCCGCGCTCGGTGCGAAGCTGGCGGATCGCCTCCAGGAACGGCAGCGACTCGATGTCGCCGACGGTGCCGCCGATCTCCACCAGGCCGACGTCGAAGCCCTCGGTGGCGGTATCGATGCAGCGCTTGATCTCGTCGGTGATGTGCGGGATGACCTGCACGGTGGCGCCCAGGTAGTCGCCGCGGCGCTCCTTGCGGATCACGTTCTCGTAGATCTTGCCGGTGGTGATCGAGTTCTTGCCCGACAGGCGGACGTTGATGAAGCGCTCGTAGTGGCCCAGGTCCAGGTCGGTCTCGGCCCCGTCGTCGGTGACGTAGACCTCGCCGTGCTGGAACGGGCTCATCGTGCCCGGGTCGACGTTGATGTACGGATCGAGCTTCATCATCGTCACCCGCAGGCCGCGGGACTCGAGGATCGCCGCGAGCGAGGCGGCGGCGATGCCCTTGCCGAGGGAGGAAACCACGCCGCCGGTGACGAAGACGAGCGGGGTGACGGAGCGGGGGGGAGTCATGGGCGCTGCAGTCCGCAGGAAATGCGCATTCTACCGGCTCGGCCGGCCCGGGGCGAGCCGGCCGCGCGCGGCGGCCCCGGCCCCACGGCGGGTGCGGCGCCCCCGGCCCGGGCAAGTAAGCTATGCGGCTCCCTCCGCCGCCGATGCCCCCATGAGTTCACGCTATGACGCCGCCGACATCGAAGTCCTGTCCGGGCTGGACCCGGTCAAGCGCCGTCCGGGCATGTACACCGACACCACCCGCCCCAACCACCTGGCGCAGGAAGTGGTGGACAACTCGGTCGACGAGGCGCTGGCGGGCCATGCCCGCACCATCGAGGTGACGCTCCACGCCGACGGCAGCTGCGAAGTCGCCGACGACGGCCGCGGCATGCCGGTGGACATCCACCCCGAGGAGAAGATCCCCGGCATCGAGCTGATCCTCACCCGGCTGCACGCCGGCGGCAAGTTCAACAACCGCAACTACGCGTTCTCCGGCGGCCTGCACGGTGTCGGCGTCAGCGTGGTCAACGCCCTGTCGACGCGGGTGGACGTGTTCATCAAGCGCGACGGCAACGAGTACCGGATGTCGTTCGCCGACGGCGACCGTGCGACCCCGCTCGAGGTCGTCGGCAGCGTCGGCAGGAAGAACACCGGCACCCGGTTGCGCTTCTGGCCCGACCCGAAGTACTTCGACACGCCGAAGTTCAACGTGCGCGCGCTGCGCCACCTGCTGCGCGCCAAGGCGGTGCTGAGCCCCGGGCTCACCGTGCGCCTCCACGACGAGGCCAGCGGCGAGCGCAACGAGTGGCATTACGAGGACGGCCTGCGCGACTACCTGCGTGGCGAGCTCGCCGACCGCGAGCTGCTGCCGCCGGAACTGTTCGTGGGCCGCCAGAAGAAGGACACCGAGGTGGTGGACTGGGCGGTCGCCTGGGTCCCCGAGGGCGACCTGGTGCAGGAGAGCTACGTCAACTTGATCCCCACCGCCCAGCACGGCACCCACGTCAACGGCCTGCGCACCGGCTTCACCGAGGCCCTGCGCGAGTTCTGCGACTTCCGCAACCTGCTGCCGCGCGGGGTCAAGCTCGCGCCCGAGGACGTGTGGGACCGGGTCGCCTTCGTGCTCAGCATCAAGATGACCGACCCGCAGTTCAGCGGCCAGACCAAGGAGCGGCTGTCCTCGCGGCAAGCGGCCGGCTTCGTCGAGGGCGTCGCCCACGACGCCTTTTCGCTGTGGCTCAACCAGCACGTCGAGCACGGCGAGCGTATCGCCCAGCTCGCGATCGAGCGCGCCAGCGCCCGGCTCAAGACCGAGAAGCAGATCGTCCGCAAGAAGGTGACGCAAGGGCCCGCGCTGCCCGGCAAGCTCGCCGACTGCATCAGCCAGGACCTCTCGCGCACCGAGCTGTTCCTGGTCGAGGGCGACTCCGCCGGCGGCAGCGCCAAGCAGGCCCGCGACAAGGATTTCCAGGCCATCCTGCCGCTGCGCGGCAAGATCCTGAACACCTGGGAAGTGGCCTCCGGTGGCGTGCTCGCATCCAACGAAGTCCACGACCTCGCGGTGGCCATCGGCTGCGACCCCGGCAAGGACGACATCAGCGGCCTGCGCTACGGCAAGGTCGTGATCCTGGCCGACGCCGACTCCGACGGCCTGCACATCGCGACCCTGCTCGCGGCCCTGTTCCTGCAGCATTTCCCGGCGCTGGTCGCCGCCGGCAACATCTTCGTCGCGATGCCGCCCCTGTTCCGCGTCGACGTCGGCAAGCAGGTCTTCTACGCCCTCGACGAGGAGGAAAAGCGCCTGCTGCTGGAGAAGATCGAGCGCGAGAAGATGAAGGGCGCCATCAACGTCACCCGCTTCAAGGGGCTCGGCGAGATGAACCCGCAGCAGCTGCGCGAGTCCACCATCCACCCCGACACCCGCCGCCTCGTCCAGCTGACGAACGAAGACGACCCTGCGACCCGCTCGTTGATGGACATGCTGCTGGCCAAGAAGCGCGCCTCCGACCGCAAGGCCTGGCTCGAAGCCAAGGGCGACATGGCGACGCTGGAGGTCTGACGCGCGGCCCTATGGCCCAGCGTCGATTGATCCTGTGGGAGCGGCCATGGCCGCGAGCCATCGCTCCGGGAGGGCGCGGGCCAGTACGCGGGGCCGCGTGACCGGCTCGGTCAGCCATCCATGGCTGACTCGCCGGCGCGCACATCCATGTGCGCTCTCACGCACCCCCGCGCACTCGCCCGCACGTCGCGCTCCGGGGCGCAGCGCTTCGGCTACATAGGCAGAGCGACTGCGCAGGGATCCACCTATGCGCGATCTGCCGTGGTCGCGATGGCGAAGAGCCCGGATCCGGCGGGGTCTTAGCTCAGCGTGGATGGGCAGCGATCGCCGCCTTGAGCAGTTCACGGAGCAGCTCCTGCAGGCGGGTCGCTTCCGCCTCGCGCCACTCGAAGCTGTCCTCGTCCATGTAGCAGCGCTGGCTGGTCTCGAGCTGTACCGCCTCGACGCCATTCGCGGGATCGCCGTAGTGGCGCGTGATGTAGCCGCCCTTGAACCGCCCGTTGGCGACCCAGTCGTAGCCGCCCTGCCCTGCCAGCACCGATTCCAGCCGCGCCTGCAGCGCCCGGCTGCAGCTGGCGCCGCCCGCCGTCCCCAGGTTGAGGTCCGGCAGCCGCCCCTCGAACAGGAACGGCAGTTCCCCGCGGATGGAATGGCCTTCCCACAGCACCACGCGCCCATGCTCCGCACGCAGCCGCGCCAGTTCCCCCGCCAGCGCCGCGTGGTAGGGCCGCCAGTACAGCTCCACCCGCCGGCGCACTTCCGCCTCGTCCGGCAGGTACCCGTCCCGGTACACCGGCTCGCCGCTGAAGCGCACCACCGGACACAGCCCCGTCGTGTTCTGCCCCGGGTACAGCGACACGTCGTCCTCGGACCGGTTGAGGTCGACCACATAGCGGGAGTGGCGCGGCACCAGCATCGAGGCCCCGAGTTCGCTCGCGACCGCGTACAGGCGCGCGATGTGCCAGTCGGTATCCGGGACCGCACGCGCGGCATCGACGAGGTGAGACGCGATGCCCGCAGGCACGTCGGTGCCATCGTGCGGCACGCTGACCAGCAGCGGCGCGGTGCCGCGGTGGAGGGCGAACGTCTGCATGCGGGCATCGTACACGGCGCGGTCGCAGGCGCCCGCGCATCAGCGCAGCAGCACGATCTCCTCCGCCGACGTCGGATGGATGGCGACGGTGTCGTGGAGGTCGGACAGGGTGATGCCGCGCTTCAGCGCCACCGCGAAGCCCTGCAGGATCTCGTCGGCGCTTTCGCCGAGCAGGTGCAGCCCGACCACGCGCTGTTCCTCGCCGACGCACACCAGCTTGAAGATGCTGCGCGAAGGCGCGTCCGCCAGCGCATGCAGCATCGGCCGGAAGCGCGTGCGATGGCAGCGGACCGCGGCATCGCCGAACCGCGCCCGCGCCGCTTCCTCGGTGAGGCCCACCATGCCCAGCGGCGGGTGCGCGAACACCACGGTGGGGATGTCGGCGTAGTCGAGCCGTGCCTCCGGCGTGCCGCCGAAGATCCGGTCCATCAGCCGCCGCGCCGCGGCGATCGCCACCGGGGTCAGCGCGATGCGGTCGGTGACGTCGCCGACCGCGTACACGCCCCCGACGCTGGTGGCCTGGCGATCGTCGACCACGATGCGGCCGCGGCCGTCGAGCGCGACGCCAACCGCCTCGAGCCCCAGGCCATCGGTGCAGGCGCGGCGCCCGGTGGCGAAGAAGACGGCGTCGAAGGCATTGCCGCGGTCGCCGCCGGCCTCGCGCAGGTGCACGCCACCGCCCTCGCCGGCTTCCAGCGCCTCGAGCGCATAGCCGAAGTGGGTCGCGATGCCCGCCTGGTGCTGGTTCTCCAGCAGGTCGCCCGCCAGTTCGGCATCGAAGCCGTCGAGCAGGCGGTCGCCGCGCACGAACACCTCGACCCGGCTGCCCAGTGCCTGCAGGATCGCAGACAGCTCGACGCCGATGTAGCCGCCGCCGATGATCGCGACCCGCGCCGGCGCCGCGGCCAGGGCGAAGAAGTCGTCGGACACCAGGCCCAGGCCGGCACCCGGAATATCCGGGCGATGCGGCCGGCCGCCGGTGGCGACGACCACGTGCGGCGCGCGCAGGCGGGTGCCGTCGGCGGTGGCGACGGTGCCGGCCTCCACCAGCATTCCGCGCGTCGGCAGCGTGACCACGCCGGCCGCATCCAGGCGCGTGCGATAGCTGGCGTGGATGTTGGCGATGTAGTGCTGCCGGGTCGCCACCAGCTCGGCCCAGTCGGGGCAGTGCGGGGCGACGTCGAAGCCGTAGCCCGCCATCAGCCGCAGGCGTTCCGCCATGTGCCCGGCCAGCCACATCGCCTTCTTCGGCACGCAGCCGACGTTGACGCAGGTGCCGCCGAGCTCGCCCGGCTCCAGCAGCGCGACGCGGGCGCCGTGTTCGGCGGCGCGGAAGGCGGCGGCGAGGCCGCCGGAGCCGCCACCGATGACCACCAGGTCGAAGTCGAGGGTCTGGATGCCGCTCATGCGAATCTCCCGGGTGCGAAGGGCGCCGGATCGAACGGCGGTGGATGTCCGCAGACCAGCGCCGCCACCAGTTCGGCGGTGCCGGTGCTCATGGTGACGCCGAGCATCCCGTGCCCGGTCGCCACCCAGGTATGGCGCCGGCCCGGCGCGCGGCCGATGATCGGGATGTCGTCGCGGCTCAACGGCCGCCAGCCGAACCACTCCTCGTGCTTCACCGGGCCCACCGGGTCGTGCAGGTACTCCGCGGCGCCACGCTCCAGCGCATCGAGGCGGCGGCGGTTCAGGCGGGTGTCGTAGCCGGACAGCTCCATGGTGCTGCCGAGGCGGTAGCCGCTGGCCCATGCGGTGACGCAGACGCTGCGCTCGTAGAGCACCACCGGTCGCCGTGGCACCAGCGCCGGCCTGTCGTAGGTGATCGAGTAACCCTTGCCCGGCTGCACCGGAACCCGGCCAAGCCCCGCGGAGCGCGCCAGCAACGGCGTCCAGGCTCCGGTCGCCACCAGCACGTCCCTGCCGTGTCGCGGGCCGCTCGACGTGTCGACCCGCACGCCCGCGCCCTCCTCGGCGACGCCGGTGACGTCGCAGCCTTCCTCGATGACGCCACCCGACGACCGCACTGCGCGTGCGAGTTCGGCAACGAAGCGGTTGGGCCGCAGGGACGCATCGCCCGGGAAGCGGGCCACGCCCACGACGCCCGGCTTCAGCGCCGGCTCCTCGCGGCCGTAGCGGTCGCCATCGATGATCTCCGCGGCGATGCCGACGTCCGCCAGGAGGCCGAGTTCGGCCGCGAAGTGGGCCAGCCCGGCATCGGTCCTGCAGACGTAGTCGACCCCGGTCTCGACGAACTCGCAGTCGAGGCCGTGGCGCTCGACCCACTGCGGCAGCGCCGCGCGGGATGCCCGCAGGATGGTGGCGCGCACCGCCATCGCGGCGCGCCAGTCGCGGGCGTTGCTGCGGGCCGCGAAGCGCAGCAGCCAGGCCCACAGCGCCGGGTCGAGGCGCGGCGCGACATAGAACGGCGCGTCCGGGGTCAACATCCAGCGCAGGGCGCGCCCGACCGCGCCCGGCGCCGTCAGCGGCGCGGCATGGCTGGGGGTGATGGTGCCGCAGTTGCCGTGCGAACTGCCGCAGCCGACGGTGCGGGCCTCCAGCACCCGGACCTGGCGACCCGCCTCCAGCAGCGCGAGCGCGCTGGCCAGGCCGATCACGCCACCACCGACCACCAGCACGTCATCGCGTCCGCCCATCGCGGCAGTCTAGCCGGCGGCCGCGAGGGCGACGCGGCCTGCGTGCGGGTGCGCGATCAGTGCTGGTGGCCGCCGTCGCCGTGGACGTGGCCGTGCTCGCGCTCTTCGTCGCTGGCTTCGCGGACGTCGACGATCTCGACGTCGAAGTGCAGGTCCTTGCCCGCCATCGGGTGGTTCAGGTCGACGTCGACGACGCTCATGCCGACCTTCTCGATCGTCACCGCGCGCGGGCCGAAGTTGGTGTTGAGCACCACCTGCATCCCGGGCTGCAGCTTCTGGGCGCCGAAATGCTTCTTCGGCACGCGCTGGCCCAGCCCATCCCGGCGCTCGCCGTAGGCGTCGGCGGCGACGACGTCGACCGAGAACGAATCGCCCGCCTCGCGCCCCTCCATCGCCTTCTCGAGCCCCGGGATGATGTTGCCGTGCCCGACCAGGATCGCCAGCGGCTCGCCCTCGCGCGAGGACTCCATGGGTTCGGAGCCGGCTTCCGACACCGTGTAGTGGAAGCGGACGACGTGGTTCTTCTCGATCTTCATGGGCGGCAGCTCGTCTGTGCGGCGCGGGCGCCGCTTGTGCGAAGGAAGGGGGTTCGGCCAAGATGCCGGCCGTGAACGACAGCGCGCATTATCCCGGCTGCGGCCGCCTGGTGCCAATCGCGGCCGCCGCCATCGCCATCGTCGTCCTCACCGGCTGCGGCCGCGAGGCCGTCCGCGCGACCCCGCAGCAGCGCGCACCGGTGGTGGCCGAGCGGGCGTGGCCCGCGGTGACCCCGGCCGATCCCGCCGCGGCCAATGCGGTGCTGATGCGGGCGATCAGCCTCGTCGGCACGCCCTACCAGTACGGAGGCAACACGCCGCAGGGCGGCTTCGACTGCAGCGGGCTGGTCAACTACGTCTACAGCGACATGCTCGACCTCAAGCTGCCGCGGACGTCCCGGGAGCTGGCCGCGTACCAGGGGCCGCGGATCGCGCCGGAGCGGCTGGCGACGGCCGACCTGGTGTTTTTCGGCAGCGGTGGCCAGGTCAGCCACGTCGGGATCTATGTCGGCGAGGGACGGTTCGTGCACGCCCCGAGCAGCGGCGGCACCGTCCGCCTGGACCATCTGGATGGCAGCTACTGGCGGCGGAACTACAGTGGCTCGCGCCGGGTGCTGCGCTGAATTGTGAGTAAAATCACAGACTTGTTCACGGTGCGCTAACAGGTATTTAACATTCTCGCTGGTTTCGTCGGGCACCATCACGCCACCTCGACACCAGTGAAAACCGCGTGACGACATCTTCCGCGTCAGCCACCACCCGCCGCCGGACGCACGCCGTCCTGTTCAGCTGCCTTCTCGGTGTCTGTGCCCTCCCCGCCACCGCCGCAGGCCTCACCGCCGATTCGGCCGACCAGTTGCCCGGCGCGTCGGCAAGCCAGGCGCTGCTGGAACCCGGCCTGGTGCCGGAACGCGACGTGCTCTATGCGAGCGACGTCAACCACATCATCGCCACCCAGGCCCAGCAGGCGCAGGCGCCGCAGGGCCGGGTGCAGACCGTGCTCAAGGGTGCCCTCGCACTGCTCGGTACCCCCTACCGCTGGGGCGGCACGTCGCCGGACGGCGGCTTCGACTGCAGCGGCCTGGTCGGGTACGTGTTCCGCACCGCCCTCGGCATCGAGCTGCCGCGCGTCTCGCGCGAGATGGCCAACAATGGCGAGAAGGTGGACCGTGCGGCGCTGACCGCGGGCGACCTGGTGTTCTTCAGCCGCCGCGGCAAGCGCGTGGACCACGTCGGCATCTACGTCGGCAACGGCCAGTTCGTGCATGCGCCGCGCACCGGCAAGGACGTCATGGTCTCGGAACTCGACACCGGCTACTGGAGCGGCAAGTTCCTGCAGGCGCGGCGGGTGGCGGGCCTCGGGTCCTGACGGGACTGCCGCACGCCTGAAGCTGGAGGCCGCCGGAAGGCGGCCTTCTGCGTTGTGGGCCAAGGGGCCGTCAGAACCGGTAGGCGGCGGAAAGCTCCCAGGCGCGCCCGTAGATGGGCCGGCCGAGGAAGACGTCGCCACTGGAGGCGTCGCCGATGACCCGCGGGTTGGCCTCGGTGAGGCCGATCTCGTCGGTGAGGTTGCTGCCGGTGAGGCGGAACTCCCAGTGGTCGCCGACGTAGGCGGCGACGCCGGCGTCGATGGTGTCGTAGGAGGGGATCGGCTGCAGGTTCTCCGGGTCGGAGTAGCGGTCGCCGACATGGGTCCAGGTGAGATGGAAGCGGAGATCCGCCCAGCCGCCGGGCAGGTAGTAGCTGGGCGTCAGCCGGTACTGCAGGTCGGGCTGGCGGCGCACCTCGTTGCCGCTGTTGGCGCCGAAGTTTCGGTATTTCGCGTCGACCCAGTTGCCGGTGACCGCGAGCTCGAAGCCCTCGAACGGCCGGATCGCGCCCTCGAACTCGATGCCGTAGGCGCGCGAGCCGCCGACGGCGGTGACGTTGTCGGGGATGCCGTCGCCGTCGATGTCGGAGAACACCTGGAACTGCAGGCCGTCGAACTCGTTGTAGAAGCCGGTGAGGTACAGGTCGAAGAAATCGTTGCCGCTTTTCAGGCCGATCTCGTACTGGTCCACCTGTTGCGTCGTGTCCTGGCCGTCGCGCAGGTTGTCGAACTGCGGGAAGAAGAAACCGCTGTTGACGCGGCCGAAGACGCTGGCGACTTCGTTCAGGGTGTAGTTGAGGCCGGCCGTCCATGACACCTGGTCGTCGTCGAAGCGCAGGCGCCGGTAGGTGCCGTCGAGCACCGAGACACTGTTGTTGTAGAGCGTGGCGGGGTCGCCGTCGAGGTCCACCGTGGCCGCGTTGGAGATGAGCGCGTCGACCTTCTGCTCTTCGTAGCGCACGCCGGCGTCGAGCCGCAACGCCGAAGTGATCTCCCACTCGTGGGCGGCGAATCCCGCGAGGTTCTCGCCGTCGTAGTCCGCATCGAGGGCGAAGAACGGCCCGCCGGTGAAGCCCTCGCGGGTCACCGTGACGCCGTTGTCCAGTGTCACGTCGATGCGACGGGCGTTGGGTTCCATGGCCAGCAGCATCTCGTTGCCGAGGAACCACCGGTCGCGGGAGGAGTAATCGGCGTAGTAGGCGCCGACGGTGAGCGTGTGGCGGTCGGCCAGGTCGAAGCTCACGCGGGTCTCGTTGGTGAACGACTCGATCTCCTTGTCGACCGACCACCAGCCGGCCTCGATGACCTGCTGGCCGGGGTCGACCGCACCGCCACCGTTGACGAACGTGCCACTGCCGCCGACGGTGGCGGGGTCGGCATCGATCGCGTCGATGGTGTCGTCGATGAAGTCGCCCAGGGTCTGCGGGTTGCTGCCGGTGAACAGGGCATAGGTCGGCGCGTCGCCGCCGAGGTAGTTCGTGCGGCTGTTGAGCCGCCAGCCACCGAAGTCGAGGTCGAGGATGGCGCCGAAGACATCGAGGTCGATGCCGCGGCCTTCGGCGAGGTCGCGCTCGAGGAACCGGCCGGGCCCCACCTCCAGCTCGACGTGGCGGAAATCGTTGCCCAGCAGCGTATCGCTGCGCGGGTCGAACCCCGGGAAGGCATCGATGTCGTCGCCGCCGCTGGCGATGACGGGGACCGCGGTGAAGAACGCGTTCCGGTCTTCCGTGTGGCGGCCGTAGAGGGTCAGCTCGCCGTTGTCGAAGACGCGGCTCACGGTGGCGCTGACCTGGCCGCCTTCGTCGGCCGGGAACCCGGTGTCGCGGATGCCGTCGCCCGTGCGCCAGAACCCGCCCACGGTGAACCGCCAGTCGTCGCCGAGGGGCGCTCCGTAGTAGCCGTCGAAGCGCGCCAGGCTGCCGGTGCCGACGGTCAGCCGCGCACTGCCCTCGGGGACGGCGCCGCCCTTCTTCTGGATGAAGTTGATGGTGGCGCCGGGCTGGCCATTGGAGAAGATCGGGCTCGGCCCGCCGCGCAGCACCTCCACGCGCTCCACGGTGTCGTCGATGCGGAACAGGGTCGAGTTCTCCAGGAACGACAGCGTCGGCGGCGGGAACAGCGGCGAGCCGTCCATCTGCACGGTGATGAACGGCGCATCGGAGCCGCCGGGGAACCCGCGCACGTCGATGTTGGCACCGGTGGTGCCGCCGGCGGCCTCGGCCCACACGCCGGGCACGATCTTGAGCAGGTCCGCGGTGCTCTTCGGCGCCGCCTCGCGGATCTCCTCGTCGGTGGCGGTGGTGATCGAGAAGCTCGCGTCGCGCTTGCGCAGGCCACCGGCCTGCGCGGTGCCGCTGACGACGACGGTGTCGAGCTGGGTCGGCTGGTCGGGTGCCGCCGGCGTGGGCGCGGCCTCCTGCGCCGGCGTGACCGGGACGGGCGACGCTTGCGCCAGCAGCGGCGCGGGCAGGGCAAGCAGGATGGCAAGGGTCAGTGCGCTCGGCACCGGATGCACGTGTGTCATGACAGGGCCTCCAGGCGCCCGCCGGCTGGCGGGCGGGACGTGTGGTCCCCCTGTACGCGCGCGGCCGCCGGTGAGGATGGTGGTGCGTGCCTGCCGATGGTGCGGCAGGCGCCCCCGGTTCACAACTGGTGCCGCCCCGGGGTGGCACCGGGCGCGAGGCCGTGCTTCGAATGCGGGTTCCCGCACACTTGTATGCTGCCCGGAGCCGTGCGGCGCAGCGGACGACGGAGGACGACCATGAGCAAGACCCTGCTGCCGATCGCACTCGCGATCCTGCTGGCGCCCGGCGCCGCGAACGCCACGCCCATGTGCATCCCCGGCCTGCCGCAGCTCTACGGCAAGCTGTTCGAGGACGTGCAGGCGATCCTTCCCGACACCAAGGCCTTCGTCGACGCCACGCCGCGGCAGCCGCCTGCAGGCATCGTGGCCGAGTACCACAACACCTCCGGGCAGCCAGGCTTCGAGCTGCGTTCCTTCGTCGACCGCCAGTTCGTGCTGCCCGCCCCTGCCGGCGACGGATACCGCACCGATCCCGGACACGATGTCCGCGAGCACATCGACGCGCTGTGGAGCGTGCTCGAGCGGCAGCCGGCGGCGGCCGGGCCGGGTACGACCCTCCTGCCCCTGCCGCATCGCTACGTGGTGCCGGGCGGTCGCTTCAACGAGGTCTACTACTGGGATTCGTACTTCACCATGCTCGGGCTCGAGGAGAGCGGCCGCCACGACCTGGTGGCGGACATGGTGCGCAACTTCGCCTGGCTCATCGACCGCTACGGGCACGTGCCCAACGGCAACCGCACCTACTACCTCAGCCGCTCGCAGCCGCCGTTCTTCTCGGCGATGGTCGGGCTGCTGGCGGATCGCGACGGCGACGCCGCGCTCGTCGATTACCTGCCACAGCTCGAGGCCGAGCATGCGTTCTGGATGGATGGCGCCGATGCCCTCGCGCCCGGGACGGCGTACCGGCGCGCGGTGCGCATGGCCGACGGCGCGATCCTCAACCGCTACTGGGACGAGTGCGACACCCCGCGCCCGGAAAGCCACGGTGCCGACGTCGCCACCGCCGCGGCATCGCACCGTCCGCCAGCCGAGGTCTACCGCAACCTGCGCGCGGGTGCCGAGAGCGGCTGGGACTTCAGCTCGCGCTGGTTCGCCGACGGACGCACGCTGCCCACGATCCGCACCGTCGACCTGGTGCCGCCGGACCTCAACAGCCTGCTCCACCATCTCGAGGCGACCATCGCGCGCGCGCACGATGCCGCCGGCGACGCCGATGCCGCGGCGCACTACCGTGCGCTCGCGGACACGCGTGCCTCCGCCATCCGACGCCACCTCTGGGATCCGCAGCGCGGCGTCTTCACCGACCACCAGTGGGCCGATGGCGGCAGCACCGGCCACGTCACCGCGGCCGCGCTGTACCCGCTGTTCTTCGGCATCGCCGACCAGGCCCAAGCCGATGCCGTGGCGCGCACGGTGCGCGAGACCCTGCTGCAACCGCACGGCATCGCCGCCACGACGGTCCGCACGGGCGAGCAATGGGACGCGCCCAACGGCTGGGCACCGCTGCAGTGGATCGCGATCCGCGGCCTCGATGCCTACGGCCATGACGAACTCGCCCGCACCATCGCCAGGCGCTGGATCGCGCGCAACATCGCGGTCTTCGAGTCGACGGGCAAACTGGTCGAGAAATACGACGTCACCACCGACGCCGCCGCCGGCGGCGGCGAATACGCCCTCCAGGACGGCTTCGGCTGGACCAACGGCGTCCTCCGCCGGCTGATGGCGCTGTATCCGGAGTAGCGTCCGCGACCGGTGCGGCCCCGCGAGCAAGAGCTACCGGGCTTCGGCTGGAGCGGGGCGACAGGCGGGGGGTGCTCCACCCTTCGGTCAGGCCATCCATGGCCTGACTCAGGGCCGTGGGCCATCCATGGCCCACTTTCCGCACCCCCCACCTATCCCCCCGCACGACACGCGTGTCGATCGCTTCTTCGGCCAAGGAGCAGCCGCAAGCTCTGGCGGTGCCGCTGGTGCTGGTACTACGGGCACTGCGACGGACGGTGGCCGTGAGGCGGTGGGTGGGGCGGTCTGCGACAAGCCGCACATGGATGTGCGGCGCCCGAGTCAGGGCAGGATGCCCTGACCGAGGGAAAAGCGGACTGCCCCACCCGGCGCCTCACGTGCGCGAACCGCCAGATCTGCACGTCGCGACTGCCGTCGCTCCCACAGGAGCCGATGCCGTCAGGAGGTTGCAGCACCGGGCGCGCGGCGCCATGCTCGGGCCATGCAGGCGACGCTGACGACCACGCTGCTGCTGCCGCTCGCGCTCGGCGTGATCATGCTGGGGCTCGGGCTCGGGCTGACGCCCGGGGACTTCCGGCGGGTGGCGCGGTATCCGAAGGCGGTGCTGCTGGGCCTCGGCCTGCAGGTGCTGGTGCTGCCATGGGTGGCCTTCGGGCTGGCGCTGGCGTTCGCGCTGCCGCCGGAGCTGGCGGTGGGCCTGTTGCTGCTGGCGGCATCGCCGGGTGGCGCCACCGCCAACATCTACAGCCACCTCGCCCGCGGCGACGTCGCGCTCAACATCACGCTCACCGCGATCAACAGCCTGCTCTGCCTGCTGACCTTGCCGGTGATCCTCGAACTCGCCCTCGCCCACTTCCTGGGCGCCGGGCAGTACGTGCCGCCCCCGGTGCGCAAGGTCGTCGAGGTGGCGGTGGTCATCGTGCTGCCGGTGGCGATCGGCATGGCCGTGCGCGGGGTAGCGCCGGGATTCGCGGCGCGCGCGCACAGGCCGATCCGCGTGCTCAGCGTGCTGGTGCTCGCGCTGCTGATCGTGGGCGCGGTTGCGCAGTCCTGGCAGGTGCTGCTGGGCCACTTCGCGGCCGTCGGCGTCGCCTGCCTGCTGTTCAACCTCGCCAGCATGGGCACCGGCTACTTCGGGCCGCTCGGGTTGCGCCTGCCGCGGCCGCAGGCCATCGCGATCGCGATGGAAATCGGCATCCACAACGGCACGCTCGCCATCTACATCGCGCTCAACGTGCTCGAGCGGCCGGCGGTCTCGGTGCCGGCGGCGGTCTACAGCCTGCTGATGTTCTTCACCGCGGCCGTATTCGCGTTCTGGCTGAACCGCCGGCCGGCGGCACCCCCCGCGGTCGGCGCCGCGGGTTCGGGGCCGAGCGCGGGGCTGTAGTCGGGAATCTCCTGTCGCCGGGCACCACCGCGTCATGGCCTGCACACGCGCCGCGCCAATGGCGGATGCCTTCTGGCGGTTCCGTCTGCCGTGTGCCGGCGGTCATGCGTCGACGTGGCGCGCGGGCTCGACGACAATGCCCGCCCCCGGCTGGAGAGGACCCGATGCGCCCACGAATCCTGTTCGCCACGGTCCTGCTCGCCCTTGCCGCCGCAGCGGGCGCCACCCCGCCCGAGCCGGTGCTGCCGCAACTCGAGGCCTACGCCGTCCGCGAATCCTGGCGCCAGCCGGTGCCGCCGGTGCGCATCGCCGACCGGACCTGGCACATCGGCACCGCCGGCCTCAGCGCGCTGCTGGTGCGTACCGAGGCGGGCGCCGTGCTCATCGACGGCGGCATGCCGCAGGCGGCGGAGATGCTGCTTGCGCGCATGGGCACGCTCGGCGTCGAGCCGGATGACCTCCGATACGTGCTGCACAGCCACGCCCACGGCGACCATGCCGGTCCCATCGCCGCGATCGCTCGCGCGACCGGCGCACGCGTCGTGAGCAATGCCGAATCCGCGGTGCTGCTCGCCCGCGGCGGCAGCGACGACGTCCACTTCGGCGACGACATCCTGTTCCCGCCGGTCCACGCCGACCGCCTGGTCCAGGACGGCGAAGTGGTCGAACTGGGCGGCATGCGCTTCACCGCGCACTTCACCCCCGGGCACACGCCCGGGAGCCTCAGCTGGACCTGGACCGACACACGCGACGGGACGCCGGTGCGCATCGCCTACGTCGACAGCGTGAGCGCCCCGGGGTACCGGTTGCTCGACAACCCGCGGCGTCCGCGCGCGCTCGACGACTACCGCCGCGGGTTCGCCGCGATCCGCACATTGCCCTGCGACCTGCTGCTGACCCCGCACCCGGACGGCTCCGGCTGGGACTTCGCGAGTGGCGCCAGCACGCCCGCCAGGCAGGTCACCTGCCGGGACTATGCCGACGCCGGCGAACGCGCCCTCGAGGCACAGGTCGCGAAGGAGCGGGCGAGCGCACGCTGACGCCGGGGGGTTGCGCGCATCCGGCCGCGCTGCGGTGCGCGGAAGCTAGCGGACCGCGTCCGGCTCCACGCCGACGTTGGTCGATGCCGCATCGTAGATGCCGGCGTCGAGCAGCCCGGTCTCGCGCGCGACCAGCACCGGCACCAGCATCTGCCCGGTGACGTTGGTCATGGTGCGCATCATGTCGAGCACGCGGTCGATCGCGATCAGCAGGCCGATGCCCTCCAGCGGCAGGCCGGCCGCGCTCAGCACCAGGGTCGCCATCACCACCGCGGTGCCGGGCACGCCGGCGGTGCCGAAGCTGCCGAACACCGACGCCAGCAGGATGATGAAGTACTGCTCGAGCCCGAGCTCGATGCCGAAGTACTGGGCGACGAAGATCGAGGTCAGCGCCGGGAAGATCGCGCCGCAGCCGTCCATCTTGATGCTGGCGCCCAGCGGAACCGCGAACGCGGCGTAGTCGCGGTCGACGCCGAGATTGTGGGTGACGCTGCGCAGCGCGATCGGCAGCGACGCGAAGCTCGACGAACTGACGAAGGCCACCTGCATGCCGGGGAATGCGCCGCGGAAGAACTTCCACGGGTTCAGCCCGTGCGCCAGCAGCAGTCCGCCGTAGACCACGACGATGTGCAAGGCGCAGGCCAGGTACAACGCGAACACGAAGCTGCCCAGCGGCAGCAGCTTCTCGAAGCCGTAGGCACCGACCAGGCCCGCGATGAGGCCGAAGGTGCCGATGGGCGTCATCTCGAGCACGAAACGGGTGACCTGGATCATCACCTCGCTGGCCTCGCCGACCAGCTTGCGCACGCCGGCGGTGCGTTCGCCCAGCCGTACCAGGGCGAAGCCGACCAG
This sequence comes from Luteimonas sp., assembly GCA_041918855.1. Taxonomy (GTDB): domain Bacteria; phylum Pseudomonadota; class Gammaproteobacteria; order Xanthomonadales; family Xanthomonadaceae; genus Luteimonas. Next base: position 90,753 of record JAYRUX010000009.1, read on the forward strand.
GGCGGCGAACACGATCACCTGCAGGATGTTCCCGGTGGACAGTGCGGCGAACGGGTTCACCGGCACCAGGTCGAGCAGGACCTGCACCGGCGACGGCACCTCGCGCACCGTGTAGTCCTCGGCCATGGCCAGGCCACTGACGCCGAGGCCGGGCCTGATGATCCAGCCCACGGCGAGGCCCACGCCCACGGCGAGCGCGGCCGTGGCCGCGAACCAGGCAAACGTGCGGCCGCCGAGCGCCGCCACCGAGCGCTGGCCGTGCAGGGAGCCCACGGCGGCCATCACGGCGAAGAACACCAGCGGCACCGCGATCATGCGGATCGCCCGTACGTACACCGTTCCGAGCGGGGCGAACCAGGTTTCCGCGGCCGGCCCCAGGGCCCAGCCCGCGAGCGCACCCAGCACGAAGCCGGCAAGCACGCGCTGCCAGAACGGGATCCGCAACCACGCGCGCACCAGCTTCATTCGGTTCCTTGCCACGACTTGCCGGGAACAGGCCCCCGCACCATAGCGGAAGCGCTTCCACGCTGGCGACGGCGCCCGCGGAACACCCGCGTGTCACTGGCGGGACGCCGGCGCCCGGCATAATGGGCGGCTTCCCGGTTTCGCCATCCCTGTCCGTGCCGCATTCCCGCAACGTTGTCGTCCTCCCCCCGCTCCACCGGACCGGCGCGCGCGCCGGGCGTGCCGGGCCCGGCTGGCGCATCGCGCTGCCACTCGCCCTGGCGCCGGTCGTCGCCCTCGCGGGCTGCGCGTCGGCTGCCAGGCCGGCAGCCGCGGACGCGGCACCGCGCGCCCCGTTCGCGGTCGACGTGCCGGCAATCCAGCGGCCGGCGGGCGAGACGCCGCAGTGGTGGTACCGCAGCGGTGCCGCCCGTGCCGCCGCGAACGGGGCCATGTCGGGCCGCGCCCGCAACGTGATCCTCTTCCTCGGCGACGGCATGAGCCTGACGACGGTCGCCGCGGCCCGCATCCTCGAGGGCCAGCGCCTGGGCCAGCCCGGGGAGGAGCACGCGCTGGCCTGGGAAACCTTCCCGCACACCGCGCTCGCCCGCACCTACAACACCGATTCGCAGACGCCGGATTCCGCGGGCACGATGACCGCGATCACCACCGGGGTGAAGTCGCACATCGGCGCGATCGCGGTGGCGCAGGGCGACCGCCTGGACTGCGCGCCATCGCGCGCGTTGCTCACCTGGCTGCAACTGGCCGACAGCGCCGGCATGGCCACCGGTGTCGTCACCACCGCCCGCCTCACCCACGCCACGCCGGCGGCGACCTACGCCCATGCCCCCGACCGCAACTGGGAGAGCGACGACGTGCTGCCCGCGGCCGCGCGCGCCGCGGGCTGCCGCGACATCGCCAGCCAGTTCGTGGCGGCGGCGAAGGCGGGACGCGGACCCCAGGTCGCGCTCGGTGGCGGGGCGCGCCATTTCCTGCCCGACGAGGAGGAGGTCCTGCCGGGTCTCCGCGGCCGCCGCAGGGATGGCCGCAACCTGGTGGCCGAGTGGCAGGCCGCGCATCCGCAGGGTGCGTTCGTGCGGACGTCGAGGCAGCTCGAGGCGGTCCGTGGCGCGCCGGCAGTGCTCGGCCTGTTCGAGCCGGGGCACATGCAGTACGAGCACGACCGCGACCGCGGGCCCGATGGCGAGCCCGACCTCGCCACCCTCACCCGCTTCGCGATCGACGCGCTCGACGACCGGCCGGAGGGCTACGTACTGATGGTCGAAGGCGGCCGCATCGACCATGCCAACCACGAGGGCAACGCCTACCGCGCGCTCGACGAGACCACGTCTTTGTCCCGCGCGGTACAGGCCGCGATCGACGCGACCTCCGCCGAGGACACGCTGATCCTGGTCACCGCCGACCATTCGCACACCCTCGGCTTCGCCGGCTACCCCGTGCGCGGCAACCCGATCCTGGGCAAGGTCCGCGGCAACGACGGCGAGGACCTGGAGGCCAGGGGGCTGGCGCGCGACGCGCTGGGCCTGCCCTACACCACCCTGAGCTACGCCAATGGCCCGGGCTATGCCGGCGCCAGCGCCACCCAGCCGGACGGGCCCAAGCGCCATCTGCACAAGGCGCGCGACGTGCAGCCGGCGACCGGGCGTCCCGATCTCTCGGACGTGGATACCGAACACCCCGACTACATGCAGGAGGCGCTGGTGCCCCTGGGCTCGGAATCGCACGGCGGCGACGATGTCGGCGTCTGGGCGCACGGCCCCGGAAGCGATGCCGTGCGCGGCACGATCGAGCAGAACGTGCTCTACCACCTCATCGTCCAGGCCACGCCACGGCTGCGCGAGCGGCTGTGCGCCGCGGGGACGTGCAACGGGGACGGGGTACCGGTGGCGCTGCCGCGCCCCGCGGCCTTCGGCGTCGGCGCGGAACCGGTTCCCTGAGGCGCGGCGGAGCCATCCGCTCCGCCGCGTTGGGGCACGACCGCGGTCGCGCCGGTCAGAACGGCTTCGCGAGCACCAGGTAGACGATCGCCACCAGCACCAGCACCGGCACTTCGTTGAACCAGCGCAGGGCGCGGGTCGAGGGCAATGCGCGTCCCGCGGCGATGCGCTTCAGCCAGCGCCCGGCGACGATGTAGTGCGCGAGCAGCAGCGCCACCAGGGTGAGCTTGGCGTGCAACCAGCCGGTGCCCGCACCCACCATCGTCGGGAACTCGGGAATTACGCGGTACCCGAGCCACAGCACCAGCCCGAACACGAGCAGCAGCCCGAACATCACGTGCCCGAAGCGGTACAGCCGGCGCCCCATGAGCTCCAGCCGCTCGCGCACCGCGGGCACGTCACCGGCCTCGACCACGTTGAGCAGGATCCGCGGCAGGTAGAACCCCGCCGCCATCCACGCGACCACGAAGACCAGGTGCAACGTCTTGACCCAGAAATAGGCTTCCATCGATTCCACTCCGTGCGATGGCAACAGCATGGCATGGGTCGGCGGCGTGCTGCGAAACAGCCCGAGGCGTGGGGGGGGGGGGGGGGGGGGGGGGGGGGGGGGGGCGCCCCCCGGGGGGGGGGGGGGGCGCGCGGCGGGCGGCCGG
>JAYRUX010000009.1:93817-119103 GCA_041918855.1 Luteimonas sp.
TCAAACCCCCCGGGGGGGGGGGGGGGGGGGGGGGGGGGTGGTCTGCGACAAGCCGCACATGGGTGAGCGCAGGCTGCTTGCGCGGCACTGCCGCGCAGCCTGTGCGAGCGCCCGGCGCGCTGCGCCGGGCCGGACCGGCCGCAGGCCGGTGCGGCGCCCGAGTCAGGGCAGGATGCCCTGACCGAGGGAAAAGCAGATTGCCCCGCCCGCCCCCACCCGACGCCGCGCATGCGAACCGCAGGGCTGCGTCCGCTATCGTGCGCGCATGGAGAAACACTACGACCGTGCCTACTTCGACCGCTGGTACCGCCAAGGCGGCATCGGCGGGCGCCGGCGCCTCGAGCGCAAGGTCGCGCTGGCGGTGGCGACGGCCGAGTACCACCTCGAGCGACCGCTGCGTACGGTGCTCGACATCGGCTGCGGCGAGGGTGCATGGCGCGCCCCGCTGCGCGCGCTGCGCCCCGACATCGCCTACCTCGGCTTCGACAGCAGCGAGTACGCGGTCGCGCGCCATGGCCGCCGACGCAACCTGCACCTCGCCCGCTTCGGCGATTTCGCCCGGTTGCGGCCCTGCGCGCCGGTGGACCTGCTGGTGTGCAGCGACGTGCTCCACTACCTCGACGCACGCGAGATCGATCGCGGCCTTCCGGGGCTGGCCGACCTGTGCGGTGGCGTCGCCTTCCTCGAGACCTTCGCCCGCGAGGACCAGGCCGAGGGCGACGAGCATGGCTTCCGCAGGCGTTCCGGCCAGTTCTACCGCGGCCGCTTCCAGGCGCTGGGCTTCGGCGCGCTCGGCTCGCACTGCTGGCTGTCGCCGGCGCTGGTGCCGTCGGCGACCGCACTCGAGGTCGCGCCCTGACCATCACCGGGCGTGAAGGCGGGCCGTGGCGCGATCCGATATGCTGCAACGCAGCATACGCAGCGGACGACCCATGCTCTACCAGACCTACGAATTCGGCCGCGCCTGGATGGCGCCGTTCACCCACCTCGCCCACGCCAACGCCAGGATCTTCTCGCAGCAGGGGAGCTGGCTGTCGGCGCTGCCGGGGGCTTCCAGCATTTCCGCCGGCAACGAGCTGCTGTACCGGATCGGCAAGGACTACGAGAAGCCGGAGTTCGGCATCCATGCAATCCGCGTCGACGGCCACGACGTGCCGCTGATCGAGAAAGTGGCGCTCGACAAGCCGTTCTGCCGCCTGCTGCGGTTCAAGCGCTACGCCGACGACGCCGGCAACATCGCGCGTATGAAGGACCAGCCCACGGTGCTCGTGGTCGCCCCGCTGTCGGGCCACCACGCCACGCTGCTTCGCGACACCGTGCGCACGCTGCTGCCCGACCACAAGGTCTACATCACCGACTGGGTGGACGCGCGCATGGTCCCGGCCGAGGCCGGCGCCTTCACGCTCGACGACTACGTCGGCTACATCGAGGAATTCATCCGCCACATCGGCGCGGCCAACCTGCACGTGATCAGCGTGTGCCAGCCGACGGTGCCCGTGCTTGCCGCGGTCGCGCTGATGGCCGCGCGCGGCGAGGCCACGCCGAAGTCGCTGGTGATGATGGGCGGGCCGATCGATACCCGCGAGAGCCCCACCGCGGTCAACAACCTCGCCACCAAGAAGCCGCTGGCCTGGTTCCAGGGCAACGTGATCCATACCGTGCCGCAGAACTACCCCGGCCGCGGCCGCCGCGTCTACCCGGGCTTCCTGCAGCACGCGGGCTTCATGGCGATGAACCCGGAGCGGCATTTCGAATCGCACCGCGAGTTCTACGAAGACCTGGTCAAGGGCGACCTCGACGACGCCGAGTCGCACCGCCGCTTCTACGACGAGTACAACGCCGTGCTCGACATGCCGGCCGAGTACTACCTGGACACGATCCGCATCGTGTTCCAGGAGTTCCTGCTGCCGCGCGGGCAATGGACGGTCGCAGGCGAGCGCGTGCTGCCCGCCGCCATCCGCGACACCGCGCTGCTGACGATCGAGGGCGAGCTGGACGACATTTCCGGCGAAGGCCAGACCCGTGCCGCGCACAAGTTGTGCACGGGAGTCGCCGATGCCGACCGCGCGCACTACACGGTCCCCGGCGCCGGCCACTACGGCATCTTCAGCGGCCGCCGCTGGCGCCAGCAGGTCTATCCGCAGGTGCGCGACTTCATCGCCCGCCATCCCGCGGCGCCCGCCACCACGGGCGCGGGAACGGCATCGAGGAAGGCGCCGAAGAAGGCGTCCAGCTCAGCCGCCGTCGCACCGGGGAAAGCGGGCGCGCGCAAGCGCGCGCGCTGAGCCACGCCGGCGGGAGCGCTCGCGCCGCTCCCGCCGCTGCCCCGCTCAGGCGTGCTGGGTCGACTTCACCAGCAGGTGCTTGGCCAGCTGCCCGTGCAGGTAGCCGATGCCACGCGCGAGGTGGAGCGTGGCGAACAGCAGCAGGACGCCCGCGACCAGCAGCAGAGGCAGTGCCCAGGGCTCCACCGACGTCACCACGAAGTTGCCGTCGAACGCGGCCAGTTGCCAGCCGTCCACGTCCACCGCGCGCTCCGCGAGGCCGGTCCACACCGCAAGCGGGGCCCCGATGAACGCACCCGCCACCGCCACCAGGGTCGTGACCACGGTGAAGTACACGATGCCCAGCGGCAGCATCAGCAGGAAGTAGAGCTGGGTCGCCCAGGTCCGCGGGTCGGTGAACATGTCGCCGATGCGCTTGAGCCACGGCTTGCCGCGCGTGCTGTACAGCGGCCGTCGCGGCATGCGCTCGCCCAGCATGACCTCGACGATGCGTCCTTCCACCAGCGACAGGACGCGCACCGAGCCGAAGTACAGGATCACGAACGGGATGCCGATCACCAGCACCGCCAGCCCGAGCGACAGCGACACGCCGGTCACCACCCAGGTGAAGTAGAAGATGCCGGTGGCGAGCGCCAGCACCATGTAGAACAGCGCCGCGTAGGCGCGCGGGTCGGCGACCACGCCGAAGAACCGGCCCGCCCACGAGCGCCGCGGCCGCGGCGGCGGGGTGCGTAGCGCGGTCGCCACCCTGGTCTCGGTGTCGCGGTAGATGTCCGCCACTTCCTCCGGCGCGCCATAGCTGGACGCCACCGCGGCGATGACCTCCGCCTCGCTGCGCCCGGGGTTCTCCGCGAGTTCCGAGCGCAGGTACTCCTCGGCGTCGTAAAGCGCGTCCTGCACCAGCGCCGGGTCGGCGCCGGCGAGCGCGCGGCGGAGGTGTGCGAGATAGTCGGGGATGTTGCGCGGCAGGTCGGTGTTCATCGTTGCGTCCCCTCCAGGACCGTGTCGACGGAGTCGCGGGTCGCGCGCCAGGCGGCGGCCCACGCATGCAAGGTCTCCCGCCCTGCCTCGGTGATGCGGTAGTAGCGACGCGGCGGTCCGGCGCTCGACGGCTCGACATGGCTGTCTAGCAGTCCGGCGGCACCCAGGTTGCGCAGCACCGGGTACAGCGCGCTCTGCTTGCCGCTCAGCACGCCGTCGCCGACGCGCTCGAGCCGCTTGGCGATCTGGTAGCCGTACATCGGTTCCCCTGCCGAACCGAGCACCGCCAGCAAGGCGAGTGAGACCGTGCCGGCCGACAGTTCCTTCTGGAACTTGCGCAGCTGCAGTTCGGTGGCAGTGGGGCCGGTGTCGTCCATCGCAGGTTCCGCCAGGTTCGAGGCAATGCTAGTACGAACCTCGCTATAGCGGATGTGCCGCTAGTCACCCTGCCCGTCGGGCAGGTGCAACAATGGCCACGACCACCAAGGGGAGCCACCATGCGCGCGACACCGAAACTGTTTCCATCGGCGGCCGCCGCCCTGTTCGCCTTCGCCGGCGCGGCTTTGGCGGCCGGGCAGGCGCCCGCACCCCCCGCAACCGCGGCCGAGGCCGCGCCGCGGCCCCTGACCACGCAGGAACTCCTGGACGCATCGCAGCCGGCCGACTGGCGCGAGCTGGACCCCGCGCACACGCTGTACATGGACCTCGAGGGCGGCCGGGTGGTGATCGAGCTGGCGCCCGCGTTCGCGCCCGCGCATGTCGGCAACATCCGCACCCTCGCGCGGCAGCGCTTCTGGGACGGGCTCACGCTCTACCGCGCGCAGGACAACTTCGTCGTGCAGTTCGGGGACATCACCGGCGAGGGGCAACCGGGCAGGCCGCTGGGCGACGCGCTGGCGAAGCTCCCGGCGGAATTCGCCCGCAGCGACCGTGGCCTCCCCTTCCACCGCCTGCCGGACCCGGACGGCTGGGCACCCGAGGTCGGCTTTGTCGACGGCTTCGCCACCGCGCGCGATCCCGGCCAAGGCCAGGCCTGGCTCGCCCACTGCTACGGCGCGCTGGGCGCAGGCCGCGACCTGGCCGCCGACTCCAGCAACGGCACCGAGCTCTACGTCGTCATCGGCCAGTCGCCGCGCCAGCTCGACCGCAACATCACCCTCGTCGGCCGCGTCGTCCAGGGCATGGAACTGCTGAGCGCCCTGCCGCGTGGCGGTGGTCCACTGGGCATGTACGAGGATCCCGCGCGGCGGGTGCCGATCCGGTCGGTGCGGCTGGCGGCGGAACTCCCGGCCGCGGAGCGCACGCCGCTGCAGGTGCTGCGCACCGACACGCCGTTGTTCGACGCCGTGGTCGAATCCCGCAGGAACCGGCGCGACGACTGGTACCTGCTGCCGGCCGGCCACATCGACCTGTGCAACATCGCGGTCCCGACCCGGGCCCCGCCCGCGCCCTGACATCCATCACGTCGCCTTGGCCCGGTGCTTCCTAGCCTGCGGGTCTCCCCTACGCCAAGGATCCAACCCCATGCCCATGCTCCGCATCCGCCTCACCGGCAACGAGGACAGTGCGCGCGCGATGATGAACCTGCTGCAGAGCATCGAGGGCATCGAGCACGTCGAGGAGATCAACGACCTGATGCCGCGCATGGACGACCCCGACTCCAGCTCCGCGGGCCTCAGCGAGCTGCGTGGGGTGGACATGCACGACATCGAGATCGAGGTCCCCAACGCGTCGACCGAACGCAAGGTGCGCGAGGCGATCGAGGCATTGGCGTTCGACCTGGAGACGGTGGTCGAGTTCGACTCGGACGCCGACGAGGACTAGTCGACGCATCACCTGGCAGGGCCACCGGCGCCCGACGCGGAAACGTGGTGTCCGCGGCCCGCGCGCCAGCCGGAGTCGCCGCTGGTACCCGCCCGTGCGCGCGCCGTATGCTTCCGGGCCGTATGCTGCCGGATTGCCGCCCGGAGAGTCACCGCATGCGCCACCCCCTGCTCGCCGCCTCCGTCCTTGCCCTGGCCCTCTCCGCCTGCCAGGGGCAGGCGCCGGCCACGCCCGCCGGTGACGCCGAACGGCCGGCGGCGACCGCCACCGACGCGCAGGACGCGCGCTTCGCGGCGCTGTCGAAACGCTTCGTCGACGAGGGACTCGCGCTAAGCCCGGTGTCGGCGACGCAGATCGGCGACCACCGCTTCGACAGCGAGATCGACGACGTCAGCGAGGCCGGGCGCGGCAAGGCGGTCGAGTGGAACCGGGCGATGCTCGCGGCGCTGGACGCGATCGACACCGCGGCGCTCTCGCGCGGGAACCAGGTCGACGCGCTGATCCTGCGCAACCAGCTCGAGGGCACGCTGTACGACCTCGAGACCACGCAGTCCTGGGCCTGGGACCCGCAGCTCTACAGCGGCCTGGCGGGCGGCGCCATCTACAACCTGATGGCGCGCGAGTTCGCGCCGCTCCCGGCAAGGCTGGAGTCGGCGGCGGCTCGGATGGAGAAGATCCCCGTGCTGCTCGCGCAGGCACGCGCCAACCTCGATCCCGCGCGCGTGCCGAAGACGCATGCGCAGACGGTGGCGCGGCAGAACCGCGGCCTGCTCACGCTGGTCGACACCTTCATCACCCCGAACGCGGGGGAGCTGCAGGCCGCCGCGCGCGAGCGGCTGGACGCGGCGGTCGCGACATTGCGCGCCGCGGTGAACGAGCACCAGGCGTGGCTCGACGGGACGCTGGTGCCGAACGCGGGCGGCGACTTCAGGATCGGTGCCGAGGCCTACGACCGCAAGCTGCGGTATTCGCTCAATGCGTCGCTGTCGCGCGCCGAGATCCGCGAGCGCGCCGAGGCCGAACTGGCGCGGGTCCGCGAAGAAATGTACGCGGTCGCCCGCACCGTGCTGGGCGAGCGCCCGGACGCGCCGGCGCTTCCCGACGCACCCACGGCCCAGCAGCAGCAGGCGGCGATCGAGGCCGCGCTGGAACTCGCCAACAGCGACAAGCCGGGCCGCGACGAGGTCGTCGACTACGCGAAGTACACCCTTGCCGAGGCGACCCGGTTCGTCCGCGCGAAGGACCTGGTGACGGTGCCTGACGACCCGGTGAAGATCATCCTGATGCCGGAATTCCAGCGCGGCGTCGCGGTGGCCTACTGCGATTCGCCGGGCCCGCTCGACAAGGGCCTGGACACCTACTACGCGATCTCGCCGATCCCGGAGGACTGGAACGAGCAGCAGGCGGACTCGTTCCTGCGCGAATACAACAAGCGCATGATCCACATCCTCTCGATCCACGAGGCGATGCCGGGCCACTACCTGGAGGGCGCGCATTCCGCGGACCATCCATCGACGCTGCGCGCGGTCCTGCGCTCGGGGCCGTTCGCCGAAGGCTGGGGCGTCTACACCGAGCGGATGATGGCCGACGCCGGCTACCTGGACAACGACCCGCTGTTCCGCCTGATGCAGCTCAAGTTCTACGCCCGCAGCGTCGGCAACGCGATCCTCGACCAAGGCGTCCACGTCGACGGCTGGAGCAGGGAACAGGCGATGGACCTGATGGTGCGCCAGACCTTCCAGCAGCAGAGCGAGGCCGAGGGCAAGTGGGTGCGCGCGCAGCTGTCGTCGACGCAGCTCGCCACCTACTTCGTCGGCGCGCAGGAGCATTTCGACATGCGCCGCGCGGTGGAGGCGAAGCTGGGCGACCGCTTCGACCTCAAGGCCTACCACGACCAGGTGCTGTCGCACGGCGCACCGCCGGTGCGGTTCGTGCGCCAGCTGATGCTGGACGAACCCATCGGCTGATGGTCAGGGCGCGGCCGGCGCCAGCCGCAGGTCGTGGAAGTCGAAGCTGAAGTCGGTCTGCGGCGACACCGCTTCCATCCGCGCCTCGCGGATGTCGCCGTCGGGCGTCAACGCGAACGCGAGGAACGCGTCCGCGTTGAGCGTGCGCTCGCGCCAGCGCACCACGAACGTGTCGTGCTGCCAGTGCTCGAGGTCGCCGACCAGCTGCGGCGTCTTTGCGAAGCGGATCTCGAGCCCGGCGCCGGCGCGCGCGATGGCGACGTCGCCGTACCAAGGGTCGCGATAGGTGCCGGCGTACGCGTCCAGGGGCAGCGACGGCTTCGAGGCCCTGGCGCGCGACGCGAGGTGCGCGGCCCAGTCGTCCGCGGCCTTGTCGCCCTGCTTCGCCACCGCGGCTGCGTAGGCGGCCACCCAGTCCGTCGCCGGCGCGTCCAGCCAGGCGTCGAGCACCTGCAGGGTGATGGCGTTGAACGCGGCACCGGTTTCCTGGTTTGTCAGCACCACCACGCCCAGCCCGAGTTCCGGCACCAGCGTCAGCCGCGACACCATGCCCGGCCAGCCGCCGGTGTGCCAGACCAGCTTCCGGCCGCGGTAGTCGCTGAGCGACCAGGCCTCGCCGTAGCCGGCGAAGTCCGGGCGCATCGGCGCCAGTGCCGGCACTGCGGGTTCCGCGATCGCGATTGGCGTCACCACCGACCACATCGCGCGCTGGCGTGCCTCGCTGAACAGCTGCTCGCCGTTCGCGAGCCGGCCGCCTGCCAGCTGTACCTGCATCCAGCGCGCCATGTCGCGCGCGCTGGAATAGATGCCGCCGGCGGCGGAGTTGTTGGCCCAGGCCAGCGGCGCCACCGGCACCGGCGCGCCGGCGAAGCCGGGCATGGCGTGCCCCGTCGCGGCGGCATCGCCCGGCTGCAGCGCATCGCTGTTGATGCGCGACGCGTGCATGCCCACGGGGGCGAAGATCCGGTCGCGGACGAAGTCCGCGTAGGCCTGACCAGACGTCTCCTCGATCACCAGCTGCGCCACGGCGTACAGGATGTTGTCGTAGGCATAGCGGTCGCGGAACCCGCCGGCGATGGGCACGTGCGCCAGGCGCTCGACGACCTCGCGCGTCGAATAGTCCGTCGCTGGCCAGAACAGGAGGTCGCCTGCGCCGAGGCCGAGCCCGCTGCGGTGCACCAGCAGGTCCCGGATCCGCATCTCGCGGGTGATGTAGGGATCCGCCATGCGGAACCACGGCAGGTGGTCCAGCACGCGGTCGTCCATCGCCAGCCGGCCCTCGTCGGCGAGGATCGACAACGCCGCCGAGGTGAAGCCCTTGGTGATCGAGGCGATGGCGAACAGCGTGTCCGCGTCCACCGGCTCCGGCCGGCCGGCCTGGCGTACACCGTAGCCCCTCGCCAGCACCACCTCGCCGTCCTTGACGATGGCGACGGCGATGCCAGGGACGTCGAAGGTCTTGCGCACGCGCTCGACCTCGGCGTCCAGGCCCTGCAGGCGGTCCGGCAGGCCGCTCGCCGCCACCGGCAGGCACGCGAGGAGCCACGCCAGCAGGACGAGGCAGCGGGCGGCGCCGCATGCGGTGGACGCGAAGTCGGCGGCGGGCGTGACCCCGGCGCTCACGCCGCTGCGCCTGCGATGGCCGGAGCCAGCGCCTGCAGGACCGCCTCCGCCGGCGCCGGCCGCGCCGCCAGGTAGCCCTGGTACCGGTCGCAGTCGAGGGCGCGGAGGATCGCCAAGTCCTCTTCGTCCTCCACGCCTTCCGCGATCGCGATCGCGCCCAGGCGGTGGGCGAGTTCCACCATCGACGCCACCAGCTGCACCGAACGGGGGTTGCCGCGCATGTCGGCGACGAAGCTGCGGTCCACCTTCAGTTCGGTGACCGGGAAGTGCCGGAGATAGGCCAGCGACGAATAGCCGGTGCCGTAGTCGTCGATGGAGACGCCGACGCCCATCGCGTGCAGCGCGGTCAGCACGCCGGCGACGTGGGCCGCGTCGTCGACGAACGCGGTCTCCGTGACCTCGACCACCAGCGCCTCGGGACGCACGCCCCAGATCTGCAGCGACGACTCGACGTGCGCCACGATGTCCTGCTCCAGGACCGCGCGTGGCGACAGGTTGATGGAGCAGGTGAGGTCGCGGCGGGCGCGCAGCGCGGGCGCGCAGTGGCGCAGCGTGGTGTGGATGCTCCAGCGCGTCAGCTCCTCGATCAGGCCCGTGTCCTCGGCGATGGCGACGAACGCCGCCGGCGGCACCCAGCCCGCAGCCGTGTGCCACCTCGCCAGCGATTCGAACCCCACAACCCGCCCGTCGCCCAGCGCGTGGATCGGCTGCAGGTAGACCTGGAGCTGGTTGCGCACGATGGCATCGTGCAGGGCGTCGTGGCCGACGAGCGGGCCGTCGCTGCCGTCGAACAGGGCGTGGCGCTCGCGTCGCACCGCGGCAGCCTGGCAGGCCCGGTCCGCGCGGCGGCACAGCTGCTCGGCATCGCTCCCGTCGCGCGGCCAGGTGGCCGCACCCACCGCGACGCTGGCACGTGCCGGCCGCTCCTGCACCTCGAACGGCGCACGCAGCACGCGCGCGACCTTGGCCGCGGCGAGCGCCGCGAGCTGGCGGTCGTGCAGGCGCGGCAGCACGATGGCGAAATCGCACTCGCCGATGGCGAAGACGCGGTCCCCGGCGCGCAACGCGCCGGCCAGCCTCACCGCCATGGCCTCGCGCAGGCGCTCGGCCTCGGCGTAGCCGAACAGCATCTCGAATTCGCGCAGCCGCTGCGTGCGCACCACCAGCACGCCGACCGCAGCCGGCGCGTCCGCGGGCGCCGCGGCGATCGCGGCGTCGACCGCCGCATGCAGTTCCGCTCGTTCCAGCACGTCAGCCCTCCTCCCGGTTCCGCACGATGCCACAGCCGTGGCCGTGGCGCGCGGTCAGAGATAGAGCTCCGAAGGCTCCAGCCCGTACGCCCCGGGGGGCAGCCCGCGCACGATGTGCAGCGCCGCCTCGGGCAGGCCGGCGCGGTCGACGTACATCAGGTCCAGCGGCTGGAAATAGCTGCGCAGCGCCTTGGCGGCATCGGTGAGCAGCATCAGCACCGGGCGCAGCCGGCGCGTCGGGTTCTGCGCCATGACCACCGCCACCTCGCCACTGTTCATCTCGACCAGGCTGCCGACCGGGTAGACACCCAGGCACTGCATGAACTGCTCGACCAGTGCGTGCTGGTACAGGCGGTCGCGGTCGCGGTAGATCGCCTGCAGTGCGTCGTGCCGCGACATCGCGGCGCGGTACGGGCGGTCGCTGGTCATCGCGTCGTAGCTGTCGACGAGGCCCGCGATCCGGGCCCAGACCGGGAGGTCGTCGCCGGCCAGCCCGTCCGGGTAGCCGGAGCCGTCGTGCCGCTCGTGGTGGTGCAGGATCATCGAGCGTGCGATCGCACTCGCCTTGCCGTCGCCGTCGCCGTCGACGTACATGGCCGATCCGGCACGCGTGTGCGCGCGCACGAGCGTCCATTCCGCGACGTCGAGCGGCGACCGCCGCTCCAGAATGTCAGGCGCCACCGTGGACATGCCGATGTCCAGAAGCAGCCCCCCGACCGCGAGCTCCCGCAGCACCGGATCGGGAAGGCCCAGCTGCCGGCCCAGTGCGACCGACAGGGCGCAGCTGTCCACGGCGTGGGCGTAGGCGTAGCTGCCCTGGCGCCGCAGCGCCTGCAGCCAGAAGAAGGCGTCGGCGTTGCGCACCAGGCTGCTCACCACCGGCTCCACCGCCGAGGTGATGCGCTCGTGCCCGACCGACTCCCCCGCACGCAGGGCGTCGATGATGGCCACCGCATCCGCGGCGATGCGCTCGACCGCGACCGCGGCATTGGCCAGCTCGGCGGCCATGCCACGTGCCGAGTCCCCGCCGTCGGGCCGCAGCGTCTGCGCCGGCACGGCCGCCCCGCGATCGCCCGCCTGCAACGGCACGTCCGCGTCGTGCCCCTTCTCGACATCGATGAAGACGTGGCGACAGCAGCCGGTGAGCTGGTCGATGTCGTCCTGGTCCTGCACCAGGAAGCCCTGGAGCAGGAACGGCGTCCCCTCCCACTCGCGGTCCAGCCGGCACACGAACATGCCAGTGCGCAGCTGCGACACCTCGATCCTGCGCTCTTCGATCAACACGCCACGTCCTGCCCCTGTCGTTGCCGTTCCGGCCGGACCCGCGGCGGCGGCAGCCGGGGAGTATGCCGGACGGGCCGCTCACGCAGGTTGCCGATCTCCGCCTTATCGGCCCGGGTGCGGCATTCATGAGGACGGGTGCGCGTTGGCGGGGTGCTGACCCGCGCGCTATCGTCGGCACTGCGCCCGCCGGCGCGAGGCCCCACGCGATGCCGATGGACGAGCCGTTCGACACCATTGCCACGCCCGCCATCGACGGCATCCGCGTCGGCGTCGGCGGCTGGACCTACGCGCCCTGGCGCGACAACTTCTATCCCGCCGGGCTGGTACAGCGGCGCGAGCTGGAATACGCCAGCCGGCACCTGTCGGCGATCGAGATCAACGGCACCTTCTACCGGGCGCAGAAGCCGGCGACCTACCGCGCCTGGCGCGACCAGGTGCCGGACGGCTTCGTGTTCTCGGCCAAGGCGCCGATGCGGATCGTGCAGGCGCGCACGCTCGCCCGCACCGCTGGCCAGGTCGAGGACTTCGTCGCCGGCATCGCCGGACTTGGTGATCGCCTCGGCCCCCTGATCTGGCAGTTCGACCGAGGGCCGGTACTCGACCGGGACGATTTCGCTGCTTTCGTCGCCCTGCTTCCCGCCCACGCCGATGGCCGGCCGCTGCGCCATGTGCTCGACGTGCGCGACCCGGCGTTCGTGGATGCGGAGTTCCTGGCGCTCGCGCGTCGCCATGGCGTGGCGACGGTGTTCACCGATTCGGAGGAGCACCCGTCGTTCGCCGACGTCACCTCCGGCTTCGTCTATGCACGGTTGATGCAGTCGCGCGACGATCTCGCCACCGGCTACAGCGCGCCCGAACTCCGGCAGTGGTCCCGACGCGCCCGCCTGTGGGCGGAAGGCGGCGAGCCCGACGACCTGCCCCGCATCGACGCGCCAGCTGCCGACCCCCTGGCGCGGCGCGACGTCTTCGTGTTCTTCATCGGCGCGGCGAAGGCCCGCAACCCGGCCGCAGCCATGGCGCTGCAGGCACGGCTCGCCAGGGGTTGAGGACGCGCCGGCCCGCGGGCTGGCATGATCGGGCGACCGAACCACCCGCCCCAGGAACACCACCCGCACGACGAACCCACGGAGAGCCGCCATGTCCACGCGCCGCCACTTCCTTGCCACGTCCAGCCTCGCCGCCGCCGGCCTCGCGCTCGCCCCGCTGGCGGCCTGCAGCCAGGAGGCGCCGCGTCCCGCCGCGACGCCGGGCGCGCCACCGGCCCCGCCGGCGCCGGCGACACGTGCGGCACCTGCGGCCGGCACCATGCTCACCCGCGCGATCCCCGCCACTGGCGAGCAGATCCCGGTGATCGGCGTCGGCACCTCGGGCAGCTACGAAGTGGCGCTGGATTCACCGGACTTCGAGGCGCTGCGCGAGGTGGTGCGCATCTTCTTCGACGGCGGCGGCCGCGTCATCGACACCTCGCCGAACTACTCCAATGCCGAGGACGTGGTGGGCGCGCTGCTGGCCGAGAACGGCCTCCGCGCGCGCTGTTTCCTCGCCACCAAGCTCGCCGCCAACGACCGTGCGGCACTGGAGGCGCAGTGGGCGGACTCGCTGCGCCGCCTGCGCACCGACCGCGTCGAGCTGCTGCAGGTGCACAACCTGCGCAACTGGCAGCAGGCGATGCCCTATGCGCGTGAACTGAAGGAACAGGGGCTTGCGAAGTACACCGGACTCACGCACTTCCAGGCCGACGCACATGCGGAACTCGAGCGGGTGATGCGGGCGGAGAAGCCGGATTTCATCCAGGTCAACTACTCGGTCAGAGCGCCCGAGGCCGCGCAGCGCCTGTTGCCCGCGGCGCAGGACCAGGGCGTTGCGGTCATCGTCAACCGCGCCTTCGACGACGGCAAGCTGTTCGCGCAGGCGCGGGGCAAGGACCTGCCGGGATGGGCGGCGGAGGCCGGCATCACGTCGTGGTCGCAGATGTTCCTCAAGTTCGCGATCAGCCATCCCGCGGTGACCGTGGTCATCCCCGCCACCGGCAAGCCGGAGCGCCAGGCGGACCAGGTGCTCGCCGGCCGGGGCGCCCTGCTGACGCAGGCGCAGCAGGACGAAGTGATGGCCATGTTCCGCGGATGACGGCGCGCCGTCGGCAGCCCGGGAAGAAGACGTGGCGGGCGTGATCGCGCGCTGGCTGTCGCGCGCCTTCGATGTCGCACATGACGAGGCGCCGGCGGTGGTCGCCGGCTTCGCCATGTTTTTCCTGCTGTTCGCGGGCTACTTCATGCTGCGGCCGGTGCGCGAGACGATGGGCATCGCCGGTGGCGTGGACAACCTGCAGTGGCTGTTTACCGGCACGTTCGTGGCGACGCTGGCGGCGTTGCCGCTTTTCGGGTGGATCGCCGGGCGCGTGCGCCGCCGTCGCATCCTGTACTGGGTGCAGGGCTTCTTCGCCTCCAACCTGCTGCTGTTCGCGGCCGCGTTCCTGTGGCGCCCGGACGACCCGTGGATCGCGCGCACGTTCTACGTCTGGCTGTCGGTGTTCAACCTGATCGCGATCTCGGTGTCGTGGAGCGTGCTGGTGGACGTGTTCGCGGCGGCGCAGGCGCGGCGGCTGTTCGCGCTGATGGCCGCCGGCGCCAGCCTCGGTGGGCTGGTCGGCCCGTTGCTCGGCGTCGCGCTGGTCGGCCCGATCGGACATGCCGGGCTGCTGGTGCTGTCGGCGTGCCTGCTGGGCGCCTCCGCGCTCGCCGCGCATCGCGTGCAACGCTGGCGCGACGCACGGCCCCTTGCCGCCGACGGGACGACCGCGCGGCAGGCACCGCTGGGCGGGAGCCCGTTCGCCGGGGCCACCGAAGTGCTGCGTTCGCCCTACCTGCTCGGCATCGCCGTGTTCGTGCTGCTGCTGGCGAGCGTGAGCACGTTCCTGTATTTCGAGCAGGCACGACTGGTGGAGGCGACGTTTCCTGACCCGGAACAGCAGACGCGCGTGTTCGGCATCATCGACGTCATCGTCCAGTCGCTGGCGATCCTGTCGCAGCTGTTCGTCACCGGGCGCATCGCGCGCAGGTTCGGTGTCGGCGTGCTGCTGGTCGCGGTCCCGGTGATCGCCGCGGCAGGCTTCGTCTGGCTTGCATTCGCCCCCACGTTCGCCGTGCTCGCCGTGGTCATGGTCGTCCGCCGCGCCGGCGAATACGCCTTCGTGCGGCCAGGCCGCGAGATGCTCTACACGGTCGTGCCGCCGCAGGCGAAGTACAAGGCGAAGAATTTCAACGACACCGTGGTGTACCGCGGCGCCGATGCGGTCAGCGGCTGGGCCAAGGCCGGCATCGACGCGGTGTCCCAGCAACCGCTGGTGGCGATGCTGGTCGGCGCGGCGATCGCCGTCGCGTGGGGGTTCACCGGTGGCGGCCTCGCCCGCGCGCAGCGCCGCCGCGAACGGGCCGAAGCGGCCACGACGGTGCCCGCAGCCGGCTGACGCGGGCCGCCAGCACGGGCACTCAGGCGCGGCTGCGCTGGCTGAGCGCGACGCTCCCCAGGATGAGCGCGGCGGCGATGCCCATGGTCAGCGTCAGCGGCTCGCCCAGCAGCATCCATGCCCAGGCCACGCCGAACAGCGGCACCAGGTAGGTGACCGTGGACGCGCGGCTGGCCCCGACGCGGGCGATCAGCCGGTAGTAGAGGACGAACGCGGCGCCGGTGCAGAGGACGCCCAGCATCGCCGCCGAGACCCATGCCGAAGTCGGCACCGGTGCGGACGGCCATTGCGCCAGCGCGAACGGGAGCACCATCAGCGACGCGCTGCCCAGGGTCGCCGCCGCGACTGCTGCGGGCGGCAGCCCGCCCAGGTGCCTGCGCACCAGGTTGATGCCGATGCCGTACAGGAACGAGGCGCTGGCGCCGGCGGCCACCGCCCAGCCGATGGACATGCCGGCAACCTTGCCGCTGGCGAGCACCACCACGCCGATGAAGCCCACCATCAGCGCACCCGCGCGCCCGCGGCCGATGCGTTCGCCGAAGAAGGCGAACCCGACCAGCGCGGTGAACAGCACCGTCATCGCGTTCGCGATCGCGCCAACTCCGGCGGGCGCGCGCTGCGCGGCCCAGGCGAACAGGATGAACGGAACGGCCGAGTTGATCGCGCCGATCAGCGCAAGCTTCGGCCACAGCGACGGTGGGAACGCGCGCCGGCCGATCCACAGGAACGGCAGCAGCACCAGCGCGCCCAGCGCCAGGCGCAGTTCCACCAGCGGCACGGCACCGAACGCCGGCGCCGCCACCCGCATGAACAGGAACGACGCACCCCAGATGGCGCCGAGGATGGTGATCTCCACCGGCGTGATCCAGCGCTCGGCGCGGTGGGCGCCGGGTGCGTCCAGGAGCATCGGGCAGGCGGTCGGAGTGGCCATGGAGGTACCGGTTCGGAGGGAGGGGACGGGGATGTGATTCGGGACTGGTCGTATTTTCCGCCGCCAGCGGGTCCGCACAAGCGCATAATCCGTGCGTCAGCAACGAATCTCGCTTGAGGCTCCCATGGCGACGCGGGCAGACTGGCTCCCGGCGCTGGCGGCGTTCGAGGTGGCCGCGCGGCACCAGAACTTCGCCAATGCGGGCGAGGAACTGCACCTCACCGCGAGCGCGGTGAGCCACCACGTGCGCAAGCTGGAGGACCGGCTCGGCGTGGCCCTGTTCCAGCGCCACGCACGTGGCGTCCGGCTCACCGCGGAAGGCCGGCGCCTGGCCGACGCCGCCGGCGATGCACTCACGGACCTGGACGATGTCTTCCTCGGCCTGCGCGCCGGGCGTGGCGGTGGCGATACGGTGCGCATCGCCACCCTGCACTCCTTCGCCTATGCCTGGCTGCTGCCGCGGCTGCCGTCGTTCGCGCGCGCACACCCGCATGTCCGCCTGGTGTTCGACACCGCGATCTCGCTGGCGCGCTTCGACGAGGGGGGCCCTGACCTTGCGATCCGCCACGGCCCGGGTCGCTGGCCGGGGCTGGATGGCCACCATCTCCTGGACGACCCGCTGTTCCCGGTGGCCTCGCCCGACCTGCCCGGCTTCGACGCCATCCGCACGCCCGCCGACGTCGCGCGGCTGCCGCTGGTCGCGGACCTCTCCCGCCAGGGCTGGAGCGACTGGTTCCGCGGCGCCGGCGTCCGTGGCGTCGTGCCCGACGAGCGCTACACCTTCACCGACAGCACCGGCATGCTCGAGGCCGCGGCGCAGGGCCTCGGCGCGGCGCTCGCCCGCAGCCACATCGCGCCGCCGTGGCTGGCGTCGGGGCGGCTGCGGCGCCTGCCCGGCCCCGACCTTCCCAGCCGCTACGCCTACCACGTGATCTACCCGACCCATCGCCGCCTGCGGCCGGCGGCGCGCCTGTTCGTCGACTGGCTGCTGGCGCAGCGCGCGGCGGTGGCGCCGCGCTGACGCACCGGCACGCCGCGCGGTCGCCGACGCCACTATCATCGCGTCGCGCGATCCACCCCAGGCAGCCCATGTCCCCGAACAACAAGGCCCAGCTGCAGATCCACCTCTGCGTGCTGCTGTGGGGTTTCACCGCGATCCTCGGCAAGCTGATCACGCTGCCGGCGCTGCCCCTGGTCTGGTGGCGCATGGGTCTCGTCACCCTCGCGTTGCTGCTGGTGCCCCGGGTGTGGCGGGGCCTGCGTGCGATGCCGCGCCGGCTGTTGCTGTCCTACGCCGGCGTGGGGGTGCTGGTCGGCCTGCACTGGCTGACGTTCTATGGCGCGATCAAGCTCGCCAATGCCTCCGTCGCCGCCACCTGCATGGCCTTCGCCACCGTGTTCGTGGCCCTGATCGAGCCGAAACTCGCCGGGCGGCGCTTTTCCCGGCGCGAGTTCGGACTCGGGCTGGCGGTGTTGCCCGGGGTCGCACTGGTGGTGGGCGGGATCGACGCCTCGATGCGCATCGGCGTCGCGGTCGGCGCGCTCTCCGCCCTGTTCGTGGCCTGCTTCGGCGCGCTCAACAAGCGCCTGGTGGAGCAGGCCGATCCGCTGACGGTGACCGCGGTGGAGCTGGGCGCGGGCACGCTGGCGCTCACGCTGCTCGCGCCGCTGATGCCGCTCATCTTCCCCGTGTTCGCAGGCGAACTGCTGGCACTCCCCGGCCTGCACGACGCCGGTTACCTGCTGCTGCTCGCGTTCGCATGCACGCTGTTCCCGTTCGCGCTGTCGCTGGTGGCGCTGCGCCACATGAGCGCGTTCGCGGCGCAGCTCGCGGTCAACCTGGAGCCGGTGTACGCCATCGTGCTGGCGATCCTGCTCCTCGGCGAGCAGCGCGAGCTGTCGACGCAGTTCTACGTCGGGGTCGCGATCATCCTCGCCGCGGTGCTGGTGCATCCGCTGCTCTCGCGCCCGTCCCGGCTGCGGCATCCGGAAACCCTCGCCACGTCGGAAGCCAAGGACGTCAGCGGCTGAGGCATCGCGTGCGGGCGGCATCCGTGGCAGGCTGGCGCCCCCTCGTCCCGGCGCCGTGCGCATGTACCTCGAGCACTACGGGCTCGACGAACCGCCGTTCTCGATCACCCCGGACCCGCGCTTCGTCTACCTCGGCGAGCGCCACCGCGATGCGCTCGCGCACCTGCTGTTCGGCGTTGGCCAGGGCGGCGGTGGCGGCTTCGTGCAGCTCACCGGCGAGGTCGGCACCGGCAAGACCACGCTGAGCCGGCTGCTGCTGGCGCGGCTTCCCGACAACGTGCGCGTCGCGCTGGTGCTGAACCCGCGGCTGGATCCCACCGAGCTGCTGGAGGCGATCTGCGAGGAGCTCGGCATCGACATCGACGGCCGCCGTGGCAGCGCCAAGGGCCTGGTGGACGCGCTCAACGCCTTCCTCCTCGACGCGTACGCGCGCGGCGAGCGCGTGGTGCTGGTGGTGGACGAGGCACAGAACCTGTCGGTCGAGGCCCTCGAGCAGGTGCGGCTGCTGACCAACCTCGAAACCGACACCCAGAAGCTGCTGCAGATCCTCCTGCTCGGGCAGCCGGAACTGCGCGAGAAGCTCGCGCGCACCGAATTGCGGCAGCTGGCGCAGCGCATCACCGCGCGGTTCCACCTGGTCCCGCTGGAGGCGGCGGAAACCGCGGAGTACCTGCGCCACCGCTTCCGCGTCGCCGGCGGCACGCGGTTTCCGTTCACGGCCGTTGCGATGCAGCGCCTGCATGCGCGCGCAGGCGGGGTGCCCAGGCTGGTGAACGTGGTCGCCGAGCGCGCCCTGCTCGCAGGCTACGCGCGTGACGTCGCCATGATCGACGAGCGGCTGGTCGACGTCGCCGCTGACGAGGCACTGGCGCCTGCGCACGGCGCCGGGCTGCAGCGGCCGCACTGGCCGCGACGCCCGGCCATCGCCGCGCTTGCTGCAGGCCTCGCGCTTGCCGGCGTCGCGGGCGCGACATGGTGGTGGAGCGAGCGCGCACCTGCCGCGGCGGCGCCCGATGCGGTGGCGACGCCGGGCGATGCCGGCGTGGGCACTCGCCCGGCAACCGCGCAGGATCCGACGCCGGCCGCCGCGCCCCCGGAACTCGATGCAACCGGACTGGCCGCGCATCTTGCACGCGCCGCGCGCGACCCCGATGCCGCTTGGCGCCCGCTGCTCGCGGCCTGGGGCCTGCCGACCCGCGCGGACGACGTCGCAGCCGCGGCGGCATGCGCGCCGATGCCGGCGCCCGCCACCTATTGCCTGCACGCCCGCGGCGGCCTGGACCGTCTGGTCGCCACCGGCCGGCCGGCGCTGCTGCGCCTGCGCGGCGGCGACCATGCCGCCTGGGCACTGCTGCTCGGCGCCGACGCCCTGCACGCCCGCCTGCAACTCGGCGGCACCACCGTCGATGTCCCGCGCGTGGCCCTCGCGCTGGCGTGGGACGGCGACTACGCGGTGCTGTGGCGCGCGCCAGACGCGCCCGCGACGCCGCTGCGCCTGGGCGATCGCGGTCCTGGCGTCGCCTGGCTGCGCGCGCGCGTCGGCGGCGGCGACGCCGCGGCGGATGCGCAACGCTACGATCCCGCACTCGACGCCCGGGTGCGCGCGCTGCAGTCGGCGCATGGCCTGCGGGCTGACGGCATCGTCGGGCCGGAAACCCTGCTCGCACTGACCGCCGGAGATCCCGGTCCGCGCCTGCTGCGCACCCTGGACTGAGCCGATGTCGCTGATCCTCGAAGCCCTGCGCAAGTCCGAAGCCGAACGCCGCCGCGGCGAGGCCCCGGACCTGCACGCGGAACTGGCGCCGGCGACGGTGGTGGTGGCGCGACCGCGCGTGGCATCCGGGCCGGCGCTGGCGCTCGTGGCCGCGTTTGTCATCCTGGCAGGCGTGCTCGCGTGGGCGTGGCGACCCGCGCCCCACGCAGGCTCCCCGGCCGCGTCGACGACTCCGGTGTCGCCGCCACCCATGCCGCGCAGCTCCGGAACGGAGGCGGCGCCAGGCGCCGTCGCGGGCGGCGCACGGCGCCTGCCCCGCGTCGAGCGCCTGCGTCCGCCACCTGCCGAGGCTCCGGCCGTCGACGCCACGCGCTTCGACGGCGGCCCCGCCAACGCCTCGACCCCCGCCTCCGCCAGGGCCGGCGCCGCTGCCGGCGCCAGTCGCGACCCGGCCCCGTCGCCCGCGCCGGCGTCCGCCACGGCAGCCGCGGGTCCCGCAGTGCCCGCGAGCGCACCCGCCGCCACTGACACTGCGACGCCGGCGCCGGCCAAGGACGCCGCGCCTCCGATCGCCACCGCGACACCTTCACCGGCCCCTGCCGCCACGGCAGTCGCGGCCGCGACGGCGGGCGATGCCGACCTGCCCAAGGTAAGCGAACTCGACCCCGACGTACGCCGCCAGCTGCCGCCGATGAAGCTCACCCTGCACATGTGGAACGCGGATCCCGGCCGCCGCTTCGTCATCCTCGATGGCGTCCGCCACGTCGAGGGCGACCGGGTCGGCAGCGGGCGCATCACCGCCATCGACAGCGACGGCGTCGTCATCGACCTCGGCGGCCGCGCGGTCCGGCTGCCACTGCGCTGAAAGCGCGCTAGCCCGGCTTGCCCGCGCCCACCGGGTCGCCTGCATCGTCGAATGCGGGCGGGGAGTAGAAGTTCAGCGTCTTCAGCGGCCTCTCGCCGGTGTTGCGGATTTCGTGGCGCTCGCCGCGCTCGATCACCAGCAGCCGGCCCGGCGCGAGCGCGACGCGGCGGCCGTCGACGATCGCGACGCCCGTACCCTCCACCACGTACAGCCACTGGTCGGCACCGCGGTGGCGGTTGTCCGCGCCGCCCTCGCTGTCGCCGGGCGCCAGCACCATCTCCGCGGCCTGCGCGCGGCGCACGGTGAGCGCGGTGCGGAAGCCCTTGCCGAAGCGGAGCGATTTCGTCTGCATCGTGGTTTATCCATGCGGAGACGCGTTCACGGTGCCGGAGCACGCGTCGAGGCGGCATCCACGCCGGCGCAGCGTCGGCCGTGACAACAGGGGCGCTGGGGCGAATCACCCTGTCGACACGCACAATCGAGCCGCCGCAGCCATGGACGCCACCGCCATCCCCCTCGACGACGCCCGCGCCGCCTTCACCCGGCTCCTGGAGGAGCACCGGGGGATCGTGTTCAAGGTCGCGAACACCTACGCGCGCGGCACCGCCGACCGCGAGGACCTGGCGCAGGAGATCGCGGCGCAGCTGTGGCGGGCGTGGCCGCGTTACGACCCGGAGCGCGGCAGTGCCACCACGTGGATGTACCGGGTGGCGCTGAACGTCGGCATCTCGTTCCTGCGCGGCGACGGCCGCCGCCGCAGCCACGCCGTACCGCTGGACGAATCGCTGCACGACATGGCTGCCCCCGCGCCGGAGGCCGATGGCCACGACGACAGGCTGCGCCTGCTGCACGGCTTCATCGCCACCCTGCCCGCGCTCGACCGTGCCCTGCTCCTGCTCTACCTGGAAGACCGCAGCACCCGCGGGATCGCCGAAGTGCTCGGGATCTCCGAGAGCAACACCACCACCCGGCTCTCGCGCCTGCGCCAACGCCTGCGCGACCACGCTGCCCGCCTTGGCTACGACTGATGGATACGACCATGGAACTCGACGAACTGAAGCACGCCTGGAACGCCCTGGGCCGCAGGCTGGACCGGCAACAGGCGCTGGACCTGGAACTGCTGCGCGAGGTGCGCGTGGAGAAGGCGCGGCGCGGGCTGCGGCCCCTGCTCATCGGGCAATGGCTGCAGGCGCTGCTGGGGGTCGGGCTGGTGGTGCTCGGAGTCGCGTGCTGGACCCGGAACACGGAGGTCGCGGGCCTGCTGTCCGCAGGCATCCTGGTCCATGCCTTCGGCCTGCTGCACCTCGTCTTCGCCGGCATCATCCTCGGTCTTGCGACCACGATCGACTACGGCGCACCCGTGCTGCGCATCCAGGCGCGGCTGGCTCGGCTGCTGCGCGTCCAGGGCCTGAATTCGGCGGCGTGCGGCATGCCATGGTGGGTCATGTGGCTGCCGGTGGTGGTGGCAGTCGCGGGCCTCGGGGACGCCCCGCCCCCGGGTGCAACGCCCGCCTGGATGTGGGGCAGCCTCGGCGTCGGCGTCGCCGGCCTGCTGGGCACCTGGCTCCATGCCCGCTACCGCCGACAGCGTCCCGGAGGCGTCGACGACGCCGGCTGCGCCGCCGACGGCACCGATGCGATCCGCCGCGGCCAACGCCTCCTCGACGACCTCGCCCGCTTCGAGCGCGGCGAATGAGGCGTCACGGGCGCCCGTTGGGCAGCAGCACGACCTTGCCGCCGCGGCCACCGGCCGCGGCGGCGGCGACGGCCTCGCGGATGTCGTCGAGCGCGTATGTCGCCTGCACCCGGGCCGACAGGGTGCCCGCGGCGACGGCCGCGACCAGTCCGCCGAACAGCGCGTCCCGCGCAGACGCATCGGCCTCCCGGAACCAGCGCGCGAGCCAGAACCCGCGCAGCACCACGCCGCGGAAGATCAGCGCCGCCGGCGAGATCGCGCAGGGCTCGCCCGACATCGCGCCATAGTTGACGAGCGTGCCGCCGGGCGCGAGCGCCCGCGCCAGACGGTCGGTCGCGGCGCCTCCGACGGCGTCGATGCCAAGGCGGATGCGGGCGCCGCCGCAGGCCTCGGCCACGCGCGCGGGCAGGTCGTCGCCGTCGACCAGCACCACGTCCCCCTCCTCCGCGGCGGCCCGGGCACCCTCGCGCCGTACCACGTTGACCGTCCTCAGCCCACGCGCCTTCGCGATCTGCACCACGTAGCCGCCCACCGCGGAATTGGCCGCGTTCTGCAGCACCCACTCCCCCGGGGCCAGGTCGACGAAGGCGGCCAGCAGCAGGTGTGCGGTGGGCGGGTTCACGGTGAGCATGGCCAGCTGCACCGGGTCGGCGCCTTGGGGCAACGGCAGCAGACCCGCGGCGGGCGCGACCAGGTGGGTCGCCCATGTACCCGAGCCCACGGGCAGCAGCACGGTCTGGCCCGCGCGGATGGCGCTCACTCCCTCGCCCAGCGCGACGACGCGGCCCACGCCCTCGTTGCCGCCGACGGCCGGCAGCGGCGGCAGCATGCCGTAGTCGCCAGTGAGGGTGAGGACATCGGACGGGTTGATCGGCGCCGCGAGCACCTCCACCAGCGCCTCGCCGGGCGCAGGGTGCGGGGTCTCGCGCTCCACCACCTCGATCACGTCCTGCGGCACCGGGCCGCGGCGCGCGTACTGGGCCAGCTTCATGTCGTGACTCCACGCGGGGCATTCGAGGGTAACGCGGCGGGGATGGCTGCGTTAGGCTCCGGCCACCGCCATGCACCGGACCGCCATGCAACGCATCGATTTCGAACTCGACCGCAGCCACGTCGAGCTGAACCAGTTGCTGAAACTCGCCGGACTCTGCGACAGCGGTGGTGCCGGCAAGGCGCTGGTGGCCGCGGGCGCCGTGCGCGTGGACGGCGCCGTCGAGGCGCGCAAGACCTGCAAGATCCGCGCGGGCCAGGTGGTGGCGGTGGGCGACGTCGAGATCCACGTGCTGCCGGATCCCGCGCCGTGACCTGAGCGGACGCCACGGGAGGCTGCCGGCGATGCTGGCACAATGCCGCCCCGCGCCGTGGCCGAACCTGCTGCGTGCCCCCGCTACGCCACAGGCGACCGATGCTGCGCTGGTTCGAAACCCGCCTCGACCCCTTCCCGCCCCTTCCGGCGGCGCAACCGCCGAAGGGCCTGGTCGCCTTCTGCCGCCACTACACCCGCGGCGCGGAGCGCTGGCTGCTGCTCATGGGGCTGCTGACCACGGCAATCGCCGTGGCCGAGGTGACGCTGTACGCCTACGTCGGCGAACTCGTCGACCGCCTCGGCGAGCACACTCCGGCAACCTTCCTCGCCAGCGAAGGCACCGGCCTGGCCTGGATGGCGGTCCTGGTGCTGCTGGTGCTGCCCGCGCTGGTGCTGCTGGACGCGCTAGTGATGCACCAGACCATCCTCGGCAACTTCCCGATGCGGATCCGCTGGAACGTGCACCGCTACCTGCTGCGGCAGTCGATGGGCTACTTCCAGGACGAGTTCGCCGGGCGCATCGCCACCAAGCTGATGCAAACCTCGCTCGCGGTGCGCGAGACGGTGGTGAAACTGCTCGATGTCGGCACCTACGTGCTGGTCTATTTCACCGGCGCGCTGCTGGTGGCGGCGTCCGCCGACTGGCGGCTGATGCTGCCGTTCGTGGGCTGGATCGCGGGCTACGCGCTGCTGATGCTGTACTTCGTGCCGCGGATGGGGAAGATCGCGCAGCTGCAGGCCGACGCGCGCTCGACCATGACCGGCCGCATCGTCGACAGCTACACCAACATCGCGACCGTCAAGCTGTTCTCGCACTCCAGCCGCGAGCAGGCGTACGCGCGCGAGGCGATGGACGGCTTCCTGGTCACCGTCCACCGGCAGATGCGGCTGGCGACGGTGGTGCAGGCCGGCAACTACGCGCTCAACATGCTGCTGCTGTCTTCAGTGGCGGCGCTCGGGCTGTGGCTGTGGCACCAGGACATGGCCAGCGTCGGCGCGCTCGCGGTGGCGCTGGCGTTCGCGCTGCGCATCCTGGGCATGTCGCAGTGGATCATGTGGGAGCTCACCGCGCTGTTCGAGAACATCGGCACGGTGCAGGACGGGATCAACTCGATCTCGCTGCCGCCGACCGTCGACGACGCACCCGGCGCTCCGGCACTCGGCCGCGTGGCAGGCGACATCCGCTTCGAGCGCGTGAGCTTCCACTACGGCAAGGGCGGCGGGGTGATCGAGGACCTCGACCTGCATATCCGCGCCGGCGAACGCATCGGCGTGGTCGGTCGCTCCGGCGCCGGCAAGTCGACCCTGGTCAACCTGCTGCTGCGCTTCCACGACCGCGAGCGGGGCCGCATCCTCATCGACGGCATCGACATCGCCAGCGTGCAGCAGGATTCGCTGCGCGCGCAGGTGGGCGTGGTGACGCAGGACACGTCGCTTCTGCACCGGTCGGTGCGCGACAACATCCTCTACGGCCGCCCCGACGCCGGCGACGACGAGATGCTGGCGGCAGCGAAGCAGGCCGAGGCCCACGACTTCATCGCGGGCCTGGTCGACGGCCGCGGCCGCCGCGGCTACGACGCGCACGTCGGGGAGCGCGGCGTGAATCTCTCGGGCGGCCAGCGCCAGCGCATCGCGGTGGCGCGGGTGCTGCTGAAGGATGCGCCGATCCTGGTCCTGGACGAGGCCACCTCGGCACTCGATTCCGAGGTCGAGGCGGTGATCCAGGACAACCTGGCGACGCTGATGGAAGGCAAGACGGTGATCGCGATCGCGCACCGCCTCTCGACGATCGCGGCGATGGATCGCCTGCTTGTCATGGACCAGGGCCGCGTCGTCGAACAGGGCACCCACGACGAACTCATCACCACCGGCGGCCTCTACGCCCAGCTCTGGCAACGCCAGTCCGGCGGCTTCATCGACGCCGGCAGCGACGGCTCACCTCTGCGCGAACCGGTGTAGTGCTAACGGACGGGTTGCTTGAAGAAGCGGCTCCGGGGGGAGCGGGCGAGTACGCGGGGTAGCGGGGGGGGGGGGGGGGGGCCCGCCCGGGGGGGCGGGGGGGG
>JAYRUX010000010.1:0-104205 GCA_041918855.1 Luteimonas sp.
TGCGAATGCCGCCGGAAAGTGGCTCTTCGCGAACGTCCGGTCGCGGCCAGCGGCCGCTCCTACAGAGGAGAGCGGCGTGTTTTCGCGGGCGCGTGCTGCGCCAGCAGCCTGCCCACCTTGTCCAGGTCCTGGCGCACCGCGTCGATGCCGTCCCAGGGGTGCGCCTTCAACCGCTGCATGCGCTTCGGGCCGCTCACGATGTCGAACGCGGCTCCGCTCTTCACCTTGCCCAGCTCCTCCCAACGCAGCGGCATCGCGATCGGCGCGCCTTCGCGCGAGCGCAGCGAGAACGACGCCACGCTGGTGGCGCCGCGGCCATTGCGCAGGTAGTCGATGAAGATCTTGCCGGTGCGGAACTTCTTGGTCGCGGTGGCCACGAACTTCAGCGGCTCCACCTGCGCCATCGTGGTCGCGAACCCCTGCGCGAACGGCTTCACCAGCGACCAGTCGCAGCCGGGGTTCAGCGGCACCACCACGTGCAGGCCCTTGCCGCCGGTGGTGCGCAGGAAGGACTCGAGCTCCAGCTGCTCGAGCAGCCCGCGTACCTTGCGCGCGGCGTCCACCACCTCCGCCCAGGACACGCCGGGCCCGGGGTCGAGGTCGAAGACGATGCGGTCCGCGCGGTCGGGGCTCCCCGCGTGGGCGCCCCACGGGTGGAACTCGACCGCGTTGAACTGCACCAGCTCGAGGATCGAGCGCGCGTCGCGCACCACCAGGTATTCGGCCTGGGTGCCGGACTCCTCTTTCAGCCGCGCCATGCCCACGCCCTCGAGCCCCGGCGTGTGGTGCTTCTGGAAGAAACAGGGGCGGCCGACGCCCTGCGTGCAACGCACGATCGAGACCGGGCGGTCGATGATCTCCGGCAACAGCCAGTCCATGATCCCCGCGTAGTAGTCGAACACGCCGCGCTTGGTGACGCCGACGTCGGGGTAGACGACGCGCGTGGGGCTGGACAGTTGCACCTCGTCCGCAGGCGGCGCGCCGATCGCGCCGCGGCCACGGTTGGCGCGCGCTGCGGTCTTCGTCGCTGGCGCGGTCTTCGCGGTCGTCGACCTGGATACCCGCGTCGATGTCCCGGCTGCCTTCGCCGTTGCGGGAGTGGCTGCCTTCCCCCTGGCGGTCCTGGTACCGCCGGGCTTGCTCGCCTTGTCCGACGTGCTCCGGTCGGAATCGGCGAGGTCGGCCGGTGCCTTGTCCGGGCGCAGCCCCTTGAGCGAGGGCTGGCGCAGCAGGCCGCCATTGCCGATGCCGCGGTAGAACACCTCGACCACCGCGGCCGGCTGCAGCCATTTCGCCGAGCGCAGTGCGGCGTCCATCTCCGGCACGTCCACGGTGGGTCGCGTGCTGGTGTCGCGGTCGAGCGCCTTCGACAGGCTGCGCAGCAGCTCGTCGCTGAATCCGCTGCCCACGCGCCCCGCGTACCGCCAGCCCCCGTCCCCGGCCGGCCGTGCCAGCAGCAACGAGCCGAAGCCCGAGCGCGAGCCCTTGGGCGCGGTGAAGCCGACCACCGCGAATTCGTCGCTCAGCAGGTGCTTGGTCTTGCGCCAGTCGTCGCCACGGCCGCCACGGTAGGGCGCGGTGGCGCGCTTGGAGATGATGCCTTCGAGGCCCGCTTCGTCCGCGTGCGCATAGGCCTCGTCGCCGTGCCCGGCGACATGCGAGCTGTAGCGCAGCGGCGGCGCCGCACCGGCGAGCAGGCGCTCGAGCAGCTCCTTGCGCGCGAGCTGCGGCACGCCGCCGATGTCGACGCCGTCCAGGTGCAGGATGTCGAAGAGCACGTACGACAGCTGGCCGCTGGCCTCGCCCGACAGCGTCGCCTGCAGCAGGCCGAAGTCCGCCTGGGTGCCACCGCCGGCGATGAGCTCGCCGTCGAGCGCCACCTCCTCCACGCCCAGCTGCTCCAGGGCGGCCGCGATCTCGGGCACCTTCTGCGTCCACTCGAGCGCGTTGCGCGACCAGATGCGCGGCGTGCCGCCGCGCACCACCGAGACCAGGCGGTACCCGTCCCACTTCGCCTCGTGCAGCCATGCGTCGCCCGGCGGCGGCGCATCGCCCAGGCGCGCCAGCTGTGGTTCAAACGGGGCATCGGCAAGCCTGCGCCTGCGGGCGCCCGGCAGGGCCGCGGCTTCGGCGGCCCAGTCGACACGCTTGCCGGGCGCGCGCGCCTTCGGGGCCGCCGCTGCCTTCGCAGGCGCCTTCTTCGTCGCCTTCTTCGTCGCCTTCGTCGCCTTCGCCGGCTGCGCCGGCGCCTTCGTGGCCTTGTTTGCCGCCGCCGTCGCCTTCGTGGCCACCGTGGATTTCTTCGTGGACTTGCCCGCATCCGCCTTGCGCGGGTCGGGCGTCACGTCCGCGAGCATGTCGTCTGCTTCCCGCTCGCCGGCATAGCGGTCCTTGTCCTTGAACAGCAGCCACTGCGGCTGCCGCGCCGGCTTGCCGCTGCGGACCAGGTGCCAGCCGCCCTTGAGCTTGTCACCGAACAGCTCGAAGCGCAGGTGGCCCTTCGCGAGCTGCTCTTCGGGATTGCCGCTGGTGGCCCACACGCCGCGGTCGAACAGCGCGACATGGCCGCCGCCGTATTCGCCGGCCGGGATCTCGCCCTCGAAGCCGGCGTAGTCCACCGGGTGGTCCTCCACCTCCGCCGCCAGGCGCTTCACGCTCGGGTCGAAGCTGGGCCCCTTCGGCACCGCCCAGCTCTTGAGCGCATCGCCCACCTGCAGGCGGAAGTCGTAGTGGCGGCGGCTGGCATGGTGCAGCTGGACCACGAAGATCGCGCGCTTGCCCTTGGGCAGCGGCTTGCCGGGCTCCGGTTCGCGCGTCTTCGAGAATTCGCGCTTGCGGCGGTATTCGGTAAGGCTCATGCCGGCCAGCCGGGGTCGACGCGCGTGGTCATCGCGGGGGCCTTGCTGCTGGAGTGGCCACAGGGTAGGTCGCCGCTGTCAACGCGGTGTCACGGACGCCGGCTCACGTGCGGTTCCGTCTTTCGGCGCCTGCGCCATCGCCTTCACGCCGGCCTCCGCAGCGCCGGGTTCCGATGGGCGCCCGCCC
Organism: Luteimonas sp.; assembly: GCA_041918855.1. GTDB lineage: Bacteria > Pseudomonadota > Gammaproteobacteria > Xanthomonadales > Xanthomonadaceae > Luteimonas. The sequence goes on from JAYRUX010000010.1 coordinate 3,046, forward strand.
ATTCACGAGCCACGCCATGCGCAGCATCCTCGCCACGCTGAAGAAGGAACACGACGCCCTCCGCGACCTGTTCGACGAGATCAACGCCACCACCGACCGCGCCGAGAAGACGCGCATCGAGTTGCTGGAGAAGATCGAGGCGAACCTGATCCCGCACGCGAAGTGGGAGGAGCTGGTGTTCTACCCGGCGTTCGCCAAGCGCGCATCGCACGACCAGCTGCTGCAGCATGCCGAGGCGATCCAGGAGCACCGCGCGGTCGAACTGACGGTGCTGCCGGACCTGCACGCGTCGGCGCCGACCACGCGCCAGTTCGCGGGCTCGGTCAAGGTGCTGTCGGAGTTCATCGACCACCACGCGCGCGAAGAGGAGAAGGAGATGTTCGCCGCGGCGCGGAAGCTGTTCAGTGCCCAGGAGCTCGCGGAACTGGACGAGCAGTACGAGGCATGGAAGGCCTCGCCGGCCGCCACCGGCGTGACCATGCACGCGAAGATCAAGACCGGCCTGAAGTCGGTGTTGCGCAACCCGAAGGCGCCGGGCTGACGGACCGGTGACAGCCCCCGTCGTTCGCGGGGGTGTCTATCTGCCCATTCACACAACCGGATCTTCGCCTAGGATGCGGGGGCCCGCGCTTGCGGGTGCCACCACGACGGGGACCCATGCTCGCCATCCGTGATCTGGGCAAGACGTACGCCAACGGCGTGCGCGCGCTGGACAACGTCACCCTGGACATTCCGCGTGGCATGTTCGGCCTGCTCGGCCCGAACGGAGCCGGCAAGTCCTCGCTCATGCGCACCCTCGCCACGTTGCAGGAGGCCGACTCCGGCAGTGCCACGCTGCAGGCCGACGATGGCGGAACGATCGACGTGTTGCGCGAGAAGGACGCGGTGCGTCGCCAGCTCGGCTACCTGCCGCAGGACTTCGGCGTCTATCCCAAAGTCAGCGCCGAGGACCTGCTGGAGCACTTCGCGGTGCTGAAGGGCCTGGTGGTGCGCAAGCAGCGGCGCGAAGTGGTGGACGCGCTGCTGCAGCAGGTCAACCTGTGGGATGCGCGCAAGCGCAAGCTGGGCACCTATTCCGGCGGCATGCGCCAGCGCTTCGGCATCGCCCAGGCGCTGCTGGGCAGCCCGCGCCTGGTGATCGTCGACGAACCCACCGCCGGCCTCGATCCGGAGGAGCGCAACCGGTTCCTCAACCTGCTGGCCGAGATCGGCGAAAACGTCGCCGTGATCCTGTCCACGCACATCGTCGAGGACGTGACCGACCTCTGCCCGACGATGGCGATCATGAACAAGGGGCAGGTGCTGTTGACTGGACGGCCGGGCGATGCCATCGGCGCGCTCGGTGGCCAGGTCTGGCGCAAGCAGGTCGCGAAGGCGGCGCTGGGCGATTACGAAGCGCGCCACGCGGTGCTGTCGACGCGCCTGGTCGCCGGCCACCCGGTGATCCACGTGTTCAGCGCCGACCGGCCCGAGGCGGGTTTCGAACAGGTGCCACCGGACCTGGAGGACGTGTACTTCCAGCGCCTGCGCCTGCAGGCCCGGCATGCCGCTGCGCCGAACGCCTGACGGAGCGCCGGGATGATCCTCGAGTTCTTCCGCTTCGAACTGCGCGAGCAGATGCGTTCTCCGCTGCTGTGGCTGATGGCGGGGCTGTTCGCCCTGATGGCCTTCGGTGCGGCCTCCAGCGACGCGGTCACGATCGGCGGCAGCATCGGCAACGTGGATCGCAACGCGCCGACGGTCGTCGCCACGTTCATGACGGTGTTCACCCTGCTCGGCATGCTGGTGATCACCATGTTCATCAGCGGCGCGTTGCTGCGCGACTTCGAGCAGGGCACCGCGGAGCTGATCTTCTCCAGCCCGGTCCGCAAGCGCGACTACCTCGCCGGGCGCCTCGGCGCCGCACTCGTCGCGAGCCTGGTGGTGTACGCGGTGATCGCGGCAGGCATCTTCGTCGCCCAGTTCATGCCGTGGATCGACCAGGCGCGGCTGGGGCCGGCGTCGCTGACGCCCTACCTGTGGACGTTCGCGGTCTTCGTGATCCCCAACCTCCTGTTCACCGGCGCGCTGCTGGCGCTGCTTGCGGTCGTCACCCGCAGCATCCTGTGGGTGTACATCGGGGTCATCGGCTTCTTCGTGCTGTACTTCGTCAGCGGCGTGCTGCTGTCCGACATCGACAACATCTGGATCGCGACGCTCGCCGAGCCACTGGGTATCCGCGCGCTGTCGCGCACGATCCGCTACTGGTCGGCCGAGGAACGCAACACCGGCCTGCCAGCGATCACCGGCTACATCCTGGGCAACCGTGCCCTCTGGTGCGGCATCGCACTGGCGTTGCTGGCGGCCACGTTCGGCCTGTTCCGGACCGAGCGCAGCGGCAGCGGCCGCCGGCGCTGGGGCCGCAAGGCGCCTGCCGCGACGCACGAACCCGCCAGGCCCGCGGTCGTGGCGGTTCCGAGGGTAACCCCGGCGTTCACGGCTGACACGGCATGGCAGCAGTTCCAACGCCAGTTGCGCTTCGACACGCTGGGCGTGTTCAGGAGCGTGCCGTTCCTGGTGATGCTGGGCTTCGGCATGGCCAATTTCATCCCGACGGCGCTGTTTTCCGAAACCCTCTACGGCACCGGGATCCATCCGGTCACCTCGCAGATGGTGGGTGCCCTGCAGGGCAGCTACAGCGTCCTGCTGATCATCATCGTGCTGTTCTACGCCGGCGAGCTGGTGTGGAAGGAGCGCGCGGCCAGGCTCAACGAGGTCGTCGACGCGATGCCGGTCCCCAACTGGGTGCCGCTGCTGGCGAAGCTGGTGGCGCTGGTGGCGGTGATCGCCACCTTCCAGGCCCTCGGTGCCCTGGTCGCGATGGCCATCCAGCTTGCCCAGGGGCACACCCGGCTCGAGCCGCTGGTGTACCTGAAGATGCTGTCGGTCGATTCGATCGTCTACGTGCTGATGGGCGGGCTGGCCCTGGTGCTGCAGGTGCTCTCCAACAACAAGTTCCTCGGCTACGCCCTGCTGATCCTGGTGCTCGTCGGGCAGACCGCGCTCGGGCTGATGGACTACACCCACAACCTGTACAACTTCGGCACCTGGCCGATCGCACCCTGGTCGGACATGAACGGTTACGGGCACTTCCTGCCCGCGCAGCTCTGGTTCCAGGCGTACTGGGGCCTGTTCCTGCTGGCCGCCCTGCTGCTCGCCGGTGCGTTGTGGGTGCGGGGCATCGACATGGGTCGCAGGCAACGCTGGTCACTGGCGAAGCAGCGACTGCGGGGGCGCGCGGGTGCCGGACTCGCCGCCAGCGTGCTCGCCTTCGTGGCTGTCGGGGGCTTCCTGTACTGGAACACGAACATCCGCAACGAGTTCGTGTCGCCGCAGCAGCAGCTTGACCGCCAGGCCCGCTACGAGCGCGAGTACGGGCAACATCGCAGCCTGCCGCAGCCCAGGATCCTGGCGATGTCCACCGACGTCGACCTGCGCCCGGAAGCCGCTGCGGTGCGGATCGCCGGGCGCTATCGCGTGCATAACCCGCACCCGCTTCCGATCCTCGACGTCCACGTGGCGATGCTCGAGGACGAGGCGCTGCTGGAGATGGACCTCGGTGGCGCCGAACTGGCCACGCATGACAGGGCACTCGGCTACCGCATCTACCGCCTCCATCATCCGCTCCAGCCCGGCGAGCAGCGGGACGTCCGCTTCCTGCTCGATTACCGCCCGGACGGCATCAGCGCCGGCGCGCCCGAAACCGGCGTGGTCGAGAACGGCTCGTTCTTCGACAGCACCTGGCTGCCGCGGTTCGGCTACCAGGCGCGGTACGAGATCGCCGACCGCAACGAGCGCCGGAAGCGCGACCTCGGCGAGCCGACGCGGATGCCGAAGCTGGAAGACGAGGCCGCGCGCGCGAACAACTACGTGAGCGACGATGCCGACTGGCTCGACTTCGACACCACCGTCTGCACCGCGCCCGACCAGATCGCCCTGGCGCCCGGCTACCTCCAGCGCGAATTCACCCGTGACGGCCGGCGCTGCTTCAGCTACCGGATGGACCGCCCGATGCTGGACTTCCACGCCTACCTGTCGGCGCGCTGGGAGGTCCGGAAGGGCATGTACAGGGACATCCCGATCGAGGTGTATCACGACGCCGCGCATCCGTACAACGTCGACCGGATGATCGAATCGGTGCAGAAGTCGCTGGCCTACTACGAGGCAAACTTCACTCCCTACCAGCACCGGCAGGTGCGGATCATCGAGTTCCCCGGATACAGCTCGTTCGCCCAGGCGTTCGCCAACACGATCCCGTATTCCGAATCGATCGGCTTCATCGCCGACCTGCGCGACGCGGACGACATCGACTACGTGTTCTACGTCACCGCGCACGAGATCGCCCACCAGTGGTGGGCGCATCAGGTCATCGGCGCCAACATGCAAGGTGCTACCGTGCTGTCGGAATCCCTTGCGCAGTATTCAGCGCTGATGGTCATGGAGAAGGAGTACGGGCGCGCGCACATGCGCCGGTTCCTGAAGAACGAGCTCGATCGCTACCTGGGTGGTCGCGGCGGCGAGCTTGTCGAGGAGTTGCCGCTGTTCCGGGTGGAGAACCAGCAGTACATCCACTACCGCAAGGGTTCACTGGTGTTCTACCGGCTGCGCGAGGAACTGGGCGAGGCTGCCGTGAACCGGGCGCTGAAGAAGTTCCTGCAGGCCAAGGCGTTCCAGCAGCCGCCCTACACGACATCGGTGGAGCTGCTGCAGTTCATCCGCGCCGAAGCCGGGCCCGATCAGCAGGCGCTGATCACCGACCTGTTCGAGACGATCAGCTTCTACGACAACAGGGTGCAGGGCGCGGTGGCGAAGCGGCTCCCCGACGGCAGGTACGAGGTCACCCTCGACCTGCATGCGGCCAAGCGCCATGCCGACGGCACCGGCAAGGAAACGGAGGCGGCGCTCGACGACTGGATCGAGATCGGCGTGTTCGCGCGCGGCGCGTCCGGGAAGGAACGCGACGAGACGGTGCTCTACCTGGAACGGCACCACGTCACCACCGGGACGCCGGAGGTGACGGTGGTGGTGGACGGGGTGCCGTACGAAGCGGGGTTCGACCCGTACAACAAGCTGATCGACCGGGTGTCGTCGGACAACCGCAAGCGCGTTTCGCTCTAGGCGACGTCGCCCCTGGCGGGGCAGCGGCGCGACGGCGGTCGGGGCGCCGGCGCGGGTCCGCCACGCGCCCGCCGCCCGGCGCGTTACCAGTCGGTCGGCCTGTAGTCCTTCAGGAACTGGCCCCACGCGTGCTCGCCGGTGTTCAGCCCGGCGATGATGGGGTCGACGATGCGCGCGGCGCCGTCGACGATGTCGAGCGGCGGGTGGAAGCGCTCCTCGATGGTCTTGCGCGCGGCGATCTCCACCGGGTCCTCGTCGGTCACCCAGCCGGTGTCGACCGAGTTCATGTGGATGCCGTCGCCGTGGTAATCCGCCGCCGCGGTGCGCGTCATCATGTTGAGCGCGGCCTTGGCCATGTTGGTATGCGGGTGCCGGGTGGTCTTGAAGTTGCGGTAGAACTGCCCTTCGACCGCCGAGACGTTGACGATGTGGCGGTCGCGCGTGGGCGGGCTGCCGTCGGGCGTCCGCAGCATCAGCGGTTTCAGCCGCGCGTTGATCAGGAACGGCGCGATGGCGTTGACCAGCTGCACTTCCAGCAGTTCGACCGACGGCACCTCGTCCATCAGCAGCCGCCAGGAGTTGCGCCCGCGCAGGTCGACCTGCTGCAGGTCCTGGTCGAGCCGGCCTTCGGGGAACAGGTGCGACTGGCCGAGCAGTTCTTCGGCGAGCAGCGGCACCTGCGACAGCTCAGCGGCGCGGGTGAGGCCAGGCGCGGTGTCGTGAGCGGCGAGTGCGTTGCCGGGCGTCGACGGCAGCAAGGCGTCGCCGCGCAGCCCTTCGTAACGCCCCAGCAGCCTGCGCAGGTGCTCGGGCGCGTCGTGCAGCGCGGCGGTCTCCGCCGCCATCATGTGGGTGTAGAAGCCTGGCGGGCGGCGCACGGTCTGGCAGGCGTTGTTGATGATGAAGTCGAGGCGGTCGTGCGTGGCCAGCAGCTCGCTGCAGAACGCCTCCACGCTCGGCGTGTGGCGCAGGTCGAGCCCGAAGATCTCCAGCCGGTCGTGCCAGTCGGCGAAGTCGGGCTCCTGCGCGTAACGCGCCGCGGAGTCGCGCGGGAAGCGCGTGGTGACGATCAGCCGGGCGCCGCAGCGCAGCAGCTTGAGCCCGGCCTGGTAGCCGATCTTCACCCGGCCGCCGGTCAGCAGGGCGACGCGCCCGCGCAGGTCGGCGAGTTCGGTGCGCTTGGCGAAGTTGAAGTCCGCGCAGTCCGGGCACAGCTGGTCGTAGAAGTGGTGGATGCGCGTGTACTTCTGCTTGCACACGTAGCAGTGCTGCGGCTCCAGCGCCTCGTGGTGCGGCGGCACGTCGGCGTCGAGGTCGCGGGCGACGAAGCCTTCGGGCGGGAAGTAATTGGGCGTCGTGAACACCGGCTTCCGGCGCAGGGTGCGGATGCCGGTGTTGTCCAGCAGGGCATCGTCGCGTTCGTTGCGCGACTGCACGCGGCTGCGGCGGGCGTCCTTGCGGCGCTGGCGGCGCGTGGCGAGGTCGGAAGGCGCGTGCAGGGTGGCGAGCGCGCGGTGCAGGCGCACGCGCGTGTCCGGGTCCAGGCGGTCGAGCAGGGCGCGGTCGGCGGCGACGGCCTCGAGGGTCTCGGTGGCGTCGCGGAGGCGGTCTTCCAGGGGTGCGGATGGCGCGTCGGCACGGGCTGCGGGCGCGCCGGGATGGGTCGTGGTCATCCGCATAGTGTGGGGCGCGGGCGCCCGGAACGACAGCGCGCCGGCATTCAGGCGGCGCGCGGGCGCCTGGGACCGGGCGCGGAATGCCGCCCGGTGCGCGCGTCGATGCCGTCGATCCACCCCGCGGCGGCGTCGGGAAACGCGTCGGCGTAGGGCACGTAGGGCTTGATGTCGAGCACGGGTGTGCCATCGAGCAGGTCGAGCCCGCGGACCCGCAGCGCACGCGGCTCCACCGCCAGCAGTTCGACCGCCGACAGCCCGATCGCGTTCGGCCGGTGCGGTGCCCGCGTCGCCAGCACGCTGCGCCGGCCGCCGCCGCGCGGCGGGCGCACTTCCGCCTTCCAGCCCTGGCTGCGGTTGAACACGAACAGCAGCCAGATGCGCTCGAAGCCTGCCAGGTCGCGGAACGCACCCGCCGGCAGCGTGTCGACGAACCCGATCCGTGCCTCGGCGGCGTCCCCGGTTTCCGTACCGGCGACCACCGTCGCCTGGTGCGGCGCGTCGATGCGCCGTGCGTACGGCGAGCGCACGTACGCGATGGGCTGGAAGGCGAACTCGGGCGCGATCGCGGCAGCGGCGCCCTCTGGCTGCGGCATGGCGACGGCCGGCTATCGGGGCACGCATGGTGCCACGCCCCGGCTGCGGGGCGACGTTCAGGCCGCGCAGGCGCGCGCGATCTGCGCGACGTGCCGGTGGTCGGTACCGCAGCACCCGCCGAGCACGTTGATGTGCGGATGCCGGCGCAGCAGGGCCCGGTAGCGGGTGCCGAGGTCCTCGGGGCAGCCGCTGTCAAGTTCCGTGGCCTCGTCGAGCTCGGCGTGGCTGCGGCTGGACGCGTTGGCGCGGAGCCCGCGGATGCGCCGGACCCAGTGGCCGCCGCCGTCGAGCACGTCGGCGAAGTGCGACGGGTGCGCGCAGTTGATCATGTAGTAGGCGGGCCAGCCGTCACTGGCGGCGTCCACCGCCGCGATCGCCTGTGCCAGCGGCTGCCCTGTCGGCAGGCGGCCGTCGGTCTCGACGGTGAACGACACCACCAGCCGCAGCCCGGCCGCGCGCGCCGCCCGTGCGATGCCGATCGCTTCGCTGGCGTTGGTCATGGTCGTGGCGGTCACGAAGTCGGCGCCCGCGCGTGCGAACGCCCCGACCTGGCGCCGGTGGTAGGCCTCGGCCTCGTCCGCCGTCATCGCGAGGTCGGCCGCGTAGCCGTCGCGGCGTGGGCCGATGCAGCCGCTCACGACGGTGGGCGTGCCCTGGTACTCGTCACCCAGGTCGCGCATGAGCGTGACCGCCGCCATGTTCAGCGCGTCGAGCTCGCGGAACGCCACGTCGAGCTGCCAGGCCCAGTCGGGGCTCGCACGCCAGGTCGGCGTCTCCAGCACGAAGCCGCTGCCGGTGGCGCGCGCGATCCGCAGGTAGCGGCGGTAGTAGTCCCGCAGCCAGTCGCAGCCGTCGCGCGAGCGCAGCAGCACGAAGGCCGCGTTGCAGGGCAGCGGGATGCCGTGCTGGAAGATCGCGGTGGTCTCGATGCCGCCGTCGGTCAGGAACATGCCGCCGTCGAGCTGGGGCAGGCGGTCGGCCGGCCGGACGCGCTGCCAGGCGCGGAACGGGTCGATGACCGCGGCGAGATCGTCGTTGGCGGCCGCGGCAGGCCCGCCGTGGCGGAGGCGATCGGGGAGGAGCGAGGACTTGGACATGGGCATGGCCGTGCGTCTGGGGGAGGGGCCAAGGTAGGAGGCGGCCGTTGGCACGGGCGTTGGAAGCGACGTTGGTTCGCGCCCCCGCGCCGTCGGAATTGGCCGCGCGGAGGCGGCAACGGCGTAGTCTTCATGGCGCGGGCGCGCGCCGCCCGCAGCCACCGGAGGCGTCCGTGCCGGTCTTCGAGGTCCGCTACTGCGGCCAGCCCGCCTTGTTGCGCGACGGGGCCGCGATCGAGCTGCCGGCGTCGCGCAAGACGCGGGCACTGCTGTTCCTGTTGCTGCGCGCACAGCGACCGTGGCGGCGCGAGCAGCTGTGCGAGATGTTCTGGGACGTGCCCAACGATCCACGCGCCGCCCTGCGCTGGTCGTTGTCGAAGCTGCGCCAGGCGCTCGGCGACCATGCGCACTGGATCGTCGCCGACCGCGACCACGTGGCGTGCAGGGCCGAGGACGTCGCGTCCGACCTCGATGCGATGGACGCGGCGATGGCCGATGGCACCGTCGACGCGCGGCTGCTGGCGGAGCTTGCCGAGCACGCGCTCGAGCCGGTGCTGGCGGGGCTCGACATCCCGCGTTGCCCCGCCTTCGACACCTGGCTCGCCAGCGAACGCCTGCGCGGCGACCGCATCCGCGCATGCCTGCTGCGCCATGCCGCGGCGCAGGCCTGCGCTCCGCCGGACCGCGTGCTCCTGTACCGACGCGCGGCCGACGGACTCGACCCCGCGGCCACGGATGCGGCCGCGCCTGCCGCCACCGATCCGGCGCAGGTACGGATGTGGCGTCGCTCGACCGACCCGCCCGGTACGGCCGTGGCGCAGGCGCCTGGCACGGTCACGGACTCCAGCCACGCCCGCGACCAGACCATCCGCTATCGGACCACGCCCGACGGCGTCCGCATCGCCTACGCCTGCACCGGCGACGGACCGCCGCTGGTCAAGGCCGCGAACTGGCTCAACCACCTCGAACTCGACTGGCAGAGTCCGTTGTGGGGCAAGCTCATCCACGCGCTCTCCGACGGGCACCTGCTGGTGCGCTACGACGAGCGCGGCAATGGCCTGTCGCAATGGGACGTGGAGGAACTCGGCTTCGACGCCTTCGTCCGCGACCTGGAGGTCGTGGTCGACGGCCTCGGCCTGGAGCGCTTCCCGCTGCTCGGGGTGTCGCAGGGATGCGCGGTGTCGATCGAGTACGCCGCGCGCCATCCGGAGCGGGTGAGCGACCTGGTGCTCATCGGGGGCTATGCAAGCGGCTGGCGCATCGAAGGCGATGCGCGCACGCGTGCCGAGCGCGAGGCGATGATCACGCTGGTGCGCCTGGGCTGGGGCCGCGACAACCCGGCGTACCGCCAGGTGTTCTCGCACAGCTTCTTCCCCGCCGCCAATGCGGAGGAACTCGACTGGTTCAACGAGTTCCAGCGCCGCACCACGACGCCGGAAAATGCCGTGCGCTTCCTCGAGGCGTTCTCGACCATCGACGTGCGCCATCGCCTGGCGGAGATCCGCGCGCGCACGCTGGTGATCCATGCCCGCGGCGACCAGCGTGTCGCCATCGCCCACGGGGCGGCCCTGGCCGCGGGCATTCCCGACGCGGCCCTGGTCACCCTCGACACCGACACCCACCTGCCGCTGGACCGGGAGCCGGCGCATGCGCGGATGCTGCACTGCATCCGCGAGTTCCTGCGCGGCGGCTGACGCCGCCGGCGCGGTTCACGGGCGCGCTTCGAGCACCATGTTGAACGGGGTCTCGGCAGCGCGACGGACGCGGCTGAACCCGCCGGCGTGGATGACCTCGGACAGCCGGCGCTCGCCTGCCTGGGCGCCCAGTGCCATGCCACGCTCCTGCGCCAGCGACGTGGGCACGCAGATCATGGTGGAGGCGGCGTAGAACAGCCTGCCGACGGGGTTGAGGTTGTCGGCGAGGCTGTCGCCCGCCATCGGCTCGACGATCATCCAGGTGCCGTCGTCGGCGAGCCGCGCGTGCACGTGCGCTGCGGCGCCGACGGGGTCGCCCATGTCGTGCAGGCAGTCGAAGCAGGTGACGAGGTCGTAGGTGCCTTCGAACGACTTCGCGGTGGCGACCTCGAAGCGCACGCGCCCGGGGTCGATGCCGAGGCCGTCGCGATGGCGCCGAGCCTGCTCGATCGAGTCGGCATGGAAGTCGAAGCCGATGAAGCGCGCCTGCGGGTAGGCCTGGGCCATCAGCAGTGTCGAATGCCCGTGGCCGCAGCCGAGGTCGGCGACGCTGGCGCCGCGCTCGAGCTTGGCGGCGACGCCGTCCAGCGCAGGCAGCCAGGACTGCACCAGGTGATTGACGTAGCCGGGCCGGAAGAACCGGGCGACCGCGCAGAACATGCAGTCGGCCTGGTCGCCCCAGCCGACGCCCGCGCCGCTTGCGAACGCTTCGGCAACCTGCGGTTCGTTGGCGAAGGTGGCCAGCGCTGCCTCGAAGCCGCCGATCATGTAGACCGGGCTGTCCTCGTCCACGAACACCTTCGCCTGCTCCGGCGGCAGGGTGAAGCGGTTGCTGGTCGCGTCCCAGGCGAGGTAGCCGGAGGCCGCCTGGTGCGACAGCCATTCACGGAGGTAGCGTTCGGCGCAGCCGGTGCGGGCGGCGAGTTCGGCAGGCGTGGCTGGGCCGCCGGCGTGCAGGGCCCGGTACAGGCCGAGGCGGTCGCCGAGCTTGACCAGTGCGACGCTGTAGGCGCCGCCGAGGTCGCCCAGGACCTGGCCCACGAAGGCGTGCAGGCGGTCCTGGTCGAGGAAGGTCGTGGTATCCATCGTGGATGCTCCGTGGTGGGAGCGCCGACGATGGACGGGCCGCGTGTGTACCGGCGTTGCAGCAGGCGTTGGAATGCCGCGCCCGGCGTAGGAAATGCGCGGCGGCGGGCGGCCGTCAGTCCCCGCCGGCCGACGGGCCCTCCTCGCCCTCCAGCGTCACGACGATCTCGTCGATGCGCCAGGAGACCGACTGCGCCGCTTCGTGCGCCTCGCGCAGCCGCGCCGGGGTGCCGTGGCCGTCGGCGGAGGTGACGAACACCACGCCGCAGATGCGGAAGCCTTCCTCGTGCAGCCGGACCCGGCAGCCGCGCACCCAGCCGAGTGCCGCGACCGCGTCGGCGACCTTGCGCGTGATCGGGTCGGGCTCGCTGCGGTCCAGCTCCTGCGGGCGCGCGTCGTGCAGGTCGCGCACCGCCGCGCGCAGATTGGTCACGCCGTCGTGGAGCACGCTGCCGGCGATGAACAGCGCCGCGACCGCGTCGGCCCACCACAGTCCGAAGCCGATGCCCGCCACGCCGGCGATGCCGGCCAGCGCCGTCATCCAGTCGGCCTTGTTCATGTCGGCGTCGGTGTTCAGCGGTTTCAGCGAAAGCTGCCGCGCCAGCTTGAGCTTGGCGCGGCCCAGGATCACCGGCGGGATGGCCGACACCACCAGGGCGGCCATCATCACCCAGCCCTGCCACACCACCCGCCCGCCGATCTCGACGGTCGTGATCACCGGGTGCGTCGCGGTCAGCAGCGTGTGCAGCCCGTCCCAGACCAGCCCGAGCCCGACGCCGGCGAGCGCGACCGACCCGATCAGGAAGTTGACGTCGAACGCCCGCGCACGGCCGTTGACGTACTCGTGGTCCGGCGGCTTGCGCTGGAACCGCGAGGCGACGAGGAATGCGATCGGCGGCACCAGGCTGAGGACGTCTTCCACCAGCGCGGTCTTCATCGCCTGCGAGCCGCCCATGACCGCGTACATCAGGGCCGAGACGCCGGACAGCAGCACGATCGACCACCAGCACAGGCGCCGGGCCTTCGCCAGCGCCGCCTGCTGCTCGTCGGGGAGCGGGCGGTGTTCGCGGGGCTCGACCGCGGCCTCCAGCGCAGCGGTCACGGTGCAGCCCCTGCGCTCGCCGCCAGTGCCGCGCGATCGCGTTGCTGCAGGAACCGGTCGACCTCGAGCTGCCAGGCGTTCTCGCCCGGGGGCAGTGCCCAGCGCCGCAGGGTCAGGCTCCCGTCGTCCGCGGCGCGCGCCGGGAACTCGCGCGACCACGACACCTGCGGCTGCCAGGGCGTCTCCGGGTGATGGCCACCGGCGACCAGGTGCAGGCGGAAGGCGAGGAGTTCGCGCATCAGCCGGTCGTGCCCCAGCACCACCCACTCGACGCGCGCGCCCTGCTCCCGCGCCAGCGCGCGCACCCGGTCGATGTCGCTGCCGTGGGGTTCGCCGCCCGCATCGAGCACGACGTGCGGCGGATCGTGGCTCACGCCGACGCGCATCGCCTCCGTGCGCGCGCGGCGCAGGCTGTGCTCCGGATCCCGCGGGTAGTCGTCGCAGCCTGCGAGCAGGAGTGCAGGCAGCAGGAAGCACATGAACAGGGTTCGCATGGGGGGCGTTATCGGCCATCCCGCGTGCACGCCGCGTGGGTGGCGCTTACGCCGGCGAGACCCGCCCGGGGCTACGGTGCGCAGTCACCGACTGCGGAGCCACCCATGACGCGCCTCGACAAGCCGATCCGCCGCGAACTCCAGCTCGGCGACGACACCTACACGCTCACCATCGACCCCGACGGCCTCCGGCTGGCGCTGAAAGGCCGGCGCAAGGGCACGGAGCTGCGCTGGCAGGACCTGGTCAACGGCGACGCCGCGCTGGCGGCGGCGCTGCAGGCGTCGACGGTCGGGGACTGACGCCCGAGCGAGTGCGGCTGACCGGATGTGGCCGATGCAGCTGCTGCACTGCACCGGCCAGGCCACTTAGTTGCCGAGTGCCTCGGCAATCAGGCCGGTGGCGATCTCGACCAGCAGGTACTGGTCATCCGCGGGGCGCACCCAGCGGTGGCCACGCGGCGGCGGCGCCAGGTCGTAGGCACGATAGTCGTCGACGTAGTAGCGCTCGACCAGGTAAATGTCCGGCGCCCGCTCGCCGCGGCGCCAGGCCTTCTTGGCGTGCCCGAGGTGCAGGCCATTGTCGTGGCCCGCCCCCTTGCCGCGCGCCCCATGGCCGCGTCCGTTGTGCGCGCGCCTGTCCTCGTGCTTGGCCTTGCCGTGTCCATGCGGCGGGTCTGCCATCGCCACGGCAGGAGAGAGGAGCGCGGCGATCGACAGCGTGAGCAGAATACGGTTCATGGCGGACTCTGTTTCGCAAGGGAGGGCCATCGTTGCAAGCATTTCCTGAACGTCGCGCGCGGGGTGCCGGCATTCGTTCAGCTGGTGCGGCGTTCCGTCCCACCGGCCACTCCCGGGCGCCGCCGCGCACGCAAGTCGATCCCGCGCCGCCGCCGGATCCGCGGCACGACGTTTCGACGCCTGCGCCCTTATGCTGGCCGCCCCCCTGATCTGCCGCATCCTCATGCACATGTCCGATCCCGAGTTCGACCCCGACGACAACTTCGCCAACGGCTTCCACGCCGAGGGCGAAATCGACGAGGACGCCGGCACCGAAGGACTCGTCTGGCAACTGCTGCTGCTGTTGAACCCCGGCGACGAGGAAACCGCGCTGCAGCAGTTCGGGGACTACCAGGACCAGACCGCCGACGCCGGCGAGGACGAGTTCGAGCCGGCGTGGGTGCTCAAGGACATCATCGACTGGAAATCCGGCTTCCAGGTGCACGACGAGGACGCCGCCGCCTTCGTCGAGAGCGTCACCGAGCTGGTGGCGCGGTGGAACATCGAGCTGGACTGGGGCGTCGAGGATCCGACCGACGACGAGTTCCTCGCCGATGCCGACATGGCGACCCTGGTGCAGACCGCATACGACGCCCTGTGCGCCTACGGCTACACGCTGTGGCTGTGGGAGACGGGCACCGAGACCACCGCCGGCTGGATCACCCTGAGCCGCGACGACGAGGCCATGCGCGCGATCGCGCCGGCGCTCGGGATCGAGGTGCGGCCGGGGGGCGGCTAGGCGGATGTTCCTGCAGGCCTTCTTCGGCGACGTCGGCAACCCGCACACGTGCGGCCACTGCCAGGGCGACGAGCGCCTCGACTTCGACGTCAGGATGGCCTTCCAGCCGATCGTCGATGCGGCCACGCGCTCGGTCTATGCCTACGAGGCACTGGTGCGCACGGACACCGGCGGCGGTGCGGGCGAGGTGCTGGCCCGGGTACGGCCGGAGCAGCTCTACCGCTTCGACCAGACCTGCCGGGTCAAGGCCATCGCCACCGCCGCCGCGCTCGGCATCGACTGCCGCCTGTCGATCAACTTCGTGCCCAACGCCGTGTACAAACCTGCGACCTGCATCCGGTTGACGCTGGCCGCGGCGGAGCGCTGCGCCTTCCCGGTGGAACGGCTGATCTTCGAGGTGACGGAGTCCGAGCGCATCCGCGACACCTCGCACGTGGTCGACATCATCACCGACTACCAGCGCCGTGGTTTCCAGACCGCCATCGACGATTTCGGTGCCGGCTATGCCGGGCTCACCCTGCTCGCCGAGTTCCAGCCCGACATCGTCAAGCTCGACATGGGCCTGATCCGCGGCATCGACACCCACCCGGCACGTCGCGCGATCGTGGAAGGCGTGCTCGCCACCTGCCGGGCACTGGGTTGCCGCGTGCTGGCGGAAGGCGTGGAGACGGCGGCGGAATACCGCATGCTGCGCGCGCTCGGGATCGAGCTGTTCCAGGGTTACCTGTTCGCGCGCCCGGCGCTCGAGGCGCTGCCGGCGATCGACCCCGCGCTCTGGGCGGAACTCGCCGCCTGAAACCGTGTCAGCGCGCGCTGGCGTTGCGGTGCTGCAGGAAGAACCGGAGCATCTCGGCGCTGGCGTCGGGGCCGCGTGGATCGGTATGGCTGCCATCTGCGCTGCCGCCGCTCCATGCGTGGCCGGTGCCGTGCAGCAGCCAGTGCTCGTGCACGACGCGCCCGTCGCCATCGCGGTGGTCGGTGCGCGTGTAGCGCACGCCGCCGGTCGAGGCGCCGTTGCTGGCGCGTGCGGACAGAGTCGCGCCGCCGCGCAGCTGCGCGAGCACCCGCTCCCCGTTGCGCGCGTTCACGGTGGTGTCGCGGTCACCGTGGAACACGATCGCGGGTCGGGCCGCGCCAGTGGCGGCCGCCGCCTCGGGTCCATTGCCGGCCATGGCCTGGAACGCCGAAGCCGCGTCGCGCGCGCTACCGCGCGCGAGGCCCGAGTGCACGCCGACGGCGGCGTAGAGTTCCGGATACGCCATGGCGGCGACCACCGCCGCGGCGCCGCCGGCGGACAGGCCGGCGATGTAGACCCGCGCGGGGTCGACATGGTGGCGGGCCATGACCTCGCGGGTGATCCCGGCGATCAGCGCGGGCTCGCCCCGGTCGCGGCCCTGGTCTTCCGGCCGGAACCAGTTCCAGCAACGCGAGCCATTGGCGCTGCGCGGCTGCTCCGGCCAGGCCACCACGATGCCCTGCGCCCCGGCGAGCGCGTTCATGCGCGTGCCCGCGGCGAAGTCGGCGGCGTCCTGGGTGCAGCCGTGCAGCATCACCAGCAGGGGCATGGCCTGGTCGCCCGGGCGCTCCGGCACATGCAGGCGGTAGCTGCGGCGCCCGCCGGCGCCGACGTGCTGGTGGCGTCCGGCGCCACCGGCGGCCCGGCCCGGCGCCGCCGGCCGCCGCGTCCAGGCACCGGCGGGCGCTGCCGGGGGCTGCAGGTCGATGACCTCGCCGGTGGCGGCGGGCGGGTCGGCTGCGGCCCTGCCGCGCAGGAGCGCCATGGCCTCGTCGAGGCGGCCCGCGCGGGTGAGGCGGGTCGCCTCGACCATGTCGATCTTCATCAGGGTGATTCCGTGGGGCAAGGAGGGTGGTGGTGCGGTGGCGCGCTGCGCCGTGGTGTCAGCGGATGCGGTCGGCCAGCGCGGCCTTGACCGCCGGTGGCGCCTGCAGCGCGCCGAGCACCTGCAGCGATCCGATGGTGGCCAGCGCCAGCTCCGGCGACACGTCGGCCTCGATCACCGCCAGGCCCAGCACCTGCACGTCGAGCCGGCCGCCGGCGTCGCGCACCGCCTCCAGGTCGGCGCGCCCGATGCGCCTCAGTCCCAGCTCGAGCCGGCGCCGGGCAACGGTCTGCCGCAACGCGTCGTCGTGGTGCGCGAGCCGCGTCCGGATGGCGGTGCGGATGAAATCGGTGCGGTTGGAATAGAAGCCTTCCTGCACCAGCAGGTCGACCTGGCCCAGGTCGACGTGGCCCAGGTTGATGGTGATCTTCTCGCTCTCGGGCACCCGCGTGGGCGCCAGCGGACCTGCGTTCGACACGACGGTCTCCGCCATCCACATGGATGGTGATGGGATGGTACGCGGAGACGGGTGGCGAGGACAAGCCGCAACGAAACGGGGGCGGCGATCGCTCGCCGCCCCCGCGGGGCCCTCAGGCGTGGTGATCGCCGGGCTCAGCGGCCGTCGCGGTCCGCGTCGCCGGGCATGGCACGCTCGGCGCGGTGCCAGGCATCACGCACGGCCTCCTTGGCATCGGCCCAGGCCAGGCGCGACTTGCCCTTCGAAGACTCCCAGCCACGCTCCAGGCGCGACTCGGTGTCGTTGTCCCAGGCGCCCGTCGCCGATGCGGTGCGGGCCTGGGTGCCGTAGCGGTAGGCCGACTGGTAGTCGTCGTAGCCGAAGTCGGACCGGTAGTAGTCGGTCTTGTCGTACTGCGAGCTGAAGTGCGCGTCGGTGTCCTCGTAGGTGCGGTAGGTGCGGTCGGTGCGGTCATAGGCATCGCGCACGGCGGGCCGCGCCTCGTCCCAGGCCAGGCCGGAGGTGTCGCGGCTCTGGTCCCAGCGCTGCTGCAGCTTGGGCTCGACGTCGTCCCACTTGTGCGCGCCTTCGTTGCGCGACTCGGTGCCGAACTTGTAGGCCGGCGCGTAGTCGCGGTCGAAGTCGCGGTCCTTCTGGAAGTACTCGCGGTTGGGGGCGTCCTGGCGCCAGTAGTCGAGTTCGGCGGTCGGGTCGACCCGCTCGGCCACGGCCTTGCCGCCGGCCGCGCCACCGATCGCACCGACGGCACCGCCGACCAGCGTGCCGATGGGGCCGAACACGCTGCCGATCGCGGCGCCGGCGACGGCACCCGCGGTTCCGCCGGCGGCGACGCCGACGGGGTGGGCACCCGGGGCGCCGGTGATCGGGTCGCGGTTGGCGTCGCGCTGGTCGTTGCCGGTTTCGTTGTGGTTGGTCATCGTCGTCGAGCTCCTGTGGTGGGGTGTGGCACCGGTGCAATTTCGACCTCGCCCGGTGTAAGGGGCGTATATGCGCCGCCGCCGCCGCGGGTCCCGTACAGCTCCGTGAACGCGCGGTCGCAACAGCCGGCAGGACCCGCTTTCAGCCCTGTGGGCGCGCCTGCCTGCGAGGGGCGGTACCGTGGCCGCCGCCGCTGTCGTCCTCGGCCCCGGGGGACGTGGTTTCGGCGTCGCTCGGCTGCGGGCCGGAGCGTGGCGCTTCCCCCGCACCGGCCGTGGGCGCGCCGGGTGGCGCCGTGCCTCCGGCCTCCTGGACATCCACGCGCAGGCGCGGCAGCGATTGCGGATGCGACGTGGCCAGGAAATCGATCATCCGCTCGCGGACTGCGCAGCGCAGGTCGAACAGGTCGCCGGAGTTGCGGGCACTGACCAGCAGGCGCACCTGGATGGTGGTCTCCGCGGTCTCGGTCACCTGCGCCACGCACACCCGCCCGTCCCAGCGCGCATCGCTGTCGCAGATCCGCTGCAGGGCCTCGCGCACGTCCGCCATCGGCGTCCGGTAATCGAGCCACAGGAACGCGGTGCCCAGGAGCTGCGCCGACTGCCGCGTCCAGTTCTCGAACGGATGCTCGATGAACCACTGCAGCGGCACCACCATCCGGCGTTCGTCCCAGATCCGCACCACCACGTAGGTGCCGGTGATGTCCTCGATGCGACCCCATTCGCCTTCGACGATGACCACGTCGTCGAGGCGGATCGGCTGCGCCAGCGCGATCTGCAGGCCGGCGATCAGGTTGCCGAAGACCGGTCGCGCGGCAATGCCGGCGACCAGGCCGACGACGCCGGCGGAGGCCAGCAGCGTGGCGCCGATCTGGCGGATCGCCGGAAACGTCATCAGCGCCAGCGCGACGCCGATGACGATGATGGCGCCCTTGATGACGCTGGCGATGACGCCGGTCTGTGTCTGCACCCGTCGCGCGGCGAGGTTGTCGACCACGTCGACCGGATGCTCGCGCAGGATCCGCGCCTCGAACGCCGACACCGCACGCACGGCGAGCCAGACCACGCAGGCCAGCACGCCCAATCCGATGAAATGCTGGATGCGCTCGGTGACCGGGCCCGGCAGCGGCGTCAGCGCAACCGCGATCCCCAGGAACACCAGCGGCAACGCGAACGAGGCCGGCACCGCCACCACTTCGACCACGCGGGCCCGCATCCGCGTCGCGCGGTTGGCGCGCGCACGGCGTGCCAGCGCCAGCAGGCCACGGCGGAGCAGCCAGCCGAACACCAGTGCGACCAGGAGCGGCCAGGCGAGGGCCAGCAGGCCGACCCAGTCGGCATCGCGGAGCAACGTCACATCCACGCGGCGCAGGGTGCCAAGCCGCGCGTGATCGGTCCGTGGCCGTGCGCGGGCGGATCGGGTTCAGCCCGATGAACGATGGTGGTGCCGCGTCTCATGGATTAAGACGCCGCTTTGCCAGGCTATGCGCCATGGAAACCGCCCAGAAGCTCGCCATCCTTGCCGATGCCGCGAAGTACGACGCCTCCTGCGCCTCGAGCGGCGCCGGCAAGCGCAACTCGCTGGGCACCGGCGGCATCGGCAGCACCGAAGGCATGGGTATCTGCCATTCGTACACGCCCGACGGGCGCTGCGTGTCGCTGCTGAAGATCCTGCTCACCAACTTCTGCGTGTACGACTGCGCGTACTGCGTGAACCGCGTCTCCAGCAACGTGCGCCGCGCGCGGTTCACGCCGCAGGAGGTCGTCGACCTCACGCTCGACTTCTACCGGCGCAACTACATCGAAGGGCTGTTCCTTTCGAGCGGGATCATCCGCAACGGCGACTACACCATGGAGCAGCTGGTGGAGGTGGCGCGCTGCCTGCGCGAGGACCATCGCTTCGCCGGCTACATCCACCTCAAGACCATCCCCGAGGCCGCGCCGGAGCTGCTCGCCGCGGCAGGTCGGTATGCCGACCGCCTCAGCATCAACGTCGAGCTGCCGACCGAGTCCGGGCTGGCGCAGCTGGCGCCGGAGAAGAGCGCCGGCGGCATCCGCGGCGCCATGGGCGAGCTGCGCTGGCGCATCGAGGAGGGCAAGGAAGCGCGCAAGGCCGCGAAGCCCGCGGGCGCGAAGCCACCACGCTTCGCGCCTGCCGGGCAGAGCACGCAGATGATCGTGGGCGCCGATGGCGCAGACGACCGCGCCATCCTCGCCACCAGTGGCAACCTCTACGGCAACTACCGGCTGCGCCGCGTCTACTATTCCGCCTTCAGTCCGATCCCGGATGCGTCGAGCCAGTTGCCGTTGCAGGCGCCACCGCTGCAGCGCGAGCACAGGCTGTACCAGGCCGACTGGCTGCTGCGTTTCTACGATTACGGCGTCGACGAGATCGCGCCGGCCGACGGCGGCGGCATGCTCGACCTCGACATCGACCCGAAGCTGGCCTGGGCACTGCGCCACCCGCAGCGGTTCCCGGTGGACGTCAACACCGCGCCGCGCGAGATGCTGTTGCGCGTGCCCGGGCTGGGCACGCGCAATGTCGCGCGCATCCTGGCCTCGCGCCGGCACGCGCGGCTGCGCGTGGACGACCTCGCGCGGCTGCGCATCACCCTGCGCAAGGTGTTGCCGTTCGTGGAGCTGGCCGACCACCAGCCCGGAGCGCGGCTGGACGATCCGGCGCGGCTGCGTGCGCAGCTTGCGCCGAAGCCGCGGCAGGCGTCGCTGTTCTAGCCGCATGCACTGCACCGCCACGGTCGAGCCGCCCTGGGACGCGGGGGCATGGCGCGCCCAGGCGCGCGCCGCGCTGCGCGCGCGGGTCGCGCCGGAGGCGCTCGACTGGTCCGGCGATGCGCAGGCCGGGTTGCTCGCCGGGACACTCGTGGCCGGGCTTGCCCCGCAGCGCGAGCCGCCGGTGGTGCCGTCCGCGTTCGTCGCGCTGGCGGACGCCGTGCTCTGCCACCGCGACGCCGGCCGCCACGCGCTGCTGTACCGGATGCTGTGGCGGATTGCGGAAGGCGAACGCCACCTGATCGACATCGCCACCGATCCCGACGTCCACCGCGCCAACGCACTTGCCCAGGCGGTGCGTCGCGACAGCCACAAGATGAAGGCCTTCGTCCGCTTCCGCGAGGTCCCGGGGGAGCAGGGGGCGTTTGTCGCGTGGTTCGAGCCCGACCACTTCATCGTCGACCGGGTGGCACCGTTCTTCGCCCGGCGCTTCGCCGGCATGCGCTGGGCCATCCTCACCCCGTACCGCAGCGTGCGCTGGGACGGCACTGTCCTCGCGTTCGCGCCGGGGGCCTCGCGCGCCGACGCGCCCGCCGATGACGCCCGCGAGGACCTGTGGCGGACCTACTACGCGAACATCTTCAACCCGGCGCGCCTCAACACCACGATGATGCGTTCGGAGATGCCGCAGAAGTACTGGAAGCACCTGCCCGAGGCGCAACTCCTGCCCGGCCTGGTGCGCGATGCCGGAAGCCGCGTCGCGGAGATGGCCGCGCGCGCGCCGGAAGCGCCGCGCCGGCGCATTCCGCAGCCGCGTCCGGTCCCGGTCGCGGCGGATGATGGCGGCCTGGCAGGGCTCGCGGTGGCGACCCGTGCCTGCCGGCGCTGTCCGCTGTGGGAGCCCGCCACCCAGGCCGTGCCGGGCACCGGCCCCGCCCAGGCGCGGCTGATGCTGGTCGGCGAACAGCCGGGCGATGCCGAAGACCTGACCGGCCGCCCCTTCGTCGGCCCCGCCGGACGCCTGCTCGACACCGCGCTGGCGGACCTCGGCATCAAGCGTGGGGACATCTACCTGACCAACGCGGTCCGCCATTTCCGGTTCGAGCAGCGCGGCAAGGTGCGCCTGCACCGCAACCCGGCGGTCTCGCACGTCGACGCCTGCCGGCCCTGGCTCACGCGCGAGATCGCGACCGTGGACCCCGCGATCATGGTCGCGCTCGGTGCCACCGCGACGCGCGCGCTGCTGGGGCCGGGCGTCCGCCTCGCGGATGGACGCGGCCGCTGGTATTGGCTGGACGACGGCCGCCGCGTCCTGCCGACGGTGCATCCGGCGTGGGTGCTGCGCCAGCGCGATCCCGTTGCCCGCGACTCCGCCTACCGCGGCTGGCTGGACGACCTGCGCCTCGCGGCCGCGGCGCTCGGTGATTCCGCCGCCGCACCCTGATCGCCCGGAGGCATTGCCGTCGCCACGCGCTGCGCTATCCTGCCGGCGCCGCCCGTGGACGGGCGAAGGGCGAGACGCCCGTGGGTGCCGAGATGCCGCAGACCGCCTCCGCCATGCCTGTCACGGATCCGCAGGTGGTGCCCGGCATGATCGGCCGCATCCCGGTCGCGGCCTACGCCTGCGATGCCGATGGGCTCATCACCTGCTACAACGACAAGGCGGTCGAGCTGTGGGGGCGCGCGCCGCGCCTCGCCCACGTCGAGGACCGCTGGTGCGGGTCGTACCGCCTGCTCGCGGCCGACGGCTCGCCGATCGAGCATGCGCAATGCTGGATGGCGCTGGCCCTTCGCGACCGCCGCGAATACCTCGCGCAGGAAATCCTGGTCGAGCGGCCGGACGCGGCGCTGGTCCCGGTGCTGGCGTACGCGGCGCCGGTGTTCGACGCCGAGGGCGCGCTCGTCGCCGGCCTCAACATGCTGGTCAACATCAGCGAGCAGAAACGCATGGCGCGCCTGTTGCTGGACGCGCAGCACACCCGGCGCGAGTACATGTCGATCCTGGCCGAGGAGCTGCACGTCCAGCTCCGCCAGATGGCGGCGTCGCTCGACGTCCTGCAGCGCTCGCAGCCGACGGCGGACGACGGCATCCGGGCGGTGGCGGCGCTCGGGGTCGCGGTGCGCGGGATGTCGGCGATGGTCGATGACCTGCTGTCGGAGCCGGCAGGACCGCAGCGGCCTTCATGAGCCGCGGCGGCGGCCGGGTGGCGCGTGCCGCCGCTCGCCGTACCAGAGGTCGAGGTCCTGGCGCGAGCGCAGCATCCGGCGGCCGCGGAACGCGAAGCGCAGCGCCAGCCTGAGGTGCTCGAGCGCGCTGAAGGTCTGCAGCTTCCGCGCCGAGGTGCGGACGTTCTGGCGCAGGATGACGAACCGTCCCTGGCGCGCCAGCGCGCGGCTCATCGCCACGTCCTCGCCGGCGTAGAAGCCCTCGTCGAAGCCGCCCGCGGCCTGGAACGCCTCGCGGGTGCAGAACAGGAAACAGCCCGGTGCGATGCGGGTGACGCGGAAGACCCATGCGAACAGGCGCGCCCCGGCGCGTACGTGCGCCGGCGCGCCATCGGCGAGCAGTACCGCCGCGCCGCCGCCGGCGGCACCCGCGGCCAGTGCCGCCATCGCGGCCGCCACCACCTCCGCATCGACGAGCGTGTCGGCGTCGACGAACACCAGCCGCGTGCCGCGTGTGGCGCGTGCGCCGGCGTTGCGGGTGGCGGCGATGTGGCGGTGCTCCACGCGCACCACGCGCGCGCCATGCGCCAGCGCCACCTGGCCGGTGTCGTCGCTGGACGCGTCATCGACGACCACGACCTCGGCCTGGAGCGCGAGCGCGGCGATCGCCGCGGCGATCGCATCCAGGGTCGCGCCGAGCAGCGGCGCCTCGTTGTGCGCGGGGACGATGAAGCTGGTCGCGGGGCAGTCCATCCGCTCATGGTGCCCGGGCACCACGGACGGGCCTGTCGAGGTCGCCCGCGCGGTCAGCGACGCGCCGCCAGCGAGGCCTGGATGTCCTCGAGCCGCTGGCCGCGGGTCTCGATGCCGTGGCGCAGCAGCATCGCCGCGGATGCCGCCATCGGCAGCGCGATCAGCAGCGCCGACAGCGCGAAGTGGTCGAAGAAGCCGAACACGCCCAGCCCCGCGCCGAGGATGCCGCCGGCCTTGGAACTGGCGGCGACCACGCCGGACCCGGTGCCGCGCAGGTGCACCGGGTAGATCTCCGCGGCGTACGGGATCAGCATCGCGATCACGCCGCTGACGCTGACGAGCAACCCCGCCGTCACCGCCATCACCGCCGCGGGCGCGCGCACGCCCGCGGCGCCCATCCCGGCGAAGGCCAGCAGCGCGAGCGTGGTCAGCACGATGAACAGCACCAGCGCGCGCACGCTGCTCCAGCGGTGGTACAGCCAGATCACCACGCCGATGCCGGGCAGCGCCAGCACCGCCGAGCGCGCGAGCAGCGCGCTGGCACCGGCGGCGTCGACGCCGAGTTCGACGAGGTTGCTCGGCAGCCACAGCAGGAAGCCGAAGTTGGCGAGCCCCCAGGACACGCCGCAGACCAGCAGCCCCCAGGTGATGGCGGCATGGCGCCCGCGCAGCAGTTGCCGCGTGCCGGCGACCGGGTGCTGCTCGTCGATCACGGGGGCCCCGGGATGGGCCGTATCGTCGGCCTCCACCGCACCGCGGCCACCGCCTGCATAGCGCCGCAGCACCGCGCGCGCCTCGTGCTCCAGGCCGACGCTGGACAGGAACCGCGGCGATTCCGGGATCCAGCGGTTGAGGAAGATGATCAGCGCGCCGGTGGGCAGCCCCAGCAACCACAGGATCCGCCAGCTGAACATCGGCTCGAGGATCGCCGCCGCGCCCGAGGCCACCAGGTACCCGGCCGAGGTGCCGATGCCGCCGAGGGCGACCAGCAGCCAGCCGCGGTGCGCGGCGGGCACCGTCTCGGCCATCAGCGTGAAGGTGATCGGCAGCAGGCCGCCGGCCGACGCCCCCATCAGGAAGCACATCACCAGGTTCCACTCGAACGTCGGCATCGCGCCGCAGATCGCGGTGCCCATGAACATCAGCGCCGACAGCAGGATGGCCGCGCGGCGGCCGGACAGGTCGGCGATCCGTCCCCACAGGATCGAGCCGACGGTGGTGCCGGTGAGCGCGACCAGCGCCAGCAGGCTCGCGGTCGGCTTGCCGATGGCGTACTCGGCGCTCATGCCCGGCATCACGAAACCGAGCGTCGCCGGCTTCATCACGTCGACCGTGAGCGCCACCACCAGCACCAGCACCAGGGTCCAGTGCTCGCGGTTGAGGGGCACGCCGTCGGCGACATGGAAATGGACCAGGTCGCGGTTGCCGGAGACGGCGGCGCGCATGCGCGCGATGCGCGGCATCATCCCGTACGCCGAGAGCAGCAGCCCGAGCGGGATCATCGCCATCCCCACCCACATCTCCGTGCTCATCGGCATGCCGACCATCTGCCAGTGCGTGTGCTGGCCCATCAGGAACATCGGCGCGTGCGCGAACACGCCCGCCACCAGCAGCGCGCAGCCGGCCCAGAACGCGGCGGGGTGGTGGAACGACAGGCCGTTGCCGCGCATGGACCGCTACCGGGTAGGGGGCGCCAGTGTGCCGTGGCGCCGTCTCCCGTGCACCCGGTCCCGGCGCCGCGGGATCAGTCGGTGGCGTCGTCCCGCGGCAGCGCGTACGCGATCACCTGGTCGCCTTTGGGCGTCTCCATGAAGTGGTGTCCGCCGGTCATGATGACCAGGTACTGGCGGCCGCCGGCCTCGTAGACCATCGGCGTCGCCTGCCCGCCCGCCGGCAGCGCGTC
This sequence comes from Luteimonas sp., assembly GCA_041918855.1. Classification (GTDB taxonomy): domain Bacteria; phylum Pseudomonadota; class Gammaproteobacteria; order Xanthomonadales; family Xanthomonadaceae; genus Luteimonas. Next base: position 28,250 of record JAYRUX010000010.1, read on the forward strand.
CTGCCAGAGGGTCTCGCCGGTCTCGATGTCGATCGCACGGATGAGGTCGTCGGTGGCCGCGGCAAGGAACACCAGGCCGCCCGCGGTGAGCGCGGGGCCGCCGTTGTTCGGGGTGCCGATGTCGATCGGGAGCAGCGAGGGGATGCCGAACGGGCCGTTGCGCCGCGCGGTGCCGAAGGGGCGGTCCCAGAGCGTTCGCCCGGTGGCCAGCTCGATCGCGCGGATGCCGCCGTACGGCGGCTCCTTGCACAGCAGCTTCGTAAAGGGCAGGCGCCAGCCGGCGTTGACGTCGATCGCGTAGGGCGTGCCTGCCTGCGGGTCGCCCGCACCCTCGGCGCCGCCCATGTCGCCACCGCGCGCTTCCTCCCGCGGTGCCCAGCCGAGCCGGTCCGCCTCCGCCCTAGGCACCAGGCGGTTGTAGTTCGGCATGTCGTTGTAGTTGGCGACGATGATCCCACGGCGCGGATCGATGGCGATGCCGCCCCAGTCGGACCCTCCGTTGTAGCCGGGGTACTGGACCCAGCGCTGTTCGCTCGTCGGCGGCGTGTAGATGCCCTTGTAGCTCGCGCGGCGGAACTGCAGGCGGCATGCAAGCTGGTCGATCGGCGTCATGCCCCACATGTCGCGCTCGGTGAGGTCCGGCTTGCGCAGGGTGTGGTAGCCGGAGAACGGCTGCGTCGGCGCGCGGCGCGCCGGTTCCACGCCGCCGCCGGGCACCGCGCGCTCCTCGACCGGCGTCAGGGGCTGGCCGGTCCGGCGGTCGAGGATGTAGATGTCCCCCTGCTTGCTCGGCAGCACCAGCGCCGGCACGGCGCCGGCCTCGGTGGGGAAGTCGACCAGCGTGCCTTGCGACCCGAGGTCGTAGTCCCAGACATCGATGTGCACGGTCTGGAAGTTCCAGGCGGGCTTGCCGGTCGCGACGTCCAGGGCCACCAGGGAGGTTGCGTACCGGTCTGCGGCGGCCGTGCGCGAACTGCTCCAGTAGTCGGCCGCCGCGTTGGCCATCGGCAGGTACACCAGGCCCAGGGCCTCGTCGCCGGTGGCGATGGTCCACATGTTGGGCGTCCCGCGGGTGTAGGTCTCGCCGTCCGGCGGACGTCCGTCGCGCTCGGGCCGCGCCATGTCCCAGGCCCAGCGCAGCTCCCCGGTGACGGCGTCGAAGCCCTGGATGACACCCGAGGGCGCCCACCGGCGCTGGCCGTCGAGGACCTGGTGGCCGGTGACGACCACGCCGCGCACGACGGTCGGCGGGGAGGTGATCGAGACGTATCCCGGCGGGGTCTCGCCCATCCCCACCTTGATGTCCACCTGGCCGTTGTCGCCGAACCCGGCGCAGGGGCGGCCGGTGGCGGCGTCGACGGCAATCAGGCGGCCGTCGAGCGTGCCCTCGATGATCCGCGTGGGACAGTCGGCGGGTGGCGGCGTGGCCGCCGCGTCGGTCGCGGTCACCGCGTCGGCGGTGGCGTCGGTCGCTCCGGCATCGTCCGCAGGCGCCGGTGACGCCGGCCCGGGCGACGCGCCCGCCGTCGAGCCGCCGGCGTCGTCCTCGCCCTCGCCCACCGTGCCCGCGGCCGTGCCTGCATCGAAAAAGACCACGCCGCGGCACGCGGCGGTGTAGGGGATGGACTCGTCGGCGACCTCCGGATCGAAGCGCCAAAGTTCGCGCCCGCTCGCGGCATCGAGCGCGATCAGGATATTGCGCGCCGAGCACAGGTAGAGCCGGTCGCCGATCTTGAGCGGGGTGGTTTCCGCGCCCCAGCGCTCCTCCGGCAGGTCGCCGGTCCGGTACATCCAGGCGCGCTCGAGGCGCTCGACGTTGCCGGGGTCGATCTGCGCCAGCGGCGAATAGCGCAGGGCATCGTAGCCGCGGCCGTAGGCCGCCCAGTCGCCGCCCGCCTGCGCGGTCAGCGTGTCCGGCATGCCGCCCGCGAAGGGTGCGCGCGCCGGCGCCCCGGGGCGGGTCCAGCCATGCGGCACGAACGCCAGTGCGAAGGCGGCCACGAACACCAGCACGCAGGCTCCGGCCAGCGCGCGCGAGACCCGGCGCGACGGCGCCCCCGCCAGCCGCGGCAGCACCAGCGCGACGCACAGCCCGAGGAACACCATCAGCCCCAGCCGCGGCACCCAGCGCCAGTAGTCGAGCCCGCTCTCCCACGCCGTCCACGCCACCGTCGCCAGGAGCAGCGCCCAGAAGATCCAGGCGCCACTGGCGCGGCGCCGCCAGAGCAGGACCGCCGACGCCAGCATGGCGAGCCCGGCAGGCAGGTAGTACCAGGATCCGCCCTCGACCACGAGCCACGCGCCGCCTGCCGCGAGCACCAGCCCGACCAGGCCGATGACGGCCGAGAGGAGGGTCAGCGTCCAGGGGCGGCGGGTGCCTGCGTGCGGAGTGGACATGCCTTGCCCTCGCGTTCGGTCCTTCGCGATGCTCGCACTCCTCGCGCGACCATCACGTCAACGCGGGCGCGGTCCGTCCACGTGGGGCGGGCGCTCCTGCAGCGGCCGCGCCCGGCCCTGGTCGCGATCCAGCCGCTCGAACCCGCGCCACAACAGCAGCAGCGCGCCCACCAGGTAGGGCACGCAGCTCGGGATCCACATGAGCAGGCCGGCCAGCTGCTGGTCGGCCAGCGGATCCAGCCCGAGCGATGGCGCACGCAGCACGTAGTCGGGATACAGCGGCCGCGGCGCGAAGGTCAGCAGTCCCCCCAGCAGCCCCATCTGCATCATCACCGCCACCAGCGCGATCACGCCGGCCCCGGCGCCGGTGCCGGGTTCGCGGATGCAGCGCCAGAGTGCCGCCCAGAACCAGAGCCCCGCCACGAGGAAGCTGCCGTGCATCGCCCAGTGCACGCCGTCGTGGGCGAGCGCGGCGGAGGTGGCCGCCGGCAGGTGCCAGCACCACATCACCAGCGCATGTGCGACCGAGGCGGCGGTGAGGGCGAGCGCGGCGCGTCGGGTGGCGGCGGCTGTCGTCGCATGCAGTGCCCGCGTCCAGCGTGCCGGCAGCGCGTGCACCGCGGTCGCCAGGGGCCGCCCCGCCAGCAGCAGCGGCGGGACCACGGCGAGCAGGAGCATGTGCTGCGCCATGTGCGCGGCCAGCGACCATTCCCCGAGGGCGTCCAGCGGCCAGGTCGTCGCCAGCAGCAGGGCCAGCACCGCCGAGGCGAATGCCGCCGCCTCCGGCACGGCGATGCCACGGCCCACCCCGGCGCGGCGCCACAGGCGTGCCAGCCCCGCTACGTGCAATGCCACCAGCAGCGCCAGCGGCAGCAGCAACCACGGCGACAGCGACCAGGCCGTCGCCAGCGTCGGCACCGCCCCGTCCTCGCGCTCGTGCGCATGCGCGACCGCCGGTGCCAGGCACGCGGCGAACGTCGCTGCGGCGCAGGCGGCATGGTGGCGATGTCTCGCCGCCGCCTTCGCACCCGCCGCGGTATGGTGCCGGCGTCGACGCGGGAGCATCGTGTGTACCTCTGGCTGAAGATCCTCCATATCTCGGCGATGGCCATCTGGTTCACCGGGCTGTTCTTCCTGCCACGGCTGTTCGTGGCGCGGAATCGCGGCGAGGGGGATGCGCAGCCGGCGTACTTCAACGTCGTCGCCAACACGCTGTTCTTCCGACTGGCGACCCCGGCGGCCGTGGTGACGATCCTGCTGGGCATGATCCTGATCGCGTACGGGCCCACCGGCGCCTGGCTGGTGATGAAGCTCGCGCTGGTCGCGGCCGCCGTGCTGCTGCACCTCTACGTCGGGCTGATGCTGTACGAGCTCGGCCAGGGGCGCGAGCCGCACGGGGCGCTGTTCTACCGGCTGCTGGGCTGGATCCCGCTGGCCCTGCTGCTGGCGATCGCCGCCCTCACCGGCGCCAAGCCGCAGACCGCGGGGGACCTGCCGCCGCCACCGTCGACACGCGGCGGGAGTGCGCGCTGAGCGCGAACCCGGCCGGATCATTCCTCGGGCGGCGCCGAGTCGCCGTGGTCGTGTCCTTCCTCGTCGCCGTAGACGCCGATGCCGTGGCGGAAGCTGAGTGTCCCGCCGAGCCAGCCGGCCACCGGCACCAGCACCAGCAGCAGCGTCGACATCACCAGGCCCCACGGCCACACCGCTGCCACCGGGTCCGGCAGGCGCACCCACACCCCGCCTGCGGCGACCGCCAGCACCATCACCGCGACGATGAAGTGGTTCCAGGCGGACACGTGCCGGCGCACCACGCGGATCAGGAACATGTCGAACATGCCGACCGCCCCGGCGAGCAGGCCGAGACCGAGGCCGGCGACGTTGAGCCAGAACGCCACCAGCGCCCAGAACGGCTGCTCTAGCAGCAGGAACAGGCCATCCGCCACCACCACCACGCTGAGGAACGCGATGGGGTAGACCACCAGCATTGGATGGATGGGGTGCTGCTGGATCGCCATCCGGCTTTCGACGGTGTGGCTTCGCGAGCGCGGCGTGGGTTGTTGCAGGTCCTTGCGCATCGGTGGCTCCTCAGGTGCACGTCTGCAACAGCAGGATCGGGATCGCGGTGAAGCAGATGGCCACGACGGCGATGAGCGACAGTACCGCGGCGATGCCGGCGGTGAAGCGGCGGAAGCGGGCATCCGCGCTCGCGCCCGATCCGATCCCGGCGCGCGCTTCGCGCCAGGCGCGCCAGCCACGGACTCCGAAGGCAGCCGCACCGGCGAGACTGGCGGCAGTCAGCAGCAGCAGCCACCAGGTCACCGCCGCATGCCCCGCGAACGTCGTGCGCTGCCAGCCGTGGGCGCAGGCCAGGCCCTGCACGCTGTAGACGACCACGAAGTGCAAGGCCCACACCACCATCGGCGCGACCATTCCCGACAGCCGGTGCGGCCCCAGCCTCACGCGAACCTCGGGAACAGGTGCACGACCGCCCAGGCCACCAGGCCCTGGCCGACGGTGTAGCGCCACAGGCCTGCTGCGACGCGTGCATCCAGCGGACGCGCCGCGCTGGCGTACCCCCGGTGCACGCGTGCCGCGAGGAAGGTGGCGAACAGGACCGCGACCAGCACGTGCACCGCGTGGAAGCCGGCCAGCGTCCACACCACCGACGCGTAGGCGTGCGCCTGGGGCGGCCCCACCGGCACCCACAGCGCCCAGCCGTGAACCGCGACGAACGCGAGGCCTGCCACCGCCGCCAGCAGCCAGGCCGTGATCGCGGTGGCGCGCGCGTCCCGCCGCACGGCACGCATCGCGAACTGGACCGCGCCGGCCGCGACGCCCAGCACGCCCAGTGCCAGCAGCTGCGGGCCCCAGCTGCCCGTGGCGATTCCGGCGGGCGGCCAGGCGTCGGCACCGAGCCAGAGGTAGAAGTAGCTGAAGACCAGCGATGCGAACAGCGATCCGTCGATCAGCAGGCTCACCACCAGGGCCCACCATCCGGGGGCGTTCCGCGCCGCGTACTGGGTGGGCAGCCGCAGGTCGGCGGTCACATCGAGGTGGGTCGGCGCATGCCGGTGCCCGCTGGTCCAGGCCCAGGCGCCCAGCAACCCCAGGAGCGGCACCAGCATCACCGCGGCGACGGCGTAGGCCTTGGCGATGAAGCAGGTGAGCAGCGCCGCCAGCGACAGCGCCGCGAGCAGTGGCAACCAGGTGGAGTTCGAGATCCGCACCACCTGTTCCGGCTCGCCGGAGAGGAGGCCCGTGCACAGGATCTCGCGCTGGCCATCGCGGACCTCGCCCAGCATGCCGTCCGCGCGCGCGGACGCATCGGCGATCTCCGGCCGCTGCCACAGCGGGTCGCGGTCGCCCACCACCGGCACCGAGGCGAAGTTGTACAGCGGCACCGGGAACGGGATCGCCCACTCGAGCGTGCCGCCGTTCCATGGGTTGCGCGCGGTGCGCGGGCCGTGCCGGAAGCTCAGCGCGACGTCGACCAGGATGGCGACGATGCCGATCGCGAGCACGAAACCGGCGGCGGTCGACAGCAGGTTGAGCCAGTGCACGCCCATTTCCTCGGAGTAGGTGTACACGCGCCGCGGCATGCCCAGCATGCCGGTCAGGTGCATCGGCAGGAACGCCAGGTTGAAGCCGATGAACACCAGCCAGAACGCGGTGCGGCTGAGGGTCTCCGACGGCGTGCGGCCGCTGGCCAGCGGCAGCCAGTAGTAGAGGCCGGCGAACAGCGGGAACATCAGGCCGCCGATCAGGACGTAGTGCAGGTGCGCGACCACGAAGTGGGTGTCGTGCACCTGCCAGTTGAACGGCATCATCGCCAGCATCACGCCGGTGAGGCCGCCGAGCACGAACACGAAGAAGAAGCCCACCAGGTACAGCATCGGCACCCGCAGCCAGGGTCGGCCCGACCACAGCGTGGCGATCCACGCGAACACCTGGATCCCCATCGGGATCGCCACGGCCATGCTGGCGGCACTGAACAGCGCGAGTGCGAGCAAGGGGATGCCCACCGCGAACATGTGGTGGACCCAGAGCCCGAAGCTCAGGAACCCGACCGCCACCTGCGCCAGCACGATCCAGCTGTAGCCGACGATCGGCCGCCGCGCGAACGTCGGGATGATCATCGACACCACGCCCGCCGCCGGCAGGAAGATGATGTACACCTCGGGGTGGCCGAACAGCCAGAACAGGTGCTGCCACAGCAGCGGGTCGCCACCACGCGCGACCTCGAAGAAGGCGAAGTCGAACGCGCGCTGGATCTCCAGCAGGATGCTGGCCAGGATCAGCGGCGGGAAGCCGAAGGCGATCATGAAGGCGGTGACCAGCATCGCCCAGGCGAACAGCGGGATCCGGCGCAGGTCCATGCCCGGGGCGCGGGTGATCAGGATCGCGACGATCATCTCCACCGCGGCGACCACCGCGGCCACTTCGGCGAAGGTCACGCCGATGAGCCAGAAGTCGGCGTTGAGGCCGGGCGACCAGGTGGCGTCGCTCAGCGGCACGTACATGAACCAGCCGGCGTCGGGCACGGCGTCGAACAGGAAGCTCGAGTACAGGAACAGGCCGCCGAACAGGTAGCACCAGTACCCGAACGCCGACAGCCGCGGGAACGGCAGGTCGCGCGCGCCCAGCATCTTCGGGATCAGGTAGATCGCGAAACCTTCCATGATCGGCACGGCGAACAGGAACATCATCGTCGTGCCGTGCATGGTCACGAACTCCGCGTACCGCTGCGGGTCCAGGACCTCGCTGTCGAACCAGGCCAGCTGCAAACGGATGAACATCGACAGCAGGCCGCCGACGAGCATGAACGCGAATCCGGTGACGATGAAGCGCAGGCCCACCGTGGTGTGGTTGACGGCGGTGAGCTGACCACGCAGGCCCGGTTTCGTCCCCCAGACCTCGTCGAGTTCGCGCAGCCGGGCCTCGTGCACCCCCGCATCGAGGCTGGCGGGCGCGGTGCTCATGGCGCCGCTCCCGTGGCCGCGGGCGCGACCGGCCGGTTGGCGGCCAGCCATGCCGCATGGGCCGCGGCGTCACGCACCTGCACCTCGAAGCGCATGTGGGCGTGCTCCAGGCCGCAGTACTCGGCGCATTGCCCCGGCATCGGGCCGTCCTCGTCCGCACGCAGGCGAAGGCGGTTGACGCGCCCCGGGATGGCGTCGATCTTCCCGCCCAGGCGCGGGATCCAGAAGCTGTGGATGACGTCGGCGCTGGTGATGCGGAATTCCACGGTGCGGCCGCGCGGAAGCGCGAGCTCGTCGACCGATTCTGCGACGACGCGGCCATCCGCGTCGCGATAACGGAAGCGCCATTGCCAGCGCGCGGCGGTGACGTCGACGCGGTCGGCGACAGGTTCGCCGGAGCCGGTGATCCGGTCGCTGGACAGCGTGCCGTGGACGAGCAGGGCGGCCAGCACCAGCGGCGGCAGCACCAGGCCGCCGCCGACGATGAGCCTGTGCGGGTGCGCGAGTGCACGGGTGTCGTGGCCGCGGTGCAGGGCCCACAGCACCAGCGCCATGACCAGCAGCCAGATCAGGCCGGCGCCGGCGAACATCAGCCACCACGTGCGCGCGATGGCCTCCGCCGCCGGCCCTGCGGGATCCAGGGTCGAGAACGGGCCGCTGCAGGCGGCAAGGGTGCACGCGAGCATCGCCGACGCGGCCGCCCGGGGATGTGGTCGTCGTTGCCTGCCGATGGTCCCGCTCCGTGGTCGCCGGCACCGCGCCCCACGATGCCCGCGGCAGGGTATCGCCCGACGCCGGGGCAGCGGCGTGAACGCCCCGCGCTCAGGCGCCGACGCGACGCCGCTCGGCGTCCATGTCGCCGATCGCCCGCACTTCGACGCAACCCGTGCGTGCCCACGGGAACTCCGCCGCCATCCGGACCGCCTCGTCCATGTCGGCGGCCTCGATCACGTTGAAGCCGCCCAGCAGCTCCTTGGTCTCCGCGAAGGGGCCGTCGACCACCCGGGTCCGGCCATCGCGGATGCGCACGCTGCGCGCGCCGCGGGCGTCGTGGAGCTGCTTCGAGTCCAGCAGCTCGCCGCGGTCGCGCATCTCGTCGGCATGCCGGAGGCAGCCACGCATCATCGCGTCGTACTCGCCTTCCGCCAGCGCCGCGAGCCGCTCGGGGTCGTTGTAGATGAGGAGCAGGAACTGCATGGCGGGTCCTGGGAGGGCGCGAAGCCTGCGAGGATAGTCGCGGTGGCCGCGCTGGACCACCCGCCGCGGCACGGGATTGTCTTTCCCGGTCCGGCGGGGTGCACGGCCGGCGTTGGCCCGTCTAGCATGGCGCACCTTTCCCGAGGGACGCGCATGCAGTCGGTCATCTCCATCCGCGGCCTCCGCAAGACCTACGCCTCGGCCCATGTCGCGCTCGACGGCATCGACCTCGACATCCGCCGCGGCGAGATCTTCGCGCTGCTGGGCCCCAATGGCGCCGGCAAGACCACGCTGATCGCGATCGTCTGCGGCATCGTCAACGCCAGCGCCGGCACCGTGCTGGCGGACGGCCACGACATCGTCCGCGACTACCGCGCCGCCCGCGCCCGCATCGGCCTCGTGCCGCAGGAGCTCTCCACCGATGCCTTCGAGACGGTGTGGGCGACGGTCAAGTTCAGCCGTGGCCTGTTCGGCAAGGCGCCGGACCCCGCCTACCTGGAGCGGGTGCTGCGCGACCTGTCGCTGTGGGACAAGCGCGACAGCCGGATCATGGCGCTGTCCGGCGGCATGAAGCGCCGCGTGCTGATCGCCAAGGCGCTGTCGCACGAGCCCGACATCCTGTTCCTCGACGAACCCACCGCCGGTGTCGACGTCGAGCTGCGCCACGACATGTGGCGCATGGTGCGCGGCCTGCGCGAGCGCGGCACAACCATCATCCTCACCACGCACTACATCGAGGAAGCCGAGGAGATGGCCGACCGCATCGGCGTGATCAACCGCGGCCGCCTGCTGCTGGTGGACGACAAGGAGGCGCTGATGCGCAAGCTCGGCCGCAAGCAGCTGGCGATCACCCTGCAGGCGCCGCTGGACGCGCTGCCGGCGGCGCTCTCGGACCTGCCGCTGGCGCTCGCGGCCGACGGCCAGGTGCTGGTCTACACGTTCGACACCAACGCCGACGACTCCGGCATCGCGCCGCTGCTGCGGCGCCTGGGCGAGCAGGGCATCGAGTTCCGCGACCTGCACTCCAGCGAGAGTTCGCTGGAGGACATCTTCGTCGGCCTGGTGCACGGCGACCGCGACGCCGCGCAGGGAGCGCAGGCATGAACTGGCACGCGATCCGCGCCATCTACCGCTTCGAGATGGCCCGCACCTTCCGCACCGTCACCCAGTCCATCGCCTCGCCGGTGCTCACCACGTCGTTGTACTTCGTCGTGTTCGGGGCCGCGATCGGCTCGCGCATGGGCGACATCGACGGCATCGGCTACGGGGCCTTCATCATCCCGGGGCTGGTCATGCTGTCGCTGCTCGGCGAGAGCATCTCCAACGCCTCGTTCGGCATCTACATGCCGAAGTGGGCGGGGACGATCTACGAGCTGCTGTCGGCGCCGGTGGCGTGGTACGAGGTCGTGATCGGCTATGTCGGCGCGGCGGCGACGAAGTCGATCCTGCTCGGGCTGCTGATCCTGCTCACCGCGCGCATCTTCGTGCCCTACGGGATCGCGCACCCGGTGTGGATGCTGTGCTTCCTGGTGCTGACCGCGGTCACCTTCAGCCTGTTTGGCTTCATCATCGGCCTGTGGGCGGACGACTTCCAGAAGCTGCAGGTGGTGCCGCTGATGGTCGTCACCCCGCTCACCTTCCTCGGTGGCGCGTTCTATTCCATCGACATGCTGCCCGCGCCCTGGCAGACCATCGCGCTGTTCAACCCGGTCGTGTATCTCATCAGCGGCTTCCGCTGGAGCTTCTTTGGCATCTCGGATGTCGACGTCGCGGTGAGCGTGGTCGCAATCGTGGGGTTCATGCTGGCCTGCCTGGCGGCCGTGTGGTGGATCTTCCGCACCGGCTGGAAGCTGCGGCAGTAGGCGGCCAGGCTGAACCCCGGCCCCGCGGACGCGGCGGTTTTCACATCGGCTGCGCGAGGGCAGCGCCGACACTGCGGCCCACCATCCGCAGGAGCACGTTCCATGGCCGACATCCGTACCCGCACCACGCGCCGCTGGCTGGCGCCAGCCGTCCTCGCCACCGCACTGGCGCTGTCGGCGCCGCTGGCAGCCCAGGAGGCCGGCAACGCGGCCGCCGCCGATACCCTCACCAAGCCCCAGGTCCAGGCGATGCTCGAGACCAAGGGCTACACCAAGGTCCACGACATCGAGTTCGACAACGGCATGTGGGAAGCCGAGGCCGAGAGCGCCGACGGCCGCAACGTCGACGTGCGGCTCGACCCGCGCAGCGGCACGATCTACCCGGACGACGCGGTGGCCGAACTCGGCGAGGCCGACATCCGCGCCCGCCTCGCGGCGGCCGGCTACACCGACGTCAAGGACGTGGAGTTCGACGACGGCATGTGGACCGCCGAGGCCGACAATGCCCAGGGCCAGCGCATGGAGCTGAAGCTCGATCCCGTTACCGGCGAGGTCGTCGGCCAGGACCGCGACTGACCGCAGCGGCGGCGGCTCGTCGCGACAAGAAAGGGCGAGGCCACTGGCCTCGCCCTTTCTCGATGCGGCACCCGGACGGCCGGCCCCGGGTCAGCGCGACGCTGGCCCGGCTCTCGAAACGCGAGGCGTCGACGCTGCGGACGCCTTCGATCCCGCGTGCCTTCGTTCCCGCGATCCCAGTCAGCTGCGGAAGTACGGTTCGACGCTGCCCTTGAGCTTCATCGTCATCGGCTGCCCGCGACGGTCCAGGGCCTTGCCGACCGCGACCCGGATCCAGCCTTCGCTGATGCAGTACTCCTCGACGTTGGTGCGCTCCTCGCCGTTGAAGCGGATGCCGACGCCGCGCTGCATGGCGGCATCGTCGTAGTGCGGGCTGCGGGGATCGTTGCTGAGGCGGTCGGGCGGTGTGTCGGACATCGCGTGCGTGCTCGGAAGAGGAGCGGCACAGGATAATGGTTCCGCCGCGGCCTCACTCCGCTTCGCCCCGGCCCTGCGCCCTGGCGCGCCGGATCACCGCCCGCATGCGGTCGCGGTCGACGTGCCGCGAGACCGGCACCGCGCCCAGCGCCAGCGCCTGTTCCCGCATCGCCAGGGTGATGTCGTAGTGGGCACCGCTGGTCTTGTCCTGGAATGCCCGGCGGGGCAGCCCGAGCGCGGCCGCGAAGGCATGCAGTTCCTCCAGCGTGTCGGCCATCAGGTGCGCCCAGCGCTGCCCGCGCCAGGGCACCGACGCGTCATCGACATAGACGCTCAACGCACGGTCCCCGGCGACCGCGGGATCAGTTGCCGGGCCGCGGCAATTCCTCGCGCAGCCAGTCGTCGATCAGCCGCTTCTCGTACCGCAGCGGGTCGCTGCGGCCGCCGATGGACCCCTGCATCATGAAGGCGGCATCCGCGAGGTCCCGCTCGCCCTCCGCCACCACCGCGCCACTTGCGTCGTAGCGCCGGAAGCGCAGCGAGATCCGCGGCGGGTAGATCTCCCGCACCACCCGGATGTCGTCGCCGCGGGTGCGCCAGGGTTCGAAGTCCCCGGCGCGCTCGATGTCGGTGATCTCCACGTCCAGCCGCTCGCCGGGCCCCAGGCGCCGCGCCGCGGCGTCGCGCACGTGCTCGGCGACCTGCCGGACCCAGTCGCCGCGCGCCGCCGCCCAGCGGCTGCCGCTGTGGCGCAGCTCGCTGAAGCCGGCCGGGTCGCCCCAGCGCACCGAGACCGGCCCCTGCCCGGGCAGGCTGCGCGGCGCGTCGGGGTCGGTGACGACCACCGGGCCGCCATGGGCGCAGCCGGCGGCCATCGCGGCCAGCATCATTGCCAGCATCACCATGCGCAGTTTCATCGCGGCCTCCCGTCGTGTCCGTGCCCCGATTCTGGTGGCGCGGTGGCCGCAGGACAAACGCTTGTCCGTCCCGCCCCCGGGGGGCAGTTGTGCGCCGTTCATTCCCGTGTGGATGGTGCCGACGCGCGCGCGCCGGCCTCACGCACGGCCGCGTCCGCGCCGTGCTAGCGTTCCTGCAGAAGCACGCAGGCGCGGCGCGCCACACCGGGAAGCGGGCATGGCGGCGATCAGGCGCGAGCTGTCTGCAGGCGAGGTCCTGTTCCATCAGGGCGACCGCTCCGATTGCGCCTGGCTGATCGAGAGCGGTGCGATCGAGCTGACCCACGCCCCCGCCGGCGATGCCGGCGGCGATCGCATCGCCCACGGCACCCTCGGTCCCGGGGAACTGCTGGGTGAGCTGGGCCTGCTGGAGGACGCGCGGCGGGCCGCGACGGCGGTGGCGACCGGTCCCACGGTGCTGCTTGCCATCGACCACGACCAGTTCGTCGAGCGCCTGGACAAGTGCGACCCGGTCGTGCGCGCGCTGGTCGGTGGCTTGCGCCGCCGCACCCGCAGCCTGCTGGAGGCGCTGCCGGCGGGCACCGCGCTTCCCGCCGAGGATCTGCCGCGCGACGATGCGGAGGACCGCTCGGGCATCGACAAGATCCGGCTCGAGGCGCAACTGCGCGAGGCCCTCGCCGAGGGCGCGCTCGAAGTCCGGTACCAGCCGATCTTCGACCTGGTCGCCGGCCGCGTGGGCGCCTGCGAGGCGCTCGTGCGCTGGGACCTCCCCGGCCGTGGTCCGGTGTCGCCGAGCGAGTTCATCAAGCTCGCGGAGGAAACGTCGCTGATCGTCCCGGTGGGCGAATACGTGCTCGACCGGGTGGTGGAGGTGCTCGTGGCGCTGCGCGAGCGCGCTCCCGCACCGTTGCCGTCGATCGCGGTGAACCTGTCGGCGCGGCAGCTGGTCGAGCCGGGGATGGCGCAGCAGATCGTCTCGCGCATCGCGCGCGCGGGGCTCGCGCCGGGGGCGCTGAAGCTCGAGGTGACCGAGAGCCGCATGCTCGACTACTCCCGGGTCGCGGCAGTGATGCAGCACTGCCGGGCGCACGGCGTGCCGTTCGCGCTCGACGACTTCGGCACCGGCTATTCGAACCTGGCCCACCTGCACCGCCTCGATTTCGAATACGTGAAGGTGGACCAGGCCTTCGCGCGGCAGATGTTCGACTCGCGCAAGGCGATGGCCATCCTCGAGGCGATCGTGGCCATGGCACGGGGCATCGGCGCCGAGGTCATCGTGGAAGGCGTGGAGACGGCGCGGCAGCTGGAGTGCCTGCGCGGACTGGGGGTCCGCCACGTGCAGGGGTACCTGACCGGACGCGCGCAACCTGCGGCGTCGGTGCTCGCGGCCGCGGCCGCGGTATCGGCTCCGGCCGCGTGAGCGACGGCCCGGACTTGCCTCTGCAAGCCATCCCCCGCATCGTCCCGTGATGGCCGCGCAACCACTGTCCCGATGCCGTCGCCCCGTCCGCTGGCCGCCACTGCTGGCATGGGTCCTGGCGCTTGCCGCCACCCCCGCCGCCGCCCACGCCCAGGACCTGCTCGCGCGGCTGGCAGGCACGGCGCCGACGCTGGACCGTGGCGTGCTCGCACTGGCGCTGGAGGCGACGGAGTGTGCGGTGGCCTCGCGCACGGTATCGCGTCCGCAGCGCCTGGCGGTGATCGACTACACGCTGCCGTCGACACGTGCGCGGTTGTGGGTCTTCGACCTCGAGCGCCGGGCGCTGCTGTTCCACGAGCACGTCGCGCACGGCCGCGGCAGCGGTGGCGACGTCCCCGGCGCGTTTTCCAACCTCGAGGGCAGCCACCAGTCGAGCCTCGGACTGCTGCGCACGGCCGAAACCTATGTCGGCGAGAACGGCTATTCGCTGCGCATGGACGGCCTGGAGCCCGGCATCAACGACCGCGCGCGCGAACGGCTGCTGGTGATGCACGGTGCCGACTACGTCGACCCGGCGCAGGCCCGTCGCCAGGGGCGGCTCGGCCGCAGCTGGGGGTGCCCGGCGGTGCGGCGTGAAGTGGCGCGGCCGGTGATCGACAGCCTGGCGCAGGGCCAGTTGCTGTTCGCCTATGCGCGGGACCGGCGCTGGCTGGACGGGTCGCGCTTCTTCGGCTGCGCCAAGGCTGAACGCGCGCCGCGCCGCGGGGAGTGATCTTCACGCCCCCGGCGCCACCCGGTTGCGCACCATCGCCGCGACTTTCGACAAGGAACGCCCCCGATGATGCGCCAGCAGCTCCGACCCATCGCCTGCGCGACCGCGCTCCTGCTCGCCACTGCCGCAGGCGGTGCCGCGGCGCAGGATCCCGCGCCGGCACTGTCCCCCGATGCCGTGAATGACGCCTCGGCGACCACCGGAGCGGCCGCGGTGTTGCGTGCACAGGTGCTCCTGGAGCGCGCCCACTTCTCCCCGGGCCAGATCGACGGTGGCAGCGGCGGCAACACCACGCGCGCGATCGAAGGATTCCAGAGCAGCCGCGACCTCGACCCGACCGGCGAACTCGACGAGGCGACGTGGAAGGCGCTCAACGGCGACGGTGCGCCAGTCCTGGTCACGCATACGCTGACAGCCGACGACGTCGCCGGGCCGTTCCGGGAGATCCCGGACGACATGATGGAAAAGGCGAAGGCCGACCGCCTCGGCTACGAATCGCTGATGGAGGCGCTGGGCGAGCGTTTCCACGCAAGCCCGTCGCTGTTGAAGCGGCTGAACCCGGGCAAGGCGTTCGAGGCGGGCGCGGACATCGTGGTGCCGAACGTGGCCGCGGCGACGCCACCGGCGAAACCGGCGAAGGTGGTGGTCGACAAGTCGGATTCGGTGGTGCTGCTGATGGATGCGGAGGACCGGGTGCTGGCCCAGTTCCCGGCCTCCACCGGCAGCGAGCACGATCCGCTGCCCATCGGCGAGTGGAAGATCGAGGGCGTGGCGACCGATCCGACCTTCCACTACAACCCGGAGCTGTTCTGGGACGCCAACCCGGCGCACGCCAAGGCGACGCTGCCGCCGGGTCCGAACAATCCGGTGGGCGTGGTCTGGATCGACCTGTCCAAGGAGCACTACGGCATCCATGGGACGCCGGAGCCGGCCAGTATCGGCAAGACCGAATCCCATGGCTGCATCCGCATGACCAACTGGAGCGCGAAGCTGGTCGGCAGCCTGCTCGCCCCCGGCACCCCCGCGATCCTGCGCGAGTAGCCGCCCATGTCCTGGCGCGTCCCCCTGCTGATCACGGCCCTCGTCGCCGGAGCGGTGATCGCCTGGCTCTGGAGCGGCGCGCGCGGCCCGGAGCTCGAGGTGCGGCAGACCCCTGCAGCGGGCGCGCCGCTGGGCCGGCAGGTGCAGGCGCCGCCGGCCGCGGAGGTGGATCCTGCGCCACGTCCGGCCCCGCGGGCACCAGCCCCGTCCGCGCCGCCGGCCAAGGTCGCGGCGCCGGCCGTCGGCAGCAGCCTCGTCATGCCGGTGTCCGGCATCGCGCCTGCCGACCTCGCCGACACCTTCGGCGACGCGCGCGGCAGCGACCGCAGCCACGAGGCGCTCGACATCATGGCGCCGGCGGGAACGCCGGTGGTCGCGGTGGCCGACGGCCACGTCGAGAAGCTCTTCGACAGCGACGCCGGTGGCCTGACGCTCTACCAGTTCGAGTCCACCGGCACCTTCGCCTACTACTACGCGCACCTGCAGTCGTACGCCCCGGGCCTGGCCGAAGGCCAGCCCCTCCGCCGCGGCCAGGTCATCGGCACCGTCGGCAGCACCGGCAACGCCGACCCCGCGGCCCCCCACCTCCACTTCGCCATCTTCCGCCTCGGCCCCGAACGCCAGTGGTGGAAAGGCACCCCGGTGAACCCCTATCCGCTGCTCACGGGCGACGCCGTGGCGCGGTGAGGCGGTAAGGCAGCGAGGCGCTAAAGCGCTAATGCGCTAGAGCACGTGCTTCGGACGGTGCGGCGCCATCGCAGGCATTGCTACCCGGCTCGGTCGGCCATCCATGGCCGACTCGCCGCCGCGACCATCCATGGCCGCTATCCGCAATACCTGCGACGTCCCCGCTCGTCGCGCTTGGATTTCATCTCTCTCGTGTAGGAGGCGGCGCTGCCAGCGCGGGCCGCGGTTGTTCTTGGACCTCCACGTCCCGAGCGCCACTGGCCGTCAGCGTCCGGAAACGAAGCAGCAATACCCATACGCCGTGGCGGCACTGCCCGAGGTATCGCGGAGAGCGGCCATGGATGGCCGCGGCGGCGAGTCAGCCATGGATGGCTGACCGAGCCGAGGAGCGATGCCTCGGGTAGGGCCGCTCCGTCCGAAGCACGTGCTCTGCGATGCTTTGGTCTTGGAGAATCGGAGGAGCCGCACTCAATCCAGCATCGGCTCGAGTGCGGTCCAGACGTGGTCGCGGAGGCGGGGCTGGACGATTGCGGTGGGGTGGAGGTTGTCGTCCTGGAAGGCGGTGCGGTCGGTGGCGATGGGCTCGAGCAGGAAGGGCAGCAGCTCGACGTCGAAGAGGTCGGCCAGGTCGCGGTAGGTCTGCTCGAAGCCCCGCGTGTACTCGGCGCCCAGGTTGGGCGGCATGCGCATTCCGACCAGCAGCACCCGCGCGCCGACGTGCTGCGAGGCACCGATCATCCGCGCCAGGTTGCGCCGCATCTCCCGCAGCGGCAGCCCGCGCAGCGCATCGTTGGCGCCGAGCGCGATCACCACGATGTCGGGCTGGTGGCGCAGGACCTCGCCGACCACGCGCGACGAACCGCCCGCCGTGGTTTCGCCGCTGATGCTCGCGTTCACCACCCGCCAGCCCGGGTGCTCCGCCGCCAGGCGCTCGGCGGTGAGGCCGACCCAGCCCTCCTCCGCGCGCAGCCCGTAGGCCGCCGACAGCGAATCCCCCATCACCAGGATCGTCTTCGGTGCCGCGTCGGGACGGGCCGCGGCCGCCGGAGCCGGCTGTGC
This sequence comes from Luteimonas sp., assembly GCA_041918855.1. GTDB lineage: Bacteria > Pseudomonadota > Gammaproteobacteria > Xanthomonadales > Xanthomonadaceae > Luteimonas. The sequence goes on from JAYRUX010000010.1 coordinate 45,577, forward strand.
CTGGGCCGTCGCCACCACCAGCAGTGCGAGCACCCAACCAATGGCCCATTGGCGCCAGCGCGTGGCGACCCCATAACCTGTCTTCATCCCGATCCTCCTGGCGTCCGGCGGACAGTATCCCGTCGCCGCGTCGAACTCCGAATGAAGGACACCATGGCCGACGCGACCCCCACCGACGCGCGCCCGCGCACCCCTGCCGCCGCGCTCGCCGTCTCCGGCCTGGGCAAGCGGGTGACGCTCCCGGGCTCGGAGCTCACCATCCTCGACGGCGTCGATTTCAGCATCGCCGCGGGCGACAGCGTCGCCATCGTCGGCGCCTCGGGATCGGGCAAGAGCACGCTGCTGTCGCTGATGGCGGGGCTCGACAGCCCCACCAGCGGCAGCGTGGTGCTGGACGGCGCGCCGTTGTCGGCGCTGGACGAGGATGGCCGCGCCCGCGTGAGAGGCGAAAAGGTCGGCTTCGTGTTCCAGAGCTTCCAGCTGCTGCCGTCGCTGACCGCACTCGAGAACGTCATGCTGCCGCTGGAGCTCCGTGGCGACGCCGATGCCGAAGCGCCGGCGCGGGCCATCCTCTCGACCGTCGGCCTGGGCGAGCGGCTCGGGCACTACCCGCGGCAGCTGTCCGGCGGCGAGCAGCAGCGGGTCGCGGTGGCGCGCGCGTTCGTGACCCGGCCGTCGCTGCTGTTCGCTGACGAGCCCACCGGCAACCTCGACACCGCCACCGGACAGGCCATCATCGAGCTGCTGTTCGCGCTCAACAGCGAAGCCGGCACCACCCTCGTGCTGGTGACGCACGACGAGCATCTCGCCTCGCGCTGCCACCGCACGCTGCGGCTGGACGGCGGCCGCCTGGTCGGCGACGACGTCCGCGCCACGGCGGCGGCGCAATGAGGATCCTGGAGCTGGCGTGGCGGCAACTCCGCCGCGACCTCAAGGCCGGCGACATCCGCATCCTGCTGGCGGCGCTGGTGCTGGCGGTGGTGGCGGTGACCGCGGTCGGCTTCGTCACCGACCGCGCCGAACGCGCGCTGGCCATCGAGGCCAACCGGCTGCTGGGCGGCGACGCGGTGCTGCGCGCCGACGCGCCGATCGAAGGCGTGGTGCGCGACGCGGCCATGGCACCCGGCTTGCGCCATACCGAGACCGTCGAACTCGACAGCATGATCCGGGTCGGCGAGGGCGCGGACGCCAACCTGCGCCTGGGCGAACTGCGCGCGCTGGGCGAGGGCTATCCGCTGCGCGGTGTGTTCCGCGTCGCCGGCGCCGATGGCGTCGAGCGCGATGCCACCGCGGTGCCGGAGCCCGGCACCCTGTGGATGAGCCGCGCCGGCGCCGACCTGCTGGACGCCGCGATCGGCGACACCGTCGGCATCGGCGAGGCGCGCCTGCGCCTGGTCGCGCTGGTGGCGCAGGAACCGGATGCCGCCATCGATTACTTCAATGTCGCCCCGAAGGTATTCCTCAACCTCGGCGACCTGCCGTCGACGGGCCTGGTGCAGGAAGGCAGCCGGGTGCGCTATCGGCTGGTGGTGGCCGGCGAGCCCGGCGCGGTGGAAGGGTTCGCCGCCACCGCGCGCGAGGCGATCGGCCGCGGGCAGCGCCTGGAAACCGCGGGCGACGCACGGCCCGAGGTGCGCTCCGCGCTCGACCGTGCCGGCCGCTTCCTCGGCCTCGCCGCGCTGGTGTCGGTGGTGCTGGCGGCGGTGGCGGTGGCGATGGCGGCACGACAGCACAGCGAGCGGCACCTCTGCGGCGCGGCGGTGATGCGCTGCCTCGGTGCCAGCCAGCGCACGCTGGTCGGCATCCACGTCGGCGAAATGCTGCTGCTGGGCCTGCTGGCGTGCACCATCGGGGTCGCCATCGCATTCGCGCTGCAGTGGGCGATCGGCAGCTGGCTCGCCGGCATGCTCGGCATCGCCATCCCGCCCGCGGGACTGGTGCCGGCGCTGCAGGGCTATGGCGTGGGCATGGTGGTGCTGCTGGCGTTCGCGGCGCCGCCGGTGCTGGCGTTGCGGCGGGTGCCGGCACTGCGCGTGCTGCGCCGCGACCTCGATGCGACCGAGCCCAGCGCGTGGCTGGTCGCGGTCGCGGGGTTCGCCGGCCTCGCCGCGTTGCTGTGGTGGAAGGCGGGCTCCGCCACCCTCGGCATCGCCATGCTCGGCGGCATCGCGGCCACGCTTGCCGTCCTGGCGCTGCTTGCGTGGCTGCTGATCGTGCTGGTGCGCAGGCTGCGCACCCGGATGCGCGGCAGCCTGCGCTACGGGCTGGCCAACGTGAGCCGCCGGGCCGGGACCAGCATCGCCCAGGTGTCGGCGCTCGGCCTCGGCTTGATGGCGCTGCTGCTGCTCACCTTCGTGCGCACCGACCTGCTCGACCGCTGGCAGCTGTCGCTGGCCGAGAACGCGCCCAACCGCTTCATCATCAACGTCCAGCAGGACCAGCTGGAGGGTGTCCGCGCGGTCATCGCCGCGCAGGGCGTGGCGGCCCCGGAGCTGTTCCCGATGGTCCGCGGCCGCCTGGTGGAGCGCAACGGCACACCCGCCAGCGGCGACGACTACGCCCCCGACGGTGCCAGCGACGAGGACGCGCGGCAGGCGCGTCGCCGCGCCGAACGCGAGTTCAACCTCTCGAGTGCCGCGACGCTGCGCGACGACAACAAGGTCACCGCCGGCACGTTCTGGAGCGAAGCCGGCCCGCCGGCGCCGGAACTGTCGGTCGAGGAGGGATATGCCGAATCGCTCGGCTGGGCGCTGGGCGACCGCATCACCTTCGACATCGCCGGTCGCCGCTTCACCGCCACCATCACCAGCTTCCGCAGCGTCGAGTGGGAGAGCTTTCGGCCCAACTTCTTCGTGCTGGCGTCGCCGGGCGCGCTCGACGGCTTCCCCGCCAGCCACATCACCGCGGTGGCGGTGCCGCACGGCGATACCGCCTTCACGCGCACCCTCGTGGGCCAGTACCCCAACCTGTCGGTGATCGACGTCGATGCCGTCCTCGACCAGGTACGCGCCACCGCGGACCAGGTGTCGACGGTGGTCGAGGTGGTGTTCTGGTTCTCGCTCGCGGCGGGGGTCCTCGTGCTGCTCGCCGCCGTCAGCGCCAGCCAGGACGAGCGCCTGCTCGAGGGCGGGGTGATGCGGGTGCTGGGTGGCAGCCGTCGCCAGCTGCGGATGGCGCAGGCGTCGGAGTTCGCGGCCATCGGCCTGATCTCGGGGCTGGTCGCGGCCATCGCCGCGTCGATCCTGGCCGGCGTCGTCGCCACCCGGGTGTTCGACCTGCCGTGGCAGGCCAACTGGGGCATGGCGTTCGTCGGCGGCGTGCTCGGCATGGCGGCGGCGCTGGCAGCGGGCCTGTTCGCGACCCGCCGCGTGCTCGATGCGCCGCCGTCGGTGACCCTCCGCGAACTGCAGGGCTGAGGCGGCACCGTCCGCACCGCCGGGGTCGGCGGTGCGGCAGGTGGATCAGCCCAGGCGGCGGGCGGCGAACCAGGCGACGAGGTTGCCAAGGCCGGTCGCCCCCAGCAGCACCGCGAACACGCCCGGGGTGACGTCGGTCCAGCCGGCGGCTTCGACGATGGCGAAGCCGATCGCCAGCACCACCAGCACCGTGCCCCAGCGCAGGCTGGCGTGGCGGCGGCGCGTTTCCTCGCCTTCCAGGATCGAGCGCACCAGGTCCTGTGAGCCGTTGGTGGCGACCATCTGCCGCCGCGCGCGGGCATCGACGACCGACTTGATCGCCAGGTAGGCGCAGACGAACAGGGCGATGGGGATGAGGGGGAGCAGGGCGTCCTGGTTCATGGTGGTTCCCACCGGCGGCCGGGATGGCGCCGTACGGAGCATGGGATACGCCGGCGCGGCCTGCGGTTGCAGCCGCCGGGCGCGACGGCGGCGGCGGCGGACCGGACGTCCGGCACTGCAACCGTGGCCACCATGCGCGTATCAACGTGGCGATGGATACTGCGTCCACCGACAGCGCCACCTCCGACGACCGCGCGCGCGTGCACGCCGTGCTGTCCGGCGTACCGGGCGCGTTCGAGTCCCTGGTGCGCGACCACCAGGGCCTCTGCTGGCACGTGATCCAGCGCATGGTCCGCCACCCGGAGGACACGCGCGAGCTGTGCCAGGAGGCCTTCCTGCGCGTGCACCGCCACCTCGGCCAGTACCGGTTCGACGCGCCGCTGAAGTCGTGGATCGCGCAGGTCGCGTACTCGGTCGCCAGACGCCACCTCGAGCGGCGCCGCATCCCGCTCGTCGAGTCCGTCGACGACGATGGCATGGGCCTGGCCGAACGCATCGCCGATGACCGCGACCTGGCGGCGACGGTCGCGGACGCCGACGCCGCCACCCACCTGTACGCGGCGATCGAAGCACTGCCGCCGCTGCAGCGCACCCTGCTCACCCTGTACCACTTCGAAGAGCTGCCGATCGGCGAGATCTCGCGCATCACCGGGCTCGCCGAGGGCACCATCAAGAGCCACCTGTTCCGCAGCCGCAGGGCCCTGCGCGTCCTGCTGGAACCGACCATCGGAGCTGCAGCATGAAGACCCCGCACGCGCCGCCGGACACGCACCCGCCGATGCCGGCGCACGAATGGCAACTCCAGGAGCGTGCGCGCCTGCTTGCACGCGACGGGGCGGACACCGCGGACCCGGAACTCGCGCGGCACCTGGCGGTCGCCGATGCGCTGCGCCGGCCGCCGCCGGTCGGGCTCCCGCACGGCTTCGCCGAACGCGTCGCCCACCTCGCGGCAGCCGAACGCGCGGCGGCCCCGGCTGCCGACGACCGCTTCGAACGGCGTCTCCTGCGCGCACTGGTGGCGTGCATGGGCCTGGGTGCCGGCGCGAGCCTCGTGGCCTACGGCCACGAACTCGTCGCCGCGGCGCCCAGGCCGGACATCGCTGGGCTCGGGTGGGCGGCGGCCGCCCTGGCCTGCCTCGCACTCTCGTGGGGATGGACCCGGGCGTGGCCGGGGCGACCGCAGCCGCCCCGGCGGTGACTCAGTCGTTCGCGGCGCGGACCTCGGTGGCGCCGAAGCGCCGCGCATAGTCGCGTTCGCTGGCGATGCGCTCGACTTCGGTGTCCGGCAGGTCCGGCGCGCCGTAGACGGCGTAGACCACGGCCTCGTCCTGCTGCCCGACCTGGTGCAGGCGGTAGCGCGACTGGCCGCTGCCGGTGTTGGGCGGGTAGTGCATCGGCGGCTCCTGGCCGTCGAGGTCGAGTTCGCTGTTGTCCACGTTGCCGCCGACGAAAAGTGCGCGCATTGCTGCCTCCGTAACGATAGGGTGCTGCCGACCGATCCTGCCGCCTGCCGTGTTCGGTGCGGATGAAACGCCGCCACGGCGGGCCGGTCGCGCCGGCAGGGCCTAGAATCACCGCCCCGTCCGCCAGAAGCCAGCGATGCCACCGACCCAAGGCGATCCCGCCCTCGACGCCCTGCTGCTCCCGTTCAGCGACGGCAGCCTGGACTGGCCACCCGGCGGCGCACTGTTCCTCGGCGCGCGCGAAGGTGCCGCGCTGCAGCGCCGCGATTGGCCGGGGCTGGTATGCGAGCAGTCCTTCCGGCCGGAGGTGGATGCGCTGCGCGCGGCCGGGCGAGACGTCCGCGAGCCTGACGACAGCCTGTGGCCGCTGGTGCTGGTGCTGCCGCCGAAGCAGCGCGACGAGGCCCGCGCGCTTTTCGCCACCGCGCTCGCGCGGCTGGCGCCCGGTGGCACCGTGGTGGCGGCGATGGCCAACGACGCCGGTGCGAAATCGGGCGAGGCCGACTTCGCGCGCCTGGCGGGCAGCGTGACCACGCGTTCCAAGTACAAGTGCCGGGTGTTCTGGAGCCGGCCGGGCGACGGTGCCGACGTCGGACTGGCCGCGCAGTGGCGGAGCCTGGATGCGCCGCGCGCGGTCGTCGGCGGCCGCTTCACCAGCCGGCCCGGCGTGTTCGCCTGGGACCGCGTCGACATCGCCTCCCGCCTCCTGGCCGACCACCTCCCGCCGGATCTGCGCGGCCGAGCCGCCGACCTCGGCGCCGGCTACGGGTTCCTGTCCGCCGAGCTCCTCGAACGCTGCCCCGGGATCACCGCGCTCGAAGTCTACGAAGCGGACGCCCGCGCGCTGGCGCTGGCACGCGCCAACCTCGCCGGATCCGGGGCGCGCGTCGCCATCGACTACCGCTGGGTCGACGTCACCCGCGGGCTGCCGGACCGCTACGACGTGATCGTCACCAACCCGCCGTTCCACGCCCAGAGCCGGGCCGAGCGACCCGACATCGGGCGCGCCTTCATTGCCGCCGCGGCGGCCGCGCTGGAACCGGGCGGACGCCTCTGGCTGGTGGCGAACCGTCACCTGCCCTACGAAGTCGAGCTCGCGTCCGGCTTCGACAGCGTGCGCCTGGTGGCGCAGCAGTCGGGGTTCAAGGTGGTCGAGGCGGTGCGGGCGGCGCGTGCGCCGGTGCGCCCGCGGCGGGCGGAGAGCGAGCGCTGGTGAAACTGCTCAAGACCATCGCCAACCTGGGCTACGGCAGCCGCAAGGACGTCGCGGCGATGTTCCGCGAGGGCCGCATCACCGACGCCGCGGGCGACGTGCTCTATGCCGACGATCCGGTTCCGGCGGATGGCGTCAGGGTCGATGGCGAACCACTGGATCCCCCGGCGGGCCTGCTGCTCATGCTGCACAAGCCGGTGGGCCACACCTGTTCGGCGAAGGATCGCGGCCGGCTGGTGTTCGACCTGCTGCCGCCGCGGTTCGCGCGGCGCTCGCCGCCACTGTCCACGGTCGGGCGCCTGGACCGCGACACCAGCGGGCTGCTGCTGATGACCGACGACGGTCCCCTGCTGCACCGGATCATCTCGCCGAAATCGCGCCTGCAGAAGGTCTATGAAGCCGAACTGGCGGAGCCGCTGCGCGGGCACGAGGCGGACCTCTTCGCCGCCGGCACGCTGATGCTGGAGTCGGAAACCACGCCCCTGCTGCCCGCCGCGCTCGAGGTGCTGGCGCCGACGCGGGCGCGGCTGACCCTGCACGAGGGCCGCTACCACCAGGTGCGGCGCATGTTCGCGGCGGTGGGCAACCACGTCGTGGCCCTGCACCGCAGCCGGGTCGGCGGCCTCAGTCTGGGCGACCTGCCAGTGGGCCAGTGGCGCGCGCTGGACGCCGGCGACGTCGCGCGCGTGTTCGCACCCTGACGCCAGGCCGCTAGCGCAGCAGCCTGGCCCAGCCTTCCGCGCCCAGCGCATGCAGGGTGGCGATGTTGCGGTCGACGATGGCGTCGGGGTCCGGGAACGCGGCGACGGCACGCGCCACGCTGTCCTCGCGCAGCAGGTGCAGCGTCGGCCACGGCGACCGGTTGGTGGCATTGCCGATGTCGTCGGGCGCGGTGCCCGCGAACTGGTAGTCGGGGTGGAAGCTCGCCACCTGCAGCACGCCCTCCAGGCCGAGCTCCGCCACCAGGGCATCGGCGCTGTCGAGGAAGTCGTTGTAGTCCAGGAAGTCCTGCAGCACGCGCGGATGCACGACGAGCGTGGTGTCGAGGATGTCGGCCGGCGTGTCCCGCAGCAACGCCAGCTCCGCACCCAGCGCCTCGAGCAGCGCGTCCGGCGTGTCCGCATCGGTTTCGACGATGCGCACCTGGTCCCTGGCCACCACCGCCTTGGCGAACGGGCACAGGTTCAGCCCGATCACGGCGCGCTCGAGCCAGCGCCGCGTGTCCGCGACCGCGTCGGCGGCCATGTCAGTCGCGGAAGTTCTCGAACTGCAGCGGCAGCTCGAACTCGCCTGCGCGCAACACCGCCATCGCCGCCTGCAGGTCGTCGCGCTTCTTGCCGTTGACCCGCAGCTTGTCGCCGTTGATCTGGGTGTCGACCTTGATCCTGGCCTCCTTGATGGACGCCCCGATCTTCTTCGCCAGCTCGCGCTCGATGCCCTGCTTCACGGTGATCTTCTGCCGCGCGCCGGCCAGGTTGGTGTCGACGTCGCCGAACTCCAGGCAGCGGGTGTCGATCTTCCGCGCCGCCAGCCGCGCGCGCAGGATGTCGGTCATCTGCTGCAGCTGGAACTCGCTCGGCGCGGCCATGGTGATGACGTTCTCGTCGCGCTCGAAGGAGGCGTCCACGCCCTTGAAGTCGAAGCGCGTGGTCAGTTCGCGGTTCGCCTGGTCGACCGCGTTGGTGAGTTCGTGGGTGTCGACCTCGGAGACGATGTCGAAGGACGGCATGGCAGCGCTCCTGTGCAGGGGCCGGCAAGGTTAGCGCATGGGCCGCGCAGGGACGGCATTGACGGGTGCGGGACGCCCGGCGGGGCATCATGTGCGGCCCCCGCAGCCAAGGACGCGTCCCATGCTCCGCACCCCCGCCTACGCCGCCGCCAGTGCCGGCGGTCCGCTCGCACCGCACGCCATCGAACGCCGGGAGCCGCGCGGCGGCGAGGTGCTGATCGACATCCTCTACTGCGGCGTGTGCCACAGCGACGTCCACCAGGCCCGCGACGAGTGGGGCGGCGGCATCTTCCCCATGGTGCCGGGGCACGAGATCGTGGGCCGGGTGGCGCGCACCGGCGAAGGCGTAACGCGCTTCGCCGTGGGCGACACCGTCGGCGTCGGCTGTTTCGTCGACTCCTGCCGCCATTGCCCGGCCTGCGTCGGCGGCGAGGAGCAGTACTGCGTCGAGGGCATGACCGGGACCTACAACAGCCGCGAGCGGTCCGATGGCGCGCCCACCTACGGCGGCTATTCCACCCGCATCACGGTGCACGAGGACTACGTGCTGCGCATTCCCGAGGGCATGCCGCTGGACCGCGCCGCGCCGCTGCTCTGCGCCGGCATCACCACCTACTCGCCGATGAAGCACTTCGGGGTCGAGGCGGGGCATGCGCTGGCGGTGGTCGGCCTCGGCGGCCTCGGGCACATGGCGGTGAAGATCGCGCGTGCGCTCGGCGCGCGCGTCACCGTGCTCAGCACCTCCGAGAGCAAGCGCCAGGATGCCCTGGACCTCGGCGCCCACGACTTCGGCGCCACCCGCGACCCCGATACGTTCAAGGCCCGTGCCCGGACCTTCGACTTCATCATCGACACCGTGTCGGCGCCGCACGACTACAACGCCTACCTGTCGCTGCTGAAGACCGACGGCACCATGGTCCTGCTCGGCGTCCCGGACGCGCCGGCCGCCCTGCATTCGGGCTCGCTCATCATGCAGCGGCGCAGGCTCGCCGGTTCGCTCATCGGCGGCATCCGCGAAACCCAGGAGATGCTCGACTTCTGCGCCCGCCACGACATCGCGTCGGACATCGAGCTGATCGGCATCGAGCAGGTCAACGAAGCCTACGAGCGCATGGTCAAGGGCGACGTCCGCTACCGCTTCGTGATCGACAGCGCGTCGCTGGGGTCCAGGGCCTGACTCAGTCGCGCAGGCGCAGCCACATGGTCTGCAGCACGAGCACCGCGGCGACGCCGGCGGCGATCCACGCCGACGTGGTGGCCCCGGGCAGGTCCGATCCGGACTGCCTGGCGTAGGCCGCCACCAGCCCCCACAGCGCCACCGCCACGTAGACCAGGTTGCCCCGCATGCGGTGGTTGGCGGCGAGCAGCAGGACCGCCGCCGCCGCCCACAGCGCGGCGCTCCAGCCGAGCATGCGGTCCACCGGCAGCAGCCGGTAGGCCACCGCGACCTGCGCGGTGTTGAGGAACGCCGCCAGCGACAGCCAGCCGGCGTGGAGCGACAGCGGCGCCCACGCCCAGGCGGTCCGGCCGGGCAACGCCTCCGGGGCGCGCGACAGCAGCAGCGCGCAGTAGAGCAGGCATGCCAGCGCCGTCCAGATCACCGCCAGCGCCAGCCAGAACAGCTGCTGGCTGAAGATCGGCATCCACGCCGCCGTCAGCGCGAACCCCGCGGCCGCCGCGGGCCGCACGCGCGCCAGGGTGGCGTCGTCGCGCTGGCGTGGCCGCAGCTGCCAGACGGCGAACACCAGGTCCAGGAGGAAGATCAGTCCCCACACCGAGAATGCCCAGCCGGCGGCGACCAGCAGGGTGGGGTAGCGGTCCGACAGCTCGCCATTGGTGGGCCCGAAGGTCCCGCGCTGGGAGAACCACGACACCACCGGCATCGCGATGGCGGTCAGCAGCAGGAGGATGCGCATCGCGGGGGCGCCGGCAGCGGGGTGCGCCATCGTGCGGGGCGGCGGGGGAGGGCGTGGTGAATGCGCATGCGGCGCCGGTGGCGCGCGCTACGATGCTGCGCCATGAACGCCCCCGCAACGCCATCCCCCGCGACCGCCGCCGAGAGCGCCGGCGACCGCCAGCGACGGCAGCGCCAAGCCGCAGGCGCGATGTTGCTGGCGGTGCTGCTGCTGGCGGCGATGGACGCCGGCCTGAAGCTCCTGGCCCCGCACTACCCGGCCCTGCAGGTGGCGTCGCTGCGCGGGCTCGCCGCCCTTCCCTTCGCCCTCGCGTGGGCGCTGGCGACCGTGGGCGCGCGGGGCCTGCTGCGCGTGCATTGGCGGCTTCACCTGCTCCGCGGCGCGCTGGCGGTGGCGTTCATGACCGCGTTCGTCTACGGCCTGCGCACGCTGCCGATGTCGACCGCGTACTCGATCGCCTTCGTGTCGCCGCTGCTGGTCACCGCGCTGGCGGTGCCGCTGCTGCGCGAGCACGTCGGCCCGCGGCGCTGGACCGCGATCGCGATCGGCCTGGTGGGGGTCGTCGTCGTCCTGCGCCCGACAGGGGCAGGGCTCATCACCAAGGCCGGGCTGGCGGTGCTGCTGGCCTCGGTCTGCTACGCGGTCTCGGTGATCACGGTGCGCATGCTGGCCCAGCGCGACAGCGCGCAGGCGATGGTGTTCTGGTTCCTTGCGATGATGGCGGTGGGCGCGGGCCTGCTGGCGTGGCCGCACTGGCAGCCGCTGCGGCCGGCCGATTACGGGGTGATCGCCGGCATCGGCGTCGCCGGCACGCTGGGGCAGGTGGCGCTGACGCATGCCTTCCGCCTGGGCGAAGCGTCGCTGGTGGCGCCGCTGGAGTACACCGCGCTGCTCTGGGTGGTCCTGCTCGACCTGGTGCTGTGGCAGGTGCTGCCGGACGCGGCAACCTGGGTCGGGGCCGGGATCATCATCGCCAGTGGCCTCTACCTCTTGCGGCGCGAACGCGTGCGCGCGGCCGCGCCGGCACCGGGGCCGCACTAGCCGGTGCCGCTCCTCCTGTTGCTGCCGTTGCTTGTGCCGGTGCTGCTGGTGGCCGCGTTGCTCCTGGTGCCGCTCACCCTGCGCCAGCGCTACCGGATGGGCCATGCCCGCCGTCGTGCCTGGCCCTGGCTGCTGCGCGTCAATGCCTGGGGCTTCCTGGCGTCGCTGGTGCTGTTCGTCGCCGGCGCATGGCTTGCGACGTACTGGCGCGCGGCGGCGCTGCAGGACGCGGGGCTCGGCGCAGTGGCGGGGATGGTGCTGGGCATGCTCGGCGTCGCGCTGACGCGGTTCAGCCGCGACGGCAGGGTCGTCCACTACGTGCCCAATCGCTGGATGGCGCTGGTCCTCACCCTGCTGGTGGCCAGCCGCATCGTCGCCGGGCTGTGGTGGTCGTGGCGGCGCATCGGCGGCGGCGCGGCGATGCAGGGGCAGGTGCCCGGCTGGGAGCACTGGCTGGACGCAGGCGGGGTCTGGGCGATCGGTGGCCTGCTGCTGGGCTATGCCAGCACCTACGCCTGGGGCATCCACTTGCGCCACCGGGCCCTGTCCGGCACCCGCGCCCCGGGATGAAAAAAGGGCGGACCAGCGGTCCGCCCCCGTCTGCTTCGATGCTTCGGCGCGTGGATCAGAAGCGCGCGCCGATGCCGACCCCCAGCATCACCGGGTTGAGTTCGGCGTCGCCGACCTTGGCGCCGTCGAGCCTGACGTCGGAATCGCCCTGGAAGTAGCGCGCGTCCGCACGGGCGAACCAGGTCGGGTTGATGTTGACGTCGACGCCGACGGTCGCCACCGCGCCCTTTGCGGTCTCGATGCCGATCCGTTGGCCGGCCAGCGCGCCGCCGGCCTGCGCGGTCTCGCTGCTGAAGTTGGTCTCGTGGTAGCCGAGGCCGACGAACGGGCGGACGGTGTTGTCCACGTCGCCGAACCGGTACTGGCCGCTCAGCGAGTAGGGCTGGGCCTCGACGCTGCCGAGCTTGCCGCCTCCGGCGGCGTTGACGCGGTGGCCGATGCCGTCGGCGCCCCAGGCCTCGATGCCGATGTTGTCGTTGACGTGGTAGGTGACGCCGAGGGTCGGCGTGCCTTCGCCGTCGAACTCGGCGCGGCCGCCTGCGATCTCGGGGTTCTTCGTCGGCTCGGTCATGGCGTAGCCGCCGACGACGGACACGCGCTTGCCGGCGGCGGTGCCGGCGTCCTGCGCGAAGACCGCCGGCGACATGGCCAGCGCGAGCGCAGCGGACAGGCTCAGCGTGCGAATGGGGGACATGTGGATTCTCCTCGTGAATGGTTATGGCGCCCCGAAGGAGAGGGCGCGGCCACCCTAGCCACGACGGCATGAATGCCGGTTTTCCGCCGGCACCGCGGCACCCACCGGTGTCGACGGCAGATTCAGGGTCGTGCCGTCCGCCGCCGTCGCGGATGCCGCCGTGCCTGTGACGGAGGTCATGCGTGCGACCGGCACGGTCGCCGGGGCCGGCGACGCGCGATCATGTGCCCGACGCACCATCGGGGAACTTCCACATGCACGTGCTCCTGCTCGCTTCCGCAATGGCCCTCGCAACCGCGCAGCCCGGCGACGGCGGCCGTGTCCACGCGGGCAACGGCGTCAACATCGACACCGACTGCGAGGTCGACAGCGAGTACGACTTCCACCTCACCGAGCGCAGCGTCGTCTTCCTGCGCGACAGCGGCAGCCCACGCACGGTGCTGATGCGCCAGGGACGCCTGTTCGTCGACGACCGCTGGGTGGAGCTGACGCCGGCGGACGCCGCCCGCATCCGCGACTACGAACGCGAAGCCCGCGCGGTGATGCCGCTGGCCCACGAAGTCGGCGCCGAGGCGGCGCAGATCGCGTTCACCGCCATCGGCGAGGTCGCCGCCGGCTTCAGCGCGGATCCCGAACGCACCCGCGCGACGCTCGCGGCGGCGCGCACCCGGCTCGACGCCCATCTCGCCCGATCCATCACGCCGACCCGGTTCGACAGCGACGCGCTCGGCGACGGCATCGGCGAGGCGATCGCGGAGGTGGTGCCGACGCTGGTCGGCGACGTCGTGGGGGGCGCGATCGGCGCCGCGTTCAGCGGCGACACCGCGCGCCTGGAGCGGATGCAGAACCTGGACGCCGAGATCGAGGCCCTGGTCGAGCCGCGCGCACGCGCGCTGGAGAAGAGCGCGAACGCGCTGTGCCGGCGAATGGAAGCGTTGGACCGGATCGACGACACGCTGGACTGGCGGCTGCCGGACGGGCGCCCGCTCGACCTGCTGACGGTCAGCCACGACCGCAGGAACGGCGACGGCTGAGGCTGGCCGGCGGCGACGCACCGCCACGGTCGCCGCGCACGACGCGCGGCCTTTTCCCCGGCCCTCGGCGATCGAGGGCTTCTTTTTGCGACGGTGTTGGCGCGCCCGCGCCCATGTCGCCACAATAGCCCTCCCCCTGTACCGCGGAGAGCCGCATGGCCAGCCCCCAGGAAGCGCGCGTCCCCGACATCGGCGGCTATGACGACGTGCCGGTGATCGAGGTGCTGGTCGCGGTCGGCGATACCGTGGCGGTGGACCAGGGCCTGGTGACGCTGGAGTCCGACAAGGCGACCATGGAAGTCCCGGCGCCGTTCGCAGGCGTGGTTCGCGAGCTCCGGGTCAAGGTTGGCGACACCCTGTCCGAGGGCGGCGTGGTGGCGCTGATCGAAGCGGAAGGCGGTTCCGACGCGGGTTCCGCCCCGGAAGGCGGGAACGCGCCGTCCGGCGATGCGCCGGGCCAGGACGCGCAGGCGGAGAAGGCGCGCAAGGCCGCACCGCCGGCGGAGGGCACGCCGGCGTCCGAGCCCGACTCCGCGGTCGAACCCGTCGCGCCCTCGCAGGAAGCCGACCACATCGCGCAGGCCTCCATGGCCGGGCGCAGTGGCGCGCCGGCGCCGGCCAGCACCCGGGCCGTCGCGCCGGGCAGCGCACCCCCGGTGCGCTTCGACGCCGACGCGACCATGCCCGACAAGGTCCCGTACGCGAGCCCCGCGGTGCGCGTGTTCGCCCGTGAACTGGGCGTCGACTTGGCGCAGGTCAAGGGCAGCGGGCGCGGCGGACGCATCGTCCGCGAGGACGTGCAGCAGTTCGTCAAGGACGCGTTGCGCGGCGGCACCGGCGCGCCGGCAGCCGCGGGCGGTGCCGGCGGTGGCCTGTCGCTGCTGCCCTGGCCGAAGGTCGATTTCGCGAAGTTCGGCGAGGTCGAGACCCGGCCGCTGTCGCGCATCCAGAAGATCAGCGGCGCCAACCTCGCGCGCAACTGGGCGATGATCCCGCACGTCACCCAGCACGACGACGCCGACATCACCGACCTCGAGGCGCTGCGAGTCGCCCTCAACCGCGAAAACGAAAAGGCGGGCATCAAGCTGACCATGCTCGCCTTCCTGATGAAGGCGAGCGTGTCGGCGCTGCGCAAGTTCCCCGATTTCAACGCCTCGCTCGACGCCAGCGGCGAGACGCTCACGCTGAAAAAGTACTTCCACGTCGGCTTCGCCGCGGACACGCCCAACGGGCTGGTGGTGCCGGTGGTGCGCGACGTCGATCGCAAGGGCGTGATGGAGATCGCGCAGGAGACCTCGGAACTCGCGAAGAAGGCCCGCGACGGCAAGCTGGGGCCTGCGGACATGCAGGGCGGCTGCTTCTCGATCAGCTCGCTCGGCGGCATCGGCGGCACGTCGTTCACCCCGATCGTGAACGCGCCGGAAGTCGCGATCCTCGGCGTCTCGAAGTCGGCGATGAAGCCGGTGTGGGACGGGACGGCGTTCGCGCCGCGCCTCGTCCTGCCGCTGTCGCTGTCCTACGACCATCGCGTGATCGACGGGGCATCGGCGGCGCGCTTCACTGCCTATCTCGCGCAGTTGCTGGGCGACATGCGACGGGTGCTGCTGTAGGGCGATGGCCGCCCCGGACGTAGGCGCGCAACTCGACGGCGCCGGCGATCGCATGCTCGCCGCCGCCGACCGCGGCGCCGAGGGCCTGCAGCCCCTGCTGGACCACACCCTCGTGCGGGTGTCTGGGCTGTCGATCACCGCCGGCGGCCTGATCGCGGCGCTCCTGGTCATCGTCGCGGCATGGGTGCTGTCGGTGCTGCTGCGCCGCGCACTGCGCAGCTACGGCGAGCGCCACGCCAACGCGAACCAGGCGGCGCTGTACACGGTCTCGCGGCTCGCGCACTACACGGTGCTGATCCTCGGGTTCCTGGTCGCGGTCGACCTGGCAGGCGTGCCGATCGGCAAGTTCACGGTGTTCGCCGGCGCCCTCGGCGTGGGTCTCGGCTTCGGCCTGCAGGCGATGTTCAGCAACTTCGTCTCCGGGCTCATCCTGCTCTTCGACCGTTCGCTCAAGGTCGGCGATTTCGTCGAGCTGGGCGCGGACATGCGCGGCACGGTTCGCGCCATCAACATCCGCGCCACCCGCATCACCACCAACGACAACATCGACGTGCTGGTCCCGAACTCCGAGTTCGTCAACGGCCGCGTGGTCAACTGGACCCACCAGTCGGTGCACCGGCGCATCCGCGTGCGTTTCGGCGTCAGCTATTGCGTCGACAAGGAACTGGTCAAGAAGGCGGCGCTGGAAGCGGCAGCCGCGGTCCCGTTCACCCTGGCGCTCGAGGGCAGCCACGCGCCGCAGGTGTGGCTGGTCGAGTTCGGCGAGAGCCGGGTCGACTACATCCTGGCGGTGTGGCTCACCGAGGAGGCTGCGCGCCGCAACATGGCGATCCAGGCGGCGTATCTCTGGGAACTCGACAGCGCGCTGAAGGCGCACGGCATCGAGGTCCCGGTGCCGCAGCGCGACCTGCACCTGCGCAGCGCTTTCGGCCTCGCCGGCGACGAGGCACTCGCCGCGCTGGGTGCCGCGGCGCCGGCCGGCGCGCGTGGTGCGCCAGCGATGCCCGCCGCGCCGGCGGCCGCCATCGAGACCCTTGATCCAGAGGAGCGGGCCGAGCTCGCGCGCAATGACGCGCAGGTCGACGCGCAGCGCCAGATCGCCGAGGATGCCGAGCGGACGGCGCGCGACGAGGCCCTGCAACGGCAGCCTCCTGCCGGACCCGACGAAGGCGCCACGCGTGGCTGAGCACGGCCGCCGCGGCAGCATGCGCGCCCGGACCCGCTTGCGCGGCAGCCGGGTGCCGCCGATACCCCCCACAGCGGAGAGACGCCCATGGCCAGCAGCATCGAAGTGAAGGTTCCCGACATCGGTGGCTACGACGACGTGCCGGTGATCGAGGTCCTGGTGGCCGTGGGCGACAGCGTCGCCGTCGACCAGGGCCTGGTGACGCTGGAGTCGGACAAGGCGACGATGGAAGTGCCGTCGACGGCGGCCGGCGTGGTGCGTGAGCTGCGGGTCAAGGTGGGCGACACCCTGTCGGAAGGCGGCGTGGTCGCGGTCATCGAGGCCGAAGGCAATGCGGACGCCGGCGCCGCTGCCGCCGCCGCCGACGCTGTCGCCCCCGCGGATGGTGGCGGCGCGAAGGGCGAGCGCAAGGCCGGTTCCGCCGGATCCACGCCGTCCGCGGGGGCGGGAAGCGGTGGTGCCGGCTATGGCGACACCGGCAAGGCCGGCGCGCCGGCGGAGGCTGCCAGGCCCGCGCCCGCGAAACAGGAGGGCGGCGCACCGGCCCCCGCCGCGGCCAGCGGCCGCAAGCCCGACGTCGAGTGCGCGCTGCTGGTGCTGGGCGCGGGCCCGGGCGGCTACACCGCCGCCTTCCGCGCCGCCGACCTGGGCCTCGACACCGTCCTGGTCGAGCGCTATCCGCAGCTGGGCGGCGTCTGCCTCAACGTCGGCTGTATCCCGTCCAAGGCCCTGCTGCATGCCGCCGCGGTGATCGACGAAGCCGCCCACGCGGCCGACTACGGCGTCCGCTTCGGCAAGCCCGACATCGACCTCGACGCGCTGCGCGGCCACAAGGCGCGCGTGGTCGGCCAGTTCAACAAGGGCCTGGCCGGCATGGCCAAGCAGCGCAAGGTACGCGTGCTCGAGGGCCGCGGCCGCTTCGTCTCCGCGAACGAACTCGAACTCGAGGGTGGCGACGGCGCCACGAAGCTGGTGCGCTTCGAGCAGTGCATCATCGCCGCCGGCTCGCAGGCGCTGCAACTGCCGGGCTTCCCCTGGGACGACCCGCGGGTGATGGATTCCACCGACGCGCTCGAGCTGGCCGATGTGCCGGCGCAGCTGCTCGTCGTCGGCGGCGGCATCATCGGCCTCGAGATGGCGACGGTGTACCGCGCGCTGGGCAGCAGCGTCACCGTCGTCGAGCTTGCCGACCAGCTGATGCCGGGCGCCGACAGGGACCTGGTCAAGCCCCTGGCCGATCGCCTGAAGAAGCAGGGCGTCTCGATCCACCTCAAGACGAAGGTGGTGGAAGCCAGGGCGGGCAACGACGGCATCGACTGCAGCTTCGAGGGCGACAGCGTTCCCGCCACCACCCGCTTCGACCGCGTGCTGGTGGCCGTCGGGCGCACGCCCAACGGCGGCAGGCTCGATGCCGACAAGGCCGGCGTGCGCGTCGGCGAGCGCGGCTTCATCGACGTCGACCGCCAGATGCGGACCAACGTGCCGCACATCTTCGCCATCGGCGACCTCGTCGGGCAGCCGATGCTGGCGCACAAGGCCACGCACGAGGGCAAGCTCGCGGCCGAAGTCGCGGCGGGCGAGAAGCGCGAATGGGTCGCGCGCGTGATTCCGTCGGTGGCCTACACCGATCCGGAGATCGCCTGGGTCGGCGTGACCGAGGCCGAGGCCAAGGCCAAGGGCCTGAAGGTCGGGGTGGCGAAATTTCCCTGGGCGGCCTCGGCGCGCGCGGTGGGAATCGGCCGCAGCGAGGGCTTCACCAAGCTGCTGTTCGACGAGGCCACGCACCGCGTGGTCGGCGGCGCGATCGTCGGCGTGCACGCGGGCGAGCTGATTTCGGAAGTGGCGCTCGCGATCGAGATGGGTGCCGAGGCCGCCGACATCGGCCACACGATCCACCCGCATCCCACGCTGGGCGAAACCGTGGCGATGGCGGCCGAGCTGCACGAAGGCACGATCACGGATCTTTACGTGCCGAAGAAGAAATAATCGCGGCATCCGCTACGGAGACGTACATGGCCAGACTGATCGACGCGACCCGCGACCGCCCGCTCGGGGATGTCACCGAGGCAGACCTCGCGCTGCTCGAGCGGGTGCTGCCGGCAGGCGAGGGCGGCCGTCGCACCGTGGACAACGACGCCTTCCTTGCGCTCGTCGACGCCGGCGCGAGTTCGGCGATGCTCGATGCGGTGAAGTCGATCCTCGACGTCGAGGGCAAGGCCGAGGTGCGCTGGGAGCACGACTGACGCCCCGCCCGGACAGGCGTCCCGTTCGGGCGCCGCCGCGCCAACGAGGAACGACGCCGCAGGCGGCGCCGTTCCTGGTCCCACCGGGGCACCCGGTGCCCCTGCCGTGGGTCAGAACCGGAAGGTCACGCCGGCCATCGGGCCGTGCACCTTGAGCGTCCCCGTGAGCGTGCCGTCGTAGTCGATGCGCTCGACCTCAGGGTCCTCGTACGGCCCGACGCTGCCCGCGAAGCGGTCGCCCATCTTCAGGCGGAACCAGTCGTAGCCGACGTGGACGCCGATACGGTCGTTGATCAGGTACTCCGCCAGCAGGCCGCCGCGTTCGAAGTGCCCGGTCTCCTCGATCAGGTCGCCCCAGCCGGCATCGAGGTACTGTCCCTCGACGCTGAAGCGCCACTTCTCGGACGGCATCCACGACAGCCGCGTGTGCAGGTTCGGCGACCATTCGCTCTTGTTCCAGCTGGCGCGACCGGATTCCGCGTCGACGTCGTCGGTGCCGGTGGACGCCCCGGAGATGGACCCGTCGATGCGGGCATGGGTCACGCCGAGGCCGAGGCCCCAGGTGAAGGTCCCGGTGTCCACCACGGCGTACTCGTAGTTGAGGCTGGCCAGGCGGAACTTGAGGCGCGCGTCGACCGAGACGTCGGGGACGTCGACCGGATCGCCCGGGAGCCCGTAGTCGCCGGGATCGACGAGGCCGCCGGTCCAGTCGCGGCTCTCGTCGCGCTCGTAGTCGTAGAAATTGCCGACCAGCCGCTGGCGGTCGCTCATGCGGAACATCGCCGAGCCGCGCGGGCGTGTCTCGCGGCCGAGTTCGAGTGTGGCGCCGTCGTCGAAACTGGTGGTGTCGGTGCCATTGGTGGCGGTGCCCTCGCCGGACAGGCGCAGCGAAGCCTCCGGCTGGAACGCGCTCAGGCGCACGGTGAAACGTTCGTCGTCGAACGACTGCGCGCATGCGGGGGCCGCGCTGAGCGACAGGGCGGCGACGGCCACTGCAAGCAGCGTCCGTGATGGGGCGTGATGGAGCATGTGGGGGTCCTTCTGGGTGAACAGCGGCGCACAGTCTCCGCGCGCGCCGCGTCCGCGGTGCGTGAATCCACGGCGAAGGACGTGATCACGGCAGCACGTGGGTCCTGCCGAACGCTACCTGCCAAAGAGAAGCCCCGGCGGGAGCCGGGGCTTCGGGCGACCTGGATCGACGAGGGGAAGAGCGCAGGCCGCGGATGTGGGACCGGAGCGGCGGGACAAGGTTCCCGGGTGCGGCGGGAAATTTTCTGAATACGTCGCTCGTGCGTCGGCTGGACCTCCGGGAGGGTTCACCCGCCCCGTGCTGCTGCTATACTCTCGGGGCTAGGCGGACCAGTCTTCTCCGGCCCGCACCATTGCCACAGGATCCCGTCGTGACCACGTCCACCGCCATCGCCCGGCGGCTGGCGCAGCGCGCAGTCGCCTGGCAGGCGATCGCGGTCGCGGTGCTGGCGCTGGCCTTCCTCGCCAAGGGGAGCGGGTGGAGCCTGGCGGCCCTCGCCGGCGGCGGCGCGGTCGCCCTCGGTGGCGAGATCGGTCGTCGCATCGCCCTGGGTGGCGGCGTCGCGCCCGCGATCGGCGCCTTGTCGCGCCTGGTGCTGGGGTTGATGGCGAAGTGGCTGGTGGTGGTGGTGGGGCTGGTGCTCGCGGTGGCGGTGGCGAAGCTGCCCGCTGCCGCCGCACTCGCGGGCGTGGTGCTCGCACTGGCGGTACAGCTGCCGGCCATGGCCGGCTCGAATTGGAACGGGAATCCCAGACATGGCGGCTGAGTCGGAACTGACCCCCACCAGCTATATCCAGCACCACCTGCAGAACCTCACCGCGGACGCGGGCGAGGGCGCGTTCATGACGTTCAACGTCGACACGCTCGTGAGCTCGATCGCGATGGGCCTGCTGGTCACCCTGCTGTTCTGGCTGGGCACGCGCCGGGCGACGTCGGGCGTCCCCGGCAAGTGGCAGGCCTTCGTCGAGATCCTTCTGGAGTTCGTCGACCGCCAGGCGCGCGACACCTACCACGGCTCCAGCAAGCTGGTGACGCCGATCGCGATCACGCTGTTCTTCTGGATCCTGCTGATGAACATGCTGAAGTTCATCCCGGCGGACTTCTTCGCGATCCCGCTGTCGTGGGTCGGCGTGGAGTACTGGAAGCCGGTGCCGACCGCCGACGTGAATGCCACGCTCGGCATGTCGATCAGCGTGTTCATCCTCATGATCGTGTTCGCGCTGCGCTCGAAGGGCCTGCTGGGTTTCAGCAAGGAGTTCTTCACCGCGCCGTTCGGCAAGTGGATGATGCCCTTCAACCTGATCCTCAACATCGTCGAGTGGGTGTCCAAGCCGATCTCGCTGGCGATGCGACTGTTCGGCAACATGTTCGGCGGCGAGATCGTGTTCCTGCTGATCTGGGTGCTGGGCGGCGCAGGCCTGCTCGGCGTGCTCGGCGGCGCCGTGTTCGGCTTCGGCTGGATGATCTTCCACATCCTGGTGATCCCGCTGCAGGCCTTCATCTTCATGATGCTGTCGATCGTCTACCTCAGCCTGGCCGAAGACAGCCACTGATCCCGCGCCGCACCGATTCCGCTCCACCCTTCGACCAACCCTCGCACCATCCGTTCCGGAGAAAACCATGGAAATCCTCACCACCGCGCTCGCCCAGGTCCAGGCCTCGACCGTCCTCGCCATCGGCATCATGATCGGCCTCGCCGCGCTCGGCGCCGGCCTCGGCCTCGCCATCATGTCCGGCAAGTTCCTCGAGTCGGCCGCGCGCCAGCCGGAGCTGATCCCGGTCCTGCAGGTCCGCATGTTCATCACCGCCGGCCTGATCGACGCCGCGTTCATCATCTCGGTCGCGGTCGGCCTGCTGTTCGCGTTCGCCAGCCCGTTCATCGGCCCGCTGATGGCGCAGGCGGGCGTCTGATCCGGTCGCGCATCGTGGCGCGGCCGGTCCGCCGTCCGCACCACGGGTAGCTGCAGGCATGCACGCCATGCCCCGACAACCACGACAGGCACAGCCATGAATATCAATCTCACCCTGATCGCGCAGGCCATCGCATTCGCCGCGCTGATCTGGCTGATCGCGACCTATGTGTGGCCGCCGCTGCTCAAGGCCATCGAGGAGCGCCAGCAGAAGATCGCCGAGGGCCTCGCGGCCGCGGACAACAGCCAGCGCGTGCTCGCGCAGGCGCAGGACAAGGTCAACGACGAGTTGAAGGCGGCCCGCGCGAAGGCGAACGAGATCGTCGAGCAGGCGCACCTGCGTGCCAACCAGATCATCGAGGCCGCGCGCGCCGAGGCGATCGCCGAGGGCGCGCGCCAGAAGGCGCTGGCCCAGGGCGAGATCGAGGCCACCAGCAACCGCGCCCGCGAGGACCTGCGCCGCCAGGTGTCGATGCTGGCGGTGACCGGTGCCGAGAAGCTGCTCCGGCGCGAGATCGATGCCAACGCCCACAAGGCGCTGCTCGACGAACTCGCCGCGGAAATCTGAGGACCGCCGACCCATGAGCCAGTCCCTCACGCTCGCCAGGCCCTATGCCCGCGCCGCGTTCGCGATCGCACGTGATGCCGGCGCGGACGGCTTCGCGCGCTGGGCGGGGGCGCTCGGCTTCGCCGCCCGCGTCGCCGCGGACCCACGCATCGCCGACCTGCTCGGCAACCCGCGCCTGCGCCACGACGAGGCGGTGGCGTTGCTGTCCCCGGACGGCGCCGACGAGACCTTCGGCAGCTTCCTCGCATTGCTGGCCGACAACCGCCGGCTGGCGCTGCTGCCGGAGATCGCCGGGCTGTACGAGCAGCTGCGGGCCGAGGCAGAGCGCGTGGTCCACGCCCGCGTGACCTCGGCCGCCCCGCTGCCGGAGGCGGAACTGGAGAACCTGGCGGCGGCGCTGCGCAGGCGCTTCGGCAGCGAGGTCGCGATCGAGACCGCGATCGACGAGAGCCTGATCGGCGGCGCCGTCATCGACGCCGGCGACGTGGTCATCGACGGCTCGCTGAAGGGCAAGCTCGACCGGCTGCAGGCGGCACTGGCGAACTGACGGCAGGCGCCGGCGCCGCCGGTCCCGCCCGCACACACCCCGCGCGCCGCAGACCGCGACGCACGACCAAGGAAACGACAGATGGCAACCACCACGCTCAACCCGTCCGAGATCAGCGAGCTCATCAGGAACCGCATCGAGAAGGTGCAGCTGGCCGCCGAAGCACGCAACGAAGGCACCGTGACCTCGGTGTCCGACGGCATCGTGCGCATCCACGGCCTGGCCGACGCGATGCAGGGCGAAATGATCGAACTGCCCGACGCGACCTACGCGCTGGCGCTGAACCTCGAGCGCGATTCGGTCGGCGCCGTGGTGCTCGGCGACTACGAGCACCTGCGCGAGGGCGATACCGCCCGCACCACCGGCCGCATCCTCGAAGTGCCCACCGGTCCGGAGCTCCTCGGTCGCGTGGTCAACGCGCTTGGCGAGCCGATCGACGGCAAGGGCCCGGTCAACGCGCAGCAGACCTCGCCGGTGGAGCGCATCGCGCCCGGCGTGATCGCGCGCAAGTCGGTCTCGCAGCCGGTGCAGACCGGCTACAAGACCATCGACGCGATGATCCCGATCGGCCGCGGCCAGCGCGAGCTGATCATCGGCGACCGCCAGACCGGCAAGTCCGCGGTCGCCGTCGACGCGATCATCAACCAGAAGAACAGCGGCATCAAATGCATCTACGTGGCGATCGGCCAGAAGAACTCGACGATCGCCAACATCGTGCGCAAGCTCGAGGAACACGGTGCGATGGCCTACACCACGGTGGTGGCCGCGTCCGCCGCCGAGTCGGCCGCGATGCAGTACATCGCGCCGTACGCCGGCTGCACCATGGGCGAGTACTTCCGCGACCGCGGTGAGGATGCGCTGATCATCTACGACGACCTGTCCAAGCAGGCCGTGGCCTATCGCCAGATCTCGCTGCTGCTGCGCCGCCCGCCGGGCCGCGAGGCGTACCCGGGCGACGTGTTCTACCTGCACTCGCGCCTGCTCGAGCGCGCCGCGCGCGTCAACGAGGAGTACGTGGAGCAGTTCACCAATGGTGCGGTGAAGGGCAAGACCGGTTCGTTGACCGCGCTGCCGATCATCGAGACCCAGGCCGGCGACGTGTCCGCCTTCGTGCCGACCAACGTGATCTCGATCACCGACGGCCAGATCTTCCTCGAGACCGACCTGTTCAACGCCGGCATCCGCCCGGCGGTGAACGCCGGCATCTCGGTCTCGCGCGTCGGTGGCGCGGCGCAGACCAAGATCATGAAGAAGCTTTCGGGCGGCATCCGCATCGCGCTGGCCCAGTACCGCGAGCTCGCGGCGTTCGCGCAGTTCGCGTCCGACCTCGACGAGGCGACCCGCAAGCAGCTCGACCGCGGCCAGCGCGTGACCGAGCTGATGAAGCAGAAGCAGTACGCGCCGATGTCGGTCGCGCAGCAGGCGCTGTCGATCTACGCGGTCGACAAGGGCTTCATGGACGACGTCCCGGTCGGGAAGATCCTGGCGTTCGAGGAGGCGCTGCACGCGCACTTCGCCAACACCCAGGGCGAGCTGATCGGACGCATCGATGCCAGCGGCGACTGGAACGACGAGATCGAGGCGGCATTCAAGAGCGGCATCGAAGAGTTCAAGGCCACCGGCAGCTGGTAAGTACGAGCCTTCGGGGCGGGTGCCGGCGAGCTTGCCGAAAGAGCTCGCGGCCATGGCCGCTCCCACGGGGTTGTCCCACAGGTTCCAGTTCCAGGTTCGACTGACGAAGCGAGAAACGAGATGGCCGGCGGCAGGGAAATCAAAACCAAGATCAAGAGCGTGCAGAACACCCGCAAGGTGACCCGCGCGCTGGAGATGGTCTCGGCCTCGAAGATCCGCAAGGCGCAGGATCGGATGAAGGCGTCGCGCCCGTACGCACGCGCGATGAAGCAGGTCATCGGACACCTCGCCCAGGCCAACTCCGAGTTCCAGCACCCGTACCTGGTCGAGCGCCCGGACGTCCGGCGCGTGGGCTACATCATCGTCTCGTCCGACCGCGGCCTCGCCGGCGGCCTCAACAACAACCTGTTCCGCAAGCTGCTGGTCGAGATCCGCGGCTGGCAGGAGAAGGGCGTCGAGGTCGACGTGGTCACCATCGGCCAGAAGGCCTCGGTGTACTTCCGACGCCTCAAGGTCGGCATGCTGGCCACGGTGAGCCATCTCGGCGACCAGCCGCAGGTCGAGCAGCTGGTGGGCGTGGTCAAGGTCATGCTGGACGCCTACGACGCCGGCAGCGTCGACAAGGTGTTCCTGGCCTACAACGATTTCGTCAACACCATGACCCAGCGCGCCACCTTCGACCAGCTGCTGCCGCTGCCGGCGTCGGACGAGCAGGTCGCCCGGCACGACTGGGACTACCTGTACGAGCCCGACCCGGAAACGGTGCTGGGCTACGTGCTGACCCGCTACATCGAGTCGCTGGTGTACCAGGCGGTGATGGAGAACGTCGCCTCCGAGCACGCCGCGCGCATGGTCGCCATGAAGTCGGCGAGCGACAACGCCAACAAGCTGATCGACACCCTCAACCTCGTCTACAACAAGGCGCGGCAGGCGGCGATCACCCAGGAAATCTCCGAGATCGTCGGCGGCGCCGCGGCGGTCTGATCCCCCATCCCCTGTAGGAGCGGCCGTTGGCCGCGACCTGCTGAAGATCGCGGCCACGGGCCGCTCCTACACAAGCAGCATCGAAGGTCTGAGGAAGCAAACATGAGCAACCAGGGCAAGATCGTCCAGATCATCGGCGCCGTCGTCGACGTCGAGTTCCCGCGCGAGAGCGTGCCGCGCGTGTACGACGCGCTCAAGGTGCGCGACACCGCGATCACCCTCGAGGTCCAGCAGCAGCTGGGCGACGGCATCGTGCGCGCGATCGCGCTCGGCTCCACCGACGGCCTGAAGCGCAACCTCGTCGCCGAGAACACCGGCCGCGCGGTCTCGGTGCCGGTTGGCGCGGGCACGCTGGGCCGCATCATGAACGTCCTCGGCGAGCCGATCGACGAAGTGGGCCCGATCGAGGCCACCGAGCACTGGGAGATCCATCGCCAGGCGCCGAGCTACGAGGACCAGGCGGCGGCCAACGAGCTGCTGGAAACCGGCATCAAGGTCATCGACCTGATGTGCCCGTTCGCCAAGGGCGGCAAGGTCGGCCTGTTCGGCGGCGCCGGCGTCGGCAAGACCGTGAACATGCTCGAGCTGATCAACAACATCGCCACCCAGCACTCGGGCCTGTCGGTGTTCGCGGGCGTCGGCGAGCGCACCCGCGAGGGCAACGACTTCTACCACGAGATGATCGAGGCCAACGTCATCCGAACGGACAACATGTCCGAGTCCAAGGTGGCGATGGTCTATGGCCAGATGAACGAGCCGCCGGGCAACCGCCTGCGCGTCGCGCTGACCGGCCTGACCATGGCCGAGTACTTCCGCGACGAGAAGGACGCCGAGGGCAAGGGCCGCGACGTGCTGTTCTTCGTCGACAACATCTACCGCTACACGCTTGCCGGCACCGAGGTTTCCGCGCTGCTCGGCCGCATGCCGTCCGCGGTGGGCTACCAGCCCACGCTCGCCGAGGAAATGGGCGTGCTGCAGGAGCGCATCACCTCGACCAAGACCGGCTCGATCACCTCGATCCAGGCCGTGTACGTGCCCGCCGACGACCTGACCGACCCGTCGCCGGCGACCACGTTCGCCCACCTGGACGCCACCGTGGTGCTGTCGCGCAACATCGCCGCACTCGGCATCTACCCGGCGGTCGACCCGCTCGACTCCACCAGCCGCCAGCTCGACCCGAACGTGATCGGCACCGAGCACTACGACACCGCGCGCCGGGTGCAGGCGACGCTGCAGAAGTACAAGGAGCTCAAGGACATCATCGCGATCCTGGGCATGGACGAGCTGTCGGAAGAGGACAAGCAGGCCGTGTCGCGCGCGCGCAAGATCGAGCGCTTCTTCTCGCAGCCGTTCCACGTCGCGGAAGTCTTCACCGGCTCGCCGGGCAAGTACGTGTCGCTGAAGGACACCATCCGCGGCTTCAAGGGCATCGTCGACGGCGAGTACGACCACCTGCCGGAGCAGGCGTTCTACATGGTCGGCGGCATCGAGGAAGCGGTCGAGAAGGCGAAGAAGATGGCGGCCTGAGCCGCCATCCTTCCCCCACCGACCACGAGGTAGACCATGGCCACCACCATCCGTTGCGACATCGTCAGCGCCGAAGCCGAAATCTTCCATGGCGAGGCCACGCTCGTGGTCGCGACCGGCGAACTCGGCGAACTCGGCATCGCGCCGCGCCACGCGCCGCTGATCACGCGGCTCAAGCCCGGCAAGGTCGTGGTCACCCAGGCCAACGGCGAGGTCCTGGACTTCGCGATCTCCGGCGGCCTGCTCGAAGTGCAGCCGCAGGTGGTGACGATCCTCGCCGACACCGCGGTCCGCGCCGACGACATCGACGAGGCCGCGGTGCGCGCGGCCAAGGACGAGGCCGAGCGCGCGCTGGCCGGCCGTGGCGAGGCAATGGACATCGCCGAGGCACAGGCCAAGCTGGCCGAGGTCACCGCGCAGCTGCAGGCGCTCGAGCGCCTGCGCCGGAACCTGAAGCACTGACGGCCTGACGCGCCCGAGCGTCAGCCAGGAACGCCGGCCAACGCCGGCGTTTCCTATTTGCGGTACACCCACTGCCGCGAGCCGACGAAGCCGACCAGGCCCAGCATCAGCTCCACCAGCGGCTTCGCCAGCCACGCCCACTTGCGGCCCAGCACGTCGTCGATGGACTCGATCGCGACCGTGCTCACCGCCGTCAGTACCAGCCACATCAGCACGAACCGCAGCAGTTGCCGCCGGCCGATCGCGTGCTCGTCGCCGGCGAAGGTGAACTTGCCGTTGAGCCAGAACCCGAGCAGCGCGCCGCTGATGCGTCCCGCGATGTTGGCCGCGCCGATGCGCAGGCCGAGGTGGCTCAGGCCGACCATCACCCCCCAGTCCACGAGCCACTGGATCCCGCCGATGACGAGGTACTTCGGTCCTTGCCGTCGCAGGCTCATGGTTGCGTCCCGGCGGGAGGGAGGGTCCACCACTCGGCCTCGCCCAGGCTGGCGCGTCGCGATGCGCCGGCAGCATGCAGGCCCGCGCGTTGGGCCGGCGTCAAAGACCGCGCGCGAAGCAGCACGTCGCTGACGCCATGGGCGTGGAAGAGCCTGGCCCAGGCAGCTCCGGTCGGATCCGTTGCCGCGTCTGCCGCTTCCCTCGCGAGCGACGGGTCGTATGTCGAGACGGTACGCGCGCGCGCGCCAGCCTCTGCCGACACCGCCGTATCGGCGTCCAGTGCCAGCACCTGGCCGCGTCCGCGCCCGTCGGCGCGCATCAACGCCATGAGCTGGCGCTCCGGTGCGTACGCCTCGAACACGGCATCGTTCCTGCCGGCGGCGACCACGGTGTCCTTGACCACGCCCGTGCGCAGCATCCAGTGGCTGTTGGCCTGGAACAGCACGTTGAGGAGGCAGACGGCGCCCAGCAGCCATCCGCCACGGCGCGCGTCCGTCGCGACCGTCGCGACCACGAGCGCGGGTATCACGAGGACCAGCGGCGGGTAGACATAGCGGAGGTACTGCGACTGCAGCAGCAGCAACGCGATCATCGCCGCCGACACGACGGCAACCGCACGCGTGGGGCGCAGCCTCATGGCGAGCAGCCACGCGCCGGCCAATGCCACCATCACCACGCCCGCGCCACCCGGGAAGGCTTCCTGGTAGCGCCCGGTGTCGAAGGTCAGGTGCCACGGCAGCAGCGGCTCGAAGCCCGCAGTCCAGCGAACGTCGACGAAGTCGACGGGGGGGTATTCCGCGGCCTGGAACCAGGCGTTGAACAGAGGCAGGATCGGATTGCCCGTCGCCAGGGCCGCGTACACGTAGCTGCTGCCGGCGGCGAACGCGGACAGCGCCGCGGCGACTGCGATCGCGGGAACGGGCGCCGCGCGCAGGTGGCGGCGCAGTGCCCAGGGCACCAGCAGCAGCGCCAGCAATGCCCCGGACAACTTCGTGGCGGCGAGGCCGCCGGTGAGGAGCGCCGCCGTCACCAGGGTGCGAGCCGACGCTGGCTGGAGGATCAGGACCACCACCCACACGAGCAGCGCGGCGGTCGCGGGCTCGGTCTGCATGCCGAGCATCAGTGCCGCGGTCCCGGGCAGGCTGGCGTAAAGCGAGACCGACCACCAGCGTTGCGACGCCCCTGCGCCGAGCGCAGCGGCGAGATGCCAGATTCCGCCCGCGGTGAGGGCCATCCACAGCGCGTTGACGGCGCCGCGCGATTCCGCTCCCGCCATGACTTGCGGCGCCGCGTGCACGACGTCCGAAGCCCACGGCGCCAGCGCCCAGATCTGCGTCTCGGCCTCGAGTGGGTACACGCCATCCAGCTGCAACTGCCAGGGCAGGCGCAAGTGGTAGGCAAGGTCGTCGAACTGCATCGAGGGCACCCAGCAGGCCGTGCTCGCCAGGCCGAGCAGCAACACCGACCACGCCGCGGACCGCGGTGCCGCGCCGACCGCCTCGCGCCAGCCGCTTGCGGCCGAGCGCAGCGCTTCCTCCACGGCGCGACGCTGCCAGGCAATCAGCATCAGTGACACTGCGAGGTAGGGCATCCGGCCGTGCACCGGGAGCGGAAGCAGCCACCCCAGCATGGCGGACAGCAGCACGAGTCCCGCCACGCAGCGCAGCCCGAGCGGCCCGCGGCCGACCACCACGCTGCCTGCGGCGATGGCTGCCACGGCGAAGACGACGGTGGCCAGCATTGGCAGCGGGTCCCCGAACCAGGCAAGGGCCGCCAGCCACGCCGCCGCCAGCGCGGTCGCCCACGCGCACCGCGAAGTCCGACGCGCCACCAGGGCCACGCACGCCGCGGCCGCGGCCAGCACCAGCAGCGCGAATGTCCGCGACGGGACCCAGTGCGAGAACAGATGGTGCACGACGATGCCCAGCAGGCACGCTGCCGGCCCCGCCCACAGGAGCAGGCTGGAGATTCGTGGCGAAGGGGTGGCGCGCAGCGGCCCTGTCGCTGCAGGCTCCGGCGAAGGGGCGGGCGGCATCGCGCGCATGCTAGCAGAGCGCAGGACTAGAATAGCCCGCCGTTCCACTGGACCCGACATGGCCGCTCCCCTGCACGTCGTCATCCTCGCCGCGGGCGAGGGCAAGCGCATGAAGTCGACGCTTCCAAAGGTGCTGCAGGCCGTCGCGGGCGTGCCGATGCTCGCGCACGTGGTCGCAGCCGCACGCGACCTCGGCCCGGAGGCGATCCATGTCGTGGCCGGGCATGGCGCGGCCGCCGTGCACGCCGCCTTTGCCGCCCAGGACGACCTGCGCTGGGCGGAGCAGTCCCGCCAGCTGGGCACCGGCCACGCCGTGCAGCAGGCGATGCCCGCGATCCCCGATGGATCGCAGGTGCTGGTCCTGTACGGTGACGTCCCGCTGATCACGCCATCGACGCTGCGTCGCCTGCTGCAGGCAGAGGCCCGGATCGCGGTGCTGGTGGCGGAGCTCGAGGATCCCCGCGGCTACGGCCGCGTCGTGCGCGATTCCGCGGGCCGTGTCGGCGCGATCGTCGAGCACAAGGATGCGACCGCGGAGCAGCGGCGCATCACCACGATCAACACCGGCGTGCTCACCGCCGAGGCCACGGCGTTGAAAGGCTGGCTCGACCGCCTGTCCAACGACAACGCGCAGGGGGAGTATTACCTCACCGACGTGTTCGCGATGGCCGCCGCGGAATACACCGCCGCCGAGATGGTGCTGGTCGATGATCCGGTCGAGACCGAGGGTGCGAACGATCCCTGGCAGCTGGCGCAGCTGGAGCGCGCGTTCCAGCGCCGCCAGGTGCGCGCCTTGTGCGAGCAGGGCGTGCGCTTCGCCGACCCGGCGCGGGTCGACGTCCGCGGCGAGGTGGTGGCGGGCCGGGACGTCGAGGTCGACATCGACGTCATCTTCGAGGGCCGCGTCGTGCTCGGCGACGGCGTGCGCATCGGCCCGTTCTGCCGCATCCGCAACGCCGAGCTCATGGACGGCACCGAGGTGCGCGCGCACTGCGACATCGACGGCGCGCGCACCGAGGGCGCGGTGCAGGTCGGGCCGTTCGCGCGCCTGCGTCCGGGCACGGTGCTGGCCGACGGCGTGCACATCGGCAATTTCGTCGAGACCAAGAACGCATCGCTGGGCGTGGGCAGCAAGGCCAACCACCTCGCCTACCTGGGCGACGCCCGGATCGGTGCCGCGGTCAACGTCGGGGCCGGCACCATCACCTGCAACTACGACGGCGCCAACAAGTCGACCACGACCATCGGCGATGGCGCCTTCATCGGTTCCAACGCCGCGCTGGTGGCGCCGGTGGCGATCGGCAGGGGCGCGACCATCGGCGCCGGCTCGGTGATCGGCGCGGACGCGCCCGAAGGCAAGCTGACCGTGGCCCGCGCGCGCCAGGTCACGATCGAAGGCTGGGAGCGGCCGAAGAAGCAACCGAAGGCCTGAGCACGGCTCAGTCCGGGATCACCAGGCTCACGCACAGCCCGCCGCCGTCGCGGTTGAGCAGCGCGATGCGGCCGCCGTGCGCTTCCGCGATCTCGCGCGCGAGCGCGAGCCCGAGGCCGGTCCCGTGGCGCTTGGTCGAATAGAACGGCAGCAGCGCGGACGCCAGCACCGCATCGTTCATGCCACTGCCGCGGTCGAGGACGTCGATGCGCCAGGCACCCTGCTGCCGCCGCAGCGCCATGCGCACGTCGCCGGCGGCGGAGCCGGACTCGTGCGCATTCTTGAGCAGGTTCAACAGGCCCTGCTCCAGCTGCGCGGCGTCCGCGCGCGTGCCGCCTTCGGCAGGCGTCTCGAGCCCGAACGCCACCTGCGAGCGCAGCTTCTCCACGAACGCGGCCCACTCGATCGGCTCGCGCCGCGGCGACGGCAGCTTGGCGAAGCGCGCGTAGTCGCGGATGAATCCCTCGAGGTGGCGGGCGCGTTCCTCGATGGTGGCGAGCGCGGTGGGCAGCCGGTCGTACTGGCCGCGGCGCAGCAGCTCGCTGCCGGAATGGGCGAGCGAGGCGATCGGCGCCAGCGAGTTGTTGAGCTCGTGGCTGATCACGCGGATCACCTTCTTCCAGGTCTGCACTTCCTGGCGCCGCAGTTCGGCGGTGAGCTTGCGCAGCAGCACGAGTTCGTGGCGTCGGCCGTTGAGCCGGAACACGCGCCGCGCGAGGTGGTAGATGTCCTCGTCGTCGTGGTCCGCGTCGCCGGCGCTGAACATGCCGTCGCCGCCGCGGGCGAAGGCGTCGCGCATGGCCTCGGGCGCCGTGTCCAGGAGGTCCTGGAAGGCCTGCCCCTCGAGCTTGCGGCCTGCGCCGAGCAGCTTCCGTGCGGCGACGTTGGCGAGCACGATGCGGCCGGAAGGATCGACCAGCAGCATCGCCACCGGGGTGTTCTGCACCATGGTGTCCAGCAGCAGCTCGCGCTGGACCAGGCCCAGGCGCTGCTCGCGCAGGGTCTCGCCGAGCGCCTGGTGGCTCGCGACCAGCTCGCGCAGCTCGCCCTGGCCGTCCCATGCCAGGCCGAAGCTGTAGTCGCCATCGCGATAGCTGGCGACGCTGCCGGCGAGCGCGCGGAACAGGGCATGCGCCGGTTTCAGGATCCGGTGCACGTGGTACACCAGCAACGGCAATGGCAGCAGCGACGCGACCAGCACCGCCTGCCAGCGCGCCTCCAGCCATTGCGCCACCAGCAGCGCCAGCGCGGCCGATGCCAGCATGTAGGCCAGCGCGAGCGCACTGAACACCGTCGCCAGCGGCAGGCGGCGCAGCCGGCCCATCAGGCGCGACGGATGCCGAGGCGGTCGAGGCGGCGGTACAGCGCCTGGCGCGACAGTCCCAGGTCGGCCGCCGCCTGCGCGAGCACGCCGTCGTGCCGCGCCAGCGCGGCCTCGATGGCGCCGCGATCGGGTTCCTCGCCCACGCCCGCCGTCGCGTCGGCGGCGGGCAGGCCCAGGCTCGCGACGTCGATGGTGCCATTGGTGGACAGCAGCGCCGCGCGCTGCACCACGTTGCGCAGCTCGCGCACGTTGCCGGGCCAGCGATGCCGGAGCAGCGCACGCTCGGCTTCCGTGCCCAGCTGCCTGCCGGCGGGCAGGAAGTAGCGTGCCAGCGGCAGGATGTCGTCGGGGCGTTCGGCCAGGGGCGCCAGCTGCAGTTCGATCGCGTTGAGGCGGTAGTACAGGTCCTCGCGGAAGCGCCCGTCGGCGATGCAGGCCGGAAGGTCGGCATTGGTCGCGCTGACCACGCGCACGCGTACCTGGCGCTCGCGGTTCGCGCCGAGCCGGGTGAAGCGGCCGGTCTCGAGCACGCGCAGCAGCTTCACCTGGCCGGCGAGGGGCAGGTTGCCGATCTCGTCCAGGAACAGGGTGCCGCCGTCGGCGGCCTCGAACTTGCCCTCGCGGGCCTTGCCGGCGCCGGTGTAGGCGCCTGCCTCGGCGCCGAACAGTTCGGCTTCGATCAGCTCCCCGGGCAGCGCGCCGCAGTTGACGGCGACGAAAGGGCCGTCGCGCACCGCCGAGTTCGCGTGCAGGATTTCCGCGATCTTCTCCTTGCCGGCGCCGTTGGGGCCGGTCACCAGCACCGGGAGGTCCGAACGCGCCACCTGGCACGCCAGCGCCAGCACGCGCTCGCTCGCGGGGTCGGCGTAGACCACGCCGCACAGGTCGTTGCCCTGCGCCAGCGTGTCGCGCCGTCGGCGTTCGCCGGCACGGTGCCGGGCGAGCTCGCGCCGCGCTTCCGACAGCTCCAGCAGGTTGTTGACCGTCGCCAGCAGCTTGGTGTCGTCCCAGGGCTTGGCGAGGTAGTCGGCGGCCCCGGCCTTGACCAGGTCGACCGCCGACTCGAGGTGGGTCCAGGCGGTGAGCAGGATCACCGGCAGGTCCGGCTCGCGCTCGCGGATGGCGTGGAACAGCGCCACGCCTTCGTCGCCCGAGGTGGTGTCGGCGTGGAAGTTCATGTCCTGCACCACCAGGTCCACGCCGCCCTGGCGCAGCCGGCGCAGGCCCTCGTCGGGCGAGCCCGCGCTCACGGTGTCGATGTCGTGCAGCGAGAACAGCACGTCCAGGGCGGTGGCGACGGCAGGGTTGTCGTCGATGACGAGGATCGTGGGCATGGGCGTCCTTATACCGTGCCGTGGGCGCTTCCCGCGCAAGGCCGCGGAAGCGTCGCGCGGCGCGGCCGGGGCGGCCGCGTCGCGCAGGGGTCAGACGCTGCGTGTCGCCACCGCCGGCGGCACCGCAGCCGCGCGCCGCGCGGGCCAGAAGACCGCGACCTGGCCCAGCAACCACAGCGCGGCCGCGCCCACCGGCAGGTAGGTCAACGGCAACCGCGGCAGTTCGTAGCGCCCCATGAGCAACTGGTTGATGCCGTACGCCATCACCATGCCGATCGCGATGCCCAGCGTGGCCAGCAGGAAGTTCTCGATCTGGAAATAGCGCAGGATCTGTCCACGCGTCGCGCCGAGCGCGCGCCGGACGCCGATCTGCTTGGTGCGCTGCTGCACCCAGAAGCTCGCGAGCCCGACGATGCCCAGCGCGGTGACCACCAGCAGCGCCACGCAGACCGCCACCAGCAGCCAGACCATCGCGCGGTCGCCCTGGTAGTACTCGCGGCGCAACGCCTCCACCGTCTTGGTGTTGTCCTCGAGGATGAT
Source organism: Luteimonas sp. (assembly GCA_041918855.1). Taxonomy (GTDB): domain Bacteria; phylum Pseudomonadota; class Gammaproteobacteria; order Xanthomonadales; family Xanthomonadaceae; genus Luteimonas. The sequence goes on from JAYRUX010000010.1 coordinate 79,836, forward strand.
GCGGTTGGGCCCGTTGGCCTTCAGCGCCGCCTTGGCCGCTGCAAGGACCTCCTCGCGACGGTCGGGATCGGTGCGCAGCATGATGTTGCTGCCGACCGTGTACGGGAGCCGCACCGGCAGGATCATCGAGAACTCCTTCTCCGCCGGGCCGCCCTGGTCGCTGGGGCGGATCAGGTGGTCGATCACGCCGACGATCGGCGTCGGCTGGTCCTGGGACACGTAGATCCGCTTGCCCAGCGCCGACTCGCCCGGGAACAGCTTTTCGGCGGCCTTGCGGGTGATGATCACGGCCGGCGGCGGGATGTCGGCCCCGGGCGCATCGATCACGTCCCACTCCTGGATTTCCTCGGGATTGAAGTTCCGGCCCTCGACGAGGGTCGGCCCGAACGTCGGCAGGAAATGCTCGTCGCCCATGTACATCGTCAGGCCGGCTGTCGGCCGGTCCTGGTCGGGCTGCAGGCCGACCGAGGTGTTCCACGAGGAATTGGAGAACGGCACCTGGTTGCTGGCGACCGCCGCCTTCACCCCGGGCAGCCCGCGCAGTGCGGTCATGTCGGCGCGGGTGAGGGCGGCGGCATTCTCGTCCTCGCCGATGCCGGTGATCTGGATGCGCACCAGTTCGTTGTCGGCGATGCCGCTGTGGAGATTGATGCGCTCGACGCGGTTGCCGATCAGGAACAGCGCGTTGCAGATGATCGCGCAGGAAAGCGCGATCTCGACCACGATCAGCGCCGCGGCGGTCTTGTGGCGCAGCAGGGTGGAGAGGATCGGACGGATGTCCATGGGATGCTCCGGGGGGTTCGCCTGCGTGGGCAGGCGTGGGGGCTATTGGGTCTTGAGCTGGATCGCGGGAGTCACCTGCATCGCGCGCCACGCCGGCAGCACGCCCGCCAGCAGGCTGGCGACCACCGCGATGACGAACGTCGCGAGCAGCATCAGCGGGTCGAGGCGCGCGAGTTCGGCGTAGCTCGCCGGCTGCTGGCGTACCGCCCACAGCCCGAGCTGCGCGAGCCCCAGCCCGAGCACGCCGCCTGCCAGGCCGATGGCGCCGGCCTCCACCAGGCACTGGGTGAAGATCGCGGACCGCGATGCGCCGAGCGCGCGGCGCACGCCGATCTCGCTGCTGCGGCGCAGGAACTTCGCCAGCAGCAGGCCCACGGTGTTGACCAGGCACACCAGCAGGAAGCCCAGTGCCAGCCACACCTGCAGGCGCACGTCGCCGGGCACCACGCGGTTGAACTCGAGCCATTCCATGACATTGCTCAGGCGCAGGTTGTCCGGGCGCTCGAAGCGGCCCGCCGCCCGTTGCTGCGCCGAGTAATTCGCCAGGTACTGGCGGTAATCGGCCACCTTCTCCGGCGTACCCAGTTCCACCCAGTACTGGATCCACACGCACGGCGCGCTGACGCCGGTGCTGCCTTCCGGGTCGTCGTTCGAATTGCCCCAGCAGTCCATGCTGCCGTTGCGTCCCATCTTCAGGTCGCGCGAGGTCGAGAACGGCACGAACACCTGCTCGGGCTCGCCGTAGCGGTCGCTGTTCATGTCGTAGAACTTGGGCGTCGGCCGCCAGTCGTCGATGACGCCGACGATGCGGAAGGCCTCCTTGTCGATCCTGAGCGTCCTGCCGACGCTGTTGGCGCCGCCGAAGACCTGGTCGTTGAGGCTCTTGGCGATCACCGCGACCCGGTCGCGGTTCGCGTCGGCGCTCGCCGGCCACCCGCCACCATGCAGGAACGGCAGCTCGAACATCGGGAAGAAGTCGCTGGTGGCGTAGCGGGCGTCCACCAGGAACGGATCCAGCCCCTGCACGTCCGGCTCGATGCTGGCGGAGCCGCCGGTGGTCATGGTCTGGCGGTCGCCGCGCTTCTCGCGCAGCATGGTCTCCGCGTCGAAACGGGTGACCTGCTCCGCCGGGTCGTCGCCCGGGGTGAAGTCGTTCATCGAGCGCGGGTCCATCTGCGGATAGAAGAGCGTGTCGCTCTTCTGCGGGATGGGGTCGCCCGAGAGCACGTGGAACACGGTGAGCGTGGTCATGCTGGCGCCGATGCCGAGCGCGATGGCCAGCACCATCAGCGCGGTCAGCACGCGGTTGCGGCGGAAGCTGCGCAGCGCGAGGTTCGCGTAGTAGCCGAACATGCTGTCACCGAACACGCGGTCGGTCAGGGTGGACATGGGGGTGCCCTCAGGCGTTGGAGGCGGCGGTGTCGCGGGCGGACGCGGCGACCCGCGCGAGGCTCGGCTCCACCGACAGGTCGGTCGCCATGCCGTCGACGATGTGCACGTTGCGCTGCGCGCGCGCGGCGAGTTCCGGGTCGTGGGTCACCATCACGATGGTGGTGCCCTGCTGGTTGATGTCCTCCAGCAGCTCGAGGACGCTGCGCGCCATCTGCGAGTCGAGGTTGCCGGTGGGTTCGTCGGCCAGCAGCAGCCGCGGGCTGCCGGCCAGCGCCCGCGCGATGGCCGCGCGCTGCTGCTGGCCACCGGAGAGTTCCGCCGGGAAGTGCTTCATGCGCGAGCCCAGGCCGACCATGCCCAGCGCGTCCTCGATGCGCAGCCGGCGCTCGTTCGCCGGCATGCGCCGGTAGCGCAGCGGAACGTCGCAGTTGTCGAAGAGGTTGAGGTCGGGAATGAGGTTGAAGCTCTGGAAGATGAAGCCGATCTTCTGGTTGCGCAGCCGGCTGCGGGCGTCGTCGTCGAGGTCCTTGACGTTCTCGCCGTCGAGCGTGAACGCGCCGCCGGTGAAGGTTTCCAGCAGCCCGGCGATGTTGAGGAAGGTGGTCTTGCCGGACCCCGACGGCCCGGTCACGGCGACGAACTCGCCCTCCCTGACGTGCAGGTCGAGCGACCGCAGCGCATGGGTCTCGACGAGTTCGGTGCGGTAGACCTTGGTGACGCCGCGCATGTTGAGCATGGGTAGTCCTTCGGAAGGGTCGGCGCGCGCGGCCGATGGCAGCCGCGCGCAGGTGCGGTGGATGTCGGTCAGAGGATGCGGAAGGGCGCCGGGAGGTCGCTGCGGGCATACCCGTCGCGCAGCGCGCGCCGCTGCGGAAGCGACAGGCTGCCGGGGGCGTCGGCGGCGTCGGCCACGGGTGCGAACATCGGCAGCTCGTGCAGGCGCAAGGGCACCGCCTGTGCTAGGTCCTGTGCGTCCCAGGACGCGGGGAAGGGGAAGGCGTGGGGGGCGTTCATGTCAGTCTCCAGAGATCCGGACACGTTCTGCGTTGCCGAACTGGTCGCTGCCGGACACCACGACCCGTTCGCCCGGCTCGAGGCCGGAGAGGATTTCCACCGCGCCCAGGCTGCTGACGCCGGTCTCGATCGGCCGGCGCACCGCGCTGCCGTCCTGCACCACGTAGGCGAAGTGGCCGCCCTCCTGTTCCAGGAACGGCCCGCGTTCCACCATCAGGGTGTCGGGGCGGGTGTCCAGTACGATGCGCGCCGACAGGCGCTGGTTCTGGCGCAGGCCCGGGGGCTGCCTGCCTTCGTCGAAGCGCAGCCGCGCGTTGACCTCGCCATTGACGACCTCGGGCGAGACCGCCGACACCTTCGCCGGCCAGGTCCTGCCCTGGCTGGCGACCTCGGCCGGCATGCCGATGGCGAGATCGCGCGCGAAGCTCTCGGGCACCTTGATCTCCAGCTCGAACACCGACAGGTCGACCACGCCCAGCACCGGCGCATTGGCGGCGACGTTGGTGCCCTGCGGCACCTGCACCTGGCCCACCTGGCCGTCGAAGGGCGCCCGCAGGGTGAGCGCGTCGACCTGGCGCTGGAGTTCCTGCGCCACCGCGCGCTGGCGCTCGGCGAGCAGGCGCTTGTTGCGCGCATCGAGGGCGGCACCCTGTCCCTGCAGCCCCAGGTCCTTGCGCGCCGAGGCGACGCCGATGTCGGCCTTCTTCAGCTCGTCGTGGGCGCGCGACAGGTCGACCTGCGGCACCGCGCCGCCGTCGAAGCCCTGCTGGTAGCGCTGCAGGTCGCGCTCGGCGGCGGTGCGCTCGATCTCGGCCTGCTCGAGCAGCTTGCGCGCGCTGGACTCGGCGAGCTCGGCATCGAGCATGGCGCGGTTGGCCTCCGCTTCGAGGCTGGCCAGGGTGGATTCCTCCTGGACCAGGCGGCTGCGCAGCTCGGGGCTGTCGATGACGGCCAGCACCTGGCCCTTCTCGACGGCGTCGCCCGCGACCACCTCGAGCGCCACCGTGCCGCCGGCGATGGCGTAGAGGGTCGGGCTGTTGGCGGCGATCAGGCGTCCGTCGGCGGACAGGTCGCGGACCAGCTCTCCCCGGGTCACCTCGGCGATGCGCAGGCGCGACGCGTCGTAGGAGTTCGTGCCGCCCGCCCAGGACGTGACCACCCAGCCGGCAACCGCGAGCAAGGCGATCCCGGCCGCCGCGGGCCAGAGCCAGCGCCGCAGGGCGCGCGGATGGCGGGGGACCTTGTGCGACACGTCCTGGGCGGAGGTGTCGCGGATGGGCGATGGACGGGACATGGGCGGACCGTGGCGGTGGACGTCCCCACCTACGCACGTCGCGTGCCAACTCACAACTGATTGAATTGAAACGGAATCGGGAGCGAGTCCGGGTGTCCGGGCAGCCGGCTGCGGACGTCCGCGCCTTCCGCGCTACGGGTCCGGGCGCCGGTCCCGTGCGTCCCAGAGTCGGCGGAATCGTGCGCCGACCTGGTGTTAACCATATGTTTATTTCATCCGCAAGTCCGCTTAGTATCGGTTCACTTCGCCGGTTCAGGTTGAGACGCTGGGCCGGGAGGGGGCGAAGTCGACACGAGGGTCCATTGCTGGTCTTTATCAACTTCGGGGAGAGAAAGGGATGAGTCTGAAAAGGAGCAAGCTGCGCGAGGCCATCGTGCTCGCGCTCGCCGCCGGTGCCGTGGGCATCGCCGGCACGGGCACCGCGCTGGCGCAGGCACAGCCGCAGGAGGTCCAGGGCCAGGCGGATGCGGCACCGACCGCCACCACCCTCGACAGCGTCACCGTCACCGGTACCCGCATCCGCAGCCAGACCATGACCGCCTCCAGCCCGGTGGCGGAGATCTCGGCGGAGGAGTTCCAGTACGCCGGCGCCACGACAGTGGAGGACCTGGTCAACCAGTACCCCCAGCTCGCGCTCGACTTCGACAACTTCCTCAACAACGGCTCGCAGGGTTACGCGACCGTCGACCTGCGCGGCATGGGCCCGCAGCGCAGCCTGACGCTGGTGAACGGCCGCCGCATCCCGAAAGGCCTCGGCGAGACGCCGGACATCAGCATCATCCCGGCGGCGCTGCTGCAGCGGGTCGACGTGCTGACCGGTGGCGCTTCGGCCGTGTACGGCTCAGACGCCATCGCCGGCGTGGTCAACTTCATCCTCGACGACCAGTTCGAGGGCGTGAGCCTCAACTTCGGCTACTCGGGCTACCAGCACGACAACGACAACGACTACATGCAGGGGCTGATGGACGAGGCCGGGTTCGACTACCCGAGCGGCCGCACCGACCTTGACGGCGAAACCCGCAACATCGACTTCGCCATCGGCGGCGCGTTCGGCGAAGGCGGGCACGCGATGGCGTGGGCGACCTGGCGCAAGGGCAATGCGCTGCTGCAAGGCGAACGCGACTATTCGTCCTGCGCGCTCAGTGACGACGGCACCGGCTGCGGTGGCTCGCCCACGGCGGATCCGGCGAACTTCTACGTCATCGCCCCGGGATCGGGTCTGTACACCTACGTGTCGCCGTCGGAGTCGGGCTGGTTCATCCCGGACGGCCCCAACGTCTACAACTACGCGCCGGTCAACTATTACCAGCGTCCCGACACCCGCTTCACCGGCGGTGCCAGCGTCAAGTACGAAGTCAACGAGTACTTCCAGCCGTACGTCGAGGCGATGTTCGTCAATCGCCGCAGCGGCACGCAGATCGCGCCCTCCGGCGCCTTCTTCACCGACGTCACGGTAGGTTGCGACAATCCGGTGATCGGCACCATGTGCGCCGACCTTGGCATCGACGAGGGCGAGGTGTTCGACATCCTCGTGGCCAAGCGCAACGTCGAAGGCGGCCCGCGCATCACCAACGAGGAGAGCACCAACTACAGCATCGTCGCCGGTGCCACCGGTGCCCTGTTCGATTCCGGCTGGACCTGGGACGCGTCGGTGCAGTACGCGCGCACCTCGGTGAAGCAGGAGAACTTGAACGACTTCATCACCACCCGCGTGCGCGACGCGCTGCTCGGTTGCCCAGGGGGCGCGTTCGCCGGCTGCGTGCCATACGAGGTGTGGACCGACAGCGTAACCCCGGAGCAGGCGCAGGCCCTGCAGGGCGTGGGCATCGTGAACTTCAATACCGACATGAAGGTGCTCAACGCCTACGTCACCGGCGACTTCGGCTTCGGCCTGCCGTGGAACGGGTCGCCGATCAGCGCAGTCTTCGGCTTCGAGAAGCGCAACGAGCGCTACGAGCGCGTTGCGGATACCAACATGCAGACTGGTAATTTCACCGGTCTCGGCGGCCCGACGACCAACCTCGACGGCGGGTACGAAGTCGACGAGCTGTTCATGGAGGCCAACGTGCCGCTGCTTGTGGACGCCGCGGGTTTCGACAGCGTCGACCTGCAGCTGGGCTACCGGTATACCGACTACAGCACCTCGGGCAACGTCGATACCTGGAAGCTCGGACTCGGTGCGGGTTTCATGGACAACCAGTACCGTTTCCGCGCCGGCTTCAACCGCGCGATCCGCGGCGCCAACGTCAACGAGCTCTTCTCCTCGCAGCAGATCGCTCTGTGGGCCGGCAGCGACCCGTGCGCGGGCCCCAGCCCGGAGTTTTCGGTCGAACAGTGCGTGCGTACCGGCCTGTCTCCCGATCGTTACGGCGCCGTGCCTTCGAACCCGGCAGGCCAGAACAACCAGCTCATCGGTGGCAACACGGCGCTGCAGCCGGAGATCGCCGACACCTGGACCATCGGCTTCGCTGCAAGCCCGATCGACGACCTGGAGCTCAGCGTCGACTACTACGACATCAAGCTCGAGAACGCGATCGGCACGGTGGGCGCGCGCACGATCATGAACCTCTGTGCCAACGGCCAGGACGCCATGTGCGAGCTGATCCGGCGCAATCCCATCACCGGCGACATCTTCCGTGGCAGCGACCCGGAGACATCCGGCCTGGTAGTCAACACCAACGGCAACTTCGGCACCCGTCGTTACCGCGGCGTCGACCTGACCGCGGGCTACGGGTTCCAGGCGGGGCCCGGGCGGTTGACGACGTCGTTCGTGGGCAGCTACATCCTGGAGCGGTCCTTCGAGCCGGTGCCCGGCGACGATTCGGCGAACTACAGCTGCGAAGGGCTGATCAACGACACCTGCTTCGTGCCCGAGTGGCGCCACATCGCCAACGTGCGTTACGCCTTCGACCGCTTCACCGTCGGCCTGCGCTGGCGCTACATCGGCGAGACCGACTACCGCGACACCGAAGGCAATGACCTGACGTCGGACTATTTCCTGGGCCGGTCCGGCAAGCTCAAGGCTTACAACTACCTCGACCTGTCGGGTTCGATGCAGATCGGCGATAACATCACCTGGACCCTCGGCGTGAACAACATCGCCGACCGGGAGCCGCCGCTGGTGGGTGGTGACCTCGCCCCGGCCAATGGCAACTCTGTCGGTGGCTACGACCAGGCCGGCCGCTACGCGTTCACCAGCCTCGCGTTCGATTTCTAGGGCGGGGAACTTTCCGGACCAGGCGGCGGGCGAAAGCCCGCCGCTTTTTTTTGGCGCGGCGCACGCGCGCGGTGTCGCGGATAGACTCGATCCACGCGACACCAGGGGAGGCGGAATGACAGCACTGCAGGACCGGAAGGCCCGGGTGGGGCACGGGTACGAACTCCTGCGCCAGGAGCGCTTCGATGAGGCCGTCCACCTTGCCGGCGAGCTTCTCGCCGCCATGCCCGACGATGTGCACGCGCTGGTGTTCGCGGGCGAAGCGGCCGTTGCCCGTGGCGCGGCCCCTGACGCGGTCGAGCCGATGCTCCGCGCCATCTCGGCCAGCGGCGGCGACAACGCGCTCAGGATCAAGCTGGCTGGCCTTTACCTGCACCTGCGGCGGCGGCAGGACGCGCACGCGCTCGCGCTCGAGGCCGCCGCCTCCGCGCAGGCGCGTGGCGATGGCCGCACCCTCTGGCAGGCCGGCAGCATCGTCACGAACTGCAACCGGCCCGCGGACGCGATCGCCCACTACTGCCAGGCGCTCGCCCTGCTCGGGCCGCAGCCTGGCCTGCTGTACGACCTCGCCGTGGCGCGGTTCTTCACCGGCGACTTCGAGGAGGCCGAGGCCGATCTCGACCGCATGCTGGCCCTGGCGCCGCAGGCCGGGCACGCGCTCTACCTGCGCAGCACGCTTCGCCGGCAGACGCCGCAGCGCAACCACGTCGACGACCTCCGCGGCCGCGTCGGCGCTGGCCTCGGCCGCCCCGACTGGACCGCCGCGGCCTGGTACGCGCTGGCCAAGGAACTCGAGGATCTCGGCGACCACGACGCCGCGTTCGACGCGCTGGACGCAGGCGCGGCGCTGCGGCGGCAGTCGCTCCGCTACGACGTGCAGGCCGAATGCGACGCCCAGGCCGCCCTCCGCGCCGCCTGGACGCGCGAGGCCGTGGGCGGCGCACCGGCCGGCGAGGGCGCGCCGGGCCCCATCTTCATCGTCGGCATGCCGCGCACCGGCACCACGCTGGTCGAGCGCATGCTGGTGCAGGGCGGCCGGGTGCAGTCGGCCGGTGAGCCGCTGGACCTTGGTCAGTTGATCGCCCGGCACGCGCGCATGGCGCAGTCGTCCAACCCAGGCATGGCAGCGGCCGAAGCCTCGCTGCACATCGACTTCGAGGCGCTCGGCAGGGAGTACGTGCGTGGCGTCGCCGAAGCCGTCGACGCACCGCGCTTCATCGACAAGCTGCCGGTCAACTACATGTACTGCGGCGTGATCCGCCGGGCACTGCCCGGCGCACGCATCATCCACCTGCAGCGCGATCCGTTGGACAGCTGCTACGCGGCCTACAAGACCTTCTTCTTCAGTGCCTACCACGGCTCCTACGACCTCGACGAGCTCGCGCGCTACTACCTCGCCTACCGGGAGACGATGGCGCACTGGCATGCGGTGATGCCGGGCGCGATCCTGGACGTGCGCTACGAGGACGTGGTCGCCGATCCCGACGGGCAGGCGCGCCGGCTGCTGGACTGGTGCGGGCTGCCGTGGGATCCCCGCATCGCCTACGGCAGCGCGCCGGCCAGCGCCGCCTTCACCACCGCCAGCGCCGCGCAGGTGCGGGAGCCGGTCCACGCGCGCTCGGTCGGCGCCTCCCGCCGCCACCTCCGGCGCCTGGCGCCGCTGGTCGAACGCTTGGCGGCTGCCGGGGTCGAGGTCGACTGAGGCTGCGGCCGCTTCCGGCACGAACCCCACCCGCTCCTCACGCCGCTCTCCTCGCGAGGGTTCCGCCCGCCTTGAAACCGCGCCTCAGCCGCGGGGCTGCACGTCGAAGGCGATGGTGAGTCGCGGCTCCGGGTCGGTGAAGGGTACGGTGCCGTGCCAGAGGTAGGAGGGGAACAGCGCCAGCCGCCCAGGGCGCGGGCGTATCAGCCGCCGGGGCGGCAGGCCCAGGCCGAGGCTCTCCAGCGGCTGGCCCAGCTGCAGCCAGCCGGCATGGTCGCCGTCGCCGGCATCGCGGACCGACGCCGGCAGCGCCACGTAAAACGCGGAGCTGAGCCAGCCTTCGTCGTGGATGTGGTTGGCGTGGTGGCCGGCTTCACGGAGGCGCACGGACCAGGAGCCGACGACGCGTACGCCCGGGCGCAGGCGGGACAGGAACGGGTGCGACGCGTCGCGCGGGAGGCTGGTCAGCCACTGGTCGACCGCCTCGCGCAGCGCCTGTTCCGCGGCTGCGATGACCGGGTCGTCGCGGCCGAACAGGCGGCCCGCGGTTTGCGTGCCGCCGCGCACGCTCTGCGACCTCGGCTGGCGCGACGCCTTGTGCAGGCCGGTGAGGGTGGTGTCCAGCACGTTGAGGAAGGCCGCGAGGCTGTCGAAGCCGGGCGGGCATGCGATCTCGACCTCGGCCACCAGCCGGTCGTACCCGAACAGCCAATCCTCGCGCGCATCGCCGGCGAGGCGCCAGGCGGTGCCGAGGAGGGCCCAGGCCTCTTGGTTGCGCGGGTCGCGCCGAAGCGCGCGTCCGGCGCAATCACGGGCAATGGCGGGGTCGCCACGGCGGAACGCGTGGCGTGCCCGGGAGTTGAGAAAGGCGGGGTAGGCGTCGCCGAGATACCGGTCGACACTGGCATAGAGCGACGCCGCCTCGTCCAGGCGGTCGAGGCGGTCGAGCAGGTCGGCGACGAGCCAGTCGAGGGCGGGATCGGAGCGTTCCGCCCGCAGCGGCTGCAGCCACTCCAGTGCCTCCCCGGGACGGTCCGCCTCCAGCAGCGCCCGCGCGTAGGCGAGCTGCATCGGCAGGCGCGCGTGCTGCTGCCCCGCCGCGTCGCGCAAGGCGGCGAACGGATCCTCGCCGGGAGCGAGGGCTTCGCCATGTTCCCAGAGCAGGTGGCTCAGCGACTCGTGCCCGGCGACATAGCCCGGGGCCCGCGCCACCAGCTCGCGCGCCACGGCGAGCGCCTGCGCGGGCTCGCCGCGGTCGTGCAGCAGGCCAAGGAGGAGGTTGTGCACGTCCGGCGTGTCCTGGCCCAGGATCCGGGCCTGGCGGAGACAGGCTTCCGCTTCCGCGACCCGTCCGAGCATGCGCAGCACGACGGCCCTGTTGATCCAGGCGGGTGCGTGGTCCGGCGCCAGCTCGTTCGCGCGTTTCAGCGCCGCATCCGCGGCCTCGAGCTCGCCAAGAGCCTGCAGCGCGCTGCCGAGTCCATGCCATGCCAGCGCCAGCTGCGGTTGCATGGCCGTGGCGCGTTCGAATGCTGCGCGCGCGCGCGCGGGTTCGCCGGACCTGAGCTCGATGCCGCCCACCTGCAACAGTGTCTGTGGCGTCTCAGGTACCGTCGTCACGACCTCCAGCGCTTCTCGCACGCGCCCACGGCGGTGCAGCCACCCGCAGAAGTTCAGCGCGATCATTTCGTTGCCGGGCGCCAGCGCCAGTGCGCGCGAGAACGCCGCGTGCGCAGCAGGTGCATCATCCTGCTCCGCGGCGCACAGCGCCAGGATGTGCTGGGCGTCGGCGGCGTCCGGGACCTCCGCCGCCAGCGCACGCGCGATACCGGTCGCGGCCGCGGCATCGCCACGCTGCAAGCATCCCTGGGCCTCCAGGAATCGCTCTGCCTGGGTGCGGGTCAGAGGCCGCGCCGCGCTCGATGCAGGCATGGCTAGCGGACGCGCCGCGCGCGCAGGCTCACTCCGCCGGGGGTGCGCAGCCGGTGGCTGCCGACTGCAGCCTTGCGGATGGCGACCACGTCACCCGTCGCGAGGGGGCCGACCGATCCACCGTCCAGCGACCAGCGCTGGCCGTTGTCGAGGGTGACGGTGCGGCGGGTGCCGGCATAGTCGACGTCCGTCACGCGCGCTTCGATCTCCGATGGAGCCGCCTCGTCGAGCGCGCGACCCGGATCGCCCCGTGCCGGCGCGGCCGGCGTCAGCCCGAATGTATCGATCGCGCGTGCCGTCGCCGCCTCGCGCACTGCCGGCGGCGGCGGAAACGCGCGGTCGTAGCAGGCCAGGCGCTGCTCCGGCTCCGGCATCGCCGCGCACGGGTGGTCGGACGTGGCGTCCTGCGCGGCGGCGGCGGCGGAGCTGGCGAGAAGCAGCGGCAGGACGCAGGCGGACAGCAGGCGCATGGCTTGGTCTCCGGCCCGGATGGGCGCTGGCCTACAGTATGCGTCGGGGCAGGAGGCGTGAAGCACCGATGCAGGAGCGCGACACGGATCTCGTCTTGCTGGAGCGCCACGCGCGAACGTCCCCTGCTGGCACGCGGTGATGGCGAACCGGTCGCGGCCGAGGCACTGGCGCGCCTGGCGACGCTGGAGCCGCCGCTCGACATGGGCCACTCTGACCTGGGCAGGCTCCGGCAGGCCGCGAATCCGCGGCTGCAGATGGTCCGGCAGGTCAGTCGTCGGCCGCACCGCGGTAGTCGCGCACCGCGCGCGCGAGCGTCTCCACCATCGCGCGTTCCTCCAGCGACAGCAGCGGGTTCCACACGTCGAAGATCAGCACCACGCGCAGGGCGTCGCTGTCGTTGCGTGCCTCGTGCTCGATGGTGTCGTCGAACACCATGACCTTGCCGGGCTGCCAGCCCCGGCGGTCGAAGCCGACGCGGAAGCTGCAGTCCGGCGGCACCACCAGGGGAAGGTGCGCGACCAGCCGCGCGTTGGTCTCGCCCGTGTGCGGCGGAATGTGCGTGTGCGGGGCCAGTGCGGAGAACATCGCGTTCGGGCACAGCCCGGCGATGTCGACGGCATCGACCTCGGCCAACGCCGCGGCGGTGGCCGGGCAGCGGGCGATGTTCTCCGCCACCGGCGCGCCGTGCGCCCACAGATGGAAGGAGCTCCAGGCGCGCGAGTGGTTGAGCGGCGCCCACTGGTTGACCGGCTGGTCGGGCCGGAAGGCGATGTAGGGCTGGAAGCCGTCGAGCCCGCCTGCGACCAGGGCATCGAGTTCGGCGCGGATGTCCGCCGTCCGTGCCTCCAGCGCCGGGATCCACGGAAACAGCGCCGGATCGTGGAAGGGCTGGGCCGGCAACCGCGGCACGTGCAGCTGGTTGCACTCCGACGGGTACGGCCGCGTGCGGCCGGCGAGGATGGAAACGGCTTCGTCCCAGCGCCCGGCGGCGGCCGGGGCCACCGCCTGCCGCGGCGCGGACACCGCGTGGGCGAGACAGGCCTCGAGCTCGGCCGTGTCGTCGTCGACCGCCTCGCGTGCGTGCGCCAGGCGGCGGCGCAGCGGGGGCGGCCACTGCGGCTCGGCCGGCGCGACCCTGAGCGCGTCGCGGAACACTGCGGCGGCGGCGCGGGTCCTGCGTTCGCGTTCGAGGAACTCGGCCTTGGCCAGCAGCGCCGGCAGGAAGTAGGCATCCAGCGCCAGCGCCGAGCCGATCGCCGCCCATTCCTGCGCGGTCTCGCCGAGATCGCGGTGCACGACCGCGGTCGTGAGCGCCAGCATGGGGTCGGCCGGCGCCCCTGTCCTCGCCGCCCGCAGCAGTTCCAGCGCACCGCGGGCATCGCCACGCTGGTGGGCATGGACGCCAAGGCTGAAGAGCGCCTGGACATTGCCGGGTTCCAGCGCGCGCACCTGCGACCACAGGCGTTCCGCCTCGTCCCAGCGCCGGGCGTTGGCCGCGCTGCCGGCGGCGGCGATCAGGGCCTGCAGGTGTTCGCTCACTCGACGTCCCCGCGCCGTGGCGTGGCCCCGATTCTAGGCATGGGCGGCACGCATTGGACAGCGCGGCGCCGCCGGCGGGGCCCGGCGCTGCCCTACAATGTCGCTTCCTGCAAGGAGCCCGTCCATGTGCGGCATCGTCGGCGCGATCGCGGATCGCGATGTGGTCCAAGTCCTGATCGAGGGTCTCAAGCGCCTCGAATACCGCGGTTACGACTCCGCCGGCATCGCCGTGGTCACGGGCGAAGACATCCGCCGGGTCCGGCGCACCGGCCGCGTGTCCGAAATGGAGGCGGCCGCGAACGGCGAAGGCCTGACCGCCACGCTCGGCATCGGCCACACGCGCTGGGCCACGCATGGCGGGGTCACGGAAACCAATGCCCACCCGCACACCAGCCACGGCGTCGCGCTGGTGCACAACGGCATCATCGAGAACCATGAGCAACAGCGCGAACGCCTGACCGCGCTGGGCTACGCGTTCGAGTCGCAGACCGACACCGAGGTCATCGCGCACCTGATCCACCACCACCTCAAGGCGGGCGGCGACCTGCTGTCGGCGGTGCAGGCCGCGGTCGCGGAGCTCGACGGCGCCTACGCGCTCGCCGTGGTCAGCCGCAAGGAGCCTGGGCGCATGGTCTGCGCGCGCATGGGCTGTCCGCTGCTGGTGGGCCTGGGCGAGGGCGAGAACTTCATCGCCTCGGACGTCTCCGCGATCATCCAGGCGACCCGTCGCGTGATCTTCCTCGAGGAAGGCGACACCGCCGACGTCTCCCGCGCCGGCGTGCGCGTGTTCGACGCGACCGGCGGCGAAGTGCAGCGCGACGTGCACGTCTCGGACGTGTCGCTCGCCTCGCTCGAGCTGGGGCCGTACCGCCACTTCATGCAGAAGGAGATCCACGAGCAGCCGCGCGCGATCGCCGACACCATCGAGGCGGTGATCGACGCGAATACCTTCGAACCGTCGCTGTTCGGTGCCGGCGCCGAAGCGGTGCTGCGCGACATCGAGGGCGTGCAGATCCTGGCCTGCGGCACCAGTTACTACGCCGGATCGACCGCGCGCTACTGGATCGAGGCGATCACCGGGCTGCCGTGCTCGGTCGAGATCGCGAGCGAGTACCGGTACCGCGCCGCGGTCGCCAACCCGAAGCACCTCGTGGTCACGATTTCGCAGTCGGGCGAAACGCTGGACACGATGGAAGCGCTCAAGTACGCGAAGTCGCTTGGCCACGCGCACACGCTGTCGATCTGCAACGTGCCGGAGAGCGCGATCCCGCGTGCCAGCCAGCTGGTGTTCTACACCCGCGCCGGCGCCGAGATCGGCGTCGCCTCGACCAAGGCGTTCACCACGCAGCTGGCCGGCCTTTTCATCCTCACCGCGACCATCGCGAAACTGCAGGGCCGTCTCGATGCCGCGACGGAAGCCGAGTACATCGAAGCCCTGCGCCACCTGCCCGGCAGCGTGCAGCACGCGCTCAACCTCGAGCCGCAGATCGCGCTGTGGGCCGAGCGGTTCGCGCGCAAGGACCATGCGCTGTTCCTCGGCCGCGGCGTGCACTACCCGATCGCGCTCGAGGGCGCGCTCAAGCTCAAGGAAATCTCCTACATCCATGCCGAGGCCTACCCGGCGGGCGAGCTCAAGCACGGGCCGCTGGCGCTGGTGGATGCCGACATGCCGGTGGTGGTGATCGCGCCGAAGGACTCGCTGCTGGAGAAGGTGAAGTCCAACATGCAGGAAGTCCGGGCCCGCGGCGGCGAGCTGTTCGTGTTCACCGACGCCGACAGCAACTTCGGGCCGTCCGAGGGCGTGCACGTGATCCGCACCCCGCGCCACGTCGGCGTGCTGAGCCCCATCCTGCACACGATCCCGGTACAGCTGCTGGCGTACCACGTCGCGCTCGCGCGCGGCACCGACGTCGACAAGCCGCGCAACCTCGCCAAGTCGGTGACGGTGGAGTAGTCCGTCGCCGCGCGCGGCACGGTGCGGCGGATTGCCGCACCGCGGACGCTGGCGTAGCGTGGCGCGATGACGCCGCTCCGCCGCCTGCATGCCGTCCGCTACGTCACGCCGCTGCGCGAAGGTGGCTCGCTGCCGGCCGTCATCGAGGCCGCGGACGACGGCCTCTACGTGCTCAAGTTCCGCGGCGCCGGCCAGGGCGCCAGGGCGCTCGTCGCGGAACTGGTGGTGGGCGAGCTCGCGCGCGCGCTCGGCCTCCCGGTCCCCGAGATCGTGCTGGTCGAGCTCGACCCCGCGCTCGCCCGCACCGACCCGGACCCGGAGATCCAGGACCTGATCCGCGCCAGCGCCGGGCTCAACCTCGCACTCGACTACCTGCCCGGCTCGGTCAATTACGACCCCGCCGCCGACCGCGTCGATGCCGCCCTGGCCTCGTCCGTGGTGTGGCTGGATGCGTTCACCAGCAACGTCGACCGCAGCTTCCGCAACACCAACCTGCTGATGTGGCACGGCGCGCCGTGGCTGATCGACCATGGCGCCGCGCTGTACTTCCACCACGGCTGGGACGGGTCGCTCGACGGCGCCGGTGGCCGCTTCCCGATGGTGCGCGACCACGTGCTGCTGCCGCTGGCCGACGACATCGCCGGTGCCGACGCACGGCTGGCGCCACGGGTCACGCGGGAGCTGCTCGAAGGGATCCTGGCGCAGGTTCCGGACGGGTGGCTGACGGCCGTCGACGGCTGGGCCGACGCGCCGGTGCAGCGCGCCGCCTATGCCGACTACCTGATGCGCCGGCTCGCCGCGCGGAGCGGATTCGTCGAGGAGGCCCTGCATGCACGGGGCTGAGCTCTACGACTACACCGTGGTCCGCGTGGTGCCGCGGGTGGAGCGTGGCGAGTTCGTCAACGCCGGCGTGATCCTGTCCTGCGAGTCGCGCGCCTTCCTCGCCGCACGCATCGAAGTCGAGCCGGCCCGGCTGCAGTGCCTGGATCCCTGCGTCGACATGGATGCCGTGCGCCGCCACCTCGATGCCATCGCCCGCATCTGCGCCGGCGCCGCCGACGCGGGCCCGATCGCGCGCCTGCCGCGGCGTGCGCGCTTCCACTGGCTCACCGCCACGCGCAGCTCGATGATCCAGACCGCGCCGGTCCACAGCGGGCGCTGCGGCGATCCGGCCGCGGCGCTCCAGCGCCTGTTCGAACGCATGGTGCGGGTCGCGCCGACGCCACCAGGGAGCAGCCGATGATCGAGCTGGTGATCGACGCGCGCCGCCGCAGCCTGGGCGGCTTCGAGGTGGGACGCGTGCTGCCGGTCCGGCAGCGGCGCATGGTCGGGCCGTTCGCCTTCTTCGACCACATGGGGCCGGTGGATTTCGCGCCGGGCATCCCGCGCGACGTCGACGTTCGACCGCACCCGCACATCGGCCTGTCGACGCTCACCTACCTGTTCGCGGGCGAGATCACCCATCGCGACAGCGTGGGATCGGTGCAGGCGATCCAGCCCGGGGAGGTCAACTGGATGACCGCCGGCCGCGGCATCACCCACTCCGAGCGCTTCGAGCGGGCGCGGCGCGAGGGCGGGCGGATGGACGGGATACAGGCATGGGTGGCGCTGCCCGATCGCGACGAGGAGTGCGACCCTGCCTTCGACCACGTCGGCGGCGACGGCCTGCCGGAGCTCGTGGATGGCGGCGCGACCGGGCGTCTGATCGCGGGTACCGCCTTCGGGCTCGCCTCCGCGGTGCCGGTGCGGTCGCCGCTGTTCTACCTGCACTGGAGCCTGGCCGCGGGCGCGAACATGGCACTGCCGTCCGGATATCCGGAACGCGCCGCCTACGTGGCGTCGGGACGCGTGGAGGTGGCGGGCGACACCTTCGAAGCCGGGCGCATGCTCGTGTTCCGGCCGGGTGGCGAGCCGGTGGTGACCGCGCTCGAGCCATCGGTGGTGATGGCGCTGGGAGGCGAGCCGCTCGGGCCGCGCTTCATCGACTGGAACTTCGTGTCGTCCAGCCGCGAGCGCATCGCCCAGGCCAAGGCCGACTGGCGTGCCGGCCGGATGAAGCTGCCGGATTTCGACGACCAGGAGTTCATCCCGCTGCCGCCCGGGCCGGAGGCGCCGGCGAACCCGATGTCGTGACCGGCGCGGTGGCGGCGCGCGAACGCCGTGCCGCCAGCGCAGTGGGTGCCTATGCGGCGCGCCGGCGCGTCAGTTGCGCCAGGCGCAGCGTGTCGAGCACGACCCCGGGTTCGCGTTCGATGGCCACCTGCCGTGCCACGGGATCGATCCGGTAGGTGAGGTAGTGCGACAGCACCGGGTCGGACAGCGGCGCGGCACGGAACGCCGCCAGGCACTCGCCGCCGGGCCAGCGCGCGGACGGGTACAGCAGGCCCGGCATGCCCTGTTGCGAGAGCGTGCGCCCGATGCCCTGGGTGAAGGCGTAGTCGTCGGCGACGATCCGCGGGAACGCCGCCTCCTTGCCGCGCAGGTCGACGAAGTGTCCCTGTGCCCGCACCCGGTACACCGCGCGGTGGCGCACCACGATGCGTTCGACGCCTTCCAGCGCCATGACCTGGCGCAACTGGTGCCAGCACGTTTCCGCGCGTGCGGTCGGTTCGTCCAGCGCGCCGTACCACACGCGCACGGTGCCGTCGCCGAAGCGGCTGGCGACCGAGCCGTCGGCGCTGAACGGATAGTCGATGGCCGTGGAGTACAGCAGTGCACGCTCGGCCTGCGACGGCGGGACATGCCCGGACATGCGCAGGTCCGCCGCCATCGCCGCGGCGCTTGCACCGGCGTCCGGCGCCAGGTCGGCGAACAGGTCGCGCGAGCTGCGCAGGGAGAGGATGTTCCGGTATGTATCGCCGTCGTAGCGGGCGAGGCGGTCCAGCAGGACCACTACTGGCCCCGCTGGAAGGCGACGAAACGCGCCACGCGGGCCAGCCCCACCAGGCCGTCGCGGAGCATGACCTGCAGCGGGGTCTCGCCGTCCAGCAGGGCGTTGCGCAGGTGCACCCAGCCATAGCGCAGTTCCTCGTCTTCCGGGAACAGCAGGTGCAGGCCCTTGTGGATGCCCATGAGGTAGCCGGCCCGGTCCAGGCTGTCGCGCCCCCCGGGCAGCGGCTTTTCGCCGCTGCGGTACTGCGCCAGCAGCCGGCGGCTCTCGGGACTCAGGCCAAGCAGTGCCAGTTGCTGTTCGGTGGCGAGGTTCCAGCGTCCGAACAGGGCCATGACGACGCGGGCGAGATCCTTCCGGACCTGCTCGTCGTGCAGTGGCGGGACGTCGGGGACATCCGCGGTGGCGATGCGTGGCATGGGAGCCTCCTGTGGACGAATCAACGTTACTACGGGATGCATGAACGCTCAAGCGGCGATGTCGACGGGGACGCGGCGCGCGTCCCGACAGCGCCTGGGCTATCGTCGGGGCATCGACATCAGTGGAGGTGGCAGATGGTCGACACCCTGAGACAGGGGGCGCCCGCCGAGCTGTGGCAGGCGATGGTGCGCGAGGCCGCGGAGCGGACCGGCCGGGCGCTTGACGAGGACTGCGAGAGCTACCTGGTCTTCGTCCTGCTGCGCTACCAGCGCGAGACGCAGTTGCTGTCGCACACCCAGGCACTCGACTGGCTGCATGCGCAGGCGCAGTCGGGCCAGATGCGTGCCGATGCCCTGCGCGATGTCGGCGACCGCTGCCTGCTGGTTGCGGGCCTGTACCCGGGGCTGGCGGAACGCCGCCGCGTGGATGTGGACTACTTCATCGGCCTGGGGCGAGGCGCCTACCTGGGGGTCGCCGAGGCCAGCCGTGCCGCCTACGCCCAGCTGTTCGCGCACCTGGCACGCGCCTACCGCGACCTTGTGCGGACCCTGCTGGCACTGCCGCCCTCCGCGCCCGTGCCGGCGCCGGGCGCACGCGTGCAGCCCGCAGGGCGCCTGCACTGACGGCGCGCGCGCCATGCCCGGAATCGATCCGCACGACACTGCTGCCGGCCGGGGTGGCGCGCGCACGGCGCCGGTCGCGTCGCCCTGGCTCGCGAAGCCGGTCGACGAGGTCCCGTCGGGCTCGCTCACGCGGCTGCGCGACGCCGCGCGCGGTTGCCGCCGCTGTCCGCTGTGGCGCCATGCCACGCAGACGGTCTTCGGTGCCGGCCCGTCGCGGGCGCGGCTCATGCTGGTGGGCGAGCAGCCCGGAGATCGCGAGGACGTCGCCGGCGAGCCGTTCGTGGGGCCGGCGGGCCGCGTCCTGCGCGGGGCGCTGGAGGCCGCCGGCGCGCAGCCTTCGAGCGTGTACATGACCAACACCGTCAAGCACTTCAAGTTCGAGCCGCGCGGCAAGGCGCGCCTGCACAAGCGTGCCAACGCCTCGGAACAGGCGGCGTGCCGGCCGTGGCTCGCGGCCGAACTCGCCCGCGTCGCGCCCGACGTCGTGGTCGCGCTGGGCGCGATGGCGGCGCAGACGCTGTTCGGCAACGCGTTCCGCGTGACCACGCAGCGCGGGCAATGGCAGCCGCTGGACAATGGTCGCGCCGCGATCGCGACATGGCACCCGTCCGCGATCCTGCGCATGCGCGAACCGGAGCGCAGCGCCGCGCTGGCACAGTTGCAGGACGACCTGCGCCAGGCCGTGGCCCGCGTACAGTCGGCGGCGTGAGCACGTACGCGCTCAAGTCGGTGTTCGCACCGGCGTCGGTCGCGCTGGTCGGTGCCAGTCCGCGCGAGCGCTCGCTGGGGCGGCTGGTGCTGCGGCAACTGCTCGACGGCGGTTTCGCAGGGCCGGTCGGTCTCGTGAACCCCCGCTACGCCAGCATCGAGGGTGTTGCCGCGGTCCGCCGCCTGGAGGCGCTGCCGTTCGCGCCGGAGCTGGTGATCATCGCGTCGCCGCCGGCGGACGTGGCCGCGGCCGCGGCCGCGGCGGCCGCGCGCGGCGCGGCCGCGGCCATCGTGCTGACGCGCGGCATGGGCAGCGGCCCGGGCTCGCCCAACGCGGAACTCGCCGCGGTGGCGCGGGCCCGTGGCCTGCGCATCGTCGGGCCGAACTGCCTCGGCGTGATCGCGCCCCACGCGAAGCTGTTCGCGAGCTTCGCCGCCCACCGCCCGCTGCCCGGCGACCTCGCCCTGGTGTCGCAGTCCGGCGCGGTCGCCGCGGGCATGATCGAATGGGGCGCGTCGCGCGGCGTGGGCTTCTCCGCCGTGGCGTCGCTCGGCGACGCACTCGACGTCGACTTCGCCGACCTGCTCGACTGGTTCGCGGTGGACCCGCGCACGCGCGCCATCCTGCTCTACATCGAGCACGTGCGCGACGCGCGCAAATTCCTGACCGCCGCCCGCGCCGCCGCCCGCGGCAAGCCGGTGGTGGTGGTGAAGCCCGGCCGCCACGGCCGCGCGGCGTCGACGCCACGCACGCAGTCCGCAACCCTGGCCACACCGGACGCCGTGTACGACGCCGCCTTCCGCCGCGCAGGCCTGCTCCGGGTGCTGGCCCTGGACGAACTGTTCGCGGCCGCCGAGACGCTGTCGCACCTGGGCTCGGCGCCGGGGAAGCGGCTCGCCGTGGTGACCAACGGCGCCGGCACCGGCGTGCTCGCGCTCGACCGCCTGCTCGACCTCGGCGGCGAAGCCGCCGTCGTGTCGGACGACACCGTGCGGCGGCTCGGGCCGCACGTGCCGGCGGTGCTCAGCCGCGGCGATCCCGTCGACCTGCAGGGCGATGCCGACGGCCTGCGCTACGCGGCGGCGATCGAGGCGTTGATGGCGGACCCCGGCAACGACGCGGTGATGGCGATCCACGTGCCGACCGTGCTCTCGCGCCCGGCGGACGTGGCGGACGCGGTCGTGCGTGCCGCAGGTCCCCGCCACCGCGGCGCTGCCAAGCCGGTGCTGGCGGTGTGGCTGGGCGACGAGGACGGTGCGGTGGCGCGCCTGGGCGCCGCGGGGATCCCGACCTACGCCACCGAAGCGGAGGCCGTCCGCGGCTTCATGTACCTGGTCCGCCACCAGGAGGCGCAACGCGCCCTGATGGAAACGCCGCCGAGCCTGCCGCAGGAGTTCGCGGTGGACGACGTGGCGGCGCGCGCGGTGGTCGACGCCGCGCTCGCCGCGGGGCGGGAATGGCTGGAGCCGGCCGAGATTTCGGCGCTGCTGGCGGCCTACGGGATCGGCACGCCACCGGCCGTGGTCGCCGCCGACGCCGACGCCGCCGCGGAGGCCGCGCGGCCGTTGCTCGCGGCGGGCGGGACGGTGGTGGTGAAGCTGCATTCGCCCGACATCGCGCACAAGTCGGACGTCGACGGCGTCCGCCTCAACCTCGCCGGCGTCGACGCCGTGCGCGAGGCCGCGGCCGGCATCCTCGCCCGTGCGCGGCAATTGCGGCCGGACGCGCGCCTGGCGGGGGTGACGGTGCACCCGATGGTGGTGCGCCAGCGCGCGCGCGAACTGTTCGCCGGGCTCGCCGACGACCCGGTGTTCGGACCGGTGGTGGTGTTCGGCCGTGGCGGCACCGCGCTCGAGCTCATCGACGACAAGGCCATGGCGCTGCCGCCGCTCGACCTGCGGCTCGCGCACGAGACCATCTCGCGCACGCGGGTGTCGCGCCTGCTCGGCGCCTACCGCGACGTACCCGCCGCGGACGCGCGCGCGGTGGCGCTGGTTCTGGTCAAGCTCGCGCAGATGGCCGCCGACCTCCCGGCGCTGCGCGAGCTCGACATCAACCCGCTGCTGGTGGACCACGACGGCGTGGTGGCGCTGGACGCGCGGGTCGCGGTGGCGCCGTCGCGGCAGCTGCACCGCGGGCGCGGGCACCCGCGGTTCGCGATCTTCCCGTACCCGAAGGAGTGGGAGCGGACGATCGTGCGCGCCGACGGCCGCCCCGCGTTCGTGCGCCCGGTCCGCCCCGAGGACGACGCGCTGTTCCGCGATTTCTTCGCCCGCGTCAGCCAGGAGGACCTGCGCCTGCGCTTCTTCCGCGCCGTGCGCGACTTCAGCCACGACTTCATCGCGCGCCTCACCCAGCTCGACTACGCACGTTCGATGGCGCTGGTCGCCATCGATCCCGGCAGCGGGGAGATGCTGGGCGCGGTGCGGCTGCTGGCCGACGCCAACTTCGACCATGGCGAGTACGCGATCATGGTGCGGTCCGACCTAAAGGGCGCGGGGCTCGGCTGGGCGCTGATGCAGATCATGATCGAGGTCGCGCACTGGCTCGGCCTGAAGGTGGTGGAGGGCCAGGTGCTGCGCGAGAACAGCACGATGCTGTCGATGTGCCGGCACCTCGGGTTCACCGTCGCCACCGACCCGGATGATCCGACCGTGGTGCTGGTGTCGCTGCAGGTGGAGGCGCCCGCCGGGCCGATGGCTGGCCCGTAGCCACTGCCGCGCGCACCGGCCGCATAATCCGCGCATGCGCAAGATCCTGCACATCGACATGGACGCGTTCTATGCATCGGTGGAGCAGCGCGACGATCCCGCCCTGCGCGGGCGCCCGGTGGTGGTGGCCTGGCGCGGCGCGCGCTCGGTGGTGTGCGCAGCGTCGTACGAGGCGCGCGTGTTCGGCGTGCGCTCGGCGATGCCGGCGGTGCGCGCGGAGCGGCTGTGCCCGGATGCCGTGTTCGTGCCGCCGGATTTCGCGCGCTACAAGGCGGTGTCGCGGCAGGTGCGCGCGATCTTCCTGCGCCACACCGACCTGGTCGAGCCGCTGTCGCTGGACGAGGCCTACCTCGACGTCACCGAGCCGAAGATCCCGTCGCCGAGCGCGACCGCGACCGCCGCCGCGATCCGCGCCGAGATCCGCGCCGAAACCGCGCTCACCGCGTCCGCGGGCATCGCGCCCAGCAAGTTCCTGGCCAAGATCGCCTCGGACTGGAACAAGCCTGACGGCCAGTTCGTGGTGCGGCCGTCGCAGGTCGAGGCATTCCTGACCCCGCTTCCGGTCGGGCGGATCCCCGGCGTCGGCAGGGTGATGGAGTCGAAGCTCGCGGCACTGGGCGTGGCCACCGTCGGCGACCTGCGTGCGCTGCCCGCCGCCGAACTCGAGCAACGCTTCGGCAGCTTCGGCCGGCGGCTCGCACTGCGCGCGCGCGGGATCGACGACAGGCCCGTGGAGCCCGACCAGCCGGTGCGTTCGGTGTCGGCGGAGGACACCTTCGAACGCGACCTGCCGCTGGACCAGCTCGACGATGCCATCCGCCGGCTCGCGGAAAAATCGTGGCTGGCCAGCCGCCGCGGGGGCCGAATCGGCCGCACCGTGGTGCTCAAGCTGAAGACCGCACAGTTCCGGATCCTCACCCGCAGCCACACCCCCGACGTGCCGCCGTCGTCGCTGGAGGCCTACACCGCGATCGCGCTGTCCCTGCGCGACCGCGACCCCCTGCCGCCGTCGACCCGGTACCGGCTGGTGGGCGTGGGGATCGGCGGGTTCCGCGAGCACGATGGCGGTGCCGCACAGCCGTCGCTGTTCGCGGACATGCTTCCGCCGTGAAAGGGTTTCCCTGGAAGCTGGTGCTGTTCGACCTCGATGGCACCCTCGTCGACAGCGCGCCCGACATCACCGAGGCGGTCAACCGCATGCTCGCCGAGCTGGGCCTGCCGTGCGAAAGCGAGGACACGGTACGCACGTGGATCGGCGACGGTGCCAGCGTCCTGCTGCAGCGGGCGCTGCAACATGCCGGGAGCACCCTGCCGGTCGACGAGGTGATGCCACGCTTCATGGTCCACTACGGCGACTGCCTTCTGCTGTATGCGCGGGTGTACCCGGGCGTACGCGAAGCACTCGATGCACTGGCCGCGCGCCGCGTGCCGATGGCGCTGTGCACCAACAAGCCGCAGCGGTTCCTGCCGGCCCTGCTCGAGGCCATGGGTGTCGCCGGCCACTTCCAGGCGCTGGTCGGCGGCGACACGCTGGCCGAGCGCAAGCCCAGCCCGGTGCCGTTGCTGCACCTCGCGGCGCGGTTCGGGTTCGCGCCGGGCGGGTGCCTGATGGTTGGCGACTCGGCGACCGACGCCGATGCCGCACATGCCGCAGGGATGCCGCTGGTGCTCGTGCGCTACGGCTATCCCGGCGCGGGGGGCCCCGCGCGGGCGCGCCCC